>NZ_SRJD01000040.1 GCF_004684935.1 Sporolactobacillus shoreae
ATTTATCAACTTCGGTCGGAGCTGAGCTACATTCTGTGAAACATGAACAAGAAGAGCCGTGTGCGTAAATAGCGCACGCACGGTTCCGTGAGGGGACAGAAGATGTGAATCGCTGTCCTACTCGACAAGATTTCAGAGGAATTAAGTATAAGAAAAACTAAGGCTCAGCCTGTCCAAGGCACTTGGCTTTGCCAAGTTTTTCTAATGTAAGTTTATTCTGAATTCCCGCACCTGTTCTGCCGGGTAATGGGAAACGGCTTACAGTTTAATAACAGGAGGGTGCAGGAAATGACTGAATCACTACCATTAACTTATCAAGATGACAAGGATGTTCAAAGAAAACGTTGGCTGATCCTGATTGTCGTCAATCTTTTTACTTTTATGTCGACACTGGACGCAAGTATTGTTAATGTCGCTCTGCCGCAGATTTCCCAGGATCTGCGGCTGCCGATTGCAAGCAGCCAGTGGATCATCACCATTTATCTGATGGTAATCTGCATACTGATTCTGATGTTTGGTCGTTTGGGTGATATGTTTGGAAAAATATTTATATTTCGTTTGGGCACCATGCTGTTTATTTTAGGGTCCTTGATCTGCGGATTCGGGTTGAATTTTGAACTGCTCCTGACCGGACGGGTTATTCAGGCGATTGGCGCTTCAATGACGATGGCGAATAATTTTGGGATTGCAACGGATATTTTCCCTCGGTCGGAACGCGGCAGGGCACTGGGATTGATTGGCACTTTTGTTTCGATCGGGGGTATTGCAGGGCCAGGAATCGGAGGAATCGTGGTCTCGGCACTCAGCTGGAATTATATTTTCTGGATCAATGTGCCGATTGGTATCATCGTGATTATTCTCGGAAAGCTCGTACTTCCGAAAGATTTGTTTCAATCGAAAGGGCATCTTGATACAACAGGCACTTTGATTTTTGGCTTGTTTATTACCTTCCTGTTTGCGGGCTTACTTCTGGGGCAGCATTTTGGCTATGAAAACTGGAAGATCACAGGCCTTTTGATCCTTTCCGCTGTTTTTCTCGCTCTCTTTACCCGTACGGAATGGCATAAAGAGCAGCCGATGCTTCAGCTGAAGCTTTTTAAAAATCCGCTGTTTTCCGTTGGTATCTTATGCGGCTATCTGGTTTTTGTATCAAATTTCTGCTTCACGATTATTGCACCTTTTTATACGCAGGATCTTTTAAATATGACTGCGAGGGATTCCGGACTACTCATGATGCTCTTTCCAGTAATGATGGCTATTGTTGCTCCATTCAGTGGCGCTTTATCTGACAAAATCGGTTCTGAGCTTCTTACTTTTTTCGGACTTCTGGTTCTGGCAGCGGCGCAAATTGGTCTTGGATTTCTTAATGAAACGAGTCCGCTGGCCTATGTTGGCTTACTGATCGCAATGCTTGGAACGGGGAGCGGGATGTTCATGTCACCGAACAATTCGCTTGTCATGTCAACGGTGCCAAGATCCCAGCTCGGAAGCGCCGGAAGTGTCAATGCTTTGATCCGCAATCTTGGAATGATCAGCGGCATTACCTTTGCGACAACACTTCTCTTCGCCAGTATGTCCGCAGCTGCTGGTTATCGTGTGACCGGACTGATCCCGGGACATCCGGATATCTTCCTGTATGGCATGCACATTGTTTTTCTCGCATCCGCTGGAATTTGTATGGTCTGTGCACTGATTACCGGTTTTCGTCTGATGCAGTCCAGGCGGCAGCTGCATCAAAAAGCGGTTTGACAGAGCTTTTGACCACCCAATCATTCAAACGAAATCAGGGCTGGATATGCGACGTATCATTGAGCGGAAAATTCGGTATGACTCTACTCTGGCAGAATACACCTGCGAGGTAGTAAAACTTACGAAGAAGTACGCTGTTTTGACCTATGAAATGGCTGAAACAGTAATGGTCGGCACCACGGAAGCCGATATGAAAATTCCGGCTGGCAGCCGTACGTATGCCTACTATTGGACAGATCGCCCCTACAATATTTACATCTGGAGAGCCAGAAGCGGAGAATTTTTGGGAGCGTATTTCAATATCGTCAAAAATACGCGAATCACGGATCAGGTTGTCTCTTTTGAAGACCTGATTGTAGATCTCCTCGTCAGACCGGACGGCTGCTCGTTTATGCTTGATAAAGAGGAATTGCCGGAACCCTTAGGAAATTTTGAGAACGGTTGTGTACACCGGACACTGGATCATTTAGCAGAATCCTATGACCGGCTGCTGCCACCTATCTTATCGGAAACCCGGATCATGGGATCCGAAGAAAGTTTTAATAAGAAATTACCTTTTACTCGATATCGAGCAGAGAAGTCTTCTGGAGATTTAACGATTGTCATGTACCATGGGTGGGGTTCTAGTGCAGATGTCTTTGAAGAGAAGGCCGGAATCTTGTCCTCTCTGGGATACCAGGTTATTCTACCGGAATTGATTTACCATGACAGGAGAGCCAATATTGGTGACCATTTTAATCCTCAGTCGGCTCAACGTTATTTCTGGAAAACGATATTCAGAAGCATTGATGAAGCACCCGACCTGCTCAGACTGCTCAAGTGTCCTCCTAATCGGGTGGTCTTGATGGGCAGTTCAATGGGCGGGTTTATTGCGTCCGGTATTTTCTCTTCCATGAAAGGGCTGGCGGGACTGATCGTTGTTAACGGTTCGGGTTCCTTCTCTTTATCCGAGTCCATTTTCAGAGAAAAGGACGGTAGAAATGAATTAACAGAGGGCGAGAGGGTCGAGTTTTCCCGTTATAATCCCGTGGAGAGCCCCATTCTTAATGATGCGCCCCAACTTCTGATGCATGGAGACAGCGATTCAATCGTATCAATTAAAGGTGAGGAAGATTACGTGAAAATCACTCGTGAGAAAGCGGACAATGCCTGCCTGACATTCAAAACATTTCCAGGAATCGATCATCAGTTCACTGAACCCATGTTTCATGAGATGGTGTATTGGCTGAAAAACAATGTGGGGTGACTCATATGGAAAAGTCGATCCAATCGATGATTCAAGAGGCGGATAGATTAATGAAAAACGGCAACGAACAGGCGTGTTTATCCATGCTTCATGATGTATCATGCATGGTTCCGGGTAACAGTGATGTTTGGTTTAGGTATGCGCTTGCATTGGATCATTTTTCAAAGGAAGAAGAGGCCATTCCTGCTTACAAAAAAGCTCTTAAAATAGGCCTGAACCGCAATGCGGAACGTACAGCGCTCATTTGTCTGGCATCATCCTATCGCAATGTCGGTGAGATCAACCGGGCGAATGAGACCATTGTTCAGGTATTAACAGAATATCCGGATCATATTGCTGCTCAGTGTTTTTACAGCCTGATACTGGCAGATTCAGGAGAACCCGAGAAGGCCCTTCAAGTACTGGGGAGAGCACTTCTGATAGGTATCGAGCCAGAGGTCTTCGAAGGATTTAAAGAAGCACTGGAGGCTAAATTCTCTGAACTGACAAAGACAATAAAGTAAAGATCATCTGCTGTAAATTCTGTTTCCCCTTAGATTCCCCGTTTTGCAATTTTTCCCGGAACTTCTGCTAGAATGAAAGATAAGTATACAGTGAAAAAGGCGGTCCATGTGGTGGATATATTCCAAGAAAGTCAACCGGATTTTCTTCCCATTTCCGAACGGTTGCAACTGAAAAAGTTTAGCGACATTGTACCCCAAGCCTTGGGGTGGTACCAGGACGAAGAGACGTTACGGCTTGTTGACGGACCTGACAGAGATCCCTATAGCGAAGAAACTCTGGTTCGTATGTATTCTGTTTTGAATCAGCTGGGCGAACTCTATTATATTGAATACAAAACAGATAACGAATTTCGACCCATAGGTGACGTTACGCTGGCGATTCGTGATCTTCCAATTGTCATTGGGGACTCTGCCTGTCGCGGGAAGGGAATAGGTTTCCAAGTTGTTCAGGTGCTAATTAAAAGAGCCCACAATCAGGGACTGAAGGAACTATATGTCCGGGAGATTTACGGCTACAATACGGCTTCGCAAAAACTTTTTGAAAAATGCGGATTTATTAAGGACATGAAGACAAAACTTGGTTATTCATATCGGTTAATGATTGAATAACACAGATAAATGATTTCATTGTTGCGTGAGTGCTTTCAAAAAGGAGTAACCGCTCTTGAAGATCAAGCTAGTTGTGACTGCTTTGTTAATCATTGCACTGTCTCTTGGCTCGTTTATGATCATTTCTAAGTTTCATTGTTCGGGTACCATAGATTATTTTGCTCAAAAGACACAATCGGTGAAAACCTCGGACTCAATGACAACGACACCAATCAAACATCTTGTCGTTTTGTTTGATGAGAATGTTTCTTTCGATCACTATTTTGGAACATATCCGTACGCGGCCAATAATAATCGAGATGAGCCTAGATTTATTGCCAAACCCGGTACGCCGGCGGTTAATGGATTAAACCGTGCGCTATTAACTCACAATCCGAATTCAGACAATCCACACCGACTGTCCCGTCGTCAGGTGATGACGCCCGATATGAACCATGCTTATGCTGCAGAACAGAGAGCGTATAACGGGGGCAAAATGAATCGTTTCGTATCATATGCCGGAAAGGGCAATCCGATCGTCATGGATTATTATGACGGAAATACAGTAACCGCACTTTGGAACTACGCCCAGAACTTTTCAATGAGCGATCATTCTTTTAACACAACATTTGGTCCGTCCACACCCGGCGCACTGAACCTTGTATCTGGGCAGACTCATGGAATTACCGCTTATCAAAATGGCAGAACAGTCCCGACTGTTCCGGGAGGCGTCGCGAATGAGACAATTTACGGCGATCTTGATCCGTATTATGACAATGCGTCGAAGTCCGCAGTAAAAATTGCTGCAGGCGGAAAAAATATTGGTGATTTGATGAACCGGAAAGGGGTTACCTGGGGATGGTTTGAGGGCGGATTCAGCGATCCTTCCGCAACACATAAAAATAGAGCGGGACAATCTGTGACAGACTATAGTCCGCATCACGAACCCTTTCAGTATTATCGATCAACGGCCAATCCGGCGCATCTGGCACCGACATCCGTCCGTATGATCGGCTTCTCAGATAGAGCGAATCATCAATATGATCTGACTGAATTCTGGGCCGGGGTTGCACAGGGCAATCTTCCTGCCGTCAGCTTTCTCAAAGCGGCTTCCTATCAGGACGGACATGCGGGGTATTCGGATCCGCTCGACGAACAAAATTTTATTGTGGATACAATCAATAAACTGCAGAAACTGCCGCAGTGGAAAGATACAGCTGTGATCATTGCATACGATGATTCGGACGGCTGGTATGATCATGTGGTTCCTCCGTTAGTCAACGGTTCCGGAGATCAGATAAATAATGCTCTGTCTGCTGCAGGAGGAAACGGTACAAATAAACTTGGAGGCTACAAAGATCGGTTGGGCTATGGCCCGCGCTTGCCACTGCTTGTCATATCGCCTTACGCCAGAACAAATTTTGTTGACCATACATTAACGGACCAAACATCCATCCTTCGCTTTGTTGAAGACAATTGGAAGCTGGGACGGATTGGCGCGCATTCGTATGACTCAATGGCCGGATCTATAGAAAATATGTTCAATTTCAAACAAGGAACAAGGGCAAAGAAACTTTTTCTCGATCCTTCAACAGGTGAGCCGATTCAGCAGGGAGGACTCGGAAAATCCCAGTAAAAAAGGGCACCTCTGCTGAGTGTGCCCGATCTGTTTGTCATGTGTAATAATGTTTTGGGACAGGAGGAATCGATGAGGAGGGGCGGTGAACGGTCTTCGCAAAAACGCCATAAATATGGCCACAATGATCACAGAATGCAACGTTGAACCATGGATCGCCAATCGGGCTGCTTTGAACGCTTTCTTCATAGACGATATGCTCCAAGCCGGTCGTCCCACATTCCGGACATCTGGGTTCAGTCATAAGACCATCTCCTTTTTATTACATAATTCTGCGAAAATAGATATTTTCCTGCGTGAAAATATTGGAAAAAGCACATTTCAGCTCACTGTTGAACGGCTCAACATTTTGCGAAAAAAGATGATGAGAGCGATGGCGATCGGGTAAAGGATTGCTGCCCCTAAAAAAAGGCACATAGCAATAGTTGCTATCAAAGAAATCAGACTGATGGACCGTCTCTTTCTGTCCGCTTTGAAAAGTACGACACCTGCTGCACACCCGCCGAGATAATTGAGCAGGAAAGTAGCGTTTGGCAATTGGATGAGCTGTGTCAGGCTGAATATCTGAAAAACATAGAGACTTATAATAATGAAAAAGCCGACAGCCAGAAAGGCAAGACCTCCTATTGGTGTCTCGTATCTGGCCGATGTGATCCCAAGCCATGCTGGTGCATGTCCGTGAATCGAAAGTGATCGGGCAAGCCGTGAAGCAGCTCCAATATAGGCGACGACTGTTGCCAAACAAATGAGCAAACTGGACAGTCCAACCAAAACGGCACCGGGAGTGCCAAATGACTTTTTGGCAATGACAACCAACGCCGCCTGCGACGGTGAATGAAAACTATCCGTACCAATAACAGCGAGGGCGCTGAGAAAATAAAGCAAGCCAATAAGGACAGCAGCGATGAGAGTGGCGCGGATGACATCTTTTTGAGGATTAACGAACTCTTCGGCTAAGTGTGATACCGCTTCCCAACCGATGAAGCACCAGAATAAGATCGTTGACGCAGCACCGATTCCGCTGATTCCGTGTGTCATGAACGGCTCAAAATTGGCTGCTTTTACATGAGGCAGTGCGCCTATTATAGCCAGTATCAGAACAGCAACAATTCCGGCAACAACGGCCACCTGAATTTTTCCCGCCAGGCGCATTCCCACGTAGTTCAGATACAAAGCGGACAAAAGAACCATGCAGGCAATAAACACTCTCACACTTTCGGGCCAGCCGAACGCTGTACTGATGTAACCGGATCCAGCTAAGGCGGCAACCGGAGCACCTATAGGGACAGACATAAGAAAAAACCAACCGGTCACTGAGCCGGCCTGCTCACCAAAAGCAAGAGTGACAAAATGGGAAACACCGCCTGAATTTGGATATTGATGTGCCAGATAGGCCATGCACATGGCGAGGGGCAGAGACAGAATAAGCATAGCGGCCCAGTCAATAATTGAGGATGGGCCGGCAATGTCGGCGGCGAGTCCGGGTACAATTAAAATACCAGCGCCAAGCACAGCACCGATGTATAAAGCAATCGCCTGCGGCAGGCGAATAGTTGGTCGCATTTTGTTATTCATACAAATCCTCCTGAGTTGCTTTTTTATCTTCTTCATGTATCATATGGATAAATAAACAATCAGTAAAGATGATTATTTTGATCGAAACGATCAAAAATGCTGATGGAGGAATTACATGGAAATCAAACAATTAATGACCTTCCAAAAAGCAGCTGAACAGCTGAATTTTACCCGGACTGCTGAACAATTAAATTTTGCCCAGTCCAGCGTTACAGGGCACATCAAATCTCTTGAAGATGAATTGGGTGTCCCACTGTTTGATCGTCTTGGAAAAAGCTTGAAGCTGACAGAGGCGGGAAGGACGCTGCTGCATTATGCAAACAGGATTATTCGATTAACTTCTGAGGCAGGACAGGCGATCTCTGAGGAAAAAGGACCAGCAGGACTCCTCGTCATTGGTACAAGTGAAAGCCTTTGTACCTATCGCCTGCCTCCGGTTTTATCTGCATTCAGCCACCGGTATCCGAAGGTAAGGTTCCATTTTCTTCCGGACACTTCAGATCGGGATATCATCAAACTGCTGGCTGGAGGAAAAATGGATGTCGCAGTGCTCATGGATGCGGGTAAAGATTTGCGATTATTTAATATCTGTCCCTTGCAGAAAGAGAAAATAGTACTCGTCGCTTCCGCGGATCATCAGCTGGCCGCGCTAAGGTCTGTTGGACCTGAAGAGTTATATAAAGAACCGCTGCTTCTGACAGAAAAAGACTGCAGTTATCGCCGCAACCTCGACCGGATTCTTTCAAGCAATCAGCTCATTCCGGAACAAGTTTCTGAATTTGCAAGTGTGGAAGCCATTAAACAATGTGTGATTTCTGGATTGGGAGTTGCCGCTCTGCCTGAGATGACTGTCCATAAAGAAATATTGGACGGAACCATTAAAGTATTACCTTGGACCGGTGACCCGATGTATATTCAACCGTGTATGGTCTGGCTTAAAGACAAATGGGTTTCACCTGCCCTGTCCGCCTTTCTGACACTTACCCAGCAACATCTTCAAAATTAACAGGTTCTTAGGCGGCCAAATCATTCTTGATAGGTTCTTTGCTGGAATTTCTTTTTTATCCAATACATGACCATAATAAGAAAAACGATGACCAATGTAAAAATGAGACTGATACGTTGCTGCCTGTGAAATACTGAACCGATAATACTGAGAGTGATGATCATAATTCCGATCAAACCCGAATAAGGCTGAAAAGGCATTGTCCAGTGTTCCTCAGCATAGGTCCGGCGATTTTTTAGATCGGCGAGAATGATGTTGAGCCAGTTTAAGAGCAGCATGGTCCCTGAAGCTGTTGCCAGGTACTCATATACTGATTTAGGAAGAATATAAGAGAGAAGGTCTACAAAAATGAGCAGAACCAGCGTCAGCAGGAGCCCGAACACCGGAATATCTTTTTTGCTCCGTTTATCAAAAAGTTTAGGAGCATCATGGTCTGCAGCAAGCGCAGCAAGAACGGTCGTCATAGAATACAAGGCACCGATCATGGTCGAAAACGCTGCGGTCAGGATCACAAAATTAAAAATTCCGCCGACTGCCGGAATACGGAAAATGGAGAGGGCAGTTACAAAAGGACTTTCACTTGAACTAATGGCTTTCCATGGCGCAAGTAGTAATATCGATAATATGGAAAGCAAATAAACGATGACCAGAGCAATGACTAGCGTATATCCAGCTTTTGTGACCTCACGTTCATCCCGCAATTTTTCCGCTGTAAGTCCGACAATTTCAATACCTCCAAATGAAAGCAGAACAAAAATCATGCTCGCCCAGAAACCGGTAAAGCCATTTGGAAACATACCCGCCTGAAACGGGCTGTGAACGGATAATGAGTGAAATAGTGCCGATTTGCCACCGACTAGAACCAGCAGTGCAAACAAAATAAAAGCAAAGAGAGCAGACAATTTAAGTATGGCTAAATAGGATTCTATGGTACCGAAATCCTGAACGCCCAGCAATACAACACCAATTCCGATACAGGCATATCCGGCAAAAAATAGCCACAGAGGAACATTAGGCAGCCAAAAACGTGTGAATGTAGATAACGCTGTAATTTCACTGGAAACAATCATAAGTCCCGCAAACCAATAAATCCATCCGAAAACGAATGCATACGATTCGCCATAGGCTTTTTTAGCATAAGTACGAAATGATCCGCTTTGTGGATCATTCACCGTCATTTCCGCCAGTGCTGCAAAGACGATCAAGGCGGAGATTCCAGCAATTAAATAACTAATCAAGACGGAAGCACCAGCATTGTGAATGGATAAACCAGAACCCAGAAAGAAGCCGGCGCCGATGACAGAGCTAATGCCAATAAGGCTTAACTGCCACCAAGACAGGTTGGCGCCTTTCCCTGACTTGATATTTATTTTTTGACGGCGTACCGCCATATCCTGAATAGGGTGATGGAATTTTTTCATATTATCCGAACTCCTTGGTGAATAAGTATATTTTAAACAAATTCACCTGATTGATACCCGTTGTCTTTCCTCTTTAATCAAGTACGGATGTTATTTTCATAATATTTTTTCTGAAGCAGCAGCAATAAATTCGGAATATTGAATTTGGGGTCTTAATAATTTCGAGACGATTAAATAGAATAAATGAATTGTGGAAGGCGAAGAGCACAAATAGTAATTAATAAAAAAAGCGCCAAAATAGCATCAGGCGCTGTAAAAAACGAGATCGGAAAGACAGGATTTGAACCTGCGACCACATGGCCCCCAGCCATGTGCTCTACCAAGCTGAGCTACTTTCCGTTGTGTAGCAACAAATCGGAGCATAGATCCCCAAGCTATAAGATTTCAACTTTTTTATTTTAATGCGCTCATGCTGTACAGTCAAGTGGAGTACAGAAAGCGACTCTGAAAAAGAATAAAAAACCCTCTCTAGATCTTTTTACCAAGAGGTGGTTAAAACTATTGAAATTGTTGGGATTAGAAAATTGTTTCTAATGCAAATATATTCCCATTGCAGCAAGTCCTATACCTAGATTTTTTTTAAGTAATCCAGTGGTTGAAATTTCCATATAAAATTCACCAACTCGAGGACTTAGTCTAGATTGAACTGTTATTCGTTTAACTGCTATTTGTCGTAGTCCTTCAGCTAAACACATTAGTTGTCTTTCAAAATCTTGGTTCTTTCCAACATTATTTTTAAAAGTAATGAGCTCGTCGCGTTCATCATCTTGTGTTTGTTCATCAAGGATAAGATCGTAGACTTTTTCTAGAATTGAATTTTCTTGTTCTTTCCGACTCAATTTCTTTTTTTTAAACATTAAGAGTCCTCCCTCTTTTTATGAATGATATAGCCACCGACAGCTGAATTCATCCAACCGTTGGCAATAAATTGAAAGTGTATGAAAGATTACCCTGTGTCTGAATCCAACGATACTTGTGTGTGTTGTATTGAAATTGATACAATCCCGGACCAAACGTAGCAATTGTCTTCCATTTTCCTGTCTGAGTCTGTTGAATCTGACCCTCTGATAGTGAATCAAACGTACTTAACGATACCAATGCGTCCTAAGTTAAACCAACTTTTTTATTTGACATGAGTATGTCTGCCTAAAATACTTTATAACCTTATTGTTATTGATGCCTGATTTTAGCCGAAAGTTGACGGGATTGCCTGTCCAATAAGTGCCAGCTATAATGTCCGTAGGACTTTATAGCTGGCATTTATTTTGCGAAAGGAAAAGGGTATCCCTTCACCG
>NZ_SRJD01000041.1 GCF_004684935.1 Sporolactobacillus shoreae
CGCATCCACCCCTCAAATGTTCTCGGAATGTACTGCAAGATGCCTTGTGCCGGATGTCCCTGCAGGCTGTTAATATCAACAATGCGCTGTACTGCGTTCGGATCGCCGCCCGATTCCTTCGTCACACGGGCAAGAATGGCGTTCAGCATCTCGCTGTTCAGATTCACATTGGACATGGATGCCGCAAGTTCAATGGTCGGAATCCACCGACTAGCCCCGGATCCGTTAGGATTACTAATTAACTTGGTCAGCTGATTACCGATGACATTAACCAGTGCATCGGTTAGGCCATTAATAGCGTCCGGTAGCTGGTTCAAACCAAGGGTGATGGTCTGATTCTGCTTACCAAGCAATGAGTCGAAATAATCACCCACACCGGTAGCAAAACCGGGGAGACCCAAAGCCTTACCTAATCGCTCGGTATCAGCGTTTTTAAGGACAGATGACCCTCGGCTCAAATGGACAATAGACGGCTTATCGGCTAAGTAGGTACCCACCTGCGGATCGTGCACAAACTCACGTCCCGCTTCACCAATTAAAGCTGTCTCAGCAACTGGAAGGTTATGAGCACCGGTAGCCCGCGCATGTGTAGCCATGTCATTGACCTGCATAAACTTGACCGTCGAATAGGTCGGCATTTTGACACCAACAGATACAGCCTTGCTGATATTTTTCGCTAGTGAACTGTTAATCGCATCAGCCGCCGACTTGGTATCACCTGTAAACTTAATGTGCTTATTGATATCCTTCGCCAAGGTTTTATTCAGGCTGTAAGCGCCGCCCGTGTCATTGCTGATCTGCTGCCCAACGCCCTTTAAATGGCTAATCTGATCCTGTATGGACTTAACACCATTCTGATATTCCGTGACTGATATTTTATGCATCGCATAATTCTGATCTAACTGCTTTTTCTGTTCCTGAAGCTTTTCAACTTGATCTGCTAATACCTGGATTCCCTTTTGTCCTTTTTCGTTGATCCCTGCTTGGCTCAACTCAAAGTCAGCAATCTTTTCGCGCAATTGATTGACGATGCCCAGCTGAGCCTTATCTTTATCAATAGCTTTTTGAATCTGCTCGTTCTGCGCTTCCAGATTTCCTAGATCCTGATGAAGCTGAGATCCACCGTCTTGAAGTAAAACATTTATGCCTTTAATCCAGTCATATTTTGCTTGGGTATACGTAAGTCCATGAATGGCAAGATCATTTGATATAGCCTGCATAGTGTTAATTTTGCTCTGTACGTCGCCTTGCTGAGACTGCTGATAATTGATGTCATCTCTAAGTTTCTTTTCATTACCTAGAGCAGCTTGGTACTTTTGCTGATAATCTTGAAGAATTTTATCCGCTTGCGCCTGATTATATTTTTTGATCTTATCCGTTGTATAAGCGAAAGCATTTCCTTCGTTCGTCACCGCCGTTGCCGCGCCAGGTATATCTTTGACCATATCCTTACTCAGCCCGGCCATGGTCTGCAACTGCTTGTTAGAAAGGCCAGATTTTTTCTGCAGCTGATCCATCTGATCTTTTAAATTCTTAACCTGATCGGCGCTCGTTGCCTTTTTTAAATTATCCTGAAGGTCAATGTATTTACCGAGTTCTGATTGAGATAAATGGCAATTCGTTTTCAACTTATCAAAGTCGTCAATCTGCTGCGCCAAAACGCCATGTTGTTTAGCTAGTTTATCCGCTACAGTAGTGGACGTATCGGCCAGCTTCTGAGACTGATTCCAGAAATAATAAGCACCAGCCCCCAACGCGCCCAGTACAGCTATCGTCCCTGTCACTGGATTAAAGAGCAACGGCAACGCACTAGCCAACATACCTGCGCCCGACGCGGTACCGGCGATCCCCGCTGCAGCTTCACCCGCAGCGGCACCGGCGCCAGCTAATCCCGTAGCGGCTTCACCCGCGCTAGTTACCGTACTGGCTAGGCCAGCGGCTGCTTCAACTTTTGAAGCACTGCCCACACCGCGAAGCATCTTGGATGCCCATTTTGCCCCATCTGATAGAGTGGAGAGGGATCTAAGTAGGGACGCTGTGCCAATCGCGGCAGGAGCAACAGCCGCGGTGAACAAACCTATAGACGCTACCGTCGTCTGTACCGGACCAGGCAGCCGTGAAAACCAGGTAAAAACGCTGTTGAGGTCACCAATGAGTCCGTTAACTTCCGGCATTAAGGTCGTAGACAGCGTCATAGCGAGGTTGCTTGCTTCCTGCTTAAACCGATTCAGCTGGTTTAGCCCTGACTGCATCATCCGGTTGGTGACGCCGCCCGCATAGTCCTGACTTTCGGCCTTCTTAATATTCGCAGAAAAATCGTTCAACTGCTTATTGGTCTCTGTCATCAGCGCCGTAACGGTAGGCAGAGAGGTGCGGCCGAACATGTGTGAGATAATATTGGCCCGATCTCCGGTACCCATACCCGCCGTTTTATCACGTAACTGCTGGATTATATCTGATAAGCGGAGCAGATTTCCGTGTGAATCCTTCGTCTGAAGGCCAATGTCTTTCATAGCTGCAGCAGCCTGCTTGGATGGCTTGGCGAGACTCGCGATCACGCCGCGCAAGCCGGTACCGGCACTCGTTCCTTCCACACCACGGCGGCTCATGACTTCGAGATACGCGGACATATCTTCCATCGAGTATCCGACCGACTTCGCATAGTCGCCGACATAGTTCATCGAATAGCCCAGTTCCAGGAACTTTGCAGACCCATGGTCAGCCGCATAAGCCATCGCGTTCGTAACCTTGGTGGTATTCGCTGCCGTCTGCGCAGAATTCTGGGACTTACCGAAGAACTGTTCCATGACATTCATGCTGGTCTTAGTTGTTTCCAGAAAATCAGATCCAGCAGCTGTGGAAGCCTTTAACATCTTCTCAACCGCTGCCATGGCCTGCGTACCACTATCGCCCTTGCGGATCATCATTTCATAAGCGTCGCCAATGCTCTGGACAGAAACGCCATACTTATTAGACAGCTGAATGCCCTGCGTCGTCATGCCCTTAACGACATCGCCCGCTGATTTTGCCGAATCACCGCTGCTCATCAGCAGTGATTTGATCGTCTGTAGCTTATTCTGGAAATCCAGCGACTGCTTTGCACCGTACATAAATCCGGCACCGAGTCCCAGCGTGGCCACCGTCATGGAGGAACCGACGGCGCTAATCTTATCCGCCGCTGTAGACAGATTAGTTTTAATCTTGTCCAGGCCATCGCGCAGCACGACATTGGCCTGAGAAGCACCGCCTACGGATTTTGCCAACTTATCAAAACGAGCCTGCGCCTGTATCTGTGCAGATCCGAGTTCGTCTAATGCCGTGCGCTGCTTCTGGACAGCGGAAGAATCTTTTCCTTCCAGCGTAATTAGCTGCTGCAGCTTGGCCTTTTCGTTATCCAGGATACTGTTACGGAGCTGGATCTGCTGACCGAGTCCCGTGTATTCCGCACGATTCGCCTGCAGGGACTTCTTCATCGCGTCAAACGCCGAAATATTCGCCTGCGTGCTGCGCTGTGATAGTCCAAGCTGGTCGGTCAGTGTCCGAGTCCCGCGCTGTTCATCATCCAAGGCCAGCTTCGTATCTTTCAGCTGTTTCGTATACATGGCCTGTTTGGCGATGTTGTCGTTGATCTGCTTGGCCAGGCGCTGATGATAGGCCGTGTTTTCCTTACCATCGTTAATTTGCTGCTGGTAGGTTTCATTCAGCTTATCCGCTTCTGCACGCAGACTTTTCAGTACGAGTTCAGTGTCCTCATACTTGTGGGCCAGCTTATCCAGCTGCATGTCAGCCGCATCGTACACCTTCAGGTTAGTCTTCATGGCGTTTTCATTCTGCTTAACCGCTTGCTGGATATTTTTCAGTGCATCCATAAACTGCGCGCCATCAAGACCGAACTTAATGACCAAATTGCCCAACGGACGTCCTGCTTCAACCATCGTGTTTTACCTCCTTTCCTCCATATTTTTAAAACATCCTGAACAGCTCTTCGCCTGTGATATCGTTACTGCTCTTTCCTTCAGTAGCGATTTTCATTAGAAAATCAAAGTCCGCTTTCTGGATATCGTAAGCGCTCCAACCCGCCTTAATGAGGTCGTTATACAGCTTTTTGATGTTGCTAAACGCCTCATGCGCGCTTACTTTTTTCCCGATTGGCCCTCGGATCCGACGACCTGACCAATGACACCGTTCAGCGTGTCTAAGAGCTGATCAGAATCCACTCCTTTGAGGATCGCTTCACGGGTCAAACACTGCCCTGAAAACAACCCAGAGACGTAATCAAGCAGAGCATTGATTGCTTCCGTGTGCTTCTTAACGTCTTCCAATTTATCCAATAATTCAAAGGCTTCAAAGGTGTCTTTACCATTGGCCCCATTTTTTTCATAGACTTCTTTTTTTTGAGTTTGTGGGTTAAAAAGTTCCAATTTAATAATCTTTGACATGATATTTTCCTCCTAAAAATAGTAAAAAGGCTAGATTGATCACCTAGCCTTCCAAAAAATTAACTTTATGCAGCAGCCGGGAACAGCATCGTTTCAAAGGCCGTCTGTGTCACGTTGTCCGGTGCGGCTGCCATGCCCTTAGCCGTTACCGCATTCTTGTCTGCACGAGTCACAAAGGAGCCGTTCAGCACGTCTGCCGAAAGTGGAGAACCGTTGGCGTCGTTGGTCTTAGCATCTACGGCATCAAAGGTAAACTTGCCCTTCAACAATCCCATATAGAGGTCATTGCCGTCTTTATCACTGGTGATGATCTCCACGGCACAATACGGGGGCACGTCATCCGGGCTCGTATAAGAAATCTTATCTGCACCCTTTGTCTGCCCTAAAATAGCTTCCAAAGCCCCAGCGACCAGGGACTCCTTATCCGCTACGGTCAGAGCCAGTTTGACCTGCCCTGTACCTTTAACCGACACATAATAAACGCCGTTCGATGCATACAGCGAGGTTTCTGCCGGTGCTAAGCCGGTCACGTTGGCTTCGATTGCGCCGGCTGTCGTCATGTCAATGGTATAAATCTTAGCCGGATCCACTTTGTCATTAGCGTCCAAAATGCCAATTTTAATTGCTTTAAGGCCAGTTACTGCCATGTTTTATCACCTTTTCCTTCATTTTTTGTATAAAAAAGAGCCCTTTACGGGCTTAATAGATCCTGTTTCTTCGATACTGCATCGTAATCATATAGAGGTCGATGGTTGGATCTTTGCCATCCATCTCATGGTACCGGTAAAACCGATGATCCTCCATCACGGTGTCCACGACTTGCATCACGGTATCTACCTGTTCACTGTCGAGCGGCAGCCATACCTGAATCTGGACATTATTCTGCTCCTCGAATGAGCGATTAGAAGCGAACTTCGTTTTCGGGTTCGAAATGCAGGTAATCAGTGCATAGGGCGCGAATCCTTCAGTCACAAGTGGCGAATCCACCGAATAGATCTTTTCTGGTGGGACAATGCCTGAAAAGGTCGGATCAGCACTCAGAAGCGCATTTACTTCGCCCTGTACTGTCATAGTTTCAATGCCGCCTTCAGTGACGCGGCCACACGATTCAGAGCAATGGCTTGTTCTTCGTCAATCGTCCGCTGCATGAAGTGCTGGCCCTGAATCCCTTTACCCCAATGGCGTTTCTTCGACCGATCCACCATGCCACCCGTACGGGCCGTTCCGTTCTCCACGAAGTGCGCGCGCCAGTACGTATCTTTGCCGTAGCCAATGGTCACTTTATCGTCTTGACCCATCTGGATGACCACATCTTCTTTCAAATGCTTGAACGCCTTATGCTCTTTACCCTTCTCGGTTTCAAGCTTAAACTGCTCATTCCAGCTGCGGTACTTGGACTCATCTTCCCAAGGCGTGTTTTTTTCGAGTGCTTCGGCAATCAATGCACCCTCAGAACGCACAACCTTGCGCTCCACATTGCTATTTTGATGTGCAAAATCAAGCAGCGCTTGTTCAATCCCGCTGTCTTCAAAGGTCACACTCATGTGATCACCTCTTTGGCCAGAATGGTGTCCCATTCCTTATCGTAAGTGTCCAGGTTAAACGCGATCACCCGGTACAATTTTCCGTTCCAGGAGAAAAACATCTCTTCCTGGATCTCATACTCCGACTGATGCCGGATGATCACCCGCAGGTTATTTGCTAAGTCCGTCCCGAGGTTCTTTTCAACCTCAGACAGCATCTGCGTCCGTACAGCCGCCCAACACGAATAAAAAACATCCGCAGCTGGCTTTTTCACCGCTACGCCTGCCGATGTTTTGGTAACGACAACTTCATAAAAACTGATGCGTTCATTCAGGTCACTCGTTCGTGCGATTTTCGGCATTTAATACCACCCCAAGTGCACAGACCTGGACGTTAAATCGGTCGTTGCAAGACCCTGCGGCTGTGCTGGTGGCCTTCTGGACAGTTCGAGTAGGTATGAGCCCTTCAACTTCAAAATCTTACTGGTGACACCCAGAGGATACTCAACAACCTGCTGCTTATTCGATGCATCCGTAATCGCGGAACGCGTCTTATACGTAGCGTCGGCCAGCATAATGACCGCCGTGTCAAATGTGCTATTGTTTTCCCAAAAGTCCGCCATGTTTTCATCAGTACCGACACCACTCTTAATGACGTTCATCGCGTCGTTCATGTACGTTGTCAGCTGATCGTCATCTGCATCAAAGTCGATACGTAGCGCATTTTTTAATAAGGGCAATGTTACGGTCACAGCGCATCACCCGCCGGAAACGTGACAGAAATAGGATCACTTAAAGTTGATTCGCCCATATTGTTCTGCGCGGATACCTGAAATTGATGCGTCGATCCGGGCTGAACATTATGCACGGTAAAGCTCGGATCAATCAGTCCTGACTTAATCTTCACGCCGTCTTGATAGACGTTATAAGTCTTTTGTTGCATCAAGCATCACTCCATTAAGATGCAGTTGAAATGACATGCCCCTGCTGGTCAGCAATGCCTGTAAACGTGCAGAAGAGCATGGCTTCGGTGTCCCAAAGCTCGACATCAAAGCGATCAATCGCACGCAGCTTCGTCTGATCTGTTTCAAACGAGCCCGCACCAATGTTTGTTGCAAGGAGTGAAAGCTGCTCCCTGTCAAACAGCTTCACGGTTTCCTTCATGTCGCCCACATAAAGCGGATAGACTGGCGAACCCGTTGTTCCGCCATTGGGTAACCAGCGATCCGAGATGATTTTGACCGGACGACCGAGGATAATCGGAATCTCGGAAATAACTTGCCCATCAGCCATCGGTGTCTGAGAGTTGGCCACAATCTTTTTCTGGATCAGGTAGTTACCCATGGCATCTTTCACTTTGTCCAGCACGTTAAAGCCAGACTGGTTGGTAAACCATGTGGTTGTTGCATGCAGCGCCGGATCGAGTCCCGTGTTAAAGGCGTCTTTGATATCATCAAACTTGGTAAGCGTCCTATCCTGCGCCGACGGAAGTGCTGCCAGGGCCGCTAGAATTTTTGCATTACGAGTCACAACTTCTTTTTTCGCCAACCAGGCTGTGATATTTGCGATAATGTTCTCTGGCGAATCCTTCAGCAGCGTATTCGTGATCGCAGAAATACCCGCATGCCGGTGAATCTCCCAGGTGATTTTCTTCACGTTTGGATCGTCATTGGCGCCAATCGTAGCTGTTTCATCGTCAAGATCAGCAAACGGCGTGATGTCTCTCCACTTTTCAAGGTTCAGCGAACCTGTTTTCAGTGTAACCGGACGCACGTCCACGTACTGCTGCAGCGCATCGTACTGGCGAATCAGGTAAAAGACCTGTGTTTCAATATCCGGAGGAATGGTTAGACCGAGGCCTTCATCATTTCCATCAGGATCAGAAACGACGAGATCCTTAAAAGGCATCTCACGTCCGCGAAGCAGGGCTTTAAAGTTTGTCACGAATTTTTCTTTTGCAGACGGCTCTTTTACCGGAGTCTTTGGAGATCTTGCAGCACCCTGAGCGCCCTCAGCTTCCACTTCGTCCAGCTGTTCCTTTGCCATATCACGTTTTGCCTTAGCGGCATCAAGTTTGGCTTTAAAATCCTTAATCTGCTCAGCAGTTACCTCATCATCAAGTAAAGCCTGCTGCACTTTTTCCTGGGCATCGACCACTTTCTGGCCGGCTGCAATCCAGGCATTTCTTAGTTGTTCGATATTCACCTGTTACACACTCCCTTTTAAGATCTTTAATTTCTGTGACAGTAGTGACGGTTGTTTTGGTTCCTGGGGTGTTGGCCCAGGCTGTGGCGTTGGATCACCTCCGCCGGCAAGTGCTGCCGGCACGTGTTTGTATTTAGCAAACAGCTTTTCAGAGACGCAGGCAGCCGCCTGGTTGGCTTCAAGGACTTCATCAGCCAGACCGTAGCCAACGGCTTCCTGAGCAGACAGCCAGGTTTCTGCGTCCATCAACGTGCCTAACGTGTCCGTATCAAGCTTGTCCCCTGCTTTCGCCAGGTAGGTCTGCTTCATGCTCTCGTTAATGTGGTCGAGGTCATCAGCTTCTTTGCGCATATCTGCCGCATTGCCCACCACATACGACCACGGGTTGTGAATCATCATCATGGCATTAGCGGGCATGGCAATATGGTCGCCAGCCATGGCAATGACACTGGCAATTGAGGCGGCCAATCCGTCCACAAAAACGTTTACCTGCGCTTTGTTCTGCTTCAGCATGTTGCCAATCGCCACACCTTCGAAGACGGAACCACCTGGGCTGTTGATGTGTAGGTTGATTGTTGAGACATCACCCAGCGCATCAAGGTCTTTTTT
>NZ_SRJD01000042.1 GCF_004684935.1 Sporolactobacillus shoreae
GGCTGCCAACTCCTCGTTACATATATTATAATATGTAACGAGGATAAAGTCAATAAAAAAACCGCTGTATATAAGTGTTTTCGGCAGTTTTAAGTAGGATTATCGTTACACTATATGGGAATGCAGGTTTAAAATATTCCCCCCATCCCTACTTTGATTTTGGGATGGGGGGAATATTTAATGATACACCCTTTAGGTATTTATTGATTTACGTAATAAATCAATAAATCGGTGTGTTTTCAGGAGAGATATTTTCCAGTCGCTCTTTAACACGGGCGAGAAAACGACCGGTGATCAGACCATCAAGTACACGATGATCAATGGAAATACAGAGATTGACCATATCTCTAATCGCAATCATATTATTGACAACGACCGGCCGTTTCACAATTGATTCAATTGAAAGAATGGCCGCCTGCGGATAATTAATAATCGGTTGCGACTGAATGGAACCGAATGATCCCGTATTGTTGATGGTGAATGTCCCGCCCTGCATGTCTTCGGGCGACAGACTGTTGTTGCGAACCTTCGAAGCAAGTCCGTCCACTGCGATGGCCAGTCCCTTGATGCTTTTTTCATCCGCATTTTTGATCACCGGGACATAGAGCGCGTCTTCGGCAGCAACCGCAAGCGATATGCTGACTGCTTTTTTCTCAATAATTTTGTCACCGGCCCATGTGCTGTTCATCCGCGGGTACTCTTTAAGCGCCGCAACAATCGCCTTTATGAAAAAAGGCAGATAAGTCAGCTTATAGCCTTCTTTTTTCTGAAAGAGATTTTTGATCTGATTCCTGTAATTCACAAGATTCGTAACGTCAACCTCAATCATCGTCCAAGCATGAGGAATTTCATGCTTGCTGCGGACCATGTTTCTGGCGATGGCACGGCGAACGCCGGTAAGCGGCACATCCACATCACCAGCTTCATCAACAGCAGGTTGAGTCGTCATCTGCACCGCAGCAGCCTGAGCCATGGCGTCCGCAAATGAAGCGGCACCCGAAGTGGATTTCCCGGTCTCCGAATTCGGCTCTTCAGCTGGTATCAGGCCTTCCGCAACGACTTTTTCCACATCTTTACGTGTAATCCGTCCGCCCCTGCCCGTACCGTTCAGTTGTTTGAGATCAATATTATTTTCTTGAGCGAGCCGGAGAACTGCTGGTGAATAGCGCTTTTTCATAGAAGTATCTTTTTCTTCGGGCGCAGCAGCCCCAGGCATCGATTCTTCCGATTTTATCAAATCTTTAGGAGGGGTTTCCCCATCTTCCACATCTATAGCACAGATCGGCTGTCCGACCGGCAGGGTATCGCCTTCGCTCGCGAGTAACTCGGTGATCTTCCCTGAAAAACTTGACGGGACTTCCGCATTGACTTTGTCTGTTGTTACTTCTGCAATCGGATCATATTTATTGACCTTGTCTCCGACTGAAACGAGCCACTGACTAATCGTTCCTTCAGTAACACTCTCTCCCAGCTGCGGCATAGCCATTTTCTCAATGCTCATTGATTCCGCCGCCTCCCTTAATATTCCGCCAGATCTCGGATCGCTTGTTCAAGCTTCTCCGAGCTCAGCAGAAATTGTTTTTCCAATGGTGCCGCATACGGCATTGATGGCGCATCCGGCGCAGCAAGCCTTCTAATCGGCGCATCCAGGTCGAACAGGCAGTTTTCAGCAATGGTAGCGGCCACTTCACTCATAACGCTACCTTCTTTATTGTCTTCAGTCACAAGCAGTACCTTACCCGTCTTTTTTGCTGCGTTTACAACAGCTTCTCTATCAAGAGGATAAACCGTCCGCAGATCGAGAATATGCGTTGAAATTCCAGATTCAGCAAGCTTTTCAGCTGCTTGAAGCGCGAAGTGCACCGCAAGGCCATAGGAAATGACGGTGACATCATTTCCTTCTCTTTTGATATCAGCCTTGCCTATTGGAAGCGTGTAGTCTCCTTCCGGAACTTCACCCTTGATCAACCGATACGCTCTTTTATGTTCAAAGAAGATGACAGGATCATTTGATCGGATCGATGCCTTCAGTAATCCTTTAACGTCATAAGGTGTAGATGGCATGACAATTTTAAGCCCTGGCACATTGGCGAAAATAGCCTCCATCGATTGAGAATGGTAGAGTCCGCCGTGTACGCCGCCGCCATAAGGGGCACGGATTGTCAACGGCACCGTCCAGTCATTGTTCGAGCGATAACGCGTTTTCGCCGCTTCGGAAATAATCTGGTTTGCCGCCGGAAGCATGAAGTCAGAAAACTGCATCTCAGCAACCGGACGCAGGCCGTACATCGCCGCTCCGATTCCGACACCGACAATTGCTGATTCAGCTAATGGTGTGTCAATGACTCGTTTCTCACCAAATTCTTCGTACAATCCCTTGGTAGCTTGAAAGACACCGCCTCTTTTGCCGACATCTTCCCCCATGACAAAGACGTCCTCGTCACGCTCCATTTCTTCTTTAAGTGCCTGTGTCACTGCTTCTATATAAGAAATAACTGCCACGATTAATCCCCCTTAGTCCCTTTCTTCATACACATAACGGAGAACGGAGTCCTGATCAGCAAAAGGCGCCTTTTCAGCATAATCCGTCGCATCGTCAATTTCCTTCTTGATCCGTTCTTCCATTTCTTTTTCTTTGTCGGCCGTCAAGATATTGAGTTCACGCAAGTATGCGGCAAAAGTCAGAACCCCATCATGCTTTTTCGCCTCATCCACTTCCGCTTTAGTTCGGTACGTCATATCATTGTCATCACTTGTGTGCGGCGTCAGCCGATAAAAGTTTGCTTCGAGAAGAGATGGTCCTTCACCGCGATGTGCCCGGTCGGCTGCTTCTTTCACTGCAGCGTAAGCAGCCAGGGGATCATTACCGTCAAATGTTTTTCCGAACATCCCATAGCCCTTGGCACGATCAGAGACATGCTCACATGACAACTGATGTTTCAATCCGACTGAGATCGCATAATGGTTATTTTCACACAAGAAAATGACCGGGAGTTTGTGCACACCCGCAAAATTGCAGGCTTCATGAAAATCGCCCTGGTTAGAGGACCCTTCACCAAAAGTCACAAAGCTGACAATATCATCGCCCTTTAGCTTTGCGGCCAGTGCAACGCCGACCGCGTGCGGATTCTGAGTCGTTACCGGTGATGAATGGGTCAGCATCCGAAGCTTTCTGTAACTGAAGTGCCCGGGCATCTGCCGCCCCGCCGAGTTCGGATCTTCCGCTTTCGCAAAATTATTCAGCATCATTTCGCGAAGGGTCATGCCCCATGCAAGAACAAAGCCATAATCTCGGTAATAGGGAGCAACGTAATCTTTCTCTTTGTTTAACGCGAATGCCGCTCCGACCTGTGCCGCTTCCTGTCCCTGTCCTGAAACAACAAACGGTATCTTTCCTGATCTATTTAACAGCCACAGACGTTCATCGAATCGGCGCGTCTCCAGCATAATTTCGTACATATTTAAAACATCCTGGTCTGAAAATCCCAAAGCATGATGACGATTTTGCATGACCTTTTCCTCCTTGTTCAACTGTATCATATATGAATCGCTCTCCCGTCTACTGCCAGTGCCGCTTCACCGATGACCTCAGTCAAAGTCGGATGCGGATGAATGGTTTCTGAAATTTCCCACGGCGAGGCATCCAGCAGCCTTGCCAGTGCTGCTTCACCGATCAGATCGGTCGCATGAGGTCCGAAAATATGAACACCAAGAATATCGTTACTATCTTTATCCGCTATGATTTTGGCAAACCCTTCTGATTCGCCATAAACAAGCGCCTTACCTATCGCGCCGAAAGGAACTTTTCCGATCTTTACATCATGATCTCTCCTTGCGTCCGCTTCAGTCAATCCGATCGATGCCGCTTCAGGATGTGTGTAGATGCACTTTGGCACCAGTCCCTCATCAAGCGGCTCAACGGGAAGGCCGGCAAGATGCTCCACTGCCTTAATCCCTTCCCGTGCCGCCACGTGAGCCAACTGCAGACCCCCGATGACATCACCGATCGCATAGATGTGAGATTCCTTTGTCTGGCGAAGTGCGTTTGTTCGAATGTAGCCTCTATCCGTTTCAATCGATGTGTTGGCAAGACCGATATCTTCAGTATTGGGCAACCTGCCAACCGAGACAAGCATTTTTTCCGCAGCAAACGTTTCCCGCCTGCCTCCGATTTCAGCTTCTATAGAAATCGAATCTGATTTTTGCAATGTTTCCGGAAGAACCTTGGCTCTCGTAAATATCGCGATGCCCCGCTTTTTAAAGTTTCGGGCCATCGCCTGTGAAATAGCGGCGTCTTCTGTCGGAACCAATCGATCTGTGTACTCCACAACGGTCACTTTCGCACCGAAATCAGCCAGCATGGATGCCCATTCGGCACCAATAACTCCGCCACCGACAATCAGTATTGAGGATGGACATTCCGTCAGTTGAAGTGCTTCATCTGAGGACATGACCCGTTCTCCATCAATTTCCAACCCCTCTAATGAGCGAGGCCTAGATCCGGTAGCTATGATTAAATTTTTCGATGTCAGAATATCATTCTCGCGCCCGTCCTCGTATTCAACCGAAATCGCTCCCGGGATCGGTGAGAAGATCGAAGGGCCAAGAATCCGTCCAAAACCCTTGTAGATATCAATCTTACCTTTTTTCATCAACTGGAGAACGCCATTATGAAGTTGTTCAACAATTTTCTGTTTCCGTTCCTGCACTTTGGAAAAGCGGAGCACTGCATCAAATATATCAATTCCAAAAGTTTCGCTCTTTTTCACTGTCGTATACACTTCGGCACTTCGCAGCAGCGCTTTTGTAGGGATACAGCCCTTATGCAGGCATGTTCCGCCGAGCGCCTCTTTCTCAACGATGGCCGTTTTCAGCCCGAGCTGGCTCGCGCGGATTGCCGCAACATATCCGCCGGTGCCACCTCCTAATAGGACCAGGTCATAATTTTTGGCCATAAAAAAAGTCACTCCTTTTTCTCTCGTTACTTAACTACGCAGTGGCCACTCAAAAAGTTCCGGATTTATATTAAAAAAATAATATCTATCCAAAGCTTATGTATCCAAAAGTTATTTTACGCTTGTTCAGAAAAAGATACAATTTTATTTTGACCCGCCATATCTGATATGGTGGATTCATTTAATTAAACACATAAATATGAGGAAAATGAAACAAAACAGAAAGACCGTAGCTCAATTGTTCCTATATGTCATCATTAAGAGCGATCATTTTTTAGTTTCAGTTTCCCCCATTGCTGCTAGCGGCAATAACGGCACTAGTGGATGCGGCAATTGTAGCAGCTTGTGCCGCTTCCTGGGCACGGATCAACGAATCGGCCATTGCGAGAAGCCCCGGATCTATTGCAAGGCTCTGAGAATCCTGATTGAGCTGAGCCTTTGTATAAAGAAAAGCAGCAGTCTGAAAATAAAAGTTCTTATCAATAAAAAAACTGAACTTCTGCTCACGCATCGACTGGTACAGTTCCAAAATATTCTGAACAGCCTGGTTCTCATTATTCAAAAGAGCAATGATTCCGTAAACGGGATAGCAGCTCGACTGAAGTCTCAACTTCCCCGCTCGTGTCATCTCTTTTACAGAGGCACATTTATCAGCAAGTTCACTATTGGGTTCATCAGATAAAAAAGCGAGCATGCAGGATAATGTCTGCAAATCATTATTTTTGTGAAAGCCATATTTCTGCATCACGTTAAAATAGAACTCTTCCCGATCAATAAGGCTGACAGCATCTTCATTCAGTTGTGAGAGAAGGAGAATTAGAGAAACATCGCCTCTGTTTGTCAGTACAAAATGTTTCTTTTTCAACAGCCGATACAGTTCCTCGGCTTTCTCAATGATCGAGCTCAAATTTTCTTCTGACCCAACAAACAGTGCTGCCGCCAAATAAGTCTGCTGCTCCCGTGAAAATCCAGCTTTGACCAACTTTCGATAATTATTAAAAAGCATCTCTATTCCTGATGCCTCGGCATCTTTCATTAAAAGAAGTGTACTCAGACAATAGCGAATATCCTGACTTAATACAGAAAACCAGCCGGCTTCCCTTTTCAGCGCCCGATCCATTTCCCGGAATGCTTCTTCATCAAATACTTTTCCGGCTCCAGTAAATTGCGCCGCAACGAGCATTGACGTATTCGCAGAGATCCATTTCAACTTTTTCGATATAATCCGCATGTTTTGTGCAAGCAATTCAATTTGTTCATCGGTGCTGTATGGCATGATCATGCCTCCTGAAGAAATAGGATTGAAGAGTTGCATTTTCTTAGCTTTTCACAAAATATTTTACCATAAAAACCCTACTTAATAGATAAATCTAAAGTACATATCTTTTGCTTTTTATGTAACCATTGGTTATAATATAACCAATGGTTACTATAAGAGGAGATGTTTCTGTTGTCAGGTAAACAGCTGCTTCATGCAGAGACGACTAAAAATGAGATTCTTAGTGCTGCCAAAAATCTTTTTTCAACGAATGGTTACGAGTCAGTTACGATCAGGCAGATTGCCAAAAAAGCCGGATGCTCGCACACGACGATTTACATTTACTTTAAAGATAAGGAAGATCTGCTTCAGGCGCTGTCTAAACCACCGTTATTAAAATTAAAGCAACAAATGGATCAGATTTTATCCGAGGTAAATATTTACTCGGAGCAACAGTTAAAGTCCCTGTGCTCTCTCTTTATCCGATTTTGTCTCGAGAATCGAAGTATGTACCGTATTTTCTTTGAAACAAAATCTGTCCGGGTAGATGAGGAATATCCCCGGCTGGAGATTAATGAAATTAGAATCGAAATTTTTAATCAGCTTAAGCGGGCTATGAAAGAATGTTTGCAGCCACATATTGATGACAAGGAACTTTTGAAGTTCTCACGAATCTTTTTCTACATGCTGCGGGGGATTGTCGGGACTTATATGGATTCTGAGGAACCGCTGGATGTATTGATTCGAAGACTTATGCCGACTTTCGATACTGCTTTTGATGTCCTGCTGGCAGGTTTCCGATTAAAACTTAACAAGGAGTGAACGACTATGAAAATTAGACAAATCTCGGAACACATCTGGAGTTTGCAAACATGGGTGCTGATCCCCATTACGGTATGGATCGTAGCTGATGAAAAAGGAGTCACACTGGTCGATGCAGGAATCTCCGGAATGACGAAGGGGATTCTGAGATTTATTGAAGCGATCGATCACGGATCGCTGCATCAGATTGTTCTGACACATGGACACAGCGATCATGTCGGTGCCATCAAGAAAATCCTGGAACACCATCCTGTTCCTGTTTACGCTTATGCAAAAGAGATCCCTTATATGGAGGGAGATCTCCCCTACCCGCGCCGCAAAAAAGCGCAGGCATCGGTTCCAAAAGGTCTGGTGAAAATTCTGCCTGAAGAGGAACATGGGGAGATATTGCCGATCGGCGGGCTCACTCCGTATTTTGCACCCGGCCACTCCCCGGGACATGTCGTCTATTACCATGAAAAAGATAAGGTGCTGCTCTCCGGAGACTTATTCACATCAAGAAAAGGCAAATTACGCCGCCCGATGCCGATGTTTACAGGCGATATGGCAGAAGCTGTCCGCAGCGCTGTGATCATTGATCGGTTGAAACCCGCCCGATTGGAAGTTTGTCACGGGCAATCCGTCATTAATCCCTTTGATCAGCTTCCTGATTATCTCAGAGCGAATCAACCCAAAAATTAAAAAAAGGGGCCTGCAAATGTCGTTCGTCAAACTTATCTTACTTTCTCTCGCCTTTTTTATCGAACTTGCAGCTCTTGCCGCTTTCAGCTATTGGGGTTTTCACTTGCAGGGAAAAATATTCTTAAAATGGGTGGTTGGTATTGGCGTACCTGCCATAGTTGCCGTATTCTGGGGCGTGTTTCTTGCCCCAAAAGCTTCCTTTCCGGTTGGACTGCCGTTACGATTGCTGCTGAAACTCATTGTATTCTCAGCAAGCGCATGGGCTTTATATACTGCGGGGCAAAGGCAAATTGCTTTAATTTTTTTAATCACATCGGTCCTTATTGTTGTTGTTACGGATTCTTTCAAAATGTCACTATAGATCATCGCTCTATCTGTCAGATGTGTCGAAATTCGTAACTTTTAATTGCAAACGTATGTTCCTTCATGTATAATTCAATTGTGATTTCGTAAAACTAAACGACCACCTGCTAAAGCAGGTGGGTTCAGACATAAATGTCTGCGACTTAAAGTCGCCGTTCAAGACTGAAGTCTTCTGAAAAGGCTTTGTGCTCATAGCACACTGAATTCTGACTGAACTC
>NZ_SRJD01000043.1 GCF_004684935.1 Sporolactobacillus shoreae
ATTAGAAAGTTTGAGCAGCCTGACGAAATGGGCGCCTATGATCGGTACGAGTTAAAGCTTGGAAAAAAGACGTCAGCCCGTACGTCAGCACTCGTCAAAGAGTGGGCAGACATGGTGCTATTCATCAACTATAAAACTTTTAGCGTGGCGACAGACGACAAGGGAACGAAGCACAAGGCGCAAGGTGGTGCACGTACTGTTTACGCCACACATAAGCCGACTTGGGATGCAAAGAACCGTCACGGATTGCCTGAAGAGTTTCCACTAGATTATGCCGTACTCGCACCTATTTTTAATAAAACGCCTGACGCTGTAGAGCCGACAATGACTGCGGCACAACCACAAGCTCAGACAGCAGAACCTGTACAAGAAACATCAAAACAGGAAATAGGGTCATCACAATTATCTTTTAACGATCAGCTTAACTCAGCGATACCGAAGCCACTGCGTGATCTGATGATTACTAACCAGGTGTCAGAAGAAGAAATTCAAGTCATTGTCGCCCAAAAAGGATACTACCCACAAGATACACCAATCACGAATTATGATTCTGGATTCGTTAGCGGCGTTCTCGTAGGAGCATGGGATCAGGTATTTGGAGCCATTCAGGAATTTCGTAAGACTTTACCATTTGAATAAATTAGGAGTGATTAAATATGGCAGATCATGAGCTTCAATGGGATTCCGAAATTGAAAAGGACGGCGGTGAATTTATCGTCCTTCCGGCAGGAGAATACGACTTTACAGTGACGAAGTTTGAGCGCGGACGTTTTGCAGGAAGTGATAAGCTTCCGGCATGCAATCAGGCAAAGCTAACGCTGACGATACACTCTCCACAAGGTGACGTTGATGTTTTCGATAACCTGTATCTTCATACGATAACAGAAGGACTGCTGTCCAACTTCTTCGCAGGTATCGGTCAGAAGAAAAAAGGAGAAAAGCTGCGTATGAACTGGGGAACAGTAGTCGGTGCCACGGGGCGTGTGAAACTCGAAGTCCATGAATGGACGGGAAATGACGGACAACCCAAGAAAAACAACCAGGTTAAGACGTTCATTCCGGCAGACGAAGTTAAACAACCAGGATATACAACGCCCTTTCCAACACAGGGCAGCGGATTCACACCAGGTCAATTTTAATTGAACAGGGGAGGTTTAATGACCTCTCTATTTTTATACAAAAAAGGATGATTGATAAATGGGACGACTTGAAGAAATTAAACAAAGATCTAGCAAAATACCATTCGGCAGAATTGTTGTCAATATAAGAGATTATCATTGGCTCCTTGACCAAGCAAGAGAGAAATGCATGACTTTTACAAAGTATCAGCAACTAGCAAGCCGTACAGCAAAAAAACATGATGAAGAACTTATCAATTATGGACTTGGCTTATCAGCAGAAGCTGGCGAAGTCGCTGACTTAATTAAAAAGTTCCGCTTTCATGGACATAAAATTTATGAAGACGATATCAAAAAAGAACTCGGTGACGTCCTTTGGTACGCTTCTCAAGTTGCTAGAGTTGCGGGGATTGATCTTGGAGATGTGGCTGAATCAAACATTGCCAAACTCAAGAAACGTTATCCTCATGGCTTTAGTAGCGAGGACAGCATAAAACGGGTTGATGTGAAGGATGATGACTGATATGAGAGTAGCTGAATGCGATATTTGCAAACATAAATTTATGACCATTGAATCTGTAAGGGCCCATATAAAAGAAAAACATCCTCGCGAAGCTCAAATGGCCAGAATAAATTTTGTAGACATAAATGCTATTCATACGGGGCTAATGAAAACGGATATCAGCGCACCATCTTATTACACCAGTGGAAGTATAGAAACCTGGGACTTCATTATCGATAAACATCTAGACTTCCTCGAGGGAAACATTGTGAAGTATGTCGTCCGCTGGAAGGAAAAGAACGGTGTCGAGGATCTTAAAAAGGCACGTGTGTACCTAGATAAATTAATCAAGGAGGCGGAGAAAGTGGGTGACGGATCATGATCTTCTATCAGATTTTATTAATCCTGCTTGCCATAGCCGGAGCGATTGGTAGCTGGACAGAGCGAAGAGATTGGTTTCTTGAGTCCATATTTATTCTTCTGCTTGTTGGATCATTATCTGCTCTGCTGCTCACGTTTCCTGAAGTTGTGTACTAAAGGAGCGAAGTGATGTGGAAAATCCTGCGATCAAGATGCGGAAGGACCGAGAGCAGCAAAACTTGGAGCTCATCCGCAGATACCAAAAAGGCCAAGAGGATACTAGAAACGAAATTATCAAATTAAATATGCCTTTTGTTTACTACTGTGTAAGAAAGTTCAAACCAAAGGATCTTGAATATGACGATGCGGTTAGCCTAGCACTTTTTGCTTTTAGCAAAGCCATCGATCACTTTGATGAATCAAAAGGAGCTAGACTACCTACGTTTTTATCCACTGTTATTAGAAACGAATTGCTGATGGAAAATAGAAAAATTAAACGTAGACCGTGGGAAATCAGTATTGACCAGCCAATTCTGAAAAACGAAGACGGTGACAAGTTATTTTTAATCGATACAATTGCTGCGCCAAAACACGAGTATGTTGATCGAGAAGCGGTATCAACGGTAACTGAATCTGTCTTGAAAAAGTTCAAGGAGCCAGCTAGGCAAATAATTATTGACTATCTAAAAGACGAACCAAATCAAGAAGATCAGGCTAAAAAATACGGCCTCTCACAAAGTTACATCTCGCGTATTATTGCTAATTTTTTCAAACTACTAAAACAGGAAGCTGAGCGGCAGGGATGCCGCGAAAAGGAGGAATATGAAATGCCAGCTAAAGCTCTTATGTCCGTAACGGACTGCGCCGCATACCTCAATCACGGATTGACCAACGATGAAATAGCTAAAGAGATCAATGCCACAACAGATCAGGTCGAAAATTTCAGACGTAATCATAAATGGAAAATTGAGAAACTGGTCAAAAAACAGCCAAAAACAGCTGAAAAAGGGCCAAAAAGAGAAGAAATTGAAGACCCCAGAATACCAGTTTTAGAAAACAATATGGACACGGTAATAAAAACTAATGCACGGCTGAAAAATCAACTTAATGATGCTGAAAAACAGATTGCGGCACTAATCAAAGATAAAAAGGATTTGCTTGACTCGACGCAGGGACTGGCGGCGACAAAGCGACAGGTTGAAGCGCTGCTGGAAGATAAAAAAGACCTTCTTAAATCAATACGAGAACAAGCGGGAGGGATCCAGAAACTGAGAGATAAAAATGAGTCTCTGACTGACGACAATGCAGAACAAACTGAACTAACTAATCAGGCTTATAAAGAAATCGACCAGGTAAAACAGCAGCTTGGTGAAATACAGCAGTCTGCTGATCATTATCAGAAGCTTTATCTAGTCACATACGACAACCTACAAAAGTTGGATAGGAAACTTAAAGCCGCCAAACAGTATATCCACGCACTGACCGCAAGCGAGTAATCGCCTATGGACGCGCGGAAAAAACAACGCCTGATCGTGCAAGACTTACTGGATCGATGCAATGGCTGCCCACTCCAAGCTGATCAGCGCGGCGAGCATCCCGATCAAATCCATGGTGGCTGCCCTTTGTACACTGAAATACGCGAAGCTGGTAAAGCCCTCGATGCGCTGCAAAAGCCGGAAGAACCGAAGCTAACGCCTGAAAAATATTATGCGCTGAAACAGAAAGGTTGGAAGGATCAAGAAATCAACAAAAAGCTGCATATGAGCGTTTATAACTGGAAATTGAAAATAGGCATGATCCACAAACGACGCAGTTGACAGCTAAAACGAAATAAAAGGAGAGATTGGAATGTGGGTAGTATTTGATTCTGACAATCAAATTGTCATCATTACGGATAAAAAAGAAGAAGCCGTTGCCGCTTATGAGGACGAAAAAGCGCAATGGCGAAAAGTAATCGGCGGCGATGAATTAGGCGATAACGAAATGGAAGCACACGTTATTTTAGCAAAAATAGAAAGACATTTTTATCTCGCACCGATTGGCGAAAACATTGCTGATTTCAAAGAAAAAACCTATTAATTCGCAGTACGACACTACCACGAAGGAGACCAAAAATGACTGAGTACACTGAGTTGCAAATTATGAAGCATGCTCTGAAATATTACATGATGCGCCCAGACGCGGAGAAAAAGGACATCGAACGAGAGCAGCACCTGCTGGACAATATCGATTCAAGAGTTGCTTTATTAAAAGAAGAATACCGAATTGGCTGAAAGGATTGATAGTAATGCGAACGTATACTGACCATTGCGATTTATGCGAAAAAGAAGCGAATACACCCAATCATGTAAAAGTGAGTTGGTATATGGGTGGCGTGATCGATTACAATTTTGACATTTGCAATGAATGTTTTAAAAAGCTTAACAATGGCGTTGGGTTAGATAGATCCTTATCTTTCAAGCGACTTTTAGAATGGCTTATGGCGGGCAAAGTCAAGCACTTTAGGAAACAGTAGGTGAGCAATGATTGAAGAAAGGAGCAAAACGATGAAGCTACGACCTTATCAACAAGAATCGCGCGTTGCTGTTGAAAATGAATGGGATAAAGGGATCAAACGAACGCTGCTTGTTTTGCCAACCGGATGCGGAAAAACAATAGTATTTTCCAAGGTGATTGAAGATCGCGTCAAGTTGGGCGAGCGTGTACTTGTCCTAGCACATCGGGGTGAGCTGCTTGACCAGGCAGCGGATAAGCTAGCCAAGTCAACAGGACTCAAATGTGCGACGGAGAAGGCAGAGCAAACGTCCATAGGGAGCTGGTTTCGCGTCGTGGTTGGCAGCGTTCAAACGCTAATGCGCGAGAAACGGTTGAACAGATTCAGCGATGACTTTTTCGATACCATCATTATCGACGAAGCCCATCACTGCATCTCTGAAGGATATCAGCGTGTCTTGCAATACTTTGAACAGGCACATGTTCTGGGCGTCACGGCGACTCCTGACCGTGGCGATATGAAGGATCTGGGCGCTTACTTTGAAAGCTTGGCTTATGAGTACACGCTTCCCAAAGCAATTAAAGAAGGCTATCTGTCACCGATTAAGGCACTAACGATACCGTTGAAGCTGGACATCACCTCTGTCGGCCAACAATCAGGAGATTTTAAAACAAGCGACTTGGGAACAGCACTAGATCCTTATCTGGAACAGATTGCCGCTGAAATGTGGAAAGTAGCCAAAGACCGAAAAATTGTTGTATTTCTTCCTCTGGTAAAGACCAGTCAGAAGTTTACGGAGTTGCTTAATCAAGTCGGATTTAAGGCGGCAGAAGTCAACGGCGAGTCACAGGATCGTGCAGAAATTTTGCAAGATTTCCAGGACGGAAAATACAACGTCCTATGCAACTCCATGCTGCTTACAGAAGGATGGGATTGCCCATCGGTCGATTGCATTGTCGTTCTGCGGCCGACTAAGGTACGTGGATTATATAGCCAGATGGTGGGGCGTGGTACCCGACTATTTCCTGGAAAGAATGAATTATTGCTACTAGATTTTCTGTGGCTTACGGAGCGGCATGAGCTATGCCATCCGGCACATCTAATTGCTCAAAGCGACGAAGTAGCTCAGGCCATGACTAAAAATATTGAAGAAGCAGGTGCACCTGTTGATTTAGAGGCAGCCGAGAAACAAGCTGCTGAGGATGTCGTCGCTCAGCGTGAGGAAGCATTGGCGAAGCAACTGGCCGAGATGAAACGGCGTAAACGTAAGCTGGTCGATCCGTTGCAGTTTGAAATGTCTATTCAGGCAGAAGATTTATCAAGTTATGTCCCATCATTTGGACATGAACTCGAGCCACCGACCGACAAACAAAAAAAGACGCTTGAAAAATTGGGCATCTTTCCTGATGAAGTAGATAACGCAGGTAAAGCATCCTTGCTTCTTGATCGCCTGGACAAGCGTAAGTCGGCCGGACTTACGACTCCTAAGCAGATTCGCTTTCTCGAGGGACGTGGCTTTCAGCACGTTGGCACATGGCCGTTTGACGGTGCACGTAAGATAATTGACCGAATTGCGGCGAGTGGATGGCATACGCCGTCAGACATTAATCCTGCTGAATACAAACCGGAAGGGTGAATGAGCAATGAGTCTGCACAATTATCTGTTATTCAAGTTTATCAGTGAGATTGTGGGTACCGGTATTTTCCTTGGAATTATCATCACTCTTGCGGTTGTGGCTTTAGTACAAAAATTAAAAGGAAAATGATAGCCTATGGAAACGAAAAATAAAGTCGACATCATCAAGCTACTGGACTACATCGACCCGTCAACACTTGACTATCAAGAATGGGTTGACGTCGGCATGGCGCTTAAGTCGGAAGGATATACAGC
>NZ_SRJD01000044.1 GCF_004684935.1 Sporolactobacillus shoreae
AGCCGTTCTTGATGACCGTCACGATCAAACCGTGCTAAGGGTATCCACGAGTGCGACAGGATAAAAATCTCGCCCGTCTCAAGTGGAAATTCGAGACAAGCTGACGTAAAGTCCTCTGTTTCAGATAAGTCATACCCGCCAATGCACTCACGCCCCTTTAGCGTTTCTATATCTAGCACTTTGTTGTTCTTATTGATCGTCGCGACATCGACAAAGGACATCTCATCAACATCAGAAAAGATGTTAAACTGCTTAGTGACCCAGTCGGCCCGCTCTTGAGGGCTTTTCTTGTCCTTTTTCCAGTCATTTACCAAATTGACAAAATCCATCAGGCAGATGTTCGGGTTCGCCTTGATCCAAAGCTCCGGCTTGTCCATTTCTTCCAAGTCATCCAGCTTGGCGAGATAATAAAACGTCCGGTCATCGACCTCAATCCCGTTAACAACGCTCTTCCCGATCTCGTAAAAGTCCATCAATGGGCCGTCTAATACATAACCGGCTGTCGTAATGTAGATGATCAGCGGCTGTTTTCGGGCACCGCGGCTCTTTTTGATGACGTTAATCAGCTTAAAGTCCTTGAATTCGTGAATTTCATCAAAGATACCCAGGTGCGTATTCAAACCATCAAGCCGTTTACTATCGGATGCACGGGCCTCAATCCTGGAAAAAGTCTTGTTAAAAAGAATGCGATTACGCTGTGGTTTTCCAAATTTCTTGAGCAAGTACGGCGATTTCTCAACCATAGCTTTAGACTCGTCAAATAACTCGTGCGCCTGTTGTTCCGCATTCGCAAGAACATAAACCCTAGCGCCGTTTTCGCCATCAAAACCCAACATGTAATTCGCTAAACCACTAATTAAAGTCGTTTTTCCGTTTTTGCGGGCTACAAAGACCAATCCTTCGCGGAAGCGTCGGACCCCGGTATCTTTATGCACCCAGCCAAACAGCGAACCGATCACGAAATGCTGCCAGGGCTGCAAAACGAGCTGATCAAAATCGCCCTTGGACGGTTTACACTTCTCTTCGATAAACTGAATGGGACGATGCGCCTTTTCTTCGTCAAAAATCCAAGGAAACGCATCTGTTCCTTGCCTTTCGAGATCATGTAAATGCCGTTTTGCCGCTGAAATGTTCTCTTTCGACGCGGGTATTGACCCTTCCGCAAGCAGCTGCGCGTAAATGGTTGTCAATACGACAGGCGCTGGTTCCTTGAGATAAGCACCCCATGACGCTTCTTCTTCTCGGTAAGCATTCCACCACTGGGTCAATTCTGTGTAATTCATATCCAAAAGTGGCTTAGAAGTCATCTTCATCATCGTCTCTGTCATCGCCATTCAGCTTTATAGCGAGTTTTGCGCGTGCAGAAGGTGATAAGCCGAGGTCGGCACCGAATGACCGCATTTGTGCAGCCGCGTCTTTCTTACGCATGATCAGCGGATTCGATTTTCCGTCCACCCAGAGCCCCATACTCTTGATCTCTTTCGTATACTGGATATATTGCGCGTAAGCATCGCAAAACAGCGCTAGATGATCGATATCGGCTTCGTTAATCAGCTCAACTTCAAGCAGAAGTTCGGCCAGCCGTTTGAACTCTTTCTTTGCAGCAGTGGGCAGCCATGCCGGCGGTTTGACATTCTCAGCCCGCATCTGCAGCTTCTTTTCATTTTCGACTCGCTTATTCAATTGTTCCTTGGTACGCCGGTTCGGGTTACCCTGAATAAGCTGCAGCATCGCACTTTTCGCTGGTGTCGGCATGGCGCGTCACCTCCCTTTTCTTCCGTAATTAGATTAAACAGTCTGCTGAACAGTAGATAAATATTCCTTAATTCGTTTATCCGCTTCGGCTGCATAATAGTCATCTAGCTCAATGCCTAAGCTGTCGAATCCTTCGAGCTCAGCGGCTAATATCGTTGTTCCGCTGCCCGCAAATGGGTCAAATATTCTTTCTCCTTTTTCACATAACTTTACAACCTGCCTCATCAGATCAAGCGGCTTTTGTGTTTGGTGAATTCGTGATTTGCTTGGCACACTTGAGGTAGTGAAAACACCCGGCAGAACGGGAGAATTTCTATCTAATGGTAAGGCCCCTTTACTTCCCCACACAATGTATTCTGCTTGTGCCCTGAACCGACCCTTTTGCGGTCTTGAACTTGGTTTATTCCATACGGCAATACCGCGCCATATCCAACCTGACATCTGGAAACAATCCGTCATTGCCGGAAGCTGTCGCCAGTCGATAAACGCCGCGCATACGCCTTCCTGTTTAACAACACGGCGGCCTTCTTTAAGCCAAGAGGCTGTATAATTTATAAACGCACGTTGATCCATTGTATCCCCAGCGAAGTCATGATTTCGGTATTCAGTTTTGGAATCGTTATCCAAATACTTTTCACTCGTTGGTTTTACCCGATCGCCCCGATAAGCCCCCCCCTGAGCAATACGGAGGATCCGTTATGATCGCTCCGAAACTATCATTTTCTAGATCTCTTAAAACATCTATGCAATCGCCATGCTTGATTTCGTACACTTATCTCACCATCCGTTCAAAAAAATTTTTTTATTTTTTGGTCTTTACAAATCCGCCTTGTCGATATACGATGTTATCGAAAAAGATGGTAACCAATCCCGAAAGGGAAGGATACCATCTTTTTTTGGCATTTAAAAAATATTGATCAGCGAATTTATTGTGAAGGATGGCCCGCACCGTTTATTTTCATCACTGAATCCTTCATTTCTCGACCAGGGGGGATATCCAATAATTTTTTAATATTTGAAATCGAATCAGCTGCGCTGGCACGTTGTCACTCTATTTGTGTCAAATGTGTGAACAAAACGTGATAAGCAGCGAACGAATCAAGCAATGAATCTAACTTGTTTCGTTGTTTGAATAGAACTTCATCACATCGCGATGCTGTTTCTGTTTCGGTTTGCCACCACTGCGTTCAGGATGATCACGGTTGTGGCATGCTTCACATGTTGCTTCTAGGTTATCTTGATCAAAGAACAACGCTAGATTATCTCGTGCAGGAACACGATGATGCACCGTATTCGCTGGCGTGACCAGTCCACGACGCAAGCATTCTTGACACAAGTAAGCATCACGAATGAGAACAACATGTCTGCACTTTGTCCATCTTGTGGTATGGTATAACGCATCAATCTCATCACGTTGTCGCATTATTCATCTATTGTTTTTTCCATTGCATCAATCGTTCGCTTGATTCGATCAAGAACAGAGTCTTTGCCAGCTGAATCAAGACAAGCAATACCTGACTTATGCAATTGAATCAATCGATCCAGATAGTTTAGCTGTGCCATAAACTTATTGTCATCTATCATACTTCATTACCCGCCTTTGCTTATGATCTGATAGCAATGATACGTATTGATCAGTGATCTAATAATGGATTCATGTTTACGATTTGACTTGTAGATTCGCCAGTAACGTTTCATGGTTAATCACCACCGATTGATCCGGACCGTTGGCAAGATCAACTCCGATATACCTCTTCGTTTTATCTAGTTCCTTCAGCGCTTGTGTTGCCTTCTTTGCTTCACGTTGCACGGCTTTCAATCCCTTCAGTGCATCGCTGCAATCGATATTCACTTTGACCGTTAGTTCACCGATTTGCTTGCCGTGATCGGGTTTAACTTTTCGGACACAGTCCTGATAAACATCCATTGCCTCTTTCGGCATCTTATCTTTCTCAATACTTCCGCCTTGTTTCCACCAATTAGGCGGAACTAGCGGTTCTTCCCATCCGTTTGTAATTGGTTTGCTCTGATCTGCCATCTCTGCACAACCTCCTGAATGCATAATAAAAAGCGCCCTCGTCAGGCGCTTTAGGCAATCTCTATATCATTACCACACTATCATATTATCACGATTTGTAGGGTCAAATGCACAAGGCATGCACACGCTTAGTATCCTAGCTTTGATGCAACAAGATAGACAAACTCTTTACGATACTTGCTCGCCGTATTCCGATGCATAAAGCACTCAGATGCGATGCCCTCCATTGTCAATTTACGATTATCCCAATACTTAAGTTGGATGACCCTTTTATGATCTTCAGGCATTTGATCGTATGATGACCCAATCGCAGAAGCGATTCGTTCAAGTCGTGCTAAACTGGTACTGCTCATTAGTGCCGTTGCTATCCGCTCTGTTGGCCTGCCAACTCCGCCGCCTTTGACAACTCCTGCATCATCCTGCTTTGACGAAGCATACATGATATTCTGGTACCGATCTTTGATGTTTTGTACGGTATCCGGATAATCATAAATCTCAGATTCAATATATTTAAACACTGCTGTTTTTAACTTATCTTTCGTTTCCGTCATCCTGCTGCCTCCTTGCTTGCTCTGTAGATATCCTGTACCCAATCAACAAGCATCACCATCTGATTGACAACTAGCTTATTATTTTCGTATCGTTCACTGATCGCGGCAGATGACTGCATGATCCACTTCCAAAATCCATCGCTATCCATTCCAAGAGACGATGCCTTACTGTTGACTTCAAGCACCCAATCAGCCACCTCACTGAAAAACTGCTTATAATCCATGGCTCACACCTCACGGCTTGCTATTCTGCCATATTTACCAAAATATTTTATTTCGGCTTGCTTTCTAGCCTGAACAGCTTTTTCAAAATCTTCGTATCGGCCTAAAGCAATCTCTTTTCGATCAACCATGATTCGTGCCCTCCATTTTCCATTAGGAGTCTTTGAAACACCAGGAACACCGGATGAATTATTTTTGCCTACGCCTTTATTTCTTGAATTATTTTTAGCACTGCAAATTCTTAAGTTTTTTAAACGATTGTCTAATCTATTGCCATTGATATGATCAACAACTTTATCGTCAGAGCATTTTAAGATTAGCCGATGCATTTTAACAACCTTGTGATTAATGTTCGCGACTACGTATCCTGTTTTACTAATGCACCAACTCGGGTTAATAATTTTTGGAACTATTGGATTGTCAACTAATACCTTATCGCCATTCGCTGTAACGATTACTGTATAGTCATCTTTAAGAATAATTGAATTCTTCCTTTGTCTTGGCTTACTTCCATCAAAGCATTTTCCATACGTTCTCATCTGCAGATAATGTTTTAGACAAAACAAGTTTCCGCCTCTAAATCTAGCAACTCTATGTGTCGAACCGCAGTAAGAACATTTTCCTGCCATTACTTTCACTCACTTTCTAAGCTATCAATTCTCACATATATTCCTGGCAACTCCGCCCAAAATTTTTCAGTAATCTCGCTTACGATTAAAGCGTCATCTTTCCAGTATCCAAGGTCTGTCATCACGTCTTCAAACAGTTTCATCAAGTTTGTAACGTCCGGCTTTGTTGTTTTCCACTCTCCGTTGTAGTGTTTTCCTTTGATTGGGAAGCACCACTTCGTAATCATTCTCACTGGACCGCTAAAAGGTTTTTCCGGCACATGCTGTCCAAGGTAAGCCATCAGTTTCGACCGTGCAGCCTGCAAGTCATCGGGTTCATAAAAGACTGGCTTGCCTTTCAGCACTCGTACCTGTTTCTGCTGATGTGTTGTTGTCGGAACTTTCATCGGCATGAAGAATTCAGTTACCATATTTTGTCAATCCTTTTATTTTTAGTTTCGCCTTAGTGTCTGTGGTGTGCTCCGTATGTCGTCGTGCGTAAGCTGTCGCACGACTACGGCTCACACGGACACACACGCAGGGT
>NZ_SRJD01000045.1 GCF_004684935.1 Sporolactobacillus shoreae
TTAGCCTGCCGGCGGCGTATTCAGTGCAGAAATGGCCGGTGCGATCAGTGCATTGATCTGATCGACATTACCGGCCGTCGCGGTGAACTGTTCAACTGTGATGTGAATCGAACCATTAATATAATCGCCTGTGGTGTTATTGCGGCCGTTGAAGCTGACCGTGAATCCTGTCACATTGCCCTGCGCGTCTCGGATCGGGACAATTCCTGAAAATTGATAGTTCATGATGATGCCTCCCTAATTTTTTGTATTATAAAAGCACTCATTTCTGGGTGCTCGGTTCAACCTTCTTATCCGCTTTGACGTTCTTGGCTTGCTGGTCTTTCAGCTTTTTATTCTCGGCTTCGAGTTCGTCAATTCGATCATTTGCGGCCTTAAAAATAGCCGATAGTCTCGAATTTTCAACCTCCGCGTTTGCCAGTTTGGCACTGAGTACCTGGATCTGATCGTTTGCATTGAATTTGATATTTGCCATTATGCTGCCTCCAATTGTGCAATTCTGATTTGCTGATCCTGTATGGTGCTGTTAAGTTGCTTAATTGCGAGCATCAATTCTCCAATAATCGTGTCATCCTTCTTACCCTGCCTGTCTAATGTGATAAAATCTGAACAAGCCTGATATTCAGGAGTATCGCGATCATCAATGATCAGTCCGACATGTGTTTCCTGATCGCCCTTGTAATTGTATTGAACAACATCTGTAGACAAGATGTTCAGCAGCGCCTGAGCCGGATCCATTGACGCAAAGTTCTCCTTCAGTTCCCATCGCGAGGACTGTGACAGAGTTCTCACGCCGAGATCAACAAGGCCGCTACCGCCATCAGCCATGTACATTTTTTCACCGTCATTAGACCTGATAGAATGTGCTCCGTTTAGGAGCATGTTACTGCCAACCTCTAACTGCGCATTTACATAACAAATGCCATTGTTGTGTATACCAAATTGCCATTGGCCCGTATTATCCTGTATATCTATACATCCGTAGCCGTTTGCGACTATTTTTCCGCTGCTCCCAGTCATTTGTATTTGACCGGAAACATTTAAATTATTGGTTATTCCTACATCTACTCCGCCTCCTATGGCTACTCCACTTGTCCCGACGTGGATTCTTCCGACATTATTGGATTTTAGATAAAAATCCCCGTCACTGTTCCAGAACATACCTGTGTCATATGCGCCGTCACCCGGAAAGGAATAGGCAGGAGATAATATGTGATCTCCTGTTACAGTTGTAACATTGCCCCCACCATTCGGTGAAAATACCCATATACCTTTATAATTAGTTGGATCAATTATTACAGAATAAGCATTTTGTCCATCCATCTCTAATGTTGTTTGGGATAGACTAGATGTAACAGTAGACGATGTTGTAGACCTAAAAAATAGGTTATTTGAGTTCATTCCCGCGATATGTCCATTAGCCGAGGTGTCAAATACGTTTATAGCTGATCCTTGTGAAGTATCACCTATAACAACCCTATCATTTTGCCATCCCCCTGTTCCACCTGTGCCAGATGCAGTAAAACTACTGCCTATAATGTTGGTACCGGATATTGACCCTGATGTAACAGATACATTTCCACTAGGATCTACATGGAAGTTGTTCCCGATGTAGAAGTCGCCACTTTGCTGAGCATGCAATAAGTAATTACCACCACTATCTTTAATCGCTAGCGGATCGCTACCCTGATTAATTGCTACTGTGAGGCCGCCGTTAACTGAAGAAATTGCTGCATTATTGATGGATAGATTACCGCTCGTATCCACCTGAAAGACGGCCGAACCACTTTTCGTAATTTTGAATCCGCTCGATGAATTAACGCTAACTACGGTTGAACCGGCGGTTGCTGTGAGCCCGCTTGCATTGATCTGTACACCGCTGTAAGTCGCCGAGCTTTGCAGCGAGCCGTTGAGCGTATTCTGTACTGCCGTTGCGAGAGATGTGAGATTGATCTGTTGCAGCGTCCAATCTGCCGAGGCATACGCAGCCCCAGCCGCTTTTGCTGTCGTGCAGTAATACGTCGCGCCGCTCAAGATGTATAGATCGTTGAGATTGTACGGCGGCACGGGCTGAGATGTGAATACTTGCACGGAGTCGCTCGGAGCCGGGCTCCAATCGGTTGCGATGTTGCCGTGCTCAAGTTTCATTTCTTTATACTGAACTGTGTCTGACGGTGTAGAGCCCGATTGATGCCGAATTGATATTGTCACCGTATCGAAGCCCGTCGGGCAGATCGCTGAGACGACGGCATAGCCCTCGGATCCCCCCGCGATTGTTTGCGTCGAAAAGTTCTGACTATACGCCTGAGTCGAACTGTTTCTAAACTCCATATTAATCGACACGGGTTGAGCCACCGGCTTTAGATAAATGCGCCCGGTGAAAGAATCACCCGGATTGCATGGGATCCTCGGGCTCTGATAGGCGTCCCATCCGCTGAATGTTACGGACTTATAGCTGCTCGATGTTCCCGTGAATAAGTTTGTCTGCCCGACTTGCACATTATCATAGAGTGGGCTCCATGTGTAATCTGTCGGATTCGTTGATTCAGTTGCACTTGTTTTATTCACCGCAATACCGACATAGCGTTTGCCCGTTTCGGAGTCCGTCATATTCGTACCGTTTGCATCGTCGGCGTATTTGATCCATGTCCAGTATGTCTGCCCGTTCGTTCCCGTCGGCCCTTGTATTCCCTGCGGGCCTTGCGGGCCGGCCGCGCCTGTTGCTCCGGTATCGCCTTTCGGGCCCTGTGGGCCGGTAAGTCCCTGCACTCCTTGTGCTCCTGTTGCACCAGTGAGTCCGGTTGGCCCTTGAGTACCTTGTGCACCTTGGGGACCCGTTGGACCCTGAAACTTCGCCCAGGTATATGTGCTCGCCGAACCGCTGTCACTCTGTGTAAAATCGGTATACGTTCCAATATAAGCCTTGCCTGTTGGATCCTGACTGAACCCGTCACCTGATGCATCATCTGCGTAAGCCACATGCAGATAAACCGTTTCCCCATTCGTCCCTGACGGTCCAGGAATACCCTGGTCACCTTTCAGTCCCTGAACGGGCTGCCACTCGCCATTAAGGTATTGCTGGACTGGCGGAACGGAAGTATCCGTCCCGGTATAAACCCACAGATCGTTATTGCTAGCGTTGGACGGCGCTGAAACGCTCCGAAAAATGGAGTTTTTCAATTTAATTTGTTCCTGTGCCAAAGCCAACGCAGCTGCCGCAGCATCTACATCGGACTGTGCCTTCTGTGTCTGTGCCTGGACGGATCTAATATTTACCGGTACCTGCTCAATAACCAGCGTCTGGAAGTCACCCAACGTTACCTTGTTCTGGCTGGGATCTGAACGACTGATATCCGTCTGAATCGCGCGCGCAGAAATGGCTAAGTCTGGCTTCATTTCCCGGTCAATAATTTTAATTGTATCACCAAGCCGCAGCCTTTTCGTATCGAATCCTGGAACGGTTTCCAGCCAGGCGATGGCTGCCGTATAGGTGACAGATGGTGTCTTAAGTGCGTCCAGACGGCTTTGCGCCCAATTTTTCAGCGCCTGCGGATCCGTGATCGCACTATTTGTTAAGACGACCATCAGGTAACTGGTGCCCGTAACGTTGTACTGCATATTGGCCGCATCATCATAGATATAATCCAATCCGCCGTTTACGCTGGTAATGTCCACCGTCTTACTTGAGTCATTTGGATCGGTACCCCCGATGGGCCGGACAGCTGTCTTTACGGTCGATAGATCGGTTGTACGGGTAAGCCCGGTCAGGTCATGGGTGTACTCAAACCGGTCACCGTTGTCCTGACCACGCTGGGAATACACATCACAGACAAAATCAACAATACTGCCGCCCTTCATGAGCACGTGAAACTTGGGTTCGCAGAAAAAATTCTGTACGGGTGTTGCATCCGACAGCGGATTAATCGCTGCATCATCTGCCCGGATGATCTGCTGCATCGCTGCCTGTGCCGTTAGGTTACCGCTAAAACTCGTGGTCAGCGTGCCGACGTAATCGCAGTTATTCAGTCGCCAGCCGGACCCTGCGAGAACATAATTAAACAGATCTGCCGCTGTGGCATTGGTAAACGAAGCGTCTGCAACGATCGTATTAATTAGGTCAAAGATGTACTCGTTTTCCAGCGTAATGACCTTGTCGTGTGTGCCGTCACTGTTGAGCTGATCCGCGACCGTCAAGATGCGATAGAGGATAAAATCTCCGTCCAAATCCGGAGCAACAACCAGGGCCCCCTCAACAAAAAACTGGCTGTTTTCGCCGTCGTCATTGATCGTAAAGGTACTGGTTGAATCAAAGTTAACCAATTTTTCTGTCCAGGTATCGTTCCAAAAATGGCAGGCTTTCGAGCTATCATCACTGGCAGACGCGACAATTTGCCTTTTCGCGTTGATGACCCAAATATTCATTTGTTCTCACCTCCTGTCTATAACTGTTTGGCCCGATAGGTCATGCTGAAATCTGCACTATCAATCGGGGCAACACCGATCGCTTCCGTATCACCGCCCTGCAATTTCAGCCACTGACTACCGACGGATAAATATTGCATAAATCGTTCACCGTTTTTGTAGATGACTTCCGACTCGCAGTCAATCATGATTTCGTCCCCCACATGGGCGATGATCGGCGGTGCGCTGCCGTTGACATCATTCAGAGCCTGCACCTGAAGGTTGGTAAAGCACAGGTAGTTAATCGGATCCTTTGTACCCCATGAAGCGGCCCAGATGGCAATACCGGCTAGCTTATTGCCCGTGTATTGGTTCGCACTATCAATCCAGGTATAAGTGTCACGGTGGATCTCATTAAAGTTTCCGTCCAGCCGAATGACGTATGCGGTAAAGACATTTCCCTTTTTCTCAAGTTCCAGGTAGCCCCAAAAATTATTAAACTCTGAATAGGAACTGACCAGGTTGCCGCCGGTCGAACTGTTATTGTAAACCGTTGTGTAATAGACATCTGTCGTGTAGTAAGTGGATGTGGTATAGTACGTCTCTTTGACGCTTTGCCACTTCCCACGGACTTTCTTACGCACTACCCGAGTCTTTTTGACCTTCGTCGTGTGGGCAACCTTGCGGTAATTTGCGACTTGATGGCTATAGGTGTCGGTCGTTACTCCGGATCCGTCATAGATTATATACCTACTTGAATCCGTACCAATATCCGCATGTACCCGCACGTCATTGTACTGATCATTGTCCTTCAGTTCGATCATGCCGATTTTCTGCTTGTTTTCGTCCAGCAGGTAGAGTGT
>NZ_SRJD01000046.1 GCF_004684935.1 Sporolactobacillus shoreae
CGATTATATTAATGGTTCGATTCACATCACAGTTGAACAGTTCACCGCGACGGCCGGTAATGTCGATCAGATCAATGCACTGATCGCACCGGCCATTTCTGCACTGAATACGCCGCCGGCAGGCTAACCAATAAACGAGGCGAAGGGAAGTCCTGTGGGTGGGCAATCATAGCAATTTATTTATCGGTGTATTATCAGTGGTCTGCGCTTGGGTCATCAACAAGGCCGCTTATTTTATTGGTGGTATTGACAACCTGGTTATTGGTCTCGTTGTCTTTATGGGCATTGACTACGCCACGGGCTTAATTTATGCCGGCAGTATCCACGACCTCGCCAGTAGAAAGTCACTCCGTGGCATCCGAAAAAAGGTAGGCATGCTGCTGCTCGTTGCTGCCGGGTACTGGCTCGATGTCGTATTAGGTGACCAAAGCAGCGAGGTCATGCGTAACCTCATCATCATGATGCTGGTCGCTACAGAAGGTATTTCGATTGTGGAAAACCTAATCAAGCTGGGTGTTGACGTACCGGATGTATTTAAAGGAATGCTAGAAACCTTTGACGTGAAGCATGTCGGTGAGGACAAGGAGGCAGCGAAGAATGGACGACGCACGCATACAGGACATCGAAAATGAACTGACGGATCTACCAGAAAACTACGTGCCACGAAAAGAGCTTGAAGCACTACTACAGGTCAGGGATGACAACATCGCTGACCTCGAAAAGCGAATAGATGCAATGGACAGCCATCGTTCCTCATTGCTTGGAAACTGGCCGGCATGGCTGGGCGTTATTATTTCAATTTTGTCGTTAGCAATCCACTTTAAATAATCAAAAAGGTAGAGGAGCGATTGAAATGAATAATCTATATCTGTTGATTGGAGCGGCCATCTTGCTGGTCGCTATTTTATTTGTCTTGGCACTCGTATCCGCACGGATCTGGGCAAGCCTTACGGCGGCACAGCGGAAGCATGTGGAGCAGGCGGCAGCCCGCGCTGTATTGTTGATTGAACAGCAGGCTAAAGAATACTATGAATCTCCGTCCGGACAGGAAAAGCGGAAACTGGCGCTGGAACTACTCGCATCATGGTTGAGCCGGTCATTTTTCCATATCCGGTTTACTCCGGAACAACTGGAAGGATTTATTCAGGAAGCATTTGACTTGTCCGGTCTGAAACATCAGGTTGACCAGGTACAGGCGAAGGTGGAAACCGTAGCCAAGGAAGGTGAGCCAGTTGGCTAAGTTATTTATTGACCTTAATCACAGCCGAGGCGTTCGATCGGTGCCGGAATTTCAGCAGATGAAGAAGGACGGCATTGTAGCGGTGACGATCAAGCTATCAGAGGGCCATACCTTTAAAGATCCCTTGGCGGCCAGTTACATTAAGAACGCTACAGCAGCAGGATTGCTTGTGAATGCTTATCACTTTTTCCGGGCCAACAGTCCGGAAGAAGCGAAAGCTGAAGCAGAGTTTTTTCTATCGCTTGCTAAAGCATACGGGCTACCTAAAAATACACGCATCCCGTTGGATATTGAGGTTGTACTCGGTGGTAATATGACGGAGAATGCCCTAGTATTCCTCAATGCGGTCAAAGCTGCGGGCTATCAGAACGTCACATGGTACAGCAATCAGCCGTTTACCGATGCGCACCTGGACGAAAGTAAACTGCCAGTCAAGCCATGGAAAGCAGGCTATCCAGCAAAAGTGGATCTGAACAAACCGCCTTTTAAAAATGTTGGCGCGTGGCAGTATACGGACAAAGTCAAACTTAAAGGGATCAGTGGCACCTTTGACTGTAGCGTGGACTATACGGGTGCATTTACCAGCCGACCTGCCGCAAAGAAAGCCGTCAAGCAGGCCAACAAGCCCCTGACACTGGTGCAGTACCTGGACGCAAAGAAGCAGGATAGCAGCTTTAATGCTCGGGCAAAACTGGCGAAGGAGTACGGGATCAAGGCTTACATTGGTACGTCTGGGCAGAACATGCAGCTTCTCTCCTATCTGCAAGCAGGAAAGAAACCAGAGCCAGTGAAGGCAGCACCGAAGCCGACAGTCGAAAAGACAGTGTCTTATATCGTTGTGGCAAGCCTATTGAATATCCGGAAGGCCCCGAATGGCCCAGTAGTTGGCACACTGAAGCAGGGACAACAGGTAGAGGTTGAAAGCATTAGCAATGGATGGGCACAGCTTAAGAGCGGTACCGGCCACGTGTTTGTAGGAGCACAGTATCTGAAAAAGAAATGACATAATGAAAAAGCCCGCCGTGATGGCGGGATACATAACTATTTTTGAGTGATAAGTTTCCGTCGTTCAGCAATTAATGCCTCGAGGTCGTCCAAGTCCTCAGCCGTTGCGTCCTTGCGTATAAAGGATTTAGCCGTTGATCGCTTGGATAAATAGCGTTTGTGTTCGCGATTCTCATTCGCCCATTCCTTATCATAGTTCAGTTGGTTTTTATGCATGATCACCAGTCCTTTTTAAATAGTTTAAGCAAGATCAAAATGAACCAAACACCCACAGCAAGAAGCCCAATTATTTTTATAACGGGCAAGTGAGAGAAATCTGTATCAGATAGCCATGACAAAAAGAGAATGAAAAACAAAATGTCAACTGTTTTGAGTTTTTTCATAATTAAAAGTGGTTATGATATAATAATATGTGGGGGATTTCTCCCCCGGGGTGTTACTTTCGGCGCTTCTTTCGAGGCTTCCGATGATCTTTGATGAGGTAGTAGATGCCGATAACCGCGGCCACGGTTGTTACTGCATTTCTTACCTCATCAATTATTTTATCAACCACTTTTTCACCTCCTCCCATATTTTTATTATAGTACATGTACTATATATTTGCAAGGGTTTTGTGAGTTAATTTTAGCTTTTTTATAAAAAAAAATTTCCTGCGTGACATGGAAAACGCAGGAAATAAATCCTCTTATAACGGGCAAAGGAATATCAGAATTTTGATGCTTTTAAAGCATTAAATCCTTTCTGGGTATCCTTAACATTTGAAAGATAGATGTCTTGTACTTTATGGCTTTTAATTTCTATAATGGCTTCAATTGAGTTCTCATTATTTTTTAAGTCGGCTAGAATTGATTTCCAGCCTTTATCTTTACCCGTTTCATTAACGAGTTTAATTAACTTGATGTCTTTGTATTGATCAGCGAAATAGCCAAGATCTAAATATGATTGTGCAATTGATCCGCCCGGTACAACATCCCCAGCATATTTAGAGACAGCATCCTCCTGATCATTTTTATCTCCACTATATACGCCCTTCAAAAAATTATAAGCGACCTGTTCATCTTGTGAAAACTGGTTTTGCGGTATCCCGTTTTGTGATCCGCAAGCTGAGAGTAATAATAATGTGGCTATAACGAGAATGACTTTTTTCATAGCAGTTCCCCCGGTAACTTTTTCCTTTATTATATAAAAAATCCCACGCAATGGTGGGATAAATTTTATGTCACTAGGTGGCACAGAGGTGACATAAAGGTGACAAACAAAGTTTATTTTTAGATATTTTAATTGTTTTTAATGAACTAACACGTACTTTAACTGTACTAAAATGCACTTATACCAACGTTTTTAGCCATTCATAACTTTAAAAACATTGCTCCGATTAAAATAATATATTAGACATCATAAAATATTTGTCATAGTATGAAAATTACCAACCGGAACAGAAGGGATTGACTTTTTGATGGATTATATATCACCAGAGAACAAGGACTTTAAAAAGACGTTGGCAGCCTTGTTTCTGGGCAGTTTTATAATGTACGCCGATTTGTACAGCACGCAGCCAGTGATTGCTGTGCTTGCCGCGCAGTTTCATGTTCCCCCGGCGGCCGCGAGCTTGACCCTTTCGGCTGCAACAGGTGCGCTCGCAATCGGACTATTATTTGTTTCATTTACTTCGGGGATGTTTAATCGAAAAAAAATCATGACTGTCGCACTGATTTCGTCGGCAGTCCTGACCGTTGCTGTCGGGTTTATCAACTATCTGCCCTTGCTGATCGCTGTTCGTTTCATCCAGGGGGCGCTTCTCGCCGGTTATCCTTCGATTGCTATGGCCTACGTTAATGAAGAATTCGACAAACGATGCCTGGGTTATGTGATCGGCATCTATGTCAGCGGGAACAGTTTGGGTGGATTGACGGGACGTCTGATCGTCGGATCATTCAGCGATGTTTTTTCCTGGAACGTCGCGATCGGCATTCTTGGTGCATTGAATCTGATCATGGGAATTCTCTTTATACTCTTGCTACCGAAATCCAAACATTTTGATTCAAAGAGGGGATCCATGAAAAGAACGACGGTCGGTTTTATCGAAAATATCGAATCTCCGCCGCTTGTTCTCATTTACTGCCTCGGCTTCATTCTGATGGGCGGCTTCGTGACTGTTTATAATTATATCGGCATTCCGCTCATGGAAGAGCCTTATAATCTGAGCCAGACCGTTGTCGGTTTCATCTTTATTATTTTTCTTGTCGGAACATTCAGTTCAACATGGATGGGAAAGCTGTCGGACCGTACGAGTCGTTCAGGCGTGGTCACCCTGTGTCTTTCTTTAATGGTTGCCGGTCTGGTCATCACTTTGTCCGCCCCACTTGTCCTTAAGATAATAGGCCTGGCCGTTTTCACCTTTGGTTTTTTCGGAGGGCATTCAGTAGCAAGCAGTTGGGTTGGCATTCTTGCCAACAGGCGCGAAAAAGCTCAATCATCTTCACTCTACCTACTTTTCTACTATGTCGGATCAAGTGTTGTCGGATCCGTCGGCGGGTTATTTCTCCAAAGCTTTGGATGGGCAGGAGTTGTTGCTGTAGTTAGTTTTATATGCGCTGTTGGTGTGCTGCTTTCAATTGTCGTTCACAGGATGGTTCTTGCGGGAGAGATACATCATCATCGTCACCACCCGGACAGAGTCGCGGGTCAACATATATAATCAATTTATTGGATTTTCCATCTGCCCTGTTGATCTGACAGGGCAGATTTTTTTAAAGGTAAGAAGTATAGAGCGACCGAGCAAGGTCGTGCCTTATAGCGGGTGGGAAGCCCGTCGGGAAAGAGCTAGCCACTCATCCGTAGCGAGTCTTGGAGAACGGAAGGCAACTTTGGTTTTTAAGCGTAGACAGCGAG
>NZ_SRJD01000047.1:0-1608 GCF_004684935.1 Sporolactobacillus shoreae
TTTTTGGAGAGTTTGATCCTGGCTCAGGACGAACGCTGGCGGCGTGCCTAATACATGCAAGTCGAGCGCACAGAAGGGAGCTTGCTCCCGGAAGTGAGCGGCGGATGGGTGAGTAACACGTGGGCAACCTGCCGGTCAGACTGGGATAACTGTGGGAAACCGCAGCTAATACCGGATAATTCTCCGCACCACATGGTGCGGGGCTGAAAGATGGTTTCGGCCATCACTGACTGATGGGCCCGCGGTGTATTAGCTAGTTGGCGGGGCAACGGCCCACCAAGGCAACGATACATAGCCGACCTGAGAGGGTGATCGGCCACATTGGGACTGAGACACGGCCCAAACTCCTACGGGAGGCAGCAGTAGGGAATCTTCCACAATGGACGAAAGTCTGATGGAGCAACGCCGCGTGAGCGAAGAAGGTTTTCGGATCGTAAAGCTCTGTTGCCGGAGAAGAACGAGCGGGAGAGGAAATGCTCTTGCTGTGACGGTATCCGGCCAGAAAGCCACGGCTAACTACGTGCCAGCAGCCGCGGTAATACGTAGGTGGCAAGCGTTGTCCGGAATTATTGGGCGTAAAGCGCGCGCAGGCGGCTTCTTAAGTCTGATGTGAAATCTTGCGGCTCAACCGCAAGCGGCCATTGGAAACTGGGAAGCTTGAGTACAGAAGAGGAGAGTAGAATTCCACGTGTAGCGGTGAAATGCGTAGAGATGTGGAGGAATACCGGTGGCGAAGGCGGCTCTCTGGTCTGTTACTGACGCTGAGGTGCGAAAGCGTGGGGAGCAAACAGGATTAGATACCCTGGTAGTCCACGCCGTAAACGATGAATGCTAGGTGTTAGGGGGGTCCAACCCCTTAGTGCTGAAGTTAACACATTAAGCATTCCGCCTGGGGAGTACGACCGCAAGGTTGAAACTCAAAGGAATTGACGGGGGCCCGCACAAGCAGTGGAGCATGTGGTTTAATTCGAAGCAACGCGAAGAACCTTACCAGGTCTTGACATCCTCTGACCGCCTGAGAGATCAGGTTTTCCCCTTCGGGGGACAGAGTGACAGGTGGTGCATGGTTGTCGTCAGCTCGTGTCGTGAGATGTTGGGTTAAGTCCCGCAACGAGCGCAACCCTTGACCTTAGTTGCCAGCATTCAGTTGGGCACTCTAGGGTGACTGCCGGTGACAAACCGGAGGAAGGTGGGGATGACGTCAAATCATCATGCCCCTTATGATCTGGGCTACACACGTGCTACAATGGGCGGTACAAAGGGCTGCGAGACCGCGAGGTTGAGCCAATCCCATAAAGCCGCCCCCAGTTCGGATTGCAGGCTGCAACCCGCCTGCATGAAGCCGGAATTGCTAGTAATCGCGGATCAGCATGCCGCGGTGAATCCGTTCCCGGGCCTTGTACACACCGCCCGTCACACCACGAGAGTTTGTAACACCCGAAGTCGGTGCGGGAACCTTTATGGACCCAGCCGCCGAAGGTGGGACAGATGATTGGGGTGAAGTCGTAACAAGGTAGCCGTATCGGAAGGTGCGGCTGGATCACCTCCTTTCTAAGGAAAAAGAGACTCAGCGAAGCGTTTGGCCTTTTGTTTAGTTTTGAAGGAAAC
>NZ_SRJD01000047.1:1848-5066 GCF_004684935.1 Sporolactobacillus shoreae
AGGACGATCCTTGAAAACTGGATAATGAATGAAACAAGCAACAAGCCAAGAATTCTAATTTTGACCGAGCGTAAAAGACGTGTCTTTTATGAAGTGGTTAAGTTTTAAAGGGCGCACGGTGGATGCCTTGGCACTGGGAGCCGATGAAGGACGGAACGAACTCCGATAAGCTCCGGGGAGCTGTAAGTCAGCTTTGATCCGGAGATTTCCGAATGGGGGAACCCCCTATCCTGAACGGATAGGATGGCGCGCTGAATCCATAGGCGCGTCAAGGCAGACCCGGGGAACTGAAACATCTCAGTACCCGGAGGAAGAGAAAGCAAATGCGATTTCCTGAGTAGTGGCGAGCGAAACGGAAACAGCCCAAACCAGGGGGCTTGCCCCCTGGGGTTGTAGGACACTCCACATGGAGTCAGAAATGCGCGATTCAGGCGAACGGCCTGGAAAGGCCGGCCAAAGAAGGCAAACGCCCTGTAGCCGAAGAAGCGCGCACTCCGGAGTGGATCCTGAGTACGGCGGGACACGAGAAACCCCGTCGGAATCTGGGAGGACCGTCTCCCAAGGCTAAATACTCCCCAGTGACCGATAGTGAACCAGTACCGTGAGGGAAAGGTGAAAAGCACCCCGGAAGGGGAGTGAAAGAGATCCTGAAACCGTGTGCCTACAAGTAGTTGGAGCCCCCTTCGGGGGGTGACAGCGTACCTTTTGTAGAATGGACCGGCGAGTGGCGATTCTAAGCCAGGTTAAGCTGAAGAGGCGGAGCCGCAGCGAAAGCGAGTCTGAAGAGGGCGAATGAGTTTAGGGTTGCCGACCCGAAACCGTGTGATCTACCCATGTCCAGGGTGAAGTTCAGGTAACACTGAATGGAGGCCCGAACCCACGCATGTTGAAAAATGCGGGGATGAGGTGTGGGTAGGGGTGAAATGCCAATCGAACACGGAGATAGCTGGTTCTCCCCGAAATAGCTTTAGGGCTAGCCTCGGAATGAGAGGCCTGGAGGTAGAGCACTGATTGAATAAGGGGTCCCCACAGGATTACCGAGTTCAGTCAAACTCCGAATGCCAGGCGCTCCTATCCGGGAGTCAGACGGCGAGTGATAAGATCCGTCGTCGAAAGGGAAACAGCCCAGACCGCCGACTAAGGTCCCCAAGTGTGTGTTAAGTGGGAAAGGATGTGGCGTTGCCCAGACAACCAGGATGTTGGCTCAGAAGCAGCCACCATTTAAAGAGTGCGTAATAGCTCACTGGTCGAGTGGCGCTGCGCCGAAAATGTAACGGGGCTCAAACACAGCACCGAAGTCGCGGATGACCCGTAGGGTCATGGTAGGGGAGCGTTCCAAGGGCGTTGAAGGTCGATCGGAAGGTCGGCTGGAGCGCTTGGAAGTGAGAATGCCGGTATGAGTAACGAAAAGAGGAGTGAGAATCTCCTCCGTCGAAAGCCTGAGGTTTCCTGAGGAAGGTTCGTCCGCTCAGGGTTAGTCGGGACCTAAGCCGAGGCCGAGAGGCGTAGGCGATGGACAACAGGTGGAAAGTCCTGTACCGCCAATTCGCGTTTGAGTGATGGGGGGACGCAGGAAGGCTGGGCCGCGCACGGATGGAAGCGTGCGTTCAAGCCGTGAGGCCGGCAGCGAGGCAAATCCCGCTGCAGGAAGCCGAGCGGTGATGAGGAGGGAAATTAAGTACCGAAGGGCCGGAACCTACACTGCCAAGAAAAGCCTCTAGCGAGTGGAAAGGCGCCCGTACCGAAACCGACACAGGTGGGCAAGAAGAGAATTCTAAGACGCTCGGGAGAACTCTCGTTAAGGAACTCGGCAAAATCACCCCGTAACTTCGGGAGAAGGGGTGCTCGACGGACCTTCGGGTCCAGAGAGCCGCAGTGAAAAGATCCAAGCGACTGTTTATCAAAAACACAGGTTTCTGCGAAACCGCAAGGTGAAGTATAGGGGCTGACACCTGCCCGGTGCTGGAAGGTTAAAAGGAGAGGTCATCCCTTCGGGGAGAAGCTTTGAATTGAAGCCCCAGTAAACGGCGGCCGTAACTATAACGGTCCTAAGGTAGCGAAATTCCTTGTCGGGTAAGTTCCGACCCGCACGAAAGGTGTAACGATTTGGATACTGTCTCAACGAGAGACCCGGTGAAATTATAGTACCTGTGAAGATGCAGGTTACCCGCGACAGGACGGAAAGACCCCATGGAGCTTTACTGCAGCTTGATATTGGATGTGGGTATCGTTTGTACAGGATAGGCAGGAGCCAGAGCAGCCGGACCGCCAGGTTCGGTGAAGGCGCCCGTGGGATACTGCCCTGACGATACCGACATTCTAACCCTGGACCGTGATCCGGTCCGGAGACAGTGTCAGGCGGGCAGTTTGACTGGGGCGGTCGCCTCCTAAAAGGTAACGGAGGCGCCCAAAGGTTCCCTCAGAATGGTTGGAAATCATTCGCAGAGTGTAAAGGCACAAGGGAGCTTGACTGCGAGACCTACAAGTCGAGCAGGGACGAAAGTCGGGCTTAGTGATCCGGTGGCACCGCATGGAAGGGCCATCGCTCAACGGATAAAAGCTACCCTGGGGATAACAGGCTTATCTCCCCCAAGAGTTCACATCGACGGGGAGGTTTGGCACCTCGATGTCGGCTCATCGCATCCTGGGGCTGAAGTAGGTCCCAAGGGTTGGGCTGTTCGCCCATTAAAGCGGTACGCGAGCTGGGTTCAGAACGTCGTGAGACAGTTCGGTCCCTATCCGTCGCGGGCGTAGGAAATTTGAGAAGAGCTGTCCTTAGTACGAGAGGACCGGGATGGACACACCGCTGGTGTACCAGTTGTTCCGCCAGGAGCAGACGCTGGGTAGCTATGTGTGGACGGGATAAGTGCTGAAAGCATCTAAGCATGAAGCCCCCTTCAAGATGAGATTTCCCATGATTTTAAATCAGTAAGGCCCCTCAGAGATGATGAGGTAGATAGGTCTGGAGTGGAAGCGCGGTGACGCGTGGAGCGGACAGATACTAATCGGCCGAGGGCTTAACCCCAGCGGTCAGTAAGAGGAAGAAAGGCGCTTGTTTCATTCGTTACCGGTTTTGAAGGCTCGCACGAGCCGGGTTTTAGTCTGGCGGTCATAGCGAAGAGGTCACACCCGTTCCCATCCCGAACACGGCCGTTAAGCTCTTCTGTGCCGATGGTAGTTGGGGGCTGTCCCCCTGTGAGAGTAGGTCACTGCCAGGC
>NZ_SRJD01000048.1 GCF_004684935.1 Sporolactobacillus shoreae
AGCCGTTCTTGATGACCGTCACGATCAAACCGTGCTAAGGGTATCCACGAGTGCGACAGGATAAAAATCTCGCCCGTCTCAAGTGGAAATTCGAGACAAGCTGACGTAAAGTCCTCTGTTTCAGATAGGTCATAGCCGCCAATACACTCACGCCCCTTTAGCGTTTCGATATCAAGCACTTTGTTGTTCTTATTGATCGTCGCGACATCGACAAAGGACATTTCATCAACGTCGGAAAAGATATTGAACTGCTTAGTGACCCAGTCGGCCCGCTCTTGCGGACTTTTCTTATCCTTTTTCCAGTCATTGACCAGGTTGACGAAGTCCATCAGGCAGATGTTTGGGTTCGCCTTGATCCAAAACTCCGGCTTGTCCATTTCTTCCAGGTCATCCAACTTGGCAAGATAATAAAACGTCCGGTCATCGACCTCGATACCGTTAACAACGCTCTTCCCGATCTCGTAAAAGTCCATCAATGGGCCGTCTAATACATAACCGGCTGTCGTAATGTAGATGATCAGCGGCTGTTTTCGGGCACCGCGGCTCTTTTTGATGACGTTAATCAGCTTAAAGTCCTTGAATTCGTGAATTTCATCGAAAATGCCCAGGTGCGTGTTCAGCCCGTCCAGTCGTTTACTATCGGATGCACGGGCTTCGATTTTCGAATACGCTTCGTCAAACCGGATCACCGATCGCTGAGGCTTATACTTTTTGGACAGATACGGCGATTTCTCCACCATGGCCTTGGCTTCATCGAATAACTCATGCGCCTGTTGCTCGGCGTTCGCCAGCACGTAGACCCGTGCGCCGTTTTCTTCGTCAAACCCGAGCATGTAGTTGGACACGCCCGAGATCAGCGTCGTTTTCCCGTTTTTACGAGAAACGAAGACCAATCCCTCGCGGAAACGTCGGACTCCGGTATCTTTATGCACCCAGCCGAACAGCGAACCGATCACAAAGTGTTGCCAGGGTTGCAAAACAAGCTGGTCAAAGTCGCCTTTACTCGGTTTGCATTTCTTTTCGATAAACCGAATGGGACGATGCGCCCTTTCCTCGTCAAAAACCCATGGAAATTCATCGGTCCCCTGCCGTTTCAGGTCGTTTATGTGCCGTTTGGCAGCCGATATATTCTCCTTTGACGCTGGAATGGAACCATCAATCAGCCGTTCAGCGTACCACGTTGTGAGTAGTTCCGGATACGGTTCCTTAAGAAACGCACCCCAGGATGCCTGTTCTTCCCGGTAAGCGTCCCACCATTGGGTCAATTCGGTGTAATTCATATCCAAAAGGGGCTTAGAATTCATCTTCATCATCGTTTCTGTCATCGCCATTCAGCTTTATAGCGAGTTTTGCACGTGCGGAAGGTGATAGACCAAGGTCGGCACCGAATGACCGCATTTGTGCAGCCGCGTCTTTCTTACGCATAATCAGTGGATTCGATTTTCCGTCCACCCAGAGCCCCATACTCTTGATCTCTTTGGTGTACTGGATATATTGGGCGTAAGCATCGCAAAACAGCGCCAGATGGTCAATGTCGGCTTCATTAATCAGCTCAACTTCAAGCAGCAGTTCGGCCAGCCGTTTGAACTCTTTCTTTGCAGCGGTTGGCAGCCATGCCGGCGGTTTGATATTCTCAGCCCGCATCTGCAGTTTCTTTTCATTTTCGGCACGTTTATTAAGCTGTTCCTTTGTGCGCCGGTTCGGGTTCCCCTGAACCAATTGCAATCTTGCTGATTTTGCTGGTGTCGGCATGGTCTGTCACCTCCTCAAAAAAATTTTATTTTGGTCTTTACAAATCCGCAGGGTCGATATACGATGTTATCGAAAAAGATGGTAACCAATCCCGAAAGGGAAGGATACCATCTTTTTTTGGCATTTAAAAAATATTGATCAGCGAATTTATTGTAAAGGATGGCCCGCACCGTTTATTTTCATCACTGAATCCTTCATTTCTCGACCAGGGGGGATATCCAATAATTTTTTAATATTTGAAATCGAATCAGCTGCGCTGGCACGTTGTCGCTCTATTTGTGTCAAACATGTGAACAAAATGTGATAAACGCAAACGAATCAAACAATGAATCTAACTTGTTTCATTGTTTGAATAGAACTTCATCACATCATGGTTCTGCTTCGGCTTTGGTTTGCCACCACTACGCTCTGGATGATCACGGTTGTGGCATTCATCGCAGGTTGCTTCGAGGTTATCTTGATCAAAGAACAACGCTAGATCATCTCGTGCAGGAACACGATGATGCACCGTGTTTGCAGGTGTGATCAGTCCACGACGTAAGCACTCTTGACAGAGATAAGCATCACGAATCAGGACAACATGTCTGCACTTTGCCCATCTTGTGGTATGGTATAACGCATCAATGTCATCACGTTGTCTAGGCATCGTCAGTGAATGCCTCTGATCCGCTGCATCATTCTAATCTGTTTGTCTCGATTCAATGCATATTCTTCAGTGCATTTGAGATTATATAATGCATAATACAAACGTTCGGATAAGAATATATTAATCAATATTAGAACAACGATAACCCATAGCATCAAGCATCACTCCCCGTCTTAATGATCACGTCTCATGATCCGATAGCAACGATACGTATTGATCAGAGATTGAATCACAGAAGCGCGTTTACGATTGGACTTATAGATCTTCCAGTATTGTTTCATGGTTCATCACCACCGATTGATCCGGACCGTTGGCAAGATCAACTCCGATATACCTCTTCGTTTTATCTAGTTCCTTCAGCGCTTGTGTTGCCTTCTTTGCTTCACGTTGCACGGCTTTCAATCCCTTCAGTGCATCGCTGCAATCGATATTCACTTTGACCGTTAGTTCACTGATTGGTTTGCCCAATACCTCAGCCTTCTTATAGGCAACTTCCTGGCATTTCAAGTATTCATCCATTGCCTCTTTCGGCATCTTATCTTTCTCAATACTTCCGCCTTGTGATCTAATCTTTATTGGTGGAACTGGCGGTTCCCATCCATCCGTAATCGGTTTGCTCTGATCTGCCATCTCTGCATAACCTCCTGAATACATAATAAAAAGCACTCCGCATTGAGTGCTTTAGAGAAAATACCCTCTCACTTATAGTTGGCAGATGGACGCGAAGTGGACGCGTTTTTAAATTTTTCTTTTGACGATTTAATACAATCTTGGACCCGTCGTCTTGATAGATTAAGTTCTGCCGCAATCTGCCTTTGACTCAGTCCATATCCTTCAGCCAAAATGAAAACTTGCCGTTCTCGAATGCTCAACGTCATCAGTGCATCTACGATGCGCTGTTTGTCCTCAGCATCTAGCGGTTCAGGATCTGGCAGCAGATCCAAGCACGGATACAGGTCCATATCCGGCTCAAAGGTCGTCATCTGGTATGATGATCGTGACCCCCAGTCTTTTCTGTTGCCCGGTTCCTTGCCTGATCGCATCCAGGATAAACTGTACGACAGATTCGATATTAAGCGATTCACGGCCTCACGTTCGACTTTGTCGGCCTGATTGACTTTGCCGTGATAATTTCGTAGTTCGGTCATGGTTGTTTCGTATTCGTCAATTAATTGGCCAACCCACGGACCGTTAAGCTTTTCAATCGTCATCCTGCTGCCTCCTTGCTTGCTCTGTAGATGTCCTGTACCCAATCAACGAGCATCACCATCTGATTGACAACCAGCTTATTATTTTCGTATCGCTCACTGATTTCAGCAGATGACTGCATGATCCACTTCCAAAACGGATCACTGTCCAAGCCAAGAGACGATGCTTTATTGTTGACTTCAAGTACCCAGTCGGCAACATCGCCGAAAAACTTTTTATAATCCATGGCTCACACCTCTTCAATCTTGATGTAGATGCCTGGCGTATCTGCCCAATACTTCTCAATCACTTCACTGGCTACGAGCGCGTCATCTTTCCAGTATCCTAACGCCGTCATGCAATCTTTCAGCAATTTCACCAAGTTATCAGTATCAGGTTTCGTCGTCTTGTATGCGCCGTTCTGATGCTTACCCGACTTCTCAAAGCACCACCAGCTAGTTAAGCGAATGGCTGCTTTATATTTTTCAGCTGGTACATGCTGTCCAAGGTAAGCCATCAGCTTCGACCGTGCAGCCTGCAAGTCATCGGGTTCATAAAAGACTGGCTTGCCTTTCAGCACTCGTACCTGTTTCTGCTGATGTGTTGTTGTCGGAACTTTCATCGGCATGAAAAATTCAGTTACCATATTTTGTCAATCCTTTTATTTTTAGTTTCGCCTTAGTGTCTGTGGTGTGCTCCGTATGTCGTCGTGCGTAAGCTGTCGCACGACTACGGCTCACACGGACACACACGCAGGGT
>NZ_SRJD01000049.1 GCF_004684935.1 Sporolactobacillus shoreae
TAATATCTGGTTGATTGACTGTCTTTTTTAAGACGGTCTTATTTTTTATGATCATCGGACAGTATCCTCGTCAAACTGTGGACAATAGCCGCCATCATTTTCTGGACATTAATGAATAGCAGTAACAATATACTTCATCTATTACCTTTCCAAATTATAACAGATAATATCTATAACATTATACTTTTGTCGTAAATTCAAGATATAAAGACATCGGTACTTCGTGATGCAATGTGATATCGGTTGTGATTGGTTTGTTGCCTTGAAAACGAGTGACATCGCCCTTACCAAGATAGATGTACGGTTCCGTATTGTTATCAATCACTTTAAACTTCCGGACAAAAAGATAGAGATTAATTCCATATTTTTTATTATGAATGAGCCGCCGCCCTTGTTTTGTCTCCTGACTGGTTGAGTTCGGCGTTTCCCACTGAAAGACTTTTGGACTGATAAATTGATCTTTATATTTAATGCTTTCCTTCAAGTCCTCATCCTTATTCAAATCAACAAACAAGTAATAGTCATTTCCATTAGGAATCGTTGAACCCCGAAAGGCACTTAACTTTTTCTTAAAATTAATTAGTGGTCCCAGATCCTTTGTCGTATACTGCTCATACAGTTTCAGAAAAGGAACGCCATAATTTTTTGAGCCAAATTGCCTGCTATACCTATAAAGCCCGTAATTCAATACATCCAGAATATAGAGCTTTTGCTGCTCATCCGCGCAGATCTCACCATAGATTGATGTCCGATTCAGCTGATGATGCTGTCGATCATAGATACATAGTTTCAGATCTCGGTCGATCTGCGCGTGATCGTCATACGTCTGGTTTAGGCGTTCAAAAGCATGGATCAACGTCTCCTCGGTTACGGAGTCCATAACTTTCAGGAGCTCGTTCTCTGCCTTCTCATAAGAAATTCGTTCATGAGTGACCAAATAACGTAAAATAATAAATTCATGCGGCCGCTTAACTGGCAAAAAGGCTGAGAGTTGGCGCAGCAACTGGCGAAAAGGTTCCGTTTGAGACAGACGTTGAAACGCTTCCGCTTTTTCCACCGCAGCTAAAAATTCCAGATAACTTTTCTTGTGATCGATGAATTTTACAGGATCCGGTGCATGCTCAAACCGGACATAATCCATCAAATAATTAGGGACATCACGTTTTGTAACTCTTATGTATTCCTTTTTGAATTCAAGGTACTCATCCTTCAGATATTTCATCGTCCGGAAGTTTTCCATATCTAATTGTTGGATGATCTGCTGCTGAGAGATCTTGTCCATTTGGATATGTGTCGCTCCAGGTAAGTCAGGAAAACCTCTCTTGACCGCAACTTTAAGACTATCCTTGTCATAGAAACGTTTCCCGCTCAGTGCGATCGCAATGAGAAACGTTTTACTGTGGTTTCCGATAAAGTCAAGCACCGTAAGAAATGACTGTCCCTGATACTTGCGCAAGCCACGTCCCAGTTGCTGCATAAAAATAATTGGCGAATTCGTCGGCCGGAGCATGAGTACCAAATTCACAGAAGGAATATCCACACCTTCATTGAAAATATCAACGGTAAAAATAACTTGTAACGGATCCAAGTCATCCTCCAGGCGGCGGATCGTTTCCTGACGGTACTGCTGCGAATCCCCACCTGTCAGGCACACACTGTCGATCCCTCGCTTATTGAATTCATCCGCCATATACTGCGCATGATCTCTCGTTACACAATACCCCAGACACTTGCATGTCTCACCATCGTAGCCGTAAAAATTCATTTTATCAATGATGAAATCAACCCGGCGATTCACTTCCAGACGCTTTGCCACTTCAGCAACATTATCAATGGAGATATCCGAAAGATCGATCCCCTCAATATCCGTAATGCCAAAATAGTGGAAGGGCAGAACCAAATCCTCCTCCAATGCCTCATTGAGCCGAACTTCGACCGCAATGTTATTGTCAAACAGGCCGAAAATATCACCATTATCACATCGTTCGGGCGTTGCCGTCATGCCCAGCAAAAAATCGGGATTAAAGTAATCCAGCACTTTGGTATAACTCGGACTGGTTGCGTGGTGGGCTTCATCGACGATCAGATACTTAAAGTGGTCCGGTGTAAAATCACGGAAGTGATCTTTAATCGTCTGGATCGTTGTAAAAACATATTTTTTGCCCTCGTAGTCTTTCTCATTACCAGTAAAAAGTCCCATGTTCCCGCGCCCAAGGAGACGCTCAAAGGTTTCTTTAGCTTTCACCAGGATCTCTTCCCGATGAACAATATAGAGCAAGGTATCCGGATGCAGCTGCCGGACATCAAACGCCGCCATGTAGGTTTTGCCCGTACCAGTTGCAGAAATGACCAGTGCCCGCTTCTCCCCGTGATTTCTCAGCCGTTCCAGATTCTCCATCGCCTGCTTCTGCATCTGATTCGGCATGATCCGCTGCATTTCCGCGTCCCCGTAGCTAAATGAAGAGCCACTGACACGCGCCGAATGAGATCTCAGATTTTCAATAAATCGCTGATAGCTTTGTAGAAAAAGATCATCGGCAACCGTACATTGATCCCACAATTCCCGATACTCCTTAATGACCTTCTCTAAAAATTGCCCTTCAGCTTTTGAAACGATCTCGACATTCCATTCCACGTTACTCTTCAACGCACTCTGCGTGATATTCGAGGAACCAATCATGATCTTAAAGTCATCTTTATTTTCAAAAATATAGACTTTGGAGTGGAAACCCTTGGTATGATCCGCCTCAAATACCCTCAGTTCCACATTATCAAAATTTCTAATCTTTTTGAGTGCCTTGGGTTCCGTAAAGTTGAGGTACGTGGAGGTCATGATCTTCCCTTGAACGCCTCGTTCACGCAGATCTTTCAAATTGTCCAATAAAAGTTGGAGGCCGCTGTAATTAATAAAAGCAACACTGAAATAGAACCGCTCGCAATTTTCAAAAGCCTGCTGCAGTTCGTATAGAAATGTTTGTCCGTTGGAGTTGGTTATAAGTTTCGTCGGAAAGATCATCTTTACACGTTCACCTGTCGTCATTTCTTTGAGATCTAGAATTTATAAACTAATAATCCACTACTGCTAGAGCAGTTAAATCGATGAATGACATAATAAATTCTTAAACTAGTCGAATGATCTATTCTTCCATCTGGTTTCTCACTTCAGGAGAGACATCTCTCTTTAACAGTTCAATAAGGTCAGTCAAATCAATAGGTATTTCAATATTATTTAATTGCAATTCGGTATAATATTTTTTAGCCAAAATAGATAGACTATAAATTCCCTCTAACGTCGACCAATCTCTAAATCTAGTATCCATCTCTTCTTGATATTTCATATTCCTATATGATTGCAATAATGATTTGCAAAAAGTATTCTTAATCGATTGGTATTTAAAAATACTTCTGCCAAGCATTCCCGAAATAGTTTTAAATATGCCTGTACAAATTTTCATATCCATAAATGGTAACGAAACTATTATTTGATTTAATTTGTCAATACCTAACTTCACATCAAGTTTAAACCATTCACTTAAATAAAAGATAATATTTAACGCGGAAAATGATTGGCTTTGGCTAACAAAATTACCAGTGATAAATCCATGAGTGATTTCATTATATGGGACATTAAAGTTATTAATAATTGCATCAACGGTTTGTAAAGTCATACTTGGTATTTCATGTCCTTGAAAATACGAGATGAAATAATTTAACATTTCTTTGACTTTACTATCATTTATACTATCTACCCTGAATTATTCATAGAACGAGTTTTTTCCGTTCCTGAGCGGAGATTTCTCGAAAAATCAAGCCATTTTTGACACGTCCAGATTCAAAATGAATCGGCTCATCAAAGTTTCGGCAATTGACATACGT
>NZ_SRJD01000004.1 GCF_004684935.1 Sporolactobacillus shoreae
CGGGTTTTAGTCTGGCGGTCATAGCGAAGAGGTCACACCCGTTCCCATCCCGAACACGGCCGTTAAGCTCTTCTGTGCCGATGGTAGTTGGGGGCTGTCCCCCTGTGAGAGTAGGTCACTGCCAGGCAATAGACAAATAAATACTGTGCTTCATAAGCAGTTTATCAGACTTTCAGCTGCATCCGGTTTAAAGAATGATGGAACAGGCTGAAGCGGTCTGGGAAGCCGCCGCGAAGCCTTTTGGAGAGCTGTCCGAGAGGCCGAAGGAGCACGATTGGAAATCGTGTAGACGGTTAAGGCCGTCTCGAGGGTTCGAATCCCTCGCTCTCCGCCATTATTTTTCTTTTATGGCCCGTTCGTCAAGCGGTTAAGACACCACCCTTTCACGGTGGGTTCATGGGTTCGAATCCCGTACGGGTCACCATTTTATCTTGATTTTTTGTTTTTCATATAATAAAATATAATGGTGTTTCTGACCAGTATGTTTTTATTATGTATGGAGGATTAGCTCAGCTGGGAGAGCGTCTGCCTTACAAGCAGAGGGTCATAGGTTCGAGCCCTATATCCTCCACCATTATTGTTTTTTATATTATCGCGGGGTGGAGCAGTCTGGTAGCTCGTCGGGCTCATAACCCGAAGGCCGCAGGTTCAAATCCTGCCCCCGCAACCAATATGGGTCCGTGGTGTAGTGGTTAACATGCCTGCCTGTCACGCAGGAGATCGGCGGTTCAAGTCCGCTCGGACCCGCCATTATTTTTAATTTGTATATAATCAGTGTGTTTTAATTACATAAGGAATCACAAGCATACTGTTTTTATTATATTATGGCTCGATAGCTCAGTCGGTAGAGCAGAGGACTGAAAATCCTCGTGTCGGTGGTTCGATTCCGCCTCGAGCCACCATTATGGTGTGCCGGTCTAGCTCAATTGGTAGAGCAACTGACTTGTAATCAGTAGGTTGGGGGTTCAAGTCCTCTGGCCGGCACCATTTTTTTATAGTTTGTTATCTATCCCAAACTTATTACTATGGAGGGATAGCGAAGAGGCTAAACGCGGCGGACTGTAAATCCGCTCCCATCGGGTTCGAAGGTTCGAAACCTTCTCCCTCCATTTATTATTATAGGGGTATAGTTTAAAGGTAGAACTGAGGTCTCCAAAACCTCCAGTGTGGGTTCAATTCCTACTACCCCTGTTTTTCTTATTATGGCGGTTATGGTGAAGTGGTTAACACACCGGATTGTGGTTCCGGCACGCGTGGGTTCGATCCCCACTAACCGCCCCATGTTTTGGCCCATAGCCAAGCGGTAAGGCAACGGTTTTTGGTGCCGTCATGCGCTGGTTCGAATCCAGCTGGGCCAATTTTTTGCGGAAGTAGTTCAGTGGTAGAACATCACCTTGCCATGGTGGGGGTCGCGGGTTCGAATCCCGTCTTCCGCTCCATTATGGTGGCGGCATAGCCAAGCGGTAAGGCGCGGGTCTGCAAAACCCTTATCCCCGGTTCGATTCCGGGTGTCGCCTCCATTTTTTATGTTTATTGTGCCGGTGTGGCGGAATTGGCAGACGCGCACGACTCAAAATCGTGTTCCGCAAGGAGTGTCGGTTCGACCCCGACCACCGGTATTTTGAGATGAATTTTGGTGAAGTTATAAACTTCCGATAAGCTTGTAAATCCTTGATTTAATGGGATTTGCAAGCTTTTTTCGCTTTGGGAGAATTTGATGAAAACGATATAGAGATAGGGAATTTGTTAAGTAGACTAACACATTTAGTTTAAGAGCAGGAGGGATGTTGAAGTGAACTTTCAAAAGTATTTGAAGCGTCATTTCCAAAAAGGAAAATCATTGCCGCACATTCCTGAGCATCAAGTCATATCATTTGCATGACGAGCATAAATTGGATAAAAGTATAATTAAACAAATAAAAAATTACCGCAAAATGTAAACGGTTCCATATTTGTGTTAAGCAAATAGGTAATCTGAGGAGAGGGGACAAAATGGTGCAGAAAGAAAAAATCACAGAGCCATTACATCGGATTGTTTCTGATCCTGGAAGAATTCTGACCAAAGAGACAGATCTTGTCAGCTATGGTTATGATGCATCGTTTGGTTTCTACAAACCGGATGTTGTGGTGCAGGTTAAATCTGAGGAGGAAGTTGCCGGTATCCTGAAGATGGCGAATAAATTGCGTGTTCCGGTTACACCGCGTGGACAGGCGTCAAGTCTGAGCGGGGGACCGCTTCCCGTAGAGGGAGGTATCGTGCTCGATTTTTCACAGTGGAGGGAGAAGCTGGTGATCGACAGTGAAGACATGGTCGCCGTGGTTTCTCCCGGCGTCATTACGGCGGATCTCGATCAGGAAGCAGCAAAATATGGGCTGCTTTACGCTCCGGATCCGGGCAGCTCACATTTTTCAACGATCGGTGGGAATCTGGCAGAGAATTCCGGTGGACCGAGATGTCTGAAATACGGGGTTACCAAAGATTATGTGCTCGGTCTTCGGGTGGTGAGTCCTCAGGGAGAGATCATCCGTACCGGCGGCCGGACAGTGAAAAACGTCACCGGCTATGATCTGACGAAACTGATCGTTGGCTCGGAAGGGACACTTGGCGTGATTACCGAAGCGACGCTGAGGTTGATCCCCCGACCGCTTTCCTCCCATACCGTAATGCTCATTTTTGACCATTTTGTTGAAGCCGCAGAAACGGTAACGAAAATTCTAACCTCAAGAATCCAGCCAGCCAAGATTGAAATGATGGATCAGGCATCCATTCAGGCCGTTGAAGCTTTTAAGCCGCAGGGATTGCCCGTGGATGCGGAAGCGATCCTTCTTGTTGGACTTGACGGTCACCCAGCGGCGGTTGCCGACGACACAGCTCGAATCAGCGAAATCGCAAGCCAGATGCATGTCCGTTCCGTCAGGGTCGACCATTCCGAATCCGAGGCCCGTGAACTCTGGATGGCGCGTAAACTGGTTTCACCGGCAATCGCCGCCAAGAAACCGACAAAAATATCTGAGGATGCCACCGTACCGAGAAGTAAAATTCCTGCTTTTTGTAAGAAGCTTCAGGATATCAAGAAGAAATATCAGATCGACCTGGTCGTGTTCGGGCATATCGGTGATGGAAATCTTCACCCGAATATCATTTGTGATAAACGGGACCGTGAAGAAATGAAAAGGGTTTGGCAGGCGGTCGAAGCGATTTTCAAGGCAGCGATCGAATTGGGTGGAACACTTTCCGGTGAGCATGGGATTGGCACCATGAAACGTGCTTATATGCCGTGGGAACTGACCCCTCAGGAACTGGATCTGATGAAGCGGATCAAGACGGCATGGGATCCGAACAACATCCTGAATCCATCGAAAATCTTTCCCTCAGTCCGGCCGAAGCTGGTGCACTCGCGATGAATGAGGATCCGAGAGAGAAGCTGAATTATGACGCGACCTTCAGCTGTATCCAGTGCGGGAGCTGCCTGCCGGCCTGTCCGACATACAAAACGATGGGGACCGAAACACAGTCACCGAGAGGAAGGATCAATCTGGTAAAAATGGCGGCAGAAGGCAAGATCACGCTTGATGAATTGAAAGAACCAATTGACCTTTGTCTCGGATGCCGGGCCTGTGAAAGGGTCTGCCCGACTAATGTTGCTTATGGTAAAATTCTTGACTCTGCCAAAGTGGCACTCAATGAACACGAGCAAGTGTCGGTGAAAAAGTTTCAGGAAGATATCTATTACAATCAGGTCTTCTCGAAGAAAAACGTAATGGGTGCAGGCGCCAATCTCTTGTGGTTTTATCAGAAGTCGGGTCTGAGAAGTCTTGCAGAAAAAACCCATTTGAACCACTTACTTCCGGAAAGCATAGCGACTTTCGAAGAAATTCTTCCTTCCGTCTCCAGTCCCTTGCACCGCCACCATCGTCCGGACAGAATAGAGCCGAAGCAGACACCACGTTATAAAGTCGGCTTTTTCAAAGGCTGCATCATGGATGCGCTTTTCGACCGGATCAATGATCTCGGTATGCGCCTGCTCGCGGCAGGGGGATGCACGGTTGTGGCTGTGGACGGGCAGACATGCTGCGGCGCTCTCCATCATCATGGCGGTCGGACGCAGCAGGCAAAGGAACTGGCGAAACAGAATATCGAAGCGTTTGAGACTGAAGCGTTTGACTACGTGATCAACACGGCGGGGGGCTGCGGTGCGATGCTGCATGAATATCCCGAACTGTTCGCGGATGATCCTTCATGGGAAAAGCGTGCGGAGGCTTTCGCCGCCCGTTCCATCGACATCAGTGAACTTCTGGCCCGGCTTGACCTGCCGGTGGAAAAAGAAATTCGCAAGCGTGTGACCTATCAGCCTTCCTGTCACATGACCAATGTCCAGAAAGTGGTGGATGAACCGAAGCAGTTGATCCACAGCGTCAGAGGGATTGATTTCCGGGAGCTGGACAATCCCGATTTCTGCTGCGGGTCCGCCGGCATCTATAATGTCGTCCATTTTGACGAATCGATGAAGATCCTTGACGTGAAAATGGGCGATGTGAAGGCACGGAACCCTGAACTCATCGTCACAACCAATCCCGGCTGCCTGCTGCAGATGAAAGCGGGTATAGAGCGCGAAGGCCTTCAGGACCATGTCCGAGCCATTCATCTGGTTGAACTGCTGGCGGCTGCCTGCGGATTGGAGGATGAGGATAAGTAGGTGAACGTACTGACGCACCATTTTTTTAAAGATCAGAGGATTTGATCGATTCACCATTTGACTGTAATGGTGGTCAAGGATATGTGTTGCTGTGTGACCGACCTGCTGCTTTATCCTATTTTGATTAAGGCAGAATATCTTTTACTGCCCGAAAGGAGATTAGCCCACATGCATGTATTCCAAAGTCACAACAGACACATCACGCTTGCCGTTCTTTTTATTGCCTGGTTTGTCGGCTACTTTGACCGAATGGCTATTAATATTGCGATCATCCCTATAGGGAAAGAATTTTCTCTGACAGATTCTGAAGAAGGTTTGATACTGAGCAGCTTTTTTATCGGTTACGCGATTATCCAGCTTTTCGGAGGATGGTTTGCCGATAAATTTGGCTCAAAAGCAGTCCTGATCACTTGTGTTCTCGCCTGGTCGGTATTTACCGGCTTAACAGGTTTTGCGTTCGGATTTCTTGCGCTGTTTCTTGTCCGTTTTCTGTTCGGTCTTGGAGAAGGAAGTTTTTCTCCGGCAAGTTCGGTTACTGTTGCTGAAAATTTCGCACTGGAGAATCGTGCCCGAGCAAAATCGGTTCTGCTGTCTTCGTACCAGCTGGCAGGCATTGTCGGGGCATTTGGTGTCGCCTCATTGATGGCGATCTATAACTGGCGATTACCTTTCCACGTTCTGGCAGTACTCGGTTTGATCATCACGTTGCTGCTCGCCCTGTTCCTTCCTCAGAGGCGTACGAAAAGTGAAGATAGGAAAAGAAGGAAAATTCCCATCAAAGATCTTCTCAAAGATGATCATATATGGAAAGTTTTCATTATCTGGTTCGGCATCAGTATTGTGAATTGGGGCCTAGCAACGTGGATGCCATCCTATCTCGTCGACATTCGTCACTTGAATCTGATTAACATGGGCCTCTTATCCTCAGTTCCTGCGGCAGCAGGCTTTGTCTGTACCCTTCTGACCGGATGGTTGCTTGATAAAATGACTGGTTATGAAAAACATTTCATGGTCATTGGATCAATCCTGACGGCATTGTTTTTATATATGATGTTCACGGCTCCGACAACGGCACTTGCAATTGTTTTCTGGTCGCTTTGCCAGGCATCCTATTGCGTCGTCTTTGTCACGGTTTTTGCTATTCCGTTAAAGAATTTCCCGAAACATTTGATTGGCACTGCCACCGGTTTTATTAATTTCGGTGGCCAGATTGCCGGAATTGTGGCACCTTCCCTGATTGGCATCATGGTCAGCCTGTTTCACGGTTCTTTTAATGCAGCCTTCTGGGCTCTGGTCATTGCAGCGCTCATTTCTGTAGCCGTCGGTACGACACTGACGCTGAGGAAAAGGATCGTTTGAGAAATGAAACGAAAACAATTCCTTCAAGTAAGAGAAGGCCATGCTCAGGAAGCCGCGTCACCGGCAGAGGGTATGGCGTACGCCGCAGAAATGATTAATTGCTGAACAAAGTAATCGGATCAACGACACAGCGTGAGCGCCGGCGTGTTGGAAACACGATCTGCGGTCACGCTGACCGTCTGACAAGGGGACAAACTTGTTTCACTGCTGACAATATCTATCTCAACGAATTGGACAAGCGGTATACAGCCAGACATTCTGTTACGCCCTGACTAATGAAAAACTGGAGCGCCTTGGATTGATTAATCTTTCCAAGACACTCCAGCGTATTCAAAATGCTTAAGTTATTGAACCGCAGTATACGAATTTGTACGTACGGTGGTAGGGAGAACGGAAATCAAAGATTTCCTCCTACTCGATCTGATCTCGGGACAGCTTCGTTGTTTTGGGCAGTTTATTCGGAAGCTAATGCATCAATAGGGTTCAGTCCAGCCGCACGCCGCGCCGGTAACAGGGCAGCGATAAAAGCAATAATCAGAGCGATGATAAAGGCAAATAGCACATTGTTAAACGTGACTTGCACAAGGTTATATTTGGCCAAGTGATAGAGTACACGGTTAAGAGCACTGCCGACTCCGTAGGCGAGCGCTGTGGCAAACACAGAACTTAACAAACCAATGAGGATCGATTCGCTCGTAAAGAGCCGGCGAATATCGCGTTTGCTTTCACCCATTGCACGTAAAATACCGATTTCTTTTACTCGGTCATTCACGGACATAAACATGGTGACGATGATCATCAGCGCCGAGACCAGCAGTGAAATTCCAGCAATAGCAGACAGTACATTGGATGCCAGATTGATAAATGTGTTGATGGTATCCAATGTATCAGAAATGACGATCGCGTTGAATATACGCTTGCTGTTTGTTTTTATCTTATTAATTGTATTTCCCAGGGCTTTAACGTGGGTCATTTTATCGACATTAACCGTGGCAAATGTGGCTTGAGTCGAAGCATTTGCATTCTTTAATGAATCATACATAGTGGTATAATTCATAGCATTGATCCCGCCGTTCTGGGCGGCGGTGCTGTTCGTAATTCCGGAAACGGTTAGTTTCTTTTGAATCTGGATCGGTTTGCCATGAGAATTATAGGCTGTGTAAGTCACAGTGACTTTCTTACCGATGATGTTCTTCCAGTTTGTGGATGACCATTCTTTTGCGACTGCTGTTTCATCAACCATAATCTCGTTATTCCTAGCCGCGTGCCCAGCTTTAATAATTGAACTTTGCAGACTGTGCGTCCATGTTTGAATGGACGACAGAGTCAGTGTTTTGCTGTCAATCGTCATTGTGGGATTACTGATTCTATAGCCTGGTTCAACACTTACAACGTGTTTTAAATCTTTCAGCTGCTGAATTTGGGACGCGCTCAGGGTGTTACCCGTATTGGTCGTGGCCATTGCCGTTCGTGCCGCACCTCGGGGAGAGCTGGCAGCCGAATTGCTGTATCTGGATACAGTGATCGCCTGCGGATTGACCAATGAATTGACTTGCTCGTTGATGTATCCTTTAACTCCGTTGCCTAAACCGCTGAACAGCATGACGGCAGAGAGTCCGATGGCTGTACCAAGTATAATCAGCGAATTGCGCCAAAAATGGAACTTAAGGTGTTTAAATGCTGTAATATAGCTCGCCCAGGCCGGAAGCGGACGCGACTGGATCTGCGCGGTATCCGCAGGTATCGGATAAGCATCTTTCAAGAATTCTTCCTGATCTATTTTCCCGTCTTTCAAGTGAACAATACGCGTGCCATAATCGGCAACAGCCTGAGAGTGGGTGACGGCAATAACGAGCCGCCCCTCTTTGGCGATTTGGTTTAAAATGCGCAGGACTTCTTCGGTGTTCTGTGAGTCCAATGCCCCGGTAGGCTCGTCCGCAATGATAATTTTCGGATCACTGGCCAAAGCCCTGGCAATGGCCACACGCTGTTTCTGACCACCGGACAGCTGGCCCGGATATTTTCGGATATGATCCAGCAACCCGACTTTTTTTAACAATGCCTTGGCCCGTTCTTCGCGTTCACTTTTGGACAGTGTCGTCATATCCAGTGAAATGATGACGTTATCAAGTACATTCAAATGGCTGATCAAATTATAAGATTGATAAATATAACCGACCGTTTCCCGGCGAAACCGGTCCAATGCTTTAGACTTCGAGTGATCTAATCGTTGGCCATTGATCAATACTTCACCGCTGAAATTTCGGTCAAGCCCACCGATAATATTCATCAGCGTTGTTTTTCCGCCACCGGATTCACCCAGTATAGATACAAATTCACCGCGTTCAAAACTGAGATTAATACCTTTTAAAACGGGTTGTTCCTCTTTGTTTAAATAATATGATTTGTGGATGTTCTTGAGCTCTAAAAAATGCACTGATACTGCCCCCTCGTATGTAGGCGAATCTGAGTTTCTGTTCCTGATACCCATTATTCGTTAAGAAAAACCTTTTTATTACCACCGTGAAATCATTGTTATAAAAGAGTGTAACATGGAAAAATTAACTGAATATGAACTGGGAGAACTATTTTTTACAGTGGTGCAAAAGAGAATTTGATCTATGAAACTCAATGACTCATCGTTTTATGCAAAAACTGCGTGGAGACTATATTAAAATATACATCTTACAAAATTTCTATAATGTATAGACTTATAATGAGCTGTGGATACGCAGCTTTACTTTAGAAATTGAGCGAACTTTTTAATGGAAAGGTGAAATACGATTCATGTTATATCACTATTTGTTGACTCTTTTTCCGGTTGGCGTTTTAGCAGGGATAATCAGTTCGTCTGTAGGACTTGCCTCACTCGTTTCCTACCCTGCATTGCTCGCCTTAGGGATACCGCCAGTTTTTGCAAATGTTACAAATACAGCCGCACTCATATTTACAGGAGTGGGGTCGGGAATAGCGTCAAAGCGCGAGTTGCGCGGTCAGGGCCGCAAGCTTTTCAAACTGTTACCGCTTACTATAATTGGCAGCATTTGCGGAGGTATACTCTTATTAGTAGCACCGGCGACAACATTTGAACATGTTGTCCCTTTTTTCATTTTGGCTGCGGCGTTACTGATTTTACGTCCGAAACAAACGGGTCATGATAAGGACGGGCAGCAAAGCGCCATCAGCGATGAAAATAAGAGAGACATGCTTCGCCTGAAAGCGGCAGAAGTCGCTTATAGTATAGCCATTCTCATTGTTGGGGCTTATACGGGATACTTCGGTGCGGCGGGCGGCGTGATTATGCTGGCCATCTTATCGGCAACAAGCCATGCAAAGTTTGCGGAGTATAACGCACTGAAAAACGTATCGTTAGGCGCATCAAATCTTGTAGCCACGTTACTCTATGCCGTTCGCTCACATATCTATTGGCTGGCGGTGGCCCCTCTAGCTGCCGGACTTTTCATCGGCGGATATATCGGTCCCTATATTGTGCGTCTTATTCCTTCTAAAGTGATGAAAATCGTCATAGCCATTGGGGCGATAGGGCTCGCCACGTCTTTATTCATACAAACCTATTTTTGGTAAGCCAATTCTATAGGGGGCACCGGTGATCCAACTCAGTATCCGGAGAATTTTCAATGTCCTACAAGCGCTAGACTGTTTTCTAACGCGTGTAGGGCATTTTGCGTTTGTTGCCCTTTTTTCGATAGGTTTATTTAATCATAAACTTTGGGTTGCAACTTTAGTTGGTTCGTTTTAAAATGTACATACATTCTAAAACCGAGGTAATCAAATGGCAATAAACCAACCCACATTTATGAGCAATTGTATCTATTTCACTGCGAGTCACTTACTGCGTGAACTTGAACGCCTGGCTAATGAAAGTTTTGCTCCGACGGGTATGGCTCCAGCCTACACCTACATGATGCTCATGATCAGCAGAAATGATGGATTGACCATGACGGAGTTAGCCGATGCATTCGATTATGAGCAATCAACCCTTTCGCGGATGGTGCAAAAACTGGTGTCACGCGGCTGGTTGGAGAAAAAGCGTCAGGGCCATCAAACCCGCTTATTCATCACGACACGTGCAGCGGCTATCTTACCTGTGATGGAAGAGTCACTCAACGTTTTTCGGGAGCTAAGCGATGAGATGATGGGCGGGCGTTCAGAGAAGTTGCAAACGTCTCACACCATGTTGGCAGCGACGCAAAGAGCACGGACACATCTTAACACAGTAAAACGGGGTCACTTATTATGAGTCAAGAACATCGATCTTGGTACGGTACCATTCTTTTCATTGGATTCTTGGTGTTGCTGGTATCTTCCGGCGTCAGAGCTTTTCCGTCAACGTTGGTTTTGCCCTGGCAACAGGAGTTTGGCTGGAGTCGCGGCGGCATTTCTGCAGTCATTGCGACAGGAACACTATTGTTTGGTCTCATTGGGCCATTTTCCGCTGCTTTTCTGCAGCGCTATGGTGCACGACGCGTCGGTAGTGTGGCATTGCTTATTCTGGCAATGGTAACCCTTGTTTTACCTTTTATGAAAACGATCTGGCAGGCAGAAATCTTAGTCGGATTGATATCGGGAACAATGACCGGAGCACTGGCAGATGTGTACGGTATCTATATCGCAAACAACTGGTTCGTTAAAAATCGTGGACTTGTGCTCGGAATGTTCACTGCCAGCTCATCAGTGGGGCAATTAATCGTATTGCCAATCATTGCGTTAATGATTGAAACTCAAGGGTGGCACAAAGCTGCGCTCGCCGTGGCTCTTTTTATTGTCATTGTCTTTATTCTGATCATTTGGCTGATGCGTGACTATCCACATCAGGTCGGTTTGTCACCCTATGGCAGTCGCACTCCAGTGGCTCCCGTTTATCCAAAAATAAATGTTCAGGCTGTTTTATCACAGCCATTGCAAGCATTGCGTGCGGCATCTAAAAGCAAGGTATTTTGGCTATTGGCATTGCCCTTTTTTGTTTGCGGTGCCTCAACATCCGGTTTAATTGGTGTCCATTTTATTGCAGCCGGTCAGGATTATGGCATGTCGGAAGTGCATGTATCTGATGTTATGGCGTTGATGGGCATATTTGATATTATTGGTTCGCTGATCGCCGGATTCTTAACGGAAAAATTTGATTCACGCTATATTCTCATTTCCATGTATGGACTAAGAGGATTGGATTTATTTTTATTACCCCTTGCGCTCTCGCAGGGAGGCGCTCTATTAATTGCTTATGCGATTTTGTTCGGCTTTAGCTGGAATGCCACAGTATCGCCAACCATCAAATTAATCGCTGAAAATTTTGGTATCGAAAAATCTGGAATGCTCTTTGGCTGGGTATTTGTCCTCCACCAGATTGGCGGTGCCTTAATGGCTTATGTGAGTGGTGCGATGCATGATATGGTGCACAACTACGTGATGGCTTTCGGCATGGCTGGTGTCATGTGTCTGGTAGCAGCTTTAATGGTTGTGGTTGTTCCAAAACCTGCTAAGTAGAAATAATAAGGTAAGATAGTCATCCATCTTCAAATACCTTCTTCCTTCAAATCGATGATTAGTCAGTGCTTCGAGTGAATCAAGGCGCTGGCTTTTTTGTTATATTCAGAGGTTTTCCATTTTGCTCAACCGCGTATGGTGCCCCATGTTGCGATCATGCGGAAACTTTAAGACGAATTTTCTTATTGACAAAAAAGATTCGAGTGGTTATATTGAAATCAGTTACAGAATGAATTTAATTGTTGAAATTATTTTCATTTTGAATAGCGAGGAGGTGAGGCTCTCGATCGTTCATTCTTTAAAGATGAAGTATCGCAAATCGTTGGGGCAGACTCAGAAAAAAAACAATGAATGAGAGGATGAATAAAATGAAAACGTTTAACTGGGGAATGATTGGTACTGGATGGATTGCACATGAAATGGCGGACGCACTAAATGCTGTGAATGGAGAAATTTATGCCGTAGCCGATGTGAATGAAGCGGCTTTACAGGCATTTAGCAAAGAAAAGAATATTCAGCACACGTTCTCAAATCCGGACGATCTGCTTAAAGATCCCAATGTCGATGTGATCTATATCGCTACCCCTCATAATTTTCACTATAGTTACATCATGAAAGCTCTGGAAGCAGGCAAGAATGTTTTTGCTGAAAAAGCGATTACGGTCAATTCGCAACAGTTAAATAAAGTAAAGGAACTGGCTGATCAAAAAGGATTGATTGTAACCGAGGGACTCACATTATTCCACATGCCGCTTTATAAACAAGTCAAGCATCTCGTTCAATCCGGAGAACTCGGCGATGTCAATCTCGTTCAGGTGAACTTTGGTAGTCTGAAAGATTACGATGTCAAAAACCGCTTCTTTAACAAAGACTTAGCAGGCGGTGCACTATTAGACATTGGCGGTTATGCTACAGCTTTTGCACGCTCATTCCTGAAAACGCAACCAACGAATATTCTGACCACCGTCAAATATTTTGAAACAGGGGTTGATGAACAATCAGGGATTATCTTAAAAAACCTGGATGATCAATTAGCGGTTATGTCCTTGTCAATGCGTGCGAAGCAGCCGAAACGCGGAGTGATTTCAGGCACTAAGGGATACATCGAAATATCTAACTATCCACGAGCCACAAAAGCCGAGATCACCTATACGAAAGATGCGCACACGGAATCACATGAAGTGCTGACCGCAGGAGACGAATCCCTTGCCCTGCAATACGAAGTTCAGGATATGCAAAGATATATTGAACAGGGCCATGATGACGGCGAGTTTGCCTTATCCGTAGACATTATGGATATATTGACCAACGTGCGAAACCAGTGGGGCATGAAGTACCCGTTTGATCGCACGGATATTTAAAGGGAAAGAACAGCGTAGATCTTCAACAAAAGAAAAAGGAAACTTTCAATGTGCGCTCAATTCCTGTTATTAAGGGAGCACTGAGAAAGTTCATTAAAAGCTTGTGTTTCTAACGGCATCAAATGTAACCGGTTCCATAAATGGCTATGTCCCGCACTTGAAGGCCTTTCCGAAAGAAACGGACCGACAGACGAACGGTTCTGTACCGGTCTGAACGACTCGATGTCTTATAAGAACATAAAGGGTGAGTACAAAATGAAGATTACCGATCTGATGATTGAGCGTGCAATGGTCATGGATATGCAGGCGACAACAAAAGACGAAGCCATGGACGAACTCATCGCCAGCCTGGAGAAGAACGGAAGAATCAATGATCCAAAGCTCTTCAAAGAAATGATTCTGAAGAGAGAGGCGGAATCAAGTACCGGAATCGATAATGGAATTGCCATGCCGCATGCGAAGACCAAAGCGGTCAACAAGGCGACGGTTGTGTTCGGACGCAGCAAGAAGGGCATTGATTACAAAGCGCTCGACGGAAAACCCTCTTATCTCTTCTTTATGATTGCAGCACCGGAGGGGGCAGCTAATGTTCATTTGCAAACATTGGCAGCGCTTTCTAAATTGCTGATTGATCCGAAGTTTGTCACTAAACTGAAAAAAGCTAAATCTTCTGAAGAGATTGCTCGGTTATTTGATGACAAGCAGGTTGAAAAAGAAGAGGAGGAGAAGAAAGAGGCGCTTCACAACGCTCCAGGAGTAACGGACAATAAAAAATTTGTCGTGGCAGTGACCGCATGCCCCACAGGGATCGCCCACACCTATATGGCAGAAGACGCCTTGAAGAAAAAAGCCGAAGAGATGGGTGTTTCGATCCGAGTTGAAACAGATGGTTCTGAAGGGGCAAAGCACGTACTCACACGGGGCGAGATTGCCCGCGCGGCCGGCGTCATTGTGGCGGCGGACAAAAAAGTTGAAATGGCCCGCTTCGATGGTAAAAAGGTGCTCCAGACACCGGTCAGTGACGGTATCCGCAAGCCTGAAGAACTGATCACCAAAGCGCTTCGCGGAGAGGCACCGATGTACCATGCGGAAGGCGGCCCGGACCTTTCTGGAACAGAAAGCACAAACGGTATCTGGAACAGAATCTATAAAGATCTTATGAACGGCATTTCGCATATGCTTCCCTTTGTTGTGGGGGGTGGTATTTTACTGGCCATCTCCTTCATGTTTGAACACTTGGGCAAGAACAATCCCATTTTTCAGATGCTGAGCACGATTGCCGGTGGCCAAACCGGTGCCTTCCACTTCCTGATTGCGATTCTGGCCGGCTATATCGCCGTAAGCATTGGTGACCGTCCGGCATTAATGCCTGGTGTTGTCGGAGGATTTATGGCCTATTCATCGAACGCAGGATTCCTTGGCGGTCTTGCCGCCGGGTTTCTGGCCGGATGGGTGATTATTCTACTGAAAAAAGTATTCGCCGGACTTCCCAAAACACTCAACGGCCTGAAACCGATTCTACTTTATCCGGTATTTGGCCTATTGATTACCAGCGGACTCATGTATTACATTCTCGATCCGATTTTTACATGGATTAATACCGGTCTGATCGGCGCGCTGAGTCATCTGGGTACCGGGAACGCCATATTGCTCGGACTCGTTCTCGGCGGGATGCAGGCTGTGGACATGGGCGGTCCTGTCAACAAAGCGGCCTATACTTTCGCGATCGGCGTATTCGCCAGCGGCGCGTCAAACGGCGGGCTGATGATGGCCGCAGTAATGGCCGGCGGCATGGTTCCGCCGCTTGCGATCGCTTTGGCCACAACCTTCTTCAGAGCGAAATTCAATGAAGAAGAGCGCAAAGCAGGCATCACGAATTATATTCTCGGGCTATCGTTTATTACGGAAGGCGCCATTCCGTTCGCTGCCGCCGATCCGCTGCGGATTATCTGCTCAAGCATTATCGGTTCGGCAACCGCGGGCGCTCTGACTCAATTATGGAAAGTCAACATTCCGGCACCACACGGTGGTATCTTTGTTGTTGCCCTGAGCAATCAGCCCTTCTTGTTTCTCGCTGCGATTCTGATCGGCGCCGTGATCGCCGGTCTGATTATCGGCTTTTGGAAGAAACCACTGGCAAAGCAGGAAAAGGCATCACAGAGCGTGAGTATCCTGTGAGGATAAAAATGAAAGCGAATCACGATTGAATGTCCGCTTAATGAGTCAGATGAAACGTTCAGCTAAAATGTTCATTTCACGGACATGATAGCCGGCAATCGTTGGAGAGACAATCGACAGCTTTTGATCGAAACTAAATACTTATAACAAAACGGAAAAACTGCTTCCTGAATTAGGAGGCAGTTTTTCATTTGGTAAAAAGTTGGAGCGATCAACATAGTAGATCAGAGATTTCCCAATAAATTTGCCTTTAACTGAGATACTTTTGGACGAATCACTTCTGAACAATCTGAATTACCGGACAACCCTTATTACAGATGGGGTATTGTCTTCCCCTGATCACAAAGACTCAATCGATCGTCACCCTTCTGGTGGTTCTGTTTCATTTCTTATAAATATACTCCAGACAGGAAATAATAAGGCATAAAAGTCTGGAGATGGTATTCGTGAAAATAAAAATTTTTACTGACTCGAACCTAAGCACCCTGGAAAAGTCAGTGAATGAATTTTTAGATCAAAATGATCTGATTAAAACCATTCAATTCACCACATCATTGAAAGATGCTGATGATATGGTTCCGGGTCTTGACGCGAGGTTATTTTATTCAGTCATGATCCTTTACACGGAAGCAAAAGGTTAAAGAAGAGCACCCGCCGAGGTGCTTTTCTTTTGCTTCAAAACAGATCAATCAGATGCCGCTCACCGCTGCCTAAATGACTGAAAAGTTTGGATATCAAGCATCTATACTTTTCAGTCTGACACCTTACATACTTGAAACTGAGCATGCGTTTGAAATAACGCAAAGGCCAGTGATTTTTTCCTTTCAGATTCTGTCAACCAAATGCGGATCTGAAGATAGATCCGGCAACAATGAAACTGAATATTGATATAATGAGAATATATTTAATGTAAAAGGAAAAGTGAGTTTCACAGATTTGCCTGAGCATGATGAGACACCGGGTGCCACTTATCAAGGGAGTTGGAGAAATGGAAAATGAAGAGGTCCAATTTTGGGGAACGTTAACCAAGAAAGAATTTTATAAGTTGAATTCTTATGTAAACAGAAAACGTTTTTTCATTGCAATTGCAACGTATTTTACGCTTCTATTTTTGCTGTATTTGATTCTTTTTCGCCATCTTTTTATTTCAATAGTGATGGCAGTGGTTTTTACACTAGTACTTTGGCTGGTATTGATGATCATCGTCCCTCTTAGAGTGAGAAAAGAATATTCGAGTAATCAGTTAATAAAACAAGAAGTTCACTATGATGTGAATAGCAATGAAATAATACAAATGCGTGGAAAATCAAAGGTTTATTACAAGTGGGAGGATTTAAATTCTGCTTACGAATATAAAGATATGTTTCGGATTCACATTTCAAAACATCAAGCATTAGTTATTCCAAAGCGATTCTTTGAAAGTGATGAAGATATTCGTAAATTTCAAAGTTTGATCAGACTATCAATGCCGGAAAAGAAAGTGCATTTAAGCAAGCAACAGTGAGAGAAAAGAATGGAGCTCGCAATCCTTGGTATATAGGGGGTTATGAGCTTTTTTATCCTGGAAGTAGCCAACTGTTCATTTTTCAAAGTTCGTGCGTGCGCTTGATCGTCACAGTTGTTCCTTTGTCTATTTCAGAATCAACATGGAGGATCAATGAAAGCCGGTCGGCGACTTCTTTGGCCAAGAAAAAACCCAGACCTGTCGCTTTTTTATCACGTCGGCCGTTGTAGCCGGTAAAACCGTGCTCGAACAGGCGTGGCAGGTCTTCCTTTAAAATGCCGATACCCGTGTCGCTGATTTGGATGGACTGCGCGGTAATGCGGATGGTGACCTTGCCTTTCTGGGTATACTTGACGGCATTGCCGATGATTTGTTCCAGTGCGAAGGAAAGCCATTTTTCGTCTGTAGTCCATGCTTCTTCGCCATCAACGGTGACGCTGAGACCTTTTTTAATAAACAGCGGGGCGAACTTGCGCACGATTGCCTGTAGCAGGGGCTTCAAGGGTACTTTTGTAAAGCGGTAATCCGTCTGTTCGTGGTTCAATCGCAGATAATAGAGCAGCATGTCGAGATAATTCTCCAATTGAAAGGTCTGCTCTTTCAATTCATCAACTGTGAAATCTCCGGTTTGTCCCATCAAGTCAAGGACGGACAGGGGGACTTTCATTTGGTGGCTCCATATGCTGACCACATCGGTTAAGTTCTCATCAAATTTTTTGATCCCAGCGATTTTATTTTCGTAGTATTCTTTCTGCTCCTCGAGCAGTTTTAGCAGATCGTGTTCTGCCTGAGACTGTGGTTTTAAGTCAACCTGTGGAACGACTTGCCGGAGCCGTTCGTGATGGCGACGCTGAAACCGGTAATAATCATAGCTGCTGAAAACGATCAGAACGGTCATGCCAAATAATAAGCTCGCCCAAAACGTCCGCATCGGCAGACCGCGCAGATAAAAGGTCAGACTCATGACGATAATGATCGCGAGGACAGCGTAAATATAATGCTTTCGCTCACGCCAGAACATAGCCGACACCTCGCACTGTTCCAATATAATCAAAACCGATGGCATTCAGTTTCTTACGCATCCGCGCAATATTGACTTGCAGGGCGTTGGCATCGATGTATTCATCCGATTCCCAGAGCTTCGCAAGCAGCACATCTTTGTTTACCGTTTGATTGGGGTGTTCAAAGAGTGTGCGGAGCAGTTTTGCCTCCGTGGGCGTCAGATCGACTTTGTCGGCGCCTTTCTTCAGCTCTGTTCCTTCCAATACAAACCCCAGGTAGGATAATTGCGACTGAGAAAAGTTATAGGTTCTGCGGAGCAGCGCATTGATCTTGGCTTTCAGCAGCTCGATCGAAAACGGCTTTGTGATATAATCGTCCGCCCCCATGTTCATCGCCATCACCTGATTCATCTCATCATCCGCTGAACTCAGGAAGATGATCGGTGTCGTTGACCGTTTCCGAATCTCTGTTGTCCAGTAAAAACCGTTAAAATAGGGCAGAGTAATATCCATCAAAATCAAATCAGGTGCCGCCTCATCAATTTCCTGACGGACGCAGCGAAAATTTTGTACGGAAACAACCGTGTATTCATTCAGCGCAGATGTTAGTTGTTTCACAATCGCTGCGTCGTCTTCCACAATAAATACTTTTGTCATCAAAATTTCTCCCATAGTGATTGGCTATCTTCATTCTACTGATTTTTATGGATAGGGACAAATGCGAAAAGGGCAACTCGAATTCGAGATGCCCTTTTGAAGTTCACCGCTCAACGATCCGATAATACGCGCGGCTCGTCTGCTTGTAGATGATGTAGTAAATCGCAGCAACAACGGCGATCGTTCCCGCGCTGGTTAGCAGAAGCAGGCTGAATCGTGTGGCCCCGAACAAACTGATCAGTTTCTGGATCATGATGAAGGCGAAACCGAAGTGGACAATCGCGACGGCAATCGGCAAGAAGAACATGAGCAATACCTGGGAGCGAATCGTTTGCCGCACTTCCTCACCGCTTAAACCGACTTCCTGGAGGATTTCGAAACTGCGCTTATCCTGTTCCCCTTCAGAAATTTGCTTGTAGTAAATGATTAATGCGGTACCGAGAATAAAGGTAAAGCCTAAGACCAGACCGATGAACAGGAAGCCGCCGGCAAAAGCAAGAAACTGCTGGTGCATTTCATCATAACTTCGCAGGGACGGGGCAGTGCCGCTAATCATTTTTCCTTCGTCAATGCGCTGAATCGGTTTATTTCCATCCACGAGGTAATCGGACAACACTAGATTGAGTTTCTTTGCGTCCTTTGCCGTCACGTCGGCGCTAATGGTTGTCTCAAAACCAAGCGCATATTGTCTGCCCGACGCCTTGGATGCAGCGTCTAAGACCGGTTGAATCTGTGATTTCGAGTTGACGATCAGAATCAGCCAGTTTGACGCCGTCAGGCTGATGGAAGGAAAATTTCGGATTCCATTAATCTTGTCTTTAATGTTAAAAGTATGATGACCAAATTGTACGCTCGATTCATTGAAGCTGCCGACAGCAGGGAACACGATCGCTTCATTATCTTTTAGATGAACGCTTTTGCCTGTTAGCTGCTTATAAGTGTCTGCAGTCATGAAGTTGACGGCTGTTAGACTGGAGAGCTTTTGTTTGTTTTCGAATTTGCCATGGCTCATCGCTCCGATTATGCTGTTCGACATTTCGTAAACAATTTTGTGCTTCAGGGGGATTCCGTTTTTTTCTGCCACTTGATCAATGAACGCGTTACTTTGCTGCTGCGTCGTATTGACATTAATGATCGTGTTGCGAACGAAGTAGTCGTCCAGAAATCCATTGATGCTGGAGTAGAGTCCGACGGTTGTCGCCAAGGTCACGAACGTCATCGTGACTAAAATCGTTATATTTGCCAGTCCAACCGCATTTTGCTTCATGCGGTAAAGCAGGCTTGAGACAATGATAAAGTGCTTGGGCTGATAGTAATAGTCTTTATTCTTTTTCTGCCGTTTGAGCAGCCAAATCGTAAAGCTCAGGTAGAACAAGAGCGTACCCAAGATGACAAACAACACGGCGATAAAGAATTTGGTTAAAGCATCGAGAGGAGAGGTGACCGTTACGGCAAGGTAGTAACCGATCGCGAGTGATACGATGCCAAGCAAGGCCAGAATGCCGCGTGACTTGGGTTCTTTTTCTCCTTTACTCGCATTTTTAAGCAGTTCAAGACTGGACTGACGGCGGATGGAAAAGCTGCTGATGATCATGAGCAGCAGATAGATACACGCAAAAATCACGGTCACGATCATCACCGCAAGCGGGCTCCACTGCAGGTCAAAATAATTTTCGCCAAGCAGATGAATGAAGATGAGATAGAAAAACTTAGCCAGGATAATCCCCAAAACGGTTCCTGCAATCACGGTCGCAAGGAACATCATGAACAGTTCTAGAATGGAGATGCGGACAATGTGCCGCTTTTTCAGACCGAGAATATTGTAGAGCCCAAATTCTTTTGTCCGCCGTTTCAGTAAAAAGCGATAACTGTAAATCATAAAGATGGTGGCAAAGATCGTCAAAACGATTAAGCCTAGACCCAGCAGCACCGCAAAACTTGATCCCCCTTGCAGCTTTTTCAAACTTGGACTGAATAAAATGGTTGTGATGATCAGATTCATGATGAACATCACCACGCTTGAGAGGCAGAAAGGAAGAAAATTGGACATCGATTGGCGGATGTTGCGGCTCGCTAATTTGATGTAAAACATCTTACCGCACCTCAGTTCCCAGCAGGTTGGTCATCGTCATGCTGATCTCTTGCATGAAGGTGGCTGCTTCCCGATTGGCGCGGTAGAGCTGATGGAAGATATGGCCGTCTTTAATAAACAACACGCGTTTGGCGTGGCTGGCCGCAATCGCCGAGTGCGTCACCATCAGGATGGTCTGGCCGGTTTCATTAATTTCTTCAAGCAGGGCAAGCAAGTTTTCACTGTTTTTGAAGTCAAGCGCTGCCGTCGGCTCATCGGCAAGTACAAGTTCCGGCTCGGTAATCAGGGCGCGGGCGATTGCCACGCGTTGTTTTTGACCGCCGGACAATTCAAACGGCTGCTTGTTTAGAAGATCGGCAATGTTTAATTTGGGGGCCAACTGATCTAAACGCTGTTCCATCACGCGCACCTTCTCCCGGCCAAGAACGAGCGGCAAGAAAATATTGTCGCGGACCGACAGCGTATCAAGCAGATTGAAGTCCTGAAAAATAAAACCCAAATGGGTGCGGCGAAATTCGGCCAGTTTGTTTTCTTTAATTTTCGTTACATCCTGGCTGTTCAGGATCACGGATCCTGACGTCGGTTTATCAAGAGTAGCCAAAATATTAAGCAGTGTCGTTTTTCCCGAGCCGCTTTCACCCATTATGGCGATGTACTCCCCTTCCTCGACACTGAAACTCACATCCTGCAGCGCGACCGTTTTTTCTTTACTGAATCGTGTTTGGAAAATTTTTTGTAAATGATTGACTTGTAAGAACATTGTTTTCGCTCCTCGCGTATCGTCGATGAGTTTAGTATACAAGGGATTGAGCGAGTGTTCCCTTACATTTCTGATGTCCAGTCTTACAAATTTGTCAGATTGAAGCAAGCCTGTCTTCTGCGGGTCGCGGGCTCCTGAATCTTTCATAGCGTCATGAAACATTTTCAGACAGTTTACTGCTTTAAAGGAGTATAATGAAACAAATCATGTAGTCCAATTTTTTGGGGGGGATAAAGATGACCAGCCGCGACTGGGAAATGTTGAGTGAAGTAGGATTTGATAAGTACGATCAGATGGTTCTGCCTTTGGCTCTCGTACAACCTTATTATGTTGAAGACGGAAGGGTCTATTTCTCCTGTAGCGACGAGTTGCTGAATAAGGAAAACATCGAGATGATTCAAAGAGATTTTTCCTGTGACATTTTTATTGATGAGGAAAATAGGACAGTGACGCTCGAAGAAAACAAAGAATAATAGAAGCTGATTTCTCAAAACCATAGCCACACTAAAAAGAGCAGGCTGCCCACGGGGAGTCTGCTCTTAGCGTTTGATTGATTTTTTCAAAGTGTACGATTTAGATGTGAGGCAAAGGCTTTTCAGATGGCGTGCCGAATTTTTCCAGCAGGGTTTCCTTTAGTTCATCAAGCGCTGTCGCTCGGGTTGCTGCCTTCTTTAGCTGGTCGGCGCGCTTTTCGATCTCTGAAACAATGGCACTGCCGACAATGAACCCGTCGGCGGACCCCTTCAGCTCAGCAGTCTGTTCGCGTGATGATATGCCGAAACCGACAGCGATTGGCAATGAGGTTGCCTGCCGGACACGTTCCAGAAATGGGAAGATATCCGGATGGAATTTCTTTCGCACACCTGTCACGCCGAGGGATGAGACGCAATAGATAAAACCTTGGGCGGAGGCGCAAATCTTCTCCAGCCGTTCGTCCGAAGTTGTCGGGGCGACAAGAGAGATCAGGCGCACGTTTTCCTGCACGCAGCGCTTGGCAAGCGGACGACTTTCTTCATAAGGAATATCCGGAACGAGCAGGCCGTCGATGCCATTGACGGCCGCTTCATGAAAAAATGTTTCCAATCCAAGTTGGAGCAGCGGGTTCGCGTAGGTGAAGATCACGACGGGAATGTTCAGACCCTTTTGACGCATGGTATTGACGAGCCGCATGGCACGGAGCAGCGTCATGCCGCCGGCCAATGCGCGTTTGGACGCCCTCTGGATCACAGGGCCGTCCGCCAGCGGATCGGAGTAAGGGATACCTAATTCCAGCGCACTGGCGCCGCATTTTTGCATGGTCAGAGCCAGATCGACAGTGGCTTCTTCATTCGGATCACCGGCTACGATAAACGGGATGAACAGCATCCCGTGATTTTTTTGTACATAGTGTTCGAAACCGTTCATTGCTCATCGCTCCCATCACTGTTGTCTTTTTTCAGTACGTGGAGGACCGTCTGAACATCCTTGTCGCCCCGGCCGGACAGGCAGACGAGCACGGATTGATCCGGCTTCATTTTTGTGGCGATTCTCATGGCCAGCGCGAGCCCATGGGCGCTTTCAAGCGCGGGAAGAATCCCTTCCAGTTTTGAAAGACGGACAAGGGCGTCGAGCGCTTCATCATCTGTAATCGCGCGGTAGACTGCTCTTCCTGTCTTGAATAAATAAGCATGCTCAGGTCCGATGCCCGGATAATCCAGTCCGGCGGAAATGGAATAAGGCTCCGTAATCTGGCCGGCAGCATCCTGGAGCAAGTACGTTTTCATGCCATGGACAATGCCGACCGATCCCTTGGTCAGCGTCGCCGCGTGCTGGCCGGTGTCAGTGCCTTTTCCTCCTGCCTCCGCACCGTACAGCTGCACTGGATCGTCCAGAAAGGCGGTGAAGAGGCCAATGGAGTTGCTGCCTCCGCCGACACAGGCGACCGCCGCATCCGGCAGTTTCCCGGTCTGCTGAAGCATTTGTTCGCGCGCTTCATCACCGATGATCCGCTGAAAATCGCGGACGATCATCGGATAGGGATGAGGACCGACCGCCGATCCATCAATATAAGCGGTATCTTCAATGTGAGCGGCCCAATAGCGGAGCACTTCATTGACGGCATCTTTCAGAGTTCCGTTACCGGAGTGAACGGGCACCACTTCAGCACCCAGAAGCTTCATTCGGAAAACGTTCAGTGCCTGGCGCTCGACGTCAACGGCGCCCATGAATATCTTGCAGGGCATCCCAAAATAGGCGGCGATGGTGGCTGTTGCGACGCCATGCTGTCCCGCGCCGGTTTCAGCGATCAGTTTTTTCTTGCCCATTCGTTTCGCGAGCAGGGCCTGACCGACGGCATTATTGATTTTGTGGGCACCTGTGTGGTTCAGATCTTCTCTTTTGAGATAAATCTGAGCACCACCGACGGCCTCGCTCAGCCGCCGGCAATAGGTGACGGGTGTCGGACGACCCGAGTAGTCATGAAGAATTTTGTGGTAATCATTTAGAAAAGCGGTGTCGGTCATGGCTTCTTTGAATCCCTGCTCCAGTTCGAGCAGGGCATGCATCATGGTCTCCGGAACATACCGACCGCCGAAGTCGCCGTATCGCCCGGTTTCATCTGTTCGAAACTTATCTTCCAGTTGCGGCTGTCTGATCATTTTCGTTCCACACTCTTTTCTCAATTCTGAAAATTTTAGTACGGTCCTTCTGAAAGTCCTGCTCAATGCCTGAAGCAATATCGATGCCCATTGGATCGTAATGAAGCAGATCGGCAATGTTCTCCGGAGTGATCCCCCCGGCAATCAGGCAACTGGCATTCTGATGTCTCGCTTCCGCCTGATAATCGGGGATAGCTGCCCAGTCAAAAGCAACGCCTGTGCCGCCAAGCTGTCCTTTCACCTGGGTATCAATGATAAATCCGTCGGCAATGCCTGAAAAAGTACGCATTTTTTCAAGTGCACCCGGTGCATGATGGATGGCTTTCCAGACTTGCAGGCCCGTTGCCTTTTTTATTTCAGCGAGTGTCCGGGGCGTCTCGCTTCCGTGAAACTGCAAAATATCCAGCGGTACCGAACGCAGAACTGAAAAAATATGCTCCGGCGGATCATCCGCGAACACGCCGACGAGCTTCTTACTACCTAACGGAGCAAGCTGTTTGATCCATAAGGCTGCCTGTTCCGGCTGAACTGTGCGCCGGCTCTTTGGCGTGAAAATTAAGCCAATGAAATCCGCACGACTGCTGAAAGTACGCTCGAGGTCGGTATATGAATGATTCCCGCAGTATTTAATTAGGGGTCGCATCACGTATCACGACCTTCCCATACAGAGCCTCGATTTTCTTTTCCGGAGCGTCGGAGCGGATCAAAGTTTCACCGATCAGTGCGGCATCCGCGCCGCTTTTCTGTAAGAACTGGATATCCGTTGGGGTCTGAACACCCGATTCGCTGACGATCAGAACACTTTGCGGGATGAGCGGACGGATTCTTTCAATGACATGCAGATCCGTGCGGAATGTTTTCAGATCGCGGTTATTGATCCCGACAATCTCCGGTGTAAAACGATCAAGGACAGCTTCCGCTTCCTGTCTGCTGTGCACTTCGACCAGGGCTTCCAGACCGAATCCCTTTACTGTTAAGTAGAGGTGGTGAAGCCGCTTTGTATCCATGGCTCCTGCGATGAGCAAGACGGCATCCGCACCGCACAGGTAAGCTTCTTCAATCTGCCGTTCATCGATGATGAAATCTTTGCGCAGAATGGGCAGCCTGACTTCCCGACGGACAGACCGCAGACGTTCGATGGATCCGTGAAAATAGACACGATCCGTCAGGACGCTGATCGCATCGGCTCCGGACGCGGCATAGGTGCGGGCCAGATGCTCCGCATTGAAGTCCGGACGGAACACCCCTTTGGAGGGTGAGGCCTCCTTGATTTCCGCAATCAGTCCGAATCGGTGCTTGGGGCGGGATAGGGCTTTTTTTAAGGAATAGATCTCTGGCTGCTCTCGATCGAATGTGGGCCTCCGAAATTCTTCCAATTCATTAGCTTTTGTCCGGAGAATCTGGTCAAGGATGGTCTCAGACATGGGCAGGCCTCTTTGTCACCTGTTGCAGAAGCTGAAGCTGGCGCAGTGCACGTCCGCTTTCAATGGCTTCACGGGCTTCATGCACGCCCTCGCCGATCGAAGACGTATGCCCCGCAACGAACAAACCGGCACCTGCATTCAGAAGAATTGCATTTAGTGCCGACGGATTTCCCTTATCTCCGGAAAATACGGAATGAATCAACGCCGCGCTCTCCTGTGGATTTTTTACCTGAATCGCCTTCAAAATTCCGATGCCTAATCCGACATCTTCAGGTCTGATGCTGAATGTTGAAGTCCGGCCATTTTCGATAAGAATCGCGTCGCTTCGTCCGCAGATGGTGAATTCGTCCATGCCATCCTCACCGGTCACGACCAATGTCCGATCCGTTCCGAGGCGGAGCAGTGTTTCCGCGTACATCTCAGCCAGTTTGCGGCTGTAGACACCAAGCATCTGCCTCCTGGCATGGGCGGGATTGGTCAGTGGGCCAAGCATGTTGAAAATGGTACGGAATCCAAGGGCCTTACGGGGTTCAACGGCGTATTTCATGGATGCATGATACAGTGGGGCGAATAAGAAACACATATGAGTTCGGTCAAGAAGCTGGCAGGCGGACTCAGGAGTCGACTGAATCCCAATATCAAGTGCCTCTAGAGCGTCCGCCGCTCCGCTGGTCGACGATACGGAACGATTGCCGTGTTTGGCCACGTTGACGCCAAGTGAAGAGATAACGATTGCTGATGCCGTGGAAATATTAAATGTGTGGTTGCCGTCACCGCCCGTGCCGACAATATCAAGGAGCGGCTCTGAATACTCAAGCGACTTGGCATGCGCGCTCATACTTCGCGCGCAGCCGGCGAGTTCCTCGACCGTTTCCCCTCTTGCACTTAGTAGCGCAAGGAAAGCGGCGATCTGGCTTGGGGAAGCATTTCCTTCCATAATTTCGTCCATAATGGCTGAGGCTTCAGTTTCCGATAAGGTCTGTCCTTGCACAAGCTGGGCTAGTTTTTCCTGAAACATGATCGACACTCCTCTTTTTTTGAGGAGTGAGTGATTTGGTGAGATGAAGAAGGATGGTGGTGTTATGCGGGAGACGCAACACGTTGTGTGCGCAAAAAAGTAAAAGTATCCTCGGCTCTTCTCAACTCTACTCACTCACTGCTCTATTCTCATCTTGTACAGCTGACTGCTCCCTGTGGAACAATCCAGCCGGTCAATAAAGCCCTCCGGCTCCATTGATGGTAGCTACATCATAGACAACGGCGGTGGCTTTGTCAATTCATTGTGTCAGGCAATTCTCTTTTTTGTGTACACTGAAAAATCTCTAAAAAGATTTAATTATTTCAGCCATAATGCTTACTTTTTATTTCAGAGAGAAATGTGCACGAACTTGGATACCTGAAAAAAGGTTGACAAATAGTTGAAATTCGCATAAATTAAACGCGTTTAATAATTGTTTAATTTATGTGGAAAGGCAGGGGAACGTAATGAAAAAAGAAAGTCCCAGAATGGTTCAAATTTTAAGCGGATTTGGTTGTTTTGTCGGTTTAGTTATTGATGGCATTATTTTTCTTCTTTTTCAACTGCAGGATAAAAATTGGATCCATGAAACTCCTACAGATGTCCGTTGGGTGACGGTCGGAACGATCCTGCTATTTTTTATCACAGCGGGTACAGGTGCCGGTTGGATTATGATGAACAAAAGAGGATATAAAACAGCATTAATGCACGCCTCACAGTCATTCGGAATTACCGCAGGATCATGCATTGGCCTCTTTACCCTAAATATGGGTTACGGTTATATTATATTTATCGTCGTTTTAGGTGCGTGTTCCGTAATGGGAGGAACCGTTGGACGATTATTAACAAGAACGGAATAGAATCAATGTGCGGAGGATATATGTCAAAGACAGATGCGAAGCAAAAACTTATCCAGGGCACGATCGATCTGTTGCTGGAAAGTGGACACTCAGAGGAAATTACTTCGAGACAAATAGCTGAGAAGACAAAAATCAATTTGGCGATGATAAATTACTATTTTAGCTCAAAAGATGAATTAATCAGTATTGCTGTGAATCAGTTAATAAAAAGTGCTGCTGATGACTGGATAAGCATTGAAAATAAAAATCACTCTTCTTACGATCGACTTTTACAAATGCTCTTACACTTAAGTCAGCTAACCATGCAGTACTATTCATTAACGAAATCAACGGCAATTTATGAGCTCACAAAAGCGGACATATATCTACCCTATTACATTATCCCACTCTTGGAAGAGCACTTCAGTGGGGAAAAAAACGAGTTCGAAATAAAGCTGATGGCTTTTGAGATTATTTCATTTTTACAGACACTGATGATTAAAGCGGAAGACTTTTTTAAATACTCAGGCAAGGATATTCGTGATGACCACCAGCGGGAGTTTGTGATTGAAACTTATTTAAAGTCAATTCTTAAAAATGTGTGAAAGTGTATTAATGAAATCGGTCTTTGCCAGTTTTGCCGTGTAATCGAAAAATCAGTTCGCACGGTCCAGTATTCTTCCGAAACCGATCAATGACATGCCCGGGACAATACGGATTCTGTGGAGCGCAAACATCCCCTGTGTTCTCGAAGCGGCGCCGGGTTCAGTCGTCACGGCCATTTTATAGCCCGCCTGTTCAGAAAGTTTCAGCGTTTCGGGGTTATAGCGGCCTGAAGGATAGCTGATCATTAGCGTTTTCTGGTGGAGTATCCGGTCAAATAACTGTTTTGATTGAACGAGTTCCGCCTGTTGATTCGCATTGGAAAGCAGGCTCAGCTCCAGATGGTGGATGGTGTGGCTCTGAATGGAGATGCCGTTTTCAGCCATTTGAAGCATTTCCGGCTTAGTCAGGTGATTGTGCCGGCCAATCGATTTTCCGATCATGAATATCGTTGCGTGCATGTGATATTTTTTCAGAATCGGGAAAGCGGTGGTGTAGTTGTCCTGATACCCATCGTCCAACGTGATCAGAACACACTTCTTTTTCGGTTTCATATCCTTGGTCAGTATTAAGTCGGCCTCTTCCGGGGTCAGGGTTTCATAGCCGTGATCCTTGATCCACTTCATTTCTGAGCTGAATTCTGCCGCAGAAACATGCAGGCTGTTGCCTCCGGTAGAGATGCTGTGATACATCAGAATCGGAATTTGTGCGGGATGCGCTACATGGATCCAACCTGTAGTATTGACTGTTTCAGATTGATGAGTATTGGGCACAGCTGTCTTATTTTTATCAGCTGGAGCAGCTGCTTTAACCGTTGAATGACTGTTCTGCGTCTTTTCCATCTTGGTGTTTCCAGTGGGAAATGAACACCCGGAAAGAATTAGAGAGAGGCAGAGGATGAGCGTTAAAAATAGAAAGATTTTTTTCATAGACGTCAATCCCTTTCTGTTCTGAAGGAACCTGAAGCTTTAATGATTCTTATCCAGTTTCTCACTAATCTCGGTCAACTTCTTCAGAATTTCTTCATTCTGTTTTTTACTTTCTCTTGGGTGTACGGTAAAAAAGATGATTCCCCTGATGACGAAGTAAACAAGCGCGAGAAGTAAAGCAAACGTAACAAGTTGAAAGATGATTGTTCCTAAGCTGAACGTTGCCATGATCGACCGCCTCCATTTTGTTAGATTCATTATAAGTGGATTTGAACCAAAAAAACATAGCCAGTCAGGATTGTTGATTGACAACAAAGTTTTTGCACGTAAAAATTGACAAAATATTTTATTTATGCTACAATTGATTATTTATAATAATAGATATAAAATAAGGCTCTCCTGGCCAGGGGAATCTTATTTTTATAGAAGGAGGACACTTGCATGAAGCAAGATGAGTCCAGTTTAACTTCATTAATATCTGCTTTTGGTCGTGCTTACCATAGTCAATTTGATACGCCAAAAATCTTCGATGACTTTATCGCTAAAGATTTAATCTCACAAAATGAATTTAATGACATTAAAAAGAACATGGTTCAGGGGATCGAGTTCTTCAATAAAGAAATCGCTCAAAAGTTCAACGGAAATTCAGAAGAAATACTAAAATGGGTGACACAAGTTCAACTTTCACCGACTCCTTTAGCACGGGCAGCATATTGTGAGAAAGTATTGCTTAACGAAGTAAAATTAGGGTTAAAACAATATGTCATACTCGGAGCTGGACTGGATACTTTTTGTTTCCGTCACCCAGAATTGAAAAATAACATAGAAATATTTGAAGTTGATCATCCATCATCACAAGAGTTTAAGAAGAAGCGATTGGCAGACGCTCATTTGGAGATTCCGGACAATCTTCATTTTGTTTCTATGGACTTCACAAATACAGTTACTTATCAAAATTTGATAACGGAAGGATTTGAGGACAAAAAAACATTCTTTAGCCTTTTAGGTGTTTCTTATTATTTAACTAAAGAAGAAAATGCAAAATTAATTCAAAACCTGTTTGCTAAGATTCCAAAGGGAAGTTCCATAGTTTTTGATTACGCAGATGAAACATTATTTGACACAAAAGGAAGATCGAACAGAGTAGCAAACATGATAAAAGCAGCAAATGGCTGTGGTGAACCAATGAAGTCATGTTTTTCTTATGATGAGGTTGAAAACCTACTAGACAAATCAGGGTTACTCATTTATGAACATCTATCACCAAATGAAATTAATGAGGCTTACTTTGCTAACCGAAACGATTATCTGTCGGCTTTTGAAACGATTCATTATACTCACGCAGTAAAAAATTAACCTATTAAACTGACAGCTCAGTCCTGATAACAGGTCGGGCTGTCGGCTTTTTATGAAATAAATGTTTCTTACTGTTGCGCAGTATCAAATCACTCTTTTTCTTCTTTCTCAATTTTTTTTGGAGCGAGTTCAACCGGATTAGGAGCGAGTTGTGACGAGTTAGGAGCGACAAATGAAGAGTTAAGATCGACTTTTCACGAATTAGGAGCGACTTCCAAGCATATAGGAGCAACTCGAAGATCTGGCGCACACACTTTACTGATCAAAATAATAGCCGGAGAGAAGGGCACGCATCAGCGCTTATCACTCCGGCTATTTCTCAATCCATGATTGGCTGTTCAGATTTCCGAGAGTTTCTTCAGATGTTTCTCTGAGATCTCCTGTACTTTTTTCACGCGGCGGACATATTTATCAACATCCGTGATCGGATCGGTGTGCATCCAGACGTCGACGATTTCAAGGGCGATACCTGAACCGATGATTTTTCCGCCGATACAGAGCACATTGCTGTCGGTGTGCTGCCGGGCAAGCTTGGCGCAGAACGGATCCTGGCAGACAGCGGCGTTCAAGCCATAGATGCGGTTCGCAATCAGCGCGCTGCCGTAGCCGACACCGTCAACGAAAATACCGCGGTCTGCTTCACCTTTGGCGACGGCGAGCGATGCCGGGTAGACATAATCCGACAAGTCACAGGATTCCTTGCTGTCCGTGCCAAAATCGATCACTTCATGCCCTTCCTTTTCAAGCCATGCCTTGATTTCACCTTTGAGTTCAAATCCGGCGTGGTCACTTGCCATTGCGATTTTCAATGAACATTCCTCCATTATAATAATTTGATAATCTGCGGATATGTAAAGCATTACAACATCATTAACTTATAGCTTTGAAACACTTCAGTCAAGATCAGGCTGTGTGAAGGTTCTTGTAAGGTTTTTCTTGACAAGTTAAAACGTAATGGTTACTATTTTTAATTGTAGAAGTTAAATAGGAATTATTACGATTTAAAACGGGATACTGAATTGGAGGCTTTTTAGGAATGGGAATATCTAGGTTTGCTCAACGGTCTGCTTTTTTATTTGGCGCGTTTATTTTATTAATTGGAGTCCTTTCAGGATGTGGCGGCGCAGCCTCAAACAGTGCGGGATCGAAAATTAATGTTGTCGCTGCGGAGGACTTTTATGGGGAAGTAGCCAGGGCGGTAGGCGGAAATCATGTACATGTTACTTCAATCATTAATAGTCCGAACATAGATCCGCATGATTATGAGCCGACGACGGGGACTGCGGAAGCAGTGAGCCAGGCAAAACTGGTTGTGTATAACGGCATCGGCTACGACGGATGGATGGATAATCTAGCCACTGGCCACAGCAATCAGACAGTCGTCCGCGTCGGTGAGGACTTGTTAAATAAAAAGGACGGGGTTAATGAACATCTCTGGTATCAGCCGGAGACCATGCCGAAGCTGGCGGAGGATCTGGCCGGAAAATTGGCGAAAATCGATCCGAAGCATGCCGCTGAATACAGGGAAAACGCCGTCAAATATATTGATAGTATCAAATCGATTAAAGATGAAATTGAAAAGCTGAGCAAAAAGTCGGACGGTAAACGGGTGGATGTTTCCGAACCGGTATTTGACTATGCGCTGACTGCCATGGGCTATAAAGTGGCGAATAACCATTTTGAAGTTGCCGTAGAACAGGGATCGGACCCTTCACCGAAAGACATTGCGGACATGCAGAAGGACATCAAAGAAAAGCGGATCGCGTTCCTGGTCAGCAATACTCAGGCAATCAGTCCGACTGTGAAAAACATGATGACTTTAGCTGAAAAATATGGCGTTCCGGTGATCAAGGTGACTGAGACCCTGCCCACGGGAAAGGACTACAAAAACTGGATGATGGATCAGCTGAAGCAAATTGAATCGATACAGAACAGGTAGTAATGAATGGATCATGCGCCGAAGTATTTCAAGCTTGACAAAGCAAATCGAAATAATTACTATTTATCAAAGTGACATGTTTTTATATCTAGGATACGACTTTGTTGATTTACATATAGATTGCGAGATTCAGAGAAGTTCAAATGCCAGTGAGGGAGGTTTTTCGATGCTTCATAGAGTCCGGGTCAGTCATCTTCAGGTAAGTTTTAATGGGGAAGAAGTACTGAACGATCTTTCTTTTGATGTTTCCGCAGGTGAAATGTTTGCCGTTATCGGACCGAACGGAGCAGGAAAATCCACTTTGCTGAAATCCATTCTAGGATTAATCCAGCCTCAGAATGGAAGAATAGTGCTTGACGACGAGAGTAAGACAGTTGTCGGGTATGTGCCGCAATCGCGTGTTATTGATGATGAAACGCCGATCAGCGCCAGGGATTTTGTTTCACTCGGACAGCTTTCCGGATTCTTCCCGTGGCCTTCCATGCAGGAGAGAAAAGTATTGAGGGAGATCATGAGTTTCACAGATACGGACCGTTTTGCCAGGAAACCCATCGGTAAATTGTCCGGCGGAGAACGCCAACGTGTTTTTCTGGCGCAGGCACTTGTGCGTCATCCGGATTTGCTGCTTCTGGATGAATCCACAGCGAATCTTGATCCGGACGCCCAGGAGCGGATGATGGAGCTTGTTCAGAAAGCAGCAAGCGACTGGGGTGTTTCCGTAATTTTTATCAGCCATGATCTGGAGCTGGTCAGAAAATATGCGGATCGCGTTCTGCTTATGTCGCGTGGCTTTTACAAAACCGGAACGAAGCAGGAGATACTTAACGATCAGGCCATGCTGAAAAACGTTTATCAGTCCATATCCTCTGAAGCGGATGGGGCTCTTCAGCAAAAATCTCCATCGGCGGGGCTGTCTCTTTCGGCTTCTCCAAGGTAATGGTCTTCGGCAATTTAAGAAACCGTTGGGGTCATGACCTATCGGTTGTGTCATTTTTTGGAGGGAAAAAGATGTTTCAATATGATTTCATGCAGCACGCCTTTATAGCTGGAACGCTGATTGCGGTCATGTGCGGGGTGATCGGCGTTTTTATTGTCGCCAGGTCTCTTTCTTTTATCGCACATACTCTTTCACATATTGGCTTTGCCGGCGCAGCTTTTGCCGCTTACGCGGGTATTGATCCGCTGGCCGGGTTGCTCGCTTTTACTCTCCTGGGTGCGCTTGGCGTCGGGCAGATGGGTGTCCGAATGTTCCGCAGGGACGCTTCAATCAGCGTAATTCTCAGTCTCGCGCTTGCTCTCGGAATTTTATTTTTGTCGTTGGGGAACGTCCAGGGCAATTACTCCAGAACCCTGCTTTTTGGCAGTGTTGTCGGCATTGATTTGCAGGATATCTGGCTTATTGTCGTTATTACCATCTTCGTGATCCTTGTTCTCGGCGCCGGATATCGTTGGCTCAAGTTCGACTCGTTTGATCAGGTCGGGGCTGAGGCCGCGGGGCTTCCGATCCGCTGGATTTCCATCGGTTTTCTGCTGCTGATGGCCGTTGCCGTCAGCGCCACAGTCCAGATTGTCGGCGCGCTGCTCGTTTTCGCCTTGATGACCGTCCCCGCTGCTGCGGCAAGGTTCTTTACCCAGTCAATTTTTGGGATGATCCTGCTCTCTTCACTGATTGCCATACTGGGCGTCTGGTTCGGCCTCACCGCCGGTTATTATACCAATGCCCCGGTCAGCTTTTTTATTGTTGCGTTTGATGCGGCCGTCTATTTTATAGGCATGGCTTTTCAAGCGATTATAAGAAGACGCCGTGGCGCTGAAACAGCGTAATCTTTGCTTCAGCTTCTGAATAGAAAAAGAACTCCAATGCGGAGTTCTTTTTCATTATGATTTACTTTTTCACTTCCGTAAAGTAGCTCCAGCCCTCTTCCTGATAGAGTTTTTTCTCCTTCATCAGTTTTCCGAGTGCTTTCTTGAAATCGCCTTTGCTGATTGAAAATTGATTTCTGATGTCCTCGGGCAGGCTTTTGTCTGAAAAAGGCATGGCCCCGCCACGGCCTTCCATGTAGTGAAGGATGGCGGCGGTATGCTCATCAATCAATTCGTAGCTTCTCGGATGCATTGACAGATTGATCGATCCGTCTTCTTTCACATCAATCACCCGGCCGTGTATCACCTGCCCGACGCGAATCCTCCCGTTCGTTTCTTTCTGGTGAAGAAATCCGAGAAACCCGTCATCTGTGATGAAATGCGCGCCTTCGAGCAGTAGCCGATAAACCGTTGCGTCGACATCTTTGTTAAGCATTTCCCCAGATGCGGGAACGGAAATAACATTCATGATCGACTCATCGGCGAGCTTTGCAAAGAGACGGTCCTTTTTATCCAGTTTCAGGCTGACGTAAACCTTGTCGCCCGCTTCCGGCCAGTCTGGCCACTCGTCAGGAAGATCATCCTTCGACAGCAGTATGTCTTTATTGATGCCGATATCGACAAACACACCGTATTTTTTATGCATTGAAACGGCGGTCGCCCAGTTGTACATGCCCAGCCGGACGTCCGGAATGTTCATAGTGGCAGCCAGTCTGCCCTGATGGTCCTGATACAGGAAAACCTTCAAGGGCGCTTGCTCGTCGACAGGTCCGGCGGCATCATTTTCGTGAAGCAGTATCTCCTGTTTGCCATCGGTCAGAAAATAGCCGAATGGCGCTTTATGTGAAAAATTGAGGGTGACTACAGTCCCCGCTTTCAGCTCGTCCAAATTTATGCCTTCTTTCCCCGATCCGGTTTCCCGAGTCAGGGTCCGGAATCAGCGCTTATTCCTTATTATAGCATGCCACACCGGGATTCAAAAAACGCTTCTTGCCTACTCAGATCCCTTTAAAATACATATGATGAGTATGTCAATAGGTGAAGACTTCTAAACGAATGAATACGATTACAAAAAATCATTATTTCATAATATCGTAACAATTTAAACTTCAAATGTGCTGTGTTAAAATGAATCTACAAGAAAACCGTAAGACAATCATTTGTTTTCAGGTCAAACAATCGATTGATGGGGAGCGATGTACAGTGTCAGCCTTTGAACTGAATACGTTAAGTCGAACGAATCCCTGGCAAGGTTTCTCCGGACTGAATCTTGCTTACATTGATGAACAGTATGACAAATATCTTGATGACCCGGCAACAGTGGATAAGACTCTGAAAAAACTTTTTGACAAACTGGGAAGACCAAAAGACAGCAGCGTACCGCCAGATTTCCGAAATGAACAAACATACAGCTCTGCGGAAAGCGAATTTGAGTTGTCCCAGGTTGTTGGCGCCGTACGCCTCGCGGAACGTATTCGGGCATACGGTCATCTGCTTGCCCATGTCAATCCGCTGCGCAATCATCATGTGATTGAAACACATTTAATGGATCTGGCTTCTTTTAATCTTTCGCCCAGAAAAATGAAAGCGATTCCATCAAAGGTCATCTGGCCGGCCGCACCGGATCGTGTGCGAAACGCATTGGATGTGGTCAATTATCTGCGAAATCTCTATTCACGGTCGCTGGCGTATGAGTTTTCCCATGTACAGGATCTGGATGAAAAAAAGTGGCTGAACAGTGCGGTTGAAAGCGAACGTTTCCAGTATGTGTGTACCGACCTTGAAAAAAAGGATCTTTTAAAGGAACTCGTCAAGGTAGAAACCTTTGAACGATTCCTTCATAAAACCTTCGTCGGGCAGAAACGCTTCTCGATCGAAGGGCTGGATGTGCTGGTGCCGATGCTGGATAAGCTGATCCAATACAGCGTGGGAGACGGGGCGAAACGGGTCATGATCAGTATGGCTCACCGCGGCAGGCTGAGTGTTCTCGCACATATTCTGGGCAAACCTTACGAAAAAATTCTTGCGGAATTCGTCCACGCTCCGATCAAAAGCATGGTGCCTTCGGAAGGATCGAAGGGGATCAATTACGGATGGACAGGCGACGTTAAATACCATTTGGGCGCGGCCCGGTCCATTGAAGACAGCCATAAAAAATATTTACTTCAGTACACGGAGGAGAATGAGGGAAAAGAGTCTGAATTTCAGGTGCGCCTGACCTTGGCCAATAACCCGAGCCATCTGGAGGCTGTCGATCCCGTCATTGAAGGCTATGCCCGCGCGGCTCAGGATGACCGGAGGGTGAAAGGCTTTCCTGTCCAGAATACAGAAAAAGCGGTGCCGATTATGATCCATGGCGACGCGGCTTTCCCAGGGGAAGGGGTCGTCGCGGAAACGCTCAATCTGAGCAGACTGAAGGGTTTCAATACGGGGGGCACCATTCACATTATCGCAAACAATCAGCTTGGATTTACTACGGATCAGGAGGACGAGCGTTCGACCGCCTACGCCAGTGATCTCGCCAAGGGATTTGAAATCCCAATCGTCCATGTTAACGCGGACGATCCGGAAGCGTGCCTGAGCGCAATCACGCTTGCTTATGAATATCGGAAAAAATTTGGCAAAGACTTTCTGATCGATTTGTGCGGTTACAGGCGTTACGGGCACAATGAGTCGGATGACCCTTCGGCGACGCAGCCGCTTCTTTATCAGATTATCCGGAATCATCCGACCGTCAGCGATATTTATCTGAAGAAACTGGAGAAAGAAAAGCTAGTCGGGGAAGATGTAGTATCACGGTATAAAATTCACCTGACGGATAAGTTTCAGGCGATCTATAATGCATCACGCGATAAAGAAAAAGATCTTAAAGAAGTGCCCTTTCCCAAAAAGCTGGCCGAACCGCTCAGCCATATTCAGACAAAAGTTCCGGTTGACGAGCTCCGGGAATTGAACGATGAGCTACTTGACTGGCCCGAAGATCTGCGTGTATATCCGAAACTGGCAAAAATTCTGAGGCGTCGGGAAACAGCGCTGAATGCCGGGCATAAAATTGACTGGGGAACAGGGGAATCCCTTGCGTTCGCTTCGATTCTCCACGACGGCACGCCGATCCGCTTTACCGGACAGGACGTGGAGCGCGGGACATTCGCCCACCGTCACGCGGTGCTTCACGATGTGGCGACGGGAGCCCGCTATACGCCATATCATCATATGAAAAATGTGAATGTGTCTTTTGACATTCACAACAGTCCTCTTTCCGAAACAGCGGTGATCGGTTTTGAGTACGGGTACAATGTTTTCGCTCCCGAAACACTGGTTCTCTGGGAAGCACAGTTCGGCGACTTTGCCAATGTCGGCCAGGTCATGTTCGATCAGTTTGTGACGGCGGGCCGCGCCAAATGGGGGCAAAAGTCAGGGCTTGTCATTTTGCTTCCTCATGGCTATGAAGGCATGGGGCCGGAACACTCCAGCGGACGTCTGGAACGATTTTTGCAGCTGTCGGCGGAAAATAACTGGGTGGTGGCCAACCTCACCACTCCCGCCCAGTACTTCCACATTTTGCGCCGGCAGGCGGCCATTCTCAACACGGACCTGGTCCGGCCGCTTGTAATTATGTCGCCCAAGAGCCTGCTCCGGCATCCGAAAGCGACTTCAATTCCGGCAGATCTGTCTGACGGCTGTTTCAAGAGTGTGCTTGAAGAGCCACTGACTTCCGGTGCACCGGAAAAAGTGGAGCGTGTGGCACTCTGCAGTGGAAAAGTCGCCGTGGATCTAGCGGTGGAAATTGAGTCCCTGAATGAGAACCTGGATTGGCTGAAAATCCTGCGTGTCGAGGAACTTTACCCATTTCCGGAACAGGAGATCAAAGGCCTTCTGAGCCGATATCCGCAGCTGAAAGAAATTGTATGGCTGCAGGAAGAACCGAAAAATATGGGTGCGTGGAATTACATCGAGCCTCATATCCGTTCCGCTAGTCCCGAAGGCGTCCGGTTGAATTATATCGGGCGGCCGGAGCGGTCGAGCACGGCGACCGGAGAACCGAAATTTCACAAGCTGGAACAAAAAAGGATTATCGCTGAAACTTTGCATAGAAATTGAAAATAGATTGTTTGCGATTCGGGAGGGGATCAGGATGATTGAAGTCAAAGTGCCGGAACTTGCAGAGTCAATTACAGAAGGAACCATTGTCAGGTGGCTGGTCGATGTCGGAAATCAGGTCAATCAGGGTGACGACATCGCCGAAATTGAAACAGACAAGGTCAATATCCAGATCAGTGCCGAACACGCGGGTGTTTTGAAAAAGATTGAGAAAAATGTGGATGACACGGTCGAAGTCGGTGAAGTCATTGCGCTGCTCGATGATGAGAACGCTGAAAAGGGGGAAGCGGCTGGCGGCGCATCTTCTTCTGAAATTGAAAAAATTGATCCTGCTGAAAAGGTACCGGAGACCCCGGCACCGGCGAGTAAAATTGCTTCCCCCGCCGCGAGAAAACTGGCCAGGGAAAAAGGAATTGATCTGGATACCGTGCAGACAAATGATCCGCTCGGGCGCATCCGTGCAGAGGACATTGCTCGGCAAACTGAAAAGCCAATAACTTATGAAGACACGTCGATTCCGGATGAATTGGCAGAGGCTGATCCGGAAAAACCAGTGGAACGCATCAAAATGACACGCCGCCGCCAGACCATTGCCAGCAAATTGGTCGCTGCGCAGCATGAAGCGGCAATGCTCACCACTTTTAATGAAGTCGATCTGACTGCGATCATGGCCGTGCGCAACCGGCGCAAGGAAGCTTTCGTGCAGGCGCACGATGTCAAGCTGGGTTTCATGTCTTTCTTTACCAAAGCAGTCGTCGGCGCGCTGAAAAATTTTCCACTACTCAATGCGGAAATCAGCGGCACAGACATTCTGGTCAAAAAGTTTTATGATATCGGCATCGCTGTAGCTACCGATCAGGGGCTGGTTGTTCCAGTCGTCCGCGGTGCCGACCGGCTGAACTTCGCGGAAATTGAGCGGTCGATCAAAGACCTTGCTGTCAAAGCGCGGACGAACAAGCTGACACTGAGCGATCTGCAGGGCGGGACTTTCACAATTACAAACGGCGGGACATTTGGATCGCTGCTCTCCACACCGATTATCAACGCACCACAGGTTGGTATTCTCGGGATGCATGGTATCAAAAAGCGTCCGATAGCCGTGGAGACGCCTGAAGGAGATAAAATTGAAATTCGCCCGATGATGTATATCGCGTTGTCCTACGACCACAGGATTGTGGACGGCAGTGAAGCAGTCCGTTTTCTCGTGACAGTCAAGAAGCTGCTGGAAGACCCTGAGACGCTTCTTCTTGAAAGCTGAGGCCAAAAATCAAGTGTTTCAGAAAAAGGCGAAAACATGGGGTTTCTGTCACATTTTCTAATATGTATGATTTTTGTCACACAAATCGTACAAAAATAAGAAATTATCGAGTATAATTAGTTAAGAAAAAATTAAGTGCGAAAAGGCGACATGTCGATTGGCGCTAGCCTTTAAACAAAGGTGTGATTAGTGTGGAAAATGCGGCAGACCTCGAACAGGCACAGATGAACAATACGACGATGTTCTCTGAACAGAACCTGAACGCCATAAAGTCGATCATGAGTGTGACCGACTTTAAGAAAGACTCAAACATTTACTGGGAAGGCGACCCTTCCGACAAACTCTATTATTTGATCAAAGGCCGCGTGAAACTTTACAAATCGGCTTATGACGGAAAAGACCTTGTGCTCCATTACTTTACACCGAATGATCTGTTCGGCGAGCTGGCATGCTTTGGCTTTGAGGAGTACTCATTTACGGCGCACGCGGTGACAAACTGCACGATTGGTGTTGTTGCTGAAAGGGACCTGGAAGCTCTGCTCCTGCCGAACTCAAGCCTGTCCTTCGAATTTATGAAATGGATCGGACTGATGAGCAAGTATACACAGATCAAGCTGCGCGACCTTCTCTTTTACGGGAAAAACGGTGCGCTCGCTTCAACACTTTTGCGCATGGCGCACGGATATGGGAAAAAAGAAGCGGACGGGATCCATTATTCGATCAATCTGACAAACTCCGATCTTGCGCAGCTGATCGGTTCCACACGCGAAACGGTGAATCGTATGCTGCAGGCGTGGAAGAACGACGGGGCGATCAATTATTATCATGGTTCGATCGTGATCAAAGACGTGGATTATATCAAGGCGATCTGCCACTGCGAGGACAAATGCCCGATGAATATCTGCCGTCTGTGATATGTGAAAAGCTTCAGAGCGACTTTCGGGAAACCGGCAAAGCCGCTCTTTTTGTTATTGACTCTGCTAAACGTGTCTGCTCTTTTTCGCTCTATGTGCTTGCTTTCCGCGTGAGTGGCCGGGGACTTCTGAAGACCGATTTCTCTCCCTTAACGACCGATTTTTGCCGCTAAAGACCGATTTCTATCGATCAAGCAAGGAACGATTTTTTAGTGTTGAGCACAAAAAGAACGCTGACAGGGATTTTTTCACTGTCAGCGTTCTTTTTATCTATTCACTGCTGTTGTTGCTGTTGCTGAAAGCCGATTTCTTCTTTGACAGCCTTATAAGCGGCATCCAGATTGCGAATGCGGCGGATCAGCTCGAAATTTTTATTGATCCTGTCCTGAATGATTGCTGAAACGACCGTGTGATAATAGCTGTTCAATGTCTGATTCGGTGAAAAGCGGTCGCTGTTTTTATTGATCTGCAGACGCAGCGTCTCTTTGAAGTAGTCGACACTAAATAAATTTGAATCCATTGATTTCACTCCTTGCGCGATTAGTTATTGTTGAACTATATGCTAACTAATGATTGTCCATTCGTTCTCTCCGCCGTGGACCTGTGTAAACATTTCGGCTATTTTACTGATCAGCTTCCGGACCTCTTCATCAGGCATGGAAGGGCGGAGATAGACGATCTGAAGCGCGTTTTCCGTCTGCTCTGTGACACAGGTGCGTCTGGAGTCGACGATCGGGCTTCCGAATACCCCTACACTGTCTGCCGAAACGATTTTATCTTCCATATTCATCACTCTGCCGTTCAATCCGTCATACTCGTCTTTAGCGGTGCCGACAGTGATTCGGACAGGGGTGCGGACGTGGTCAAGATCATAAATTCCGAGGGGAATGCTGAACTGGACGCTGAAGAAATTGTTCAGGTCCACGGCCGAATGAATCATGTGCGGCTGCCCATCTTTCTTTATCTTTCTCAGCAAGGCCTCCTGAGAGGGGCGGTATCGCGACGGATCGGTCCCCACCTTTTTAAAGACTGACCGCCATTCCTTCACGCCCGGAATCTCGCCGAACGGCTGGCTTTCCAATGACAGTTGTATGCTTTCATAAAAGAGCGGGAGCCTGTCTGCAATCATTGGGGGCATCTCTGAAATAACAATATGATGATAACAGATGACGCCCGCTTTGAAATCCGGGACCAGACTTTTCAGTTTTGTTGAGACAGAAAGATCAAGCATGACGCGCCTCCCGATAATTATTCTACCTACAGTTTACCATATACAGGCCGTCAGGTTCCGATTTCTGTAAGGGGTGATTAAGCGAATTTAAAGTAGCTTTAAACGAACGAATGTTCTATAATAAAAGTAAAGTCATACTGAAAATGAACCGAAAAAAAAGGAGATCGGATAATGATTCAAAGAAACTATCTGTCTGTTTCCGGCATTGATACGCCGGCAGGTCCGCTGACTCTTGCTTCATATGACAAGCAGTTATGCCATATTGATTTCGGAACGCTGAACGAAACGAAGGATCATTTGATACAATGGGCAAAATCCGTCGGTCTTCCGGTTGAAATCAGGGAGAGCGAAGACGATCTGGCGGATGCTGTGGATCAAATCCGTGGCTACTTCTCAGGTGAAAGGACATCATTCGATCTGAATCTGATGATGAAGGGGACCCTGTTTCAGAAAAAAGTCTGGACCGCGCTGGCGCACATCCCTTACGGGGAAACCAAAACTTATAAAGAAATTGCGCTTGCGGTCGGGAATCAGAAGGCTGTTCGGGCAGTGGGCGGAGCCAACAATAAAAATCCGCTTCCGATTGTCATTCCGTGCCATCGGGTCATTGGCTCCGATGGGTCACTGATCGGATACGGCGGAGGGCTGGACAAAAAACGTCTGATGCTGCATCTGGAGAAAGCAGAGACTGTAATGGAATAAAATATTTCCCTGATCCCAAACCCGAAGCCACGCCTGCATGAAACGACCATATCAGGCATACATGTAAAGCAATGGCTGGCTGGAAAGCGGGGGATTGGAATGGATTGGCAGGAAGCCTTCCGGGGGCACGTCCGTGCTCTGGCTGAGTGGTGGGTGAATCAGGAGGAACGCACCGGCCTGATCCTCGCACCTGATGAGCATGCGCGATTTTTGAGAAAAAGCCAGATGTTTCAGGACAACCAGGCGGAAGTTGAAAAAACGGTGGTTCGCGCCAAATTAAAACAGGTGAAAATGAAACGGGAAGACCGCGTGATTGATTATCAGCTGCACTGCCAGTGGCTGATCCGGCAGGAAGGGAAGTTCTACCTTGAAGAAAAGATAGAGGAGAGACAGGCTGTCCTGCGTGGAGAGAATGTTGTTTCCGACCGGATGACTATCATTTTGAACCCTGGGAAACCGGTTGAACCATTGAATTTCGCCGATGACCCCCTTGACGGGCTGCGCGGCAAACAGCGTAGGTACGACAGACGTAAAGCGGTTCGTTATGCAGAACTCTGGTGGAATCAGAGAAATCCGAGCTTTGTTCATGTGGAAAATGACTGCACAAATTTTATTTCGCAATGCCTCTTTGCCGGTGATATTCCGGTTTGGGGGCAGCCGGTCCGCGGTAGAGGCTGGTGGCACGCACCAACCAACTGGAGTTTCAGCTGGGCCGTTGCCAACAGTTTCCGCTGGTATCTGAGCCGGAGCGGCAATATCATCGGTGCGACTGAGGCGGATCATGCCTGGAAGCTGGTTCCCGGAGATGTCATTTGCTATGATTTTGAGGGGGACGGCCACTGGAATCATAACACAATCGTCACCGCTCTGGATCCGTCAGGCCAGCCACTGGTTAATGCGCATACGTATGACGCGCGGAACCGAAACTGGACCTACACCGATTCGCCCGCCTGGACAAAAAAAATCCAGTATAAATTTTTTCATATCGAGGATGAGGCATGAACTATCTTCGAATGTGATATAATGAAGAAGCTTTTTTTTGAGATTTGGAACAAAGACGGCCGCCGTTATGGCCGCTTTTTAGCGCTTAGAACTATTTTAAGGAAATTCTAAAACTTGCCTGATCAGGCAGGGCGGATAAAATTCAGAGGTGCTCAGGATCATGAGTATTCATGTTGTTCTTTACCAGCCACAGATCCCGCCGAATACAGGAAATATTGCCCGGACGTGCGCCGGTACGCACAGTTCGCTGCATCTGATCCGGCCGCTTGGCTTTTCAACGGATGACCGGCATCTGAAACGCGCCGGCCTGGACTACTGGCCATCGGTTGATCTTCACTATTACGATTCGCTGGAAGACTTTTTTGAAAAGCATCCGCAGGGTGAATACTACCTTGTGGAAACAGATGGTAGCCGGCCGTACAGTGACTATGACTATAGTGATCCTGAAAAAGATTATTTCTTCTTTTTCGGGCGCGAGACGACTGGACTTCCTAAAGATTTCATTGCTACATACAGTGACCGCTGCGTCCGCCTGCCTATGACAGATAAGATTCGTTCCCTCAATTTATCAAACTCGGCCGCGATCATGATTTATGAAGCGCTGCGCCAGCAGCAGTTTCCGGACCTTACCTGAGATTTGTCCGGGGCAAGCTTAAATCCGGAGAGAAACCATGATTTTTTTCTGGATCATTTAGTCTAATCTGATCGGTTTTTTGCCTTAAGCGGAACAAGCCTTCAGACATTTCATGAAAGATTGATGGATCCCCGCATACACTTTAGTACTTGGGTTAATCTTTTCTGGGGGGATTTTATGAACTTTCTTGATAAGCTGAAACAATTCCGCGATTACGAGGAACAGTTGAAATGGGACGGAACATTTGCAGACTACCTGGAATTGGTGAAAAAAAACCCGGTGATTGCACAGTCGGCACACTCAAGGGTGTATCAGATGATTGTTTCTGCGGGTGTTTCTGAAAAAGACGGACACAAATGCTATCACTTTTTTGACGGACAGATTTATGGTCTTGAAGACGCAATTGAACGGCTGGTTGAGGAGTACTTTCATCCGGCGGCAAAAAGGCTGGATGTGAAAAAACGTATATTGCTCTTAATGGGGCCGGTCAGCGGCGGGAAATCAACGATTGTAACCATGCTGAAACGCGGGCTTGAAAAGTATTCATGGACGGATGAAGGGGCGATCTACGCGATCAAGGACTGCCCGATGCATGAGGATCCGCTGCATCTGATTCCGCCTCATCTGCGCGAGGATTTCTTTCAGGAAACGGGTATCCGCGTGGAGGGGAACCTTTCGCCGCTGAATGCGATGAAGCTGGAAAAGGAATATGGCGGAAAGATCGAGAGTGTGCCTGTTGAACGTATTTTTTTGTCCGAAGACAAGCGTGTTGGGATCGGGACGTTCAGTCCGTCTGATCCGAAGTCCCAGGACATTGCCGATCTGACCGGCAGCATTGATTTTTCAACAATTGCTGAGTATGGATCGGAATCGGATCCCCGTGCTTACCGATTTGACGGTGAACTGAATAAAGCTAACCGCGGCCTGATGGAGTTTCAGGAAATGCTGAAATGCGATGAGAAATTTCTCTGGCATTTGCTTTCACTGACTCAGGAGGGTAATTTCAAAGCCGGCCGATTCGCACTGATTTCGGCGGATGAACTGATTGTGGCGCATACGAACGAAACAGAATACCGGACATTTATCAGCAATAAAAAAAATGAGGCGCTGCATTCACGTATGATTGTTATGCCGGTTCCTTATAATCTGAGGGTCAGTGATGAAGAAAAGATTTATCAGAAACTGATTTCAGAGAGCGATGTGGCGAAGGTCCATATCGCACCGCATGCGCTCCGGACGGCGGCCGTTTTCTCCATTCTGACACGTTTGAAAGAATCCAAAAGCCGGGGTATTGATCTTGTAAAGAAAATGCGGCTTTATGATGGTGAAATTGTTGAAGGCTATAATGCTGCGGATATCAAAGAACTTCAGAATGAATTTTCTGATGAAGGCATGAGCGGCATTGACCCGCGCTATGTCATCAACAGGATCTCTTCAGCTATTATCAGAAAAGGAGTCCCTTCAATCAACGCGCTGGATATCCTCCGCTCGATAAAAGAGGGCCTGGATCAGCATCCTTCGATTGCCGAAGAGGAACGAGACCGTTATACTGAATTTATCGCCATTGCGCGCAGGGAATATGACGAAATGGCGAAAAGTGAAGTACAGAAGGCCTTTGTTTATTCTTTTGAAGAATCGGCAAAAACATTAATGGATAATTATCTGGATAATGTAGAAGCGTATTGCAACAGCAACAAAATCTTTGATCCGATTACCGGTGACGAAGTAGATCCCGATGAGAAACTGATGCGGTCGATCGAGGAGCAGATCGGTATTTCTGAAAATGCAAAAAAGGCATTCAGAGAAGAAATTCTGATTCGCATCTCGGCGTACGCGCGAAAGGGCAAACGTTTTAATTATCAGTCCCACGAGCGGTTGAGGGAGGCTATTCAGAAGAAGCTGTTTGCCGATCTGAAAGATGTTGTAAAAATTACGACCTCCAGCAAGACACCTGACGAGACTCAGTTAAAACGGATCAATGAGGTGATCGCGCGTCTTGTTGACGAATACGGTTATAATTCTACTTCAGCAAACGAACTATTAAGATATGTAGGCAGTTTGTTAAATCGCTGATTTTCGGATGCTTCCTTTACTTCGGCAGCCGAAAATGAAAGACGGGCGGTTTGCTTCTGCAAAGCAAAGGGGCAGTCGATGAGCATTATGAAAGAGATATGGAGTTGGATCAAGGCTATTGTGATTGCCCTGATTGTCGTGGCGCTTGTCCGTCAGTTTGTTTTCAGTAACTATATTGTTAAGGGTGAGTCGATGATGCCGACGCTTCAGGATGGCAACCGCCTGATCGTCAGTAAAATCGGCTATACATTTGGTCAGCCTCACCGGTTTGACATTATTGTTTTTCATGCGACACCGACAGATGATTATGTCAAACGTGTTATAGGGCTGCCGGGCGACACCATTGTATACAAAAATGATCAGCTTTATGTGAACGGAAAACCGGTTAGCGAACCGTATTTGAATCGCTATAAAAGCAGATTGCCCAAGGGAACGGATTTGACGAATAATTTCAGCCTTCAAAGTCTGACAGGCAGCGTTCGTGTCCCGAAAGGTGAACTGTGGGTGATGGGTGACAACCGGCAAAACAGTGAGGATAGCCGCTATTTCGGTTTCATCAGCGAGAAAAAAGTCGTCGGCAGAGTCGCTTTCAGATACTGGCCCATGGGTGAATGGGGGACGGTAAATCTGGTTGTTCCGGTTCAATAGTAATCTGTAAAGCGCTTTGGGCAAACCGTCCCGGCGCTTTTCATGTTGAAATGCGCAAAAGTTTGTGCAGAAGTGTGACTCGTTGGTGCCTGTAAATATCAGGAACTATTCAAGCCCGCGATTGTGAATTGAGAGACAGGGAGTCCGGAAAAGAAGATGAGCAGAAAGAAAGAGAAAAATGAATTTTTGGCCTGGATCCGGGCCATTGGTCTTGCCGTACTAATTGTCATCATTCTGAGATCATTTATTCTCGGAAATTATATTGTTGACGGCCCGTCCATGATGCCGACGCTCCATAACGGGGACAGGTTGATCGTCAACAAAATTAATTACCGGTTTTCACAGCCCCGGCGCTTTGATGTGGTGATTTTTCACGCGACGCCAACAAATGACTATGTCAAAAGGGTGATCGGGCTGCCGGGTGACACGATCAGATATACAAATGATCAGCTTTACATAAACAATAAACCGGTCAATGAACCGTTTCTTGATTCGCTGAAAAAAGAAAACAAGACGGGCGAACTGACCTGGAATTTTACCCTGAAGGGTCTTACAGGCGAGACAAGGGTACCCAAGGGGAAATTATGGGTGATGGGGGACAACCGGCAGAACAGCGTGGACAGCCGTTTCCCGGAAGTAGGCTTTGTCAGCGAAAGCAAGGTTGTCGGCAAGGTTGATCTTCGTTACTGGCCGTTGAATTCGTTCGGAATCATTCAGAGATAGTGAAAAAGCGCTCCGATTTGGAACGCTTTTTTGTATGATTTAGAAGGTTAAACAGCCGCATTTTCCTGATCCTTTTGAAAAAAATACTTCATCGCGTGGTAGACGTCGCTTTTCTGCTTCAGGATATACGAATGAAAAGCCTCGTTTTTAATGTTCCGATAAGCGCCCATCAATGTGCTGGACCGGTGATAGGGGTTGATTTCCCCGTACCCGAAAAAGTCGGTCATTTCCATGAGTTCGTTAACGAGACGGACACATTTCGGATTATCGGAGGATAGATTGTCGCCATCCGAGAAATGAAAGGGATAGATATTATATTTCGACGGTGGATAGGATTGGTCAATCAGTTCCAGGGCTTTCACATAAGCGGAAGAACAAATGGTTCCTCCGCTTTCCCCTTTGGAGAAAAAATCCTCCTCACTGACCACTGTCGCTTCCGTGTGATGCGCAATAAACTGAATGGACACTTTTTCATATTTAGTTCGGAGGAAACGGGTCATCCAGAAGAAGAAACTGCGTGCGATGTATTTTTCCCAGACGCCCATCGAACCGCTCGTATCCATCATCGCCAGAACGACGGCTTTGCTTTCCGGCCTGACGATCGTTTCCCATGTTTTGAACCGCAAGTCCTCTTCATGAATCGGGTAAATCTGTGCTTTGCCGGAGCTTGCGTTTCTTTTGATTGCGGAAAGGATGGTTCGGCGCTTATCGATATTGCCCATCAGCCCTTTCCGCCGGATATCCCGGTAATCGATACTGTCCACGACAATTTCCGGTTCCTGTTTTCTTTTCAGGTGTGGAAGCTCGAGCTCTTTAAAAAAAAGATTTTCGATCTCCATAATGGATACATTGGCTTCGTAATAGTCAATCCCCGGCCGGTCTCCGGCGCCCTTCCCCTTTCCCGGACCCTGACCCTGGCCGGCTTGCTTGCCCGGCGCTCTGGCAATCACATCACCGACTTTGCTGTCGCCCTTTCCCTGGCCGACATGCTTTGTTTTTTCAAAATTGTACCGAAGCTTATACTCGTCCAATGACCGGATCGGGATACGCGTCATCTTTTGCCCGTCGGACATGATGATGTTTTCGCTGCTTACCAGATCGGGCAGATTGTTTCTGATCGCTTCTTTGACTTTTTCGGCATGCCTGCGCTGATCCTGATCGCCTTTCTGGTGAAGATCCCACTGCTCTTCCGATATCAAAAAGTTTTTCACAGCCGTTCCCTCCCTGAATTTTGTCATCCGCCAATGAGGGTTGATTAATTCAGTCTATGTAAGAAGTGATCGAAACTTGACTTAAAAATCACTTGGAGGAAAAAATGGACTAATCGTTCACGTGCGCGTTTCCGTAATGGCTTTCCAATTTAAAAATATTTATGATATTTGCCCCCTATCAAAAGGATCAACCGTGTTAGAATAATAGCTGAGACCACGCAGAAGGGTTGTAAAAAATGATAAAAGCGATTGTATTTGATTTCGACGGTGTCATTCTCGACAGCGAGAGAATTATGTATCTGGTGATGCAGAAGATGTTCCATAAATACCACGTGGATCTTCCGCTCAGTGTGTGGAGCCAAGCCATCGGCACGCAGCATGGCTTTGATTCCATCCGATATCTGGAAGAAAACGGCCATGTTAAAATTGACAGGGAATCTTTCTTAGAGGAACGCAATCAGCTTTTTAATACACTCGTGGATAGAGAAGATGTTCTGCCAGGTGTCGAGTCGGTCCTCCGCCAGGCATCGGAGCTCGGACTAAAAATCGGGCTCGCTACAAGTTCGAAGGGAGACTGGCCGCGGAGGCATCTGAAACGTCTCGGCCTCGCCGATTATTTTCAAAGCATCAAGTCATGGGATGATGTTCAGAAAGTGAAACCTGATCCGGCCCTTTACATTCAATCCCTTCAGAGCCTGCAGGTGGAGCCGAAGGAAGCGATCGCCATTGAAGATTCCTTTAACGGGTCGCTTGCTGCGAAGAAAGCCGGAATGTACTGCATCGTCGTTCCCAATGCGGTGACCAAGCAGATGCCGTTTGGTCATGTTGACGGTTGTTTTAATTCCCTTCAGGACGTGTCGCTGACTAAGCTGATGCGATTTTTCACGCCTGCCGAAAATAAATAAATGCCGATCCTGCAGGCGAAATGAATGACAGCGCTCTTTTAAATTTTGTTATATAATAGGAATAGACGAGTGGGATAGATCGTTAAGTTAATGGGAGTGAAGATGATGAGCTGGAAAACAGTTTATGAAAAATGGCAGGCTGAAGATAAGCTTGATCCGGACTTGAAAAAACAGCTTAAAGCAATTGCCGATGATCCGGCAAAACTGGAAGACTGTTTTTATAAGAATCTGGAATTCGGCACCGGTGGCATGCGCGGTGAAATCGGACCGGGTACGAACCGGCTCAATATCTATACAGTCAGGAAAGCGACTGAAGGCTTGGCCAGATTCATTCTTAATGCCGGTGAGGAGGCAGTCAAGCGTGGGGTTGTGATTGCGCACGATCCACGGCACTTTTCTGCTGAGTTCACGCTGGAAGCAGCCAAAACACTTGGCGCGCACGGAATCAAAACCTTTATTTTCGATTCGCTTCGGCCGACGCCGGTGCTTTCATTCGCGGTGCGGTATCTTCATACGTTTTCAGGCATTGTGATCACTGCCAGCCATAATCCGCCGCAGTATAACGGCTATAAGGTTTATGACCAGTTCGGTGGTCAGCTTCCTCCCGCTGAAGCGGACGAAGTCATCAGCTTTGTCGCTTCCGTTGAGGATGAGCTGAATGTCAAAGTTGGTGATGAGCAGGCGCTGAAAGAGCAGGGGCTTCTCGAGGTGGTCGGCAAGGACGTTGATGACGCCTATCAGGAAAAACTGAAGACATTGTCATTGAACCCGGACGTGATCAAAAAAGTCGGCTCAGATCTGAAGATCGTCTTTACGCCGTTACACGGCTCAAGCTACCATCCAGTCGTTAATGGTCTGAAAAACTGGGGTTTCACAAATGTCACGGTTGTTCAGGAGCAGGCCGAACCGGATCCGGAATTCTCAACGGTTAAATCTCCGAACCCGGAAGAGCACGCCGCTTTTAAAATCGCGATTGAATACGGCAAGAAGCTTGACGCCGATCTTCTGCTCGGCACTGATCCGGATTCAGATCGGTTGGGCGTCGCGGTTAAGAACGACCAGGGTGAATATACGGTTCTGACCGGTAACCAGACCGGGGCCGTCATTCTGGACTATCTGCTCGAACAGCGGAAGGAAAAGGGATTGCTGCCTGACAACGGCATTGTGGTCAAAACCATTGTGACCTCGGAAATCGGCCGCACGATCGCAGCCGCATATGGCATTCCGACCGTCGACACACTGACCGGTTTTAAATTCATTGGAGAAAAAATCCACGAATACGAGCTGAACGGCGCACATACCTTCCTCTTTGGCTATGAGGAAAGCTATGGCTGCCTGATCGGTTCCTTTGTCCGCGACAAGGACGCGGTGCAGGCATCCGTGTTTGCCGCGGAAGTGGCCGCTTATTATAAATCCAAGGGCAAATCAATTTACGACGCGCTCCAGGATATCTATAAAAAATACGGCTATTTTGAAGAAGGGCTCGAATCGCTGACACTGAAGGGCATTCAGGGCAAGGAAGAAATTGACGCGATACTGAATGACTTCCGCAGCCAGCCACCTGCCGAGGTTGCCGGCGTGCCGGTTGCTGTGATTGAAGATTATGAGCAATCCGTCACTACAGATGTTAAAACCGGTAGCCAATCCGCGATCACTTTGCCGGTTTCAAATGTTTTGAAATATAAACTCGAAGACGGTTCCTGGTTCTGCCTGCGTCCGTCAGGTACAGAGCCGAAAATCAAGTTCTATTTCGGCGTTCAGGGCGTGGACGAAGCAGAGCGCGACAAGAAATTCACCGCATTGAAAACAGAAGTCATGAGTCGCGTGCATGGATTAGTAAGCAAATAACTTACTTCCACGGGATGGATCGACGGACCTCTTAACATTATCTTTTATTTTTGTTTATAATATGAATAGACTTTAAGAAGGGCATTCGCGTGTGACTATGGCTCAGTTGTCCGGCAGAATTTTTATTCTGCCCGGTGACAAGCAGCGGGTGCCCTTTTCTTGGCTAAAATGATCATTTAAGGTTCATTTGTTTTTAGAGCAGGTTCAGGAGGAAAAAATGAATAAGTTACAGCAGGAAATTAAGCGACGGCGCACATTTGCGATCATCTCCCACCCGGACGCGGGAAAAACAACATTGACTGAAAAATTGCTTGTGCTGGGCGGGGCCATTCGGACAGCCGGTGCCGTTAAGTCAAGAAAAGCGGAAAAGTTTGCCACCTCGGACTGGATGGAGCTGGAGAAAAAAAGGGGAATCTCAGTCACTTCCAGTGTGATGCAGTTTGAATATGATGGCTATAAAATTAATATCCTGGATACTCCCGGGCACCAGGATTTTAGCGAGGACACCTACCGGACACTGATGGCCGTAGACAGCGTGGTCATGATCATTGACGCGGCGAAGGGTGTGGAACCCCAGACGATTAAATTATTCAAAGTCTGCCGTGACCGCGGCATTCCGATTTTTACGTTCATCAATAAGCTTGACCGTCAGGGGCGCGATCCGCTGGAGCTGTTCGAAGAGATTGAAAATGTGCTCGGTATCGAATCCTATCCGATTAATTATCCGATCGGCATGGGGCAGTCCTTCCGCGGTGTTTATGACCGACAGGAGCACAAGATTGAATGGTACAATGAAAAACGCGAACGCCAGGTTCAGGATCTTGGGGAGGTTGACGAACTTTCCGACATTTTGAAGGGTCAGGTTGATGATTACACCCTCAGCCAGCTGGAGGAAAACCTGATGCTGCTTGATGAAGCGGGAAGCTCCTATGATTTTGAGGCGGTCAAGGCAGGCAAGCAGACACCGGTATTCTTTGGCAGCGCCATTTCAAGCTTCGGTGTGCCAACCTTTTTGGAGCATTATCTGAAAATGGCGCCGGATCCGCAGCCGAGAACATCGAGTGCGGAAATGATTCAGCCGGATGATCCGCGTTTTTCAGGCTTTATTTTTAAAATTCAGGCCAACATGAATCCATCCCATCGCGACCGTATCGCTTTTCTGAGGATCGTTTCCGGAGCCTTTGAAAAAGGGATGACCGTATATCTTGATAGAACCGGTAAGCAACTGAAGCTTGCCCAGCCGCAGCAATTCTTTGCGGACAGCCGTGAACTGATTGATGAGGCTTATCCGGGCGACATTGTCGGGCTTTATGATACAGGCTTTTACCAAATTGGTGATACTGTTTGCGATGAAAAAGATACATTCAACTTTGGTGCTCTGCCGCAATTCTCGCCGGAACATTTTGCTAAAGTCCGGGCCAAAAACGCGATGAAGCAGAAGCATTTCCTGAAAGGTGTCAGCCAGCTCGCCCAGGAAGGCGCGATCCAGGTTTACAAGACACCGTATGAGGAAACGATTCTCGGTGTCGTCGGCACACTGCAGTTCGATGTGTTTGTTTACCGGATGCAGGCGGAATATGGTGTGGATCTGGACATTGAGCGGATGCCGCATCAGGTGGCCAAATGGATCGCAAATCCAGCTGACGCCGAAGAGCTGCGCCGTAATTCGAATAACCTTGTTGTCGTCGATTACAAGGATCGGCCGGTGATTATTTTTGAGAATGATTTCTCACTGCGCTGGTTTCAGCAGAAAAATCCGAAGATTGAATTGCGGGATTCAAGTCATAATATGTGAAAATAATAACAGGAGACGGAGCAGTGCTGCTTCGTCTCTTCTGTTTTAGTCTTTTTTTTTTTAGATTCGTGAAAAAGCATGTTTTTTCACGTCTTCCAGCTCGCTGAAAACGATTTAAAATCGCAGGAGAATAAGGAATTACCTCTGAAACGTGTATTTCTTATGATAAAATGAGAAAAATAAGTCTTTCAAAAGGGTGTTAGCGTGGCAAATATCAAAGACGTCGCAAAAAAGGCGGGTGTTTCAGTAACAACCGTTTCCAGAACAATGAACAACAGGGGTTACATTAGCAAAGACACTCGAAAAAAAATTGAAGAAGCCATAAAAGAGTTAGATTATCAGCCGAATCAGATCGCTCGCGCGCTTTTTAAAAAACATTCCTACGTTCTGGGAGTCATTGTTCCCGATCTCAGCCACCCTTTTTTTGCAGAATTGATCAATTTTATTGAAGCCTTCGCCAGTGACAGAAATTATAAAATTCTTGTGTGTAATTCCCTTCAGGATGCAGAGAAAGAAAAAGAATATCTGGATATGCTCAGACAGCACAGAGCCGATGGATTGATCATGTGCAGCCATTCCCTGAATGTCGATGCCTACCGGAAAGTCCAAATGCCTATTGTTTCGTTTGACCGAATCATTTCGTCCTCGATTCCTTATGTCGCGAGTGACAATTATCGGGGAGGAGTTATGGCAACAAAGCATCTGATTAACAAAAATTGTCACAGATTACTCCATATTTCTGGCCCGCTCACTTCTGATCTACTGGCGAACAGGCGAGCCGATGCTTTTCGGGAGACTTGCGCCAAGTTCGGAATCGATTACAAGATCATTGAAGGGGCCTATGTTAAAGCAACTTTTGAAGACAATTGGAATTTTATAAAAAATGAAGTCGCACCGCACTTAAGAGAATTTGACGGTGTTTTTTGCAGTAACGACATCATCGCTTATACGCTCTATGTCTTTGCCTCAAAAGCCAAGATAAGAATCCCGGAACAATTAAAGATTGTGGGTTATGACTATCACAACTTTACACGAATGCTTAAATACCCCATCCTGACGACCATAAAACAGCCCATAGACCAAATTGGAAAAAAGCTGTGCGCGTTATTAATCGATCAAATTGAAAATGTGAGCGCGGACAATTATGTTTTTGACGTGCAATTGATTGAGGGGGAAACAACTTAAGGTTAATTTGGATTCGTGGGAACAGAGTGCTTATTGCATTTTTCTTGACTTACTCTTTAATTCGAAATTGAACGATTATTTCGAAAAAATTTGAAGTGTTTATTGAATCCCCTTTTTTTAATCATTTCATGTCTTACCCCGATCTAATCTGCAACATTGATCCACCGAACAGATCAATCGTTTATTCTGTACCATCAGAATGTTCTTTTATAGGTGCATCAGTATCGGTTCTGTTCATAGGTCGGAAGGCCAAGGACTCTCTGCATGCCCTCATCTACCTGAATGCTGATTTTCTCCTGTTTTTTATTAACCTGCATGCCAATAGTGGGATAAATTCATTTGTGACAATAGACCTGTTTGTGTGTGAATATAATATACATTTTGAAATAGTAGGGTGAATTTCTTTTATTCTTAGTATGTCAACCGGTTGCATATGTTTCTATGTTCATTCGAGGCAGGAAAATCCAAACAAAAACATTCATTATTCCGCATTTTCGAATGCTGAAAACCGCAGATGGAGGTGATTTAAGCGGATTTCGATTCTGCTCCGATTGCTGTTCTTTTCAGCAACAGAATGCAGGGGACAAGTGTGGACACATTAACTCTTTGTTTTAACCCTAGTAAATATCAATGAGAGAGGCGAATAGGATGAATATCAATAAGATTGTCAAACATGCAATGGCGGCAACTTTTACTGTGTCGTTGCTGCTGGGCGGAGCTACCCAGACATTTGCCAAAGAGAGCACAGACTATAATAACGCATATGGGATTTCCCATATTACTCGTTATGACATGTTGAAAATACCTTCACAACAAAATAGCGCCCAATTTAGTATACCTAAATTTGATCCGTCATCGATACAAAATATCCCTGCCGCAGGAGGCCTTGACGTGTGGGACAGCTGGCCTCTGCAAAATGCGGACGGTACTGTAGCCAATTATCGCGGATATCATATTGTCTTTGCCCTGGCGGGTGACCCAAGCAATGGAAATGATACACATATTTATCTATTTTACCAAAAAGCCGGGGATACATCGCTTGCCAGCTGGAAAAACGCCGGTAGAGTATTTACAGATGCGGATAAGCTGGTACCCGGCGATCCGTACCTGAAGTATCAGACTCAGGAATGGTCGGGTTCAGCTACTTTAACGAGTGATGGCAAGGTCCGCCTGTTCTATACAGATTTCTCCGGTGCCCCTGAAGACGGGGGAACGGGTGACAGCGACCAGGTATTGACAACGTCACAAGTTAACCTGTCACAGCCAGATGCAGATACGCTTAAAGTTGATGGTGTAGAGGATCATAAGTCGATCTTTAATGGTGGAGACGGTTCAATCTATCAAAATATTGAGCAGTTCCATGAAGAAGGCATGTTCAGCTCTGGTGATAATCATACGCTGAGAGATCCTCACTACGTCGAAGATAATGGGCACAAATACATTGTTTTTGAATCCAACACGGGAACAGCCGACGGATATCAAGGCGATAACTCCCTATACAATAAAGCGTACTATGGCGGAAGTGAAGCCTTCTACCAAGTCGAGAAAAATAGCCTGCTCCAAAGTCCTGCAAAACAGCTTGCTTCGCTGGCAAACGGCGCGTTAGGCATTGTCGAACTGAACAATGACTATACAGTTAAAAAAGTGCTGCCGCCACTGATTACTTCGAATACCGTAACCGATGAAATTGAACGTGCCAATGTGTTTAAATTGAATGGTAAATGGTATCTGTTCACGGATTCCAGAGGAGCGAAAATGACGATTAACGGCATAGGGGCCGGGGACGTCTATATGTTAGGATTCTGGTCCAATTCACTGACCGGACCGTACAAGCCATTAAACGGAACCGGACTTGTGCTTCACCAGAATATTGATCCAAATGACATTACCTGGACCTATTCACACTTCGCCATTCCTCAGGCGAACAGTAACGAAGCCGTCGTCACCAGTTATATGACGAACAGGGGATTCTTCGCGGATCACCATTCGACCTTTGCACCAAGCTTCTTGCTGAAAATCCAGGGACCGAAAACATCGGTTGTACCGAATGGCATCCTCACGCAAGGGCAACTGACAAAATAATCAATAAGAGCTAAGATTTGAATTAATAAAAAGAATGTCGACTCAGCGTCGGCATTCTTTTTAGCTTAAGTATAAGTTTTTCGCTACAGCATGAGGTAAAAATACGATAGGTTGTTAGGAACAAAGAAGACGGGAACAGCGCAATAGTTGAGTAAGAACGAGTCGTACTGAATTGCAGTAAATTTGCACTGAAATTTTAATCAATCACACTGAATCAAGATGAAATGGAACAGGGAGTTTGAAATTTTGTACAGATCAAGGTAAATACCGCCTTGAGTACAGCTCATGAAATGGCTTACCAGCCGAATTCGGTACTTTACCGGCCGCAACCGCCAATTTACCAGCCGGATTCGGTACTTTACCAGCCGCAATCGCCAATTTACCAGCCGGATTCGAGATTTTACCGGCCAGCGGTTTAAATGCTTTATCTTTTTGCTACATCACAATGTCACAATCCATGTTTGCTGCGGAATTGCTTAGTTTAGAATTTCCTCTAAACAATAAAGAACCTGGATATTTTTTCCGGGTTCTTTATTAAATTCCCTGTTTTATCAAGATTGTTTTCAATTGCTAGAAAGGGCCGCAGTTTTAAAACCAGCCGCGGCCCTTTCTGTGTTACCTTAACTCTTTTATCTGCCGACTTTGTCTCCGAGTTCCGCCCGGACTTCCTGAGCGGCTTCGACCATATTTTTTAATGCTGGGATGGCTTCTTCCGGCCGACGGGTCTTCAGGCCGCAGTCCGGGTTGATCCAGAAAATTTTCGGATCGAGCACTTGAAGCGCCCGTTCGGCGTAGGATTTCATTTCATCGACACTTGGAATGCGCGGGCTGTGGATGTCATAGACGCCCAAGCCAATGCCCTTTTTATATTTAAAGTCTTCAAAAGTCGAGATAATTTCGCCGTGGCTGCGGGCAGCCTCAATTGAAATGACATCGGTATCCAGTGCGTCGATCGCTTCAATAATTTCATCAAATTCCGAGTAACACATATGCGTGTGAATCTGGGTGTCATTATTAACGAATGACGTCGCCAGGCGAAAAGCGTAGACAGCACGGTGAAGGTAATTGGCTTTCTTTTCCTCCTTCAGAGGAAGCCCTTCGCGCAGCGCCGGTTCATCGACCTGAATCATCCGAATATCCGCTTCCTCAAGCGCGTGAATTTCTTTTCTCAGGGCGAGTGCGATCTGGTTGAAGACATCAGCCTGACTGATATCATTGCGGACAAAAGACCAGTTGTAAATTGTAACCGGCCCCGTCAGCATGCCCTTGACCGGCTTTCTGGTCAACGACTGGGCATAGGCGCTTTCTTCAACGGTCAGAGGTGCGGTCCACGCAACGTCTCCGAAGATCAGCGGTGGTTTGACGCAGCGCGAGCCATACGACTGTACCCAGCCGAAGCGCGTAAAGGCGAATCCGGCCAGCTTTTCACCGAAGTATTCGACCATGTCGTTCCGTTCGAATTCTCCATGAACAAGTACATCAATTCCGATGTCCTCCTGAATGTTGATCCATTTGGCCGTCTCATTCCTGATAAACTGATCGTACTGTTCTTTCGTCCATTCACCTCTCCGCAGATTACGGCGTGCCTGCCGGACCTCCTGAGTCTGAGGGAAGCTCCCGATGGTGGTTGTCGGAAGAAGCGGGAGATGGAAAGCATCTTCCTGAATCTGCTGGCGCAATTTATAGGAACCGGGGCGGGTCGGCAGATCGCTGCCCAGATGATTCAGTTCCTTCTGAACCTCTTTGTTGTTCCGATGTGCTGACTGTTGAAGCGCATCCAGATCCACGCGGTTCTTCTCTAGCTGAACCTCGATCGAGTCCTTGCCTTCATTCAGTCCCTTTGCCAGTGTCACGGCTTCGGAAAGCTTCTGGTCCGCAAAAGACAGCGCGTTTTTCAGGACAGGGTCCAGTTCCTTCTCGCTGGCAACAGTGACAGGAACGTGAAGCAGGCTGGAAGAAGGGGTAACCCAGAGTTTATCCCTTCCGCCTACCGCAGCAAGCAGAGTTTCCAGCTCAGCAAAAGTTGCGGCCAGATTGTTCTTCCAAATGTTACGGCCGTCAATGACGCCGGCGGCAAGCACCTTATCCTGAGGAAATGCAAAGGCTTTGATTGCCTCCAGATTGGCCTTCTTGCCGTAAACGAAATCAAGACCGAGTCCATCGACCGGAAGCTTGATGACTTCTTCATAATCATCAACGGCTTCAAAATAAGTCTGCAGAAGAAGCTTCAGATCCGGGACGCCTTCTTTGATCGCCTGATAAACATCCTGGAAAACGGCGACATCTTCAGACGGCAAAGTTTTCGCAAGAATCGGCTCGTCGATCTGCACCCACTCGGCTCCCGCATTTTTTAATTCACTCAGCACCTGGATATAAAGGGGGATCAAGGAATCAAGCAATGTCTGAAAATGATTCCGGTCATAGCCTTTGGAGAGCTTGAGCAATGTTACCGGGCCGACAATCACCGGCTTGGCTGTGATTCCGAGTTCCTGTTTTGCTTCATTGAAAAGGGTCAGCAGCCTGTTTTCCGTAATGCGGGGTTTTGTTTCATTGCTGATTTCCGGGACGATGTAGTGGTAGTTTGTATCGAACCACTTGGTCATTTCTGATGCCTCAGCATCTTTGTTTCCACGCGCGATTGAAAAATAAGTTTCGAGCGAAATTTCTTTTTCACCTTTATCAAACCGTTCCGGAATTAATCCGAATAAGACAGCGGTATCCAGTACATGATCATACAGGCTGAAATCTCCGACAGGAATCAGATCCACGCCAATTTCCTTCTGCTTTCTCAGATAACTCAGCCTGAGTCCCCTGATTGTTTCCAAAAATTCATCTTTTGAAATTTTTGCCGCCCAGAACTGTTCAAGGGCTTTTTTCCATTCTCTCTTTTCGCCGATCCTCGGATAACCGAGGTTTGCGCTCAGCACTTTTGCCATTTCTCCATCCTCCTGTTTTTATCAGTCATCGTTCCACAGAGAGGCAAAATAAAAGCCTCTCTTAATTGTAAGAGAGGCTCGATCAATTATCCGCACCCTCTTATCTTTCAAAGCCTCCGGATTCGGAAGATTTGCTGGAATTAGCACCTTTTTCAAAGAACTGAAAGGTTGCCGGGCTTCATTGGGCCAGTCCCTCCGCCACTCTCAATAAGAGTCAACAAATTAAATACAATTTTAATTTAAAAAAATTTTAACACGAATCAGATTGTTCGTCAATTTAATTAAAGATAGCTTGCGATCTAACGATGTGAACTACTCGGCTATGAATAGCCAAGCTTCTGGGAACACAGCTCACTTGCTTCAAAAATGCTGAAGTAGAGGCCACTGCTTTTTACCAGGGCTCGTCCCGAACCCGCCGGCTCGCTGCTTAACGACCAAAAGCGAGCTGCTTGATATTGCTCGCTGCGTTGACATCCCGGTCGTGGTGCGTGCCGCATTGCGGGCAGGTCCATTCTCTCACATTGAGGGGCTTCTTTCCATCGTCATACCCGCACATGGAACAGAGCTGTGACGTTTTGTACGGATTCACAAGCTTGAGTTCTTTACCGTACCACGCACACTTATAGATGAGCTGCCGCCGGAGCTCGAGTTTTCTCCGCTGGCAACCTTTAATAAATTTGAACCGCTTTTTTGCCGATAAAGAAAGTATCATGTTTTGAATTAATTCAGCGGGAGGGCACCGGTGATCCCGTAGATCTGCGAAGGTGAGCTCAGAATGAGAAGTTGCGAGAACCAGAAACTCTGGCGAGAACATGTGGACAAACAAGAGGCAACAATTTCCTGCCCGGATGAAAATGTACAGCTGCAGATTAAGCTGATTCATTTGACTGTTACGGATCTGAAACTATTGAAGTGGGCAAGGAAAGATGCAGAACCGCAGTTTAACAGTCTTACTGAAGAAATGATCCGAATGATTGACGCGCTGCCTAAGGTAACATCCCTCACTGAACGGATATCTGCGGGGTTAATGAAAAAAATCTGTCTTGAACAGCTGCACCTGATTTTTAGTGGATCACTGGACGCGACGTTCCTGAAAAAGTGTATCGGTAGCGCACAGTTGTTTCGTAAATATGATCTTAAATTCTCGTGTCTCGTAGCCTTCTTTCATCTTTCGAGACAGGTGCTTACCGGACACATCCGCAGTCACGTGAAAGACCGTGCCTGCTGCGAGGCACTGACCGGGGCGCTTGACAGGATGATCAGCCTGGAGCAGCAACTTGTTCTGGATGAACTTTGGACGATTAAGCTGCAGGCGGAAAAGCAGAAAGAGGAGATCATGCGTTTCAGGGCCTACCATGATCCATTGACGGGGCTCCCGAACAGCAGGAAATCGGAAGAATCTCTAGAGAAAGTGCTGCGGGTTTGTGAGAAAAATGAAAGCTCCTTCTCACTTCTGAAAATAAATATTGACGAATTTAAGATCACCAATGAATTATTCGGGCGGACTTTAGGAGATTTGCTGCTCCAGGCAGTGGCCGAACGACTGCAGAATGTCCTGAAAAACTACAGGACGCTCCTTTTTCGGCTTGATGGTGATGAATTTGTTGTGATTAACAATGAAAATATGAATCGCAGGGGAATTGCCTACATTGTTGAGAGGTTGATTCAGACATCGAACCGACCCTTTATCATAGAGGGGAATGAAATTTTCTGCAGTTACTGTATCGGGGTTGCTGTCTGCCCCGACGACGGCAGAAGCAGCGTCCAGATGATTGCGAGTGTGGATGCCGCACTGCGCGAAGCGAAGAAAAAGGGGCGGAACAGTTACTTTTTTTACAACGAAGAGCTTCACAGGTGGCTTCTGAACAAGATACGGATTGAGAATGAATTGCCCGGTGCCCTGGCCAATGATCAGCTCGAACTGTTTTATCAGCCGCAGATCAGGCCGGAAGATGGCTTGCTGGTTGGTGTAGAGGCGCTGGTCCGCTGGCGTCATCCGAAAAATGGGCTGATGCTTCCGAAACAGTTTATTCCGGTTGCCGAAGAAACAGGTCTGATTGGCGAAATCGGCACATGGGTCCTGAAGGAAGCGTGCAGCAGAATGGAAGCATGGCAGTCAGCGGGAGGACCAAAAATACCGATTTCAGTCAATCTGTCTTTCCGCCAGTTCCGTGACAGCCGCCTGGTCACTTTTATAAAGAATGCACTTGATTCCTGCGGGCTCAGCCCTCAGTATCTTAATCTGGAAATAACGGAGTCCATGATGGCGGATGATATGGAACATTCGAGAAACGTCTTAGGTGAGATCAGAAATTTAGGTATAGGCATCAGTCTGGATGACTTTGGAACGGGATACAGTTCGCTCAGCTACCTGAGAAACCTTCCGATCAATCGTCTTAAAATCGACCGGTCGTTCATTAGTGATATTGAAAAAAATAAAAGGGATCAGGCTATTGTTGCCGCTATTGTGACGATGGCGGAAAATTTGTGGATTGAAGTCATTGCCGAGGGCATTGAAACGAAAGAACAGCTGGCTACAGTTGAAAACTGCAGGTGCAGAGCTATTCAGGGGTATTACTACAGCAGACCCTTATCTGAAGCTGAGTTTAAGCGGAAATACCTTTTTCCTTCATAATACCCGGGATAATTGTCATGATTTTGACATACCTTTTTAGCAGATTATTCGTGATAATGAAAGGGAGCGTTCGTACCTGCTCTTTTATAGGATAGATGTTATTCTATACTAATATCAGATTCAGTAAAAAAAGATCCACTTGAAAAGAAAGCAGGTCGATAAAATTTGGCTTTTTACAGAAAAAAGAAATCGGTATCGGAATGGTTAGAACGGGCAAAGTCTGAAAAAGCCGCGATTAAAGTCAATGATCCGAAGACTCTGAACAAGCTTAAAATGCTTGATCTCACAGTTTATGATCTGCAGTTGCTTAAAACGCTGCAGCCTTATGTCAAGGAAGAAATCGGAAAGATTGCGAAAGAGTTCTATGCCAGCTTCTATCAGATTGACGAACTCAAAAAGATCATCGACCGCTACAGCTCAGTTGAAAAACTGAGCCAGACACTTGCCGTGCATGTAATGGATTTCTTTTCCGGCACGATCGATGCCGCTTTCCTGGCAAAACGGACCGGGGTGGGGAAGATGCATTATAAAATAGCTCTGACCCCGTCCTATTATATGGGAACATTTCAGAACCTCCAATCAAGCCTGGTGCAAATCGTGTTCCGGATGGTCAAAGATCCTGTTGCAGAAGAACGCCTGATTCATGCGATTAACAAGATAATCAGCCTGGAGCAGCAAATTGTGCTTGAAGTTTATGAAGCGGAGTATGCTGAAAATCTGAAAAAAGAATTCGAGGAAGGCCGTGACGATCTGAGATCGGCAATTGCACACGTTAGCGGCAATCTGACGCAGTTGTCTTCTCAGACTCATGAATCCGTCCGCAATTTGCTTGAACGCTTTACTCAGGTCAGAGAAATGGTGCGGCAGGGCAACGAAGAAACCCGAAATGCCAAAGTGCAGGCATCAGCAGGCAAGGCTCAGCTGGAGCAGCTTTTTGCTCAGGTCAATGATGCCAGCAGCTCAGTGAAGCAAATGGGCAAGATGGTCGAAAATCTGGAAAATTCGTCACAAGAAATCGGACGCGTGACCGCTCTTGTCAAGGATATTTCGGAGCAGACAAACATACTTGCCCTTAATTCCGCCATCGAGGCCGCCAGAGCCGGAGAATATGGGAAAGGCTTTACGGTTGTCTCACAGGAAATCAGGAAACTGGCAGAGGAAACCAATACAGCGATGGCCCAGATTTCTGAGCTGACAGCTAATTCTGCGACAGTCACTATGAACGTTGTGGAGTCACTGACCAAAACAGCCGGAATCATTGAAAAAGGGATGGGTGAATCAAAACAGACAGGCCAGAAATTTGATGCGATCATCGCTTCCGTTGAACAGAACAGCGCGTTGTCCGAGAAAACGGATAAACATGTAGACGCCCTTGCGGAAATTGCCGATCATCTTGGCAAGGGAACGGAAACTCTGACAGGCTCTGTGGATCAGCTGATGAAGCAATTATAACTAATGAGCCAATGGTTTAAATGCATTGAATAGACTGAAAAAAGAGAAACCACGCGAAATGTATCATCGTGTGGTTTCTCTTTATCTGTACTTTTTTTGAGAATCAATTCGTTGGCATTCGACACTTCCTTTTTGTACAATAAGATTATTGATTCAATAATCAGATTTTAATGTGAAGCGGGGAAACGCGATGACTCAGAGCCTTTCTGCAAATCAGTTAGTTTCGGATATGATTGAAAACGTTGAAACGGTTATCGTCGGGAAAAGGAATACGATCAGGATGATCACTGTCGCGCTGCTTGCTGGGGGCCATGTGCTGATCGAAGACATTCCTGGTGTAGGGAAAACAGTGCTCGTCCGTGCGATTGCCCGGTCTATTGGCGCTGAATTCAAACGAATTCAGTTCACTCCCGATTTGCTCCCGTCAGACATTACCGGTCTGTCGATATTCAATCAAAAAAACGGGGAATTTGAATTCAGGCCCGGTCCGTTAATGGGGAATGTCATTCTTGCCGATGAGATAAACCGTACATCACCGAAGACTCAGTCCGCTTTACTTGAGGGAATGGCTGAACGGCGGGTTACAGTGGACGGTGTGACAAGGCCCTTACCGGATCTGTTTTTTGTTATGGCGACACAGAATCCGATTGAGTACGAAGGCACTTATTCGCTTCCGGAAGCTCAGCTTGACCGTTTCCTGCTAAAGCTCTCCATGGGATACCCAAGCCGTACGGATGAGCTTGCTATTTTGGACAAGCATTCGGGTGAGGACCAGCTGGCGCAGATCAGGCCGGTGCTGACCGTTTCGGATATACTTGAACTTCGCCGGCAGGCGGAAAGTGTTTATGTTTCTGACAGTGTTAAAAATTATCTGCTCGATATTGTTATCGCGACAAGGAAGCATCCGATGATCGATCTGGGTGTCAGTCCGAGAGGATCGCTTGATCTTCTGAAAGCGGCGCGCGCCTTTGCGTTCGTTGATCAGCGCAATTATGTTGTTCCTGATGACGTGAAAGCAGTCGCTCCGTTTGTGCTCGCCCACCGTATTATTTTACGGCAGGATGAAGCAGGCAGGGAAGGGGCGGCTAAAACAGTCATTGAAAAAATTATCGACCATATTGGTATCCCGGTAATGACGAGAGAAATGATCCGATGAGCCGCTTTTTGTCACCGCTCCGCTATTTTAAAAATAAGGGCATTCCAAGACTTTGGATTATTTTCCTGGTCATCGGCCTGATGTTCTATTTCGCCATGGTTCAGGGCGGCTTCATCAGTTGGTTTATTTTCTACGCCTTTCTTCCCGTCGCAGGTTACATTTTGATTCTTCTTTTCTACCCTTTCAAGTCCATAATAGCGTCGCGGGTGATCCAGAATACGCAACTATTCGCGGGAGACACGCTGCACCTACGGATCATTTTGAGGCGAAAACTTCCGATACCTTTTTTTCTCGTCACCGTCTGTGAGGCAGAGGAAGATGAAGGGAACGCAAGACCCGGCGCTTCTGTTTCCGGCACTTTTTTGTGGCTTGGAACGCGTGCCTCTTTTTCCTGCTCGATTCCTGATATAAAGCGCGGAAAACATACTTTCTCTTCCATCGAGTTGAAAACAGAGGATCCATTCGGATTTTACCGTAAAAGGGTAAGGATATCCTGCGAGAGCGTCATCATTGTTTATCCGAAGGTGCGGCCTGTCGGATTTTCTGAAAACAGGCCGGGAAAAGCTTTTAACCCCCTTTCCCAGGACACCGATTTTTCTCAGTTCAGCGGGCTCCGGGCTTATCAGCCCAGCGACAGGTTGTCTTGGCTGGACTGGAAATCCACAGCTAAAACAAGCCACCTAGTAACGAAGCAGTATGAACCCGAAGGAGAAAGTCAGGCTTCCGTTGTTTTTGTTTCACACGAATTCGATTCAGACGAGTTATTTGAGAGAGGGGTATCTTTTACAGCCTCACTTGTTCAAACACTTCTCCGGAATCATTTTAACGTACGGCTGACCTGCGGTGCTGTTAGTCAAACTCTGCTGATCAGACAAAATAACCGGAAAGAATGGTCAGAAGCTTTTCTGATGCTTGCGGAACTCACAAAAAAAGATGCATTGAGGTCCGGCGATGTTCCGATCTCAAACAGGGAAAAAAGGGCGGGTTTTGCCGTCAGTACGGATCCTGAAATAGTTGAAAAGCTTGGCAGAAATGCCCGTTCCTCCGGCCTGTCTCAGACCTTGTTCTATGTTTCCAACCGCAATCAGGGGGAAAGCGTGAGCCGATATGCTTCATTGTTTTCCGCAATTTTTATTGTTTCTAGTGACGACTTCGGAAAAATTCTGAAGGCGGGGATTTGATATGCCGAATGTTTCAAATCGATGGCTTCGAGCGGTGATCCTTGCGCTGGGCATCTTTATTTTTTGGGAATGTATGAAGCCAGTCACGGAGCTGACAATTCTCCAGAGTCAAACCTTTCTATTCCTGTTTCTAGTCATTTTGGTGCTGCTGTTCTATTTTCAGCTGCCCCTCTGGCTCATCGGGTTGTCTGGGGTCATTCTGACCGGCTACGGCATTCATTTCTATTTTTACAGAAATGAACCGTATTTAAGCGCTCAGTGGATTCTATCGGCTGCCAGGGCTATTGGCGATAATGCTCTTTTAGTCTGGAGCGGAGATCTTGCGGATCTGTCTGATCTTTTCAGTGCTTTCCTCTTTTTCGTATTATTGTGGCTGGTTTGTTTTGTTGTGGCGCATTGGCTGAAAACGGGACGGCTCTATATGTTCTTCTTCCTGGCAGTCACAAGTCTCAGCATGATTGACACATTTACCTATTACAAAACGCAGCAATCCATAGTCTATGTCGCGGCGGCAGGGCTTCTTATTCTTGGCGTTCAGAGATACATCGTGATGCGGAGTCGTACCTCTGAGGCTCGCGGGCGGCAGTCCGTCGGGAAATGGATCATCGCGCTGGCCATTGCCGGATTGTTGCTCGTTTTTCTCGGTTTTGCCGGGCCGAAGCCTGGTCCGCAGTGGCCCAGTCCGATTTTATATTTGCAGAATAAGGGATGGCTCGGAGTTAACACAGCTGGCTCGTTTTTTTCGGCAGGCCAGCGTATCGGTTATGATGCGGACGATACCCATCTGGGTGGCTCACTCGGGATGGATTCGACAGTCCTTTTCACCGCTCATGTAAGCGGCGGGTCAAACTACTGGCGTGTCGCTTCGAAGGATGTCTATACCGGAAAAGGCTGGGAAAGCAGCGGCGGGAGCTACTCTCCTCTGATGCAGCCTTCGGGAGAAAGAGCCTTCTCGCTTTATGGAAGCAGTACGAAAGTAGCCAAGGAAACAGCCACTGTTTCTTTTTCAGCGGCAAGCCCGCCGATCCTGCCTTACATCGGACAACTGGCGGCCATCAACGTGCCGGGGAAGCAGCTGAAGATGAATCCGTTGGCGGGACAGGTGCTGACGCGCGACGAAAGCCGGGCGAAATCGGAACAAATCAGTTATCTTGAGCCGATCTACCAGTTGCAGGCACTGAGAAATACAACACCGGGAACGGATCCGCCTCTGGTACGGGAGCAGGATCTGCAGCTGCCCAAAGAGCTGCCCAACCGTGTGCGAACGCTGGCCTCCCGAATTACAGCCGGTGAAAATAACCGATATGACAAAGTCATGGCCGTCCTCAGATATCTGAAGTCATCAAGGTTCACCTATTCGACCACACAAGTTTCCCGCCCAGCGAGGAATCAGGATTACGTCGATCAATTTCTTTTTGATACACGCGTCGGCTACTGTGATAATTTTTCAACATCAATGGTTGTTCTTCTAAGATCTGCAGGCATACCGGCACGATGGGTTAAAGGATTTTCAGGCGGCACTTACAGCGGGGAAGCCATGGACACCGTCGGGGACAAAAAGGTGTCCCGATCTGTCTATGAAATCAGAAACGCGGACGCGCATTCATGGGTTGAAGCCTATTTTCCTGGGAGCGGTTGGGTAAGCTTTGAACCAACTCCGACTTTTGCCGATCCAGGCCGGTTTACAAATGCGGCGCAGGGAAATGGAAAAACATCATCCGCGGGTCGGACAAACACTGCGGAACGAAGCACAGCCGCAACCGGGCAGCAAACCCGACCGCAGCGTCAGCAGGCACAGACCAAGCAGACGCAGAATAGCGCGGGGATGAACCGTCAGCAGGCAAAGACCAAAGCGGCCGTCACTCATTCCGCAGGGAAGCAATTCACAGCCAAGTCTTCGAACAATAAATGGAAAACTTTTGGTCTGATCGTCGTGTTGGTCATTACCGGAACGGCTGTACTCGCTTTTATGACACGGAAAAAATGGCTGTCCTGGATCTATGTTAGAAAGCTGTCAAGGGTTTCTGTCAGAGATGTGCATTCTTTTAATAGCGCGTATACCGACCTGAACCGACTTTTAGGATTTATGGGAATACGACGCGAAAATACGCAGACACTTCGTGAATTCTCCGAAAGGGTTGACCGGAGGCTTTCAGGAAATAATATGACGCAGCTGACCGGATATTATGAACGGCTCGTTTATGCAGACCAGATCCGCATTTCGAACGAAGAACAGGTTGAAATCGGAATGCTGTTCAGGAAGATTGCTGCTCAATTGACTGACAAAAAGAAAAACTGACTGCCTCCCATTTTTCAAAGAGAAAACAGAATTAGTTTACGGCCCGAAAAATTGCCTGATCGTGATTTTTCGGGCCTTTTTTCTGTCGTCTTCTGTCTCCTGACAGGGTGTTATTATGGGGAGCCGGTTCATATGATGAAAAAGAAGCAGCGGCCCGAGAAGAATTCGGCCCGGAAAGGATGCTAGGGCGCATGAAAAGCGAAGAACTAAAAGCACTCGAAAAATCAATCGATCAGATCACTGAAATTGCAGAAGGCTTCGGACTCGATTTTTACCCGATGCGTTATGAAATCTGCCCCGCGGAAATCATTTACACCTTTGGCGCCTACGGAATGCCGACCCGATTTTCCCATTGGAGCTTCGGCAAACAGTTTTATAAAATGAAAATGCAGTATGATCTCGGACTGAGCAAAATTTATGAACTAGTCATCAACTCAGACCCTTGCTATGCATTTTTGCTGAATACAAACAGCCTGATCCAGAATAAAATGATCGTTGCCCACGTTCTGGCTCATTGCGACTTTTTCAAGAATAACGTCCGGTTTGTCAATACACGTCGGGATATGGTTGAAAGCATGAGCGCGACGGCGGAACGGATTCACCAGTATGAAGAGCAATACGGCCGAAAAAAAGTGGAAAAGTTTATTGACGCCGTTCTGGCGATTCAGGAGCATGTGGATCCGCGTATCATTCGCAAGGGTGACTGGCTGGACAATAAACCCGGAAGACCTGTGAAGAAGCGGAAACGCCCGCTTTCCGCCTATCAGGATTTGCTCAATCTGGATGAAGCGCAAGAGGTACAGCAAGAAGAAGCTAAAGAGAAATTTCCCAAAAGGCCGGAGAAGGATCTGCTGTTCTTTATCGAGGAATACAGCAGGAAGCTGGAGGACTGGCAGCGCGACATCTTAACCATGCTCAGAGAAGAGATGCTCTACTTCTGGCCGCAGCTCGAGACAAAAATCATGAACGAAGGCTGGGCCTCATTCTGGCATGCCCGCATCATGCGTGAACTTGACATGACTTCGGATGAGGCGGTTGAGTTTGCCAAACTGAACGCTCAGGTCGTTCAACCTTCCCGGCAGAGCATTAATCCATATTATCTTGGTCTTAAAATTTTTGAAGATATTGAAGAAAAGTATAATCACCCGAGTAAAGAGATGATTGAAACCGGGGTTAAAGAGGGATCAGGCCGTGAAAAAATGTTTGAAGTCCGCGAACTGGAATCCGATCAATCATTCATCCGTAATTATCTGAGCAAGGACCTTGTCCAGCGCGAAGATCTCTTTCTTTTCGAAAAGAAAGGAGATAATTACACGATCACAGACAAGGACTGGGAAAATGTCCGTGATCAACTTGTTTCAATGCGGGTGAACGGCGGTTTTCCTTACATTGTCGTGGAGAACGGGGATTATCGGGAGAACGGCGAATTACTGCTCATGCACCGATACGAAGGGATCGAGTTGGATGTCCGGGACATGGAAGGCGTGCTGAACTATGTCTTTCAGCTCTGGGGCAGAGCTGTCCACCTTCAGACCGTTATTGACGGACATCTGACGCTGTTCAGCTGCGAGAACGGCGAGGTCCACAGGAAAAGGGTGGAGGAGTAGGCTTAAGATTTCTATAGGGCAAATAGTTGCACCTTACAGCAAAGAAAGTGATCAAATCGGCTCACAATGGGTTGAATTTCGCTGATATTCGACAAACAAAGGGAGATATATTACTTCACATCTTTATTTATATTTGAACCTTGTTATTATCAATCACCCTCTGCAGCCGAAGGATATTTATTCCTTCGGTTGTTTGCTTCTTGGCGATGTTAAATTTTATTGTTGGATTGATCAATAGCAATAAAGTTATTTTCTCATATTGCCATTTCTATTTTCTTACGAAGATTTCACGACAGTTTTTCTGCGTCCTTATAGTGGAGAAGGCATAGTTTTACTGTGAAACTGACGGAGACTGGGTAATAGAGTCATCATTCGTCAGTTAGATCGAATCAAACTAATGCACCGAAATTGCATCTTTGGTGCTTAGTTTAATTAAGTGCATTTCTATAACTTTCGGTGCATTTAAAATTTAAATTTATGGGATTAAATTTTTTAATTATCTTTAAAATGTTGCGAATTTTTTATATCATTAGTACAAATCTATTCAATCACTAAATCTATGACAAAAAAAGGGCTTTAATTGGAAGTGACAAGATGGAACCGGTCATTCAAGTGAAAAATCTATCCAAAAAATTTTCAAACGTGCTGGCAGTTAAAAATATCTCATTTTCCGTACATTCTGGTGAAGTTTTCGGGATTATCGGTCCGAATGGTGCTGGTAAAACGACAACCATTGAGATCATCGAGGGACTTCAGGTACAGACACGTGGATCGGTTCAGGTTCTGGGGCTTGATCCGAAGAAAAATGTTTCAAAGATCCGGGAACAGATTGGTGTTATGTTCCAGCATACCGAACTGCAACGGAAAATCAAAGTATGGGAAGCCGTGGATCTGTTTTCAAACTTTTATTCGCACAATATTTCTGTTGAAGACGCTCTCCATAGACTGAATCTCGAACCGTACCGGAACCACTATTTCAGTCAACTCTCCGGCGGCTGGAAGCAAAAGGTGCTGCTGACGCTTGCCACTTTGCATGCCCCGAAGATTCTCTTTCTTGACGAGCCCAGTGCAGGACTTGATCCGAATTCACGCCGGGATTTGTGGCACTTGATCCTCTTATTACGTGATCAAGGAACGACAATCATTCTGACGACTCATTACATGGAGGAGGCGGAGCGATTATGTGACCGAATTGCTTTGATCAATCATGGTAAACTGGTTGGTCTCGACACGCCCGAAAGTTTAATCGCTCACCTTACAAAAGAAAAATCACTTATTATTCAGGGGGAGTCGATTGATTTGACAGAACTGAAGGCGCTGCCATCAGTAATGAAAGCAGTGCCGAGTAAAGAGATGATTCGCCTGACGGTGACGGACTTCCAGAAAGCCAGTTTTGAGGTCTTCTCTCTTGCTACCCGGTTGAATTGGAAAATCGATGATTTTCGTTATGACAGGGGAACGCTTGACGATCTGTTTGCACAGCTGTCAACAGAGAAGGAGGGAATGTTATGAAGGCACTGATGAAAATGACTGCTGTCGAGATGAAACTTTTTTTTCGTGATCCCCAATCTCTTTTTTGGACCTTTTTGTTTCCTTTCATCACTATTTATCTGCTCGGTTTTTTGTTTGGAGGCAGCCAGGTCGGCAATGTGGCTTACAAGCAGCTGCTGATCCCCAACATGATGGCCTTAACGCTAACCAGCACGTCTCTCTTTATACTTGGAATGAGGATTGTAAATTATAAAGAATCTGGTCTGTTAAGGACTTATCAAATCACGCCTCTGGGTGCCGGCCGCATGATCGGGGCTTTCTGTATCATGGGTCTTGTTGTCTTTCTTTTCAGCATGCTAATCGCTTATCTGAGCGGGTGGCTCCTGTACGGCATTCGGACACCTGTTCACATAATCGGTTTTTGGGGTGCTACACTGCTGTGTACATTGGGCATGTTTCCGCTCGGTATTCTGTTGACGGGCTTCAGTTCAACGATGGAAGGGGCGGCGGGGATTGGCACACTAGCATTGAACGTCCAGCTTCTTCTTTCTGGAGGCGTCATTCCTTATCAGCTACTCCCACTTCCACTTCCACTTAAGATTCTGGCTAAGTGTCTACCGCTCCATTATGTTAATGATCTGTTAACTGCTGAATGGACAGGACAATCTGTCAATTTTCTTAGCCTTGATGTTGGGATTCTTGCCGGAATGGCTGTTCTTTTCAGCGTATTATCAATCCGTTTCTTTCGCTGGTCATAAAAAATAAGGAAGGAAGTCAATTGACTATGAGGAAAAAAGTTAAGTGGTCGGAACGTAATACCACATGGAAAACCTGGTTTATAGCCGGTTGGATTCAAGGAGTGCTGGTCTTGATTGTGGTTATTATACTTCTCATCTATTTTTTTAATAAATGACGTCAAACGCTCTTCTCGTTCACTGGAACATAAGATCCAAGAAAAGAAGTTCGCGAGGGAGAGAAAAGGGCTAGTTGGAATGAACGGCGCTGCTCAGGAAGTGAACAACCTTATTCCAACCAACCGAGTCCATAACGTATAGGTTTTATTAAAATGAATATTGAGCTATTCAACGGGTATGATAGGCTGACTTTTTATAATGTAAACGTTATCATAATAGGGATGATGACATTGCTTTTATAGAAATAGGACAGCAGAATCAATAAAAATATTTCTTGCTTCAGATCCTGAAAAAATCGGAGGGATTTTCATGTTTGGGAGTTTGAAAGGTCATCGAGAGCAGGATCACACGATAGTTATTGAATTTGAGCGGAAAAACGTCCTGATTGAAATCATTGAGCCGTCCATTGTGCATTTCTTCGCTCCAATCGCTACTGAGCGCCGCGCTTCAAAAGCAGTGGAAAATTTGACGGTTAACCCTGGTGTCTTTTCCGTTGACTTACAGAACAGTCAGCTTGTTATAAAAACTGAAAAGCTCTTGATTCATGTCTTTGACGAATTTGTAGTAGATGTTTTTGATACCGCTGGTAATCGGTTATGCGCGGACTATCGTGGCAGTGCACGGCCTTTTGTCAGAAGGGGATCCGGTGAAGGGCTGGAAGTGGCGGCTGAAGAAGGGCATAAGCTGGAGGCTGAAAAGCATCGGCTGAAGATCCAGGCCCTGAAGAAAATGGAAAAGGACATGTTTTTTTATGGCCTGGGTGACAAAACGGGCCACCTGAATAAGAGAGGCTATCATTATAAAATGTGGAATACGGATGATCCAAGCCCTCATGTTGAAAGCTTCGAAGCGATGTATAAATCCATTCCTTTCTTCATTTCTCTGAAAGAGAAACAGGCTTTTGGTATCTTTTTCGATAACACCTACGAGTCCGTCTTTGATTTTGGAAAAGAAAACGATGACTATTATTCATTTGGCGCGGTGGACGGTAATCTTGATTATTATTTTATTTATGGTCCGTCGGTCAAAGAAGTGGTCGGCGGTTATACGCGCCTGACCGGAACAACGCCGCTTCCGCAATTATGGACGCTCGGTTATCAGCAGTGCCGCTGGGCCTATACACCTGAGCAACGACTGCGTGAAATCGCCGATACGTTCAGAGAAAAAGAAATTCCATGTGATGTACTTTATCTGGACATTGATTATATGGATGGCTATCGCGTCTTTACCTGGGACAGAAAAAAATTCCCGGATCCGGAGAAAACGCTGAAAGAGTTGAAGGATCAGGGCTACAAAGTGGTGACGATCATTGACCCGGGAGTGAAGAAAGACAAGGGGTATGCGATCTGCGATGAGGGGCTGAAAAATCGTTATTTTGCCGCGGACAAAGACGGTGTGCCCTACATCAATAAAGTGTGGCCCGGCGATTCGCTCTATCCTGATTTTTCAAATGAACGTGTCAGAAAATGGTGGGCCGGCAATCAAAAAATCATGACGGACACGGGTGTAGCAGGAATTTGGAACGATATGAATGAGCCGGCGAGCTTCAACGGTCCGTTGCCCGATGACGTAACCTTTAATAACGATGGTGTTCTGACGGACCATCGTGAGATTCACAATGTGTACGGACACTATATGTCCAAAGCGACCAATGAAGGGATTAAAAATGCGACAGGTCAGCGTCCGTTTGTCATTACCCGTGCCTGCTATGCGGGAACCCAGAAATACGCCACCGTCTGGACGGGGGACAATCAGAGCCTTTGGGAGCATCTGAGAATGTCTCTGCCGATGCTGATTAATCTCGGGCTGAGCGGCATCGCATTCTGTGGTACCGATGTTGGTGGTTTCGGTTTTGATTGCACCGCGGAGCTGTTGTCCCGCTGGGTTCAGGTCGGTGCATTCACACCACTGTTCCGCAATCATTCCAGTATTTTCACCAGAGATCAGGAACCATGGGCCTTTGATGAAGAAACAGAAGCCATTAATCGAAAATATATCCAATTGAGGTATCGGCTCTTGCCCTATCTTTACGATATTCTGCACGATGAAGAAACGACGGGGCTGCCGATGATCCGCCCTCTTCTGATGCATTACCAGGATGACCCGAAGACTTATGAGATCAATGATGAATTCTTATGCGGAGAAAATATTCTCGTCGCTCCGGTTGTCGGTCAGGGGGAGAGGGCGCGGATGGTCTATCTTCCCGAAGGCAATCGTTGGGTCGATTTCTGGACCAAAGGGATAGTTGAAGGCGGGCAGTACATTGTCCGGGATGCGCCGCTTGATGTCTGCCCGATTTATATAAAAGAAGGCAGTATTCTTCCCCTTTATCCGGTGCAAAATTTTGTTGGTGAAAAGCAGATCAAGCAGCTGACATTAGAGATTTATCCGCCTGAAAAAGGCAGGGAAAGCAACTATGTTCACTACCAGGATGACGGTTCGAGCTTTGACTATCGCTCGGGAGCTTATAATCTCTACCGTTTCTCCGCGCTAAGGAGCGAAGATGGAAGCATTCGCATCAGGTTGGAGAAAGAACACGCTGGTTATAAAATGGCGTATGAATCGTTTAAACTCGTGCTTCATCACATGAAACCGTCCCGGATCACAGCGAATGGGGAACTCGTCGCGTTCGAGGTATTTAAGAATCAGGCAACTTTTAAAATCGCTGATTTGGCCGATGTCCGAATTGAGATATGAGTTTGAACCGATAAAAAATCCCGCAGACACTATTCATCGTCTGCGGGATTTTTATTTAATTGACCTATTCAGGCAATAATACGAGTCCGTCTCTTAAGCTTTGACTGATCAGACGCCAGGCTCGCATGACATCGCTTTGTGATGGAGGCTCAATGTTTTCCAACGTGTAATCCAGCCCCATCTCTTTCCACTTATAAACCCCCATGTTGTGATAGGGCAGAATTTCCACACGTTCGACATTGTCCAGCGTGCCGATGAACGCGCCAAGCCGGGTCAAATCGTTCTCGGAGTCTGTGACGCCGGGGACGAGCACATGGCGGATCCAGACCGGAATATGTTTGTCTGAAAGGAGCCGGGCGAATGCCAGAATATTTGTGTTTGGCAGACCGGTCAGCCACTTGTGCTTCTCTGAATCGATCTCTTTCAGGTCCAGCAGGACAAGGTCCGTATATTGAGCCAGCTCGTCGAATGCCTGATGAAAATGCGGTGAATCGACATAGCAGCCTCCGGACGTATCAATCGCCGTGTGCACTCCGATTTGTTTACATGCTTTGAATAGCTCGGTCAGAAAAGGCATCTGCAGCAAGGGTTCTCCACCGCTGACGGTGATGCCTCCGCCCGAAGACTCGATGAATGGCAGGTAATCCTTCATTTCACCGACGATTTGTTCCGCACTCATTTCCTTGCCGATTCCGATTGCCCGGGTGTCGACGTTATGGCAGTACCTGCAGCGCAGCGGGCAGCCCTGGACAAACACAACGAACCGGATACCGGGTCCGTCAACCGTGCCGAACGATTCGACTGAATGAATATTTCCGAGAACCATTGGACCGGCCTCCTTTCCCAAACCTCAATTCAATACACTTTTCTCAGATTGCTTTATGGAATGTCCGGTGGATGACTTCCAATTGCTGCTCCCGGGTCAATTTAATAAAGTTAACGGCATAACCGGATACCCGGATCGTCAGCTGCGGATATTTTTCAGGGTGATCCATAGCGTCAATCAGTGTCTCACGGTTAAAGACGTTAATGTTAATATGATGACCCCCTTTGTAGGAATAGCCGTCCAGGAGTGCGATCAGGTTGGCAGCTCTCGTTTCTTCCTGTTTTCCCAAAGCTTGCGGAATGATGGAGAATGTATTTGAAATGCCGTCCAGAGAATCATGATAAGGCAGTTTGGCAACCGATGTGAGTGAGGCAAGCGCACCCTTGGTATCCCTGCCGTGCATCGGATTGGCGCCTGGAGCAAAGGCTTCTCCTTTAAGCCGTCCGTCAGGTGTGCTGCCCGTTTTCTTGCCGTAGACCACGTTTGAAGTAATGGTCAGGATGGACAGGGTTGGCACAGACTCACGATACGTACCGACTTTTCTCAATTTGGTCATGAAACGTTCGACCAGATCGACGGCGATGCTGTCCACACGGTCATCATTGTTGCCATATTTCGGGAAGTCCCCTTCCGTTTCAAAACCCGTCGCAAGACCATTTTCATCACGAATGACGCGAACTTTCCCATATTTGATCGCGCTTAGGGAATCGGCCGCCACGCTAAGCCCAGCGATTCCAGTTGCCATGGTACGCAGAATGTGTGTATCATGGAGTGCCATTTCAATACGCTCGTAGCTGTATTTATCATGCATGTAATGGATGACATTCAGTGTATTAATGTAAAGGTCGGCCAGCCAATCCATCATTCGGTCAAATTTCTGCATCACATCATCGTAATCAAGCACATCTCCGGTCACCGCGGCATAAGGAGGGGCAACCTGGACATTTTTGACTTCATCTACTCCGCCGTTGATAGCGTACAGCAATGTTTTGGCCAGATTGGCACGGGCGCCAAAGAACTGCATCTGTTTGCCGATTCTCATAGCGGAGACACAGCAGGCGATGCCATAATCGTCACCGTATTCGACGCGCATCAGATCGTCATTCTCATACTGAATGGCGCTCGTCCGTATCGATATTTTCGCACAGTACTTCTTGAACGTATCAGGCAGCCGCTTGGACCAGAGAACAGTCAGGTTCGGTTCAGGTGCCGGACCGAGGTTTTCCAGTGTGTGCAGAAACCGGAACGAGTTCCTCGTAACAAGAGAGCGTCCATCAACAGACATGCCGCCGATGGATTCGGTGACCCAGGTCGGGTCTCCGCTGAACAGTTCATTGTAGTCCGGAGTGCGCGCAAACTTGACAAGACGCAGCTTCATGACAAAATGGTCGACGATTTCCTGGACTTCTTCTTCAGTCAGTACATGGTTGGCCAGATCTCTTTCGATATAGATATCAAGGAAAGTCGACGTGCGTCCGAGGCTCATTGCCGCACCGTTCTGTTCTTTGACCGAAGCGAGATAGCCAAAATACAGCCATTGGAACGCTTCCCGGGTGTTTACGGCTGGTTTTGAAAGATCGAAGCCGTAGCTTGCAGCCATTGCTTTGAGTTCCTGAAGCGCGCGGATCTGCTCCGTCAATTCTTCTCTCAAACGGATTGTTTCCTCATTCATTTTATTACCTGTATTTTGTTTATCAATTTTTTTCTGCTTAATGAGAAAATCAACGCCGTAAAGTGCGACACGCCGATAATCGCCGATAATCCGTCCCCGGCCATATGCATCGGGAAGACCTGTGATAATTCCGACATGGCGGGCAAGTTTCATTTCATCTGTGTAGGCATCAAACACGCCTTGGTTATGGGTTTTTCTGTAATCCGTAAAAATTTTGTTGATTTCGTCACTCATTTTGTAGCCATATGATTCACACGCCTGTTTTGCCATACGGATGCCGCCAAACGGCATCAAAGACCGCTTAAAAGGCTTGTCGGTCTGAACGCCGACAACTTTTTCAATATCTTTATTCAGATAACCCGGCTGGTGAGAAATAATGGATGAAACGATTTCGGTGTCCATGTCCAGTACGCCACCGTTTTCCCTTTCCTTTTGAGACAGATCCATCACCTGATCCCAGAGAAGCCGGGTTGCTTGTGTCGCACCGGCCAGGAATGATTCGTCACCGGAATAAGAGGTCACGTTTTTCATGATAAAATCACGGACGTCAATTTCCTTCTGCCATTTTCCATCAACAAATCCATTCCAAGCAGACCTGTTTCTGTTTTCTTCTGCAATACCTTCCATGGTTCTTCATCTCCTCGTAAGATGGTCGAAGATTGAACTGATTCTCGAACACACTATAATTATAAAGGAAGAAATGAAATCGCTTACCTGGAGGATGTGTCTATTCTGTTAATAATTTGGAACAAGTATTGCATGGATTGCCAATGAAAGCGCATAATTAAAATTTTTGATAAAATAAGATCAGTTGATAAATTTTGACGGAGAGGAAGCGGTTTGATGAATTGTCCTGTGTGTGACGATGTGAGAATGAAGGAAGTCGAGAGAGAAGGAGTCATGATAGACGTTTGCCCGAATTGCAAAGGAATTTGGCTTGACCGGGGAGAACTGGAAAAACTTTCCCAAGGGGGCAGTGAAGCACGAAGGACCATTAATGACTGGCATGAACATCATGACGATGATGAGAGAGAACATGAACGCGAGTATGACAGGCGTCACGGCGATGACCGGTACGACGGACATGACAAGTATAATGGACATCACGGAAAGAAGAAAAAATCAGTGATGGATCTGTTTGGTGATTTGTTCGACTGAGTGCCGAACGGGCAGGGGAAGAGCGATATCGGGGATTTTCTTAAGACCCTATATCTCTTCGGTCACAGATGCTTTAATCCTTTAAATTTAGGCTTTGTTAAACTTTTCTGCTGTTTTCGCTCCAGACGCTCGCTTTCCGCGGGCGATCCGTGAGCCTCCTAGCTCGTTGCCCTCGCTGTGGGGTCTCACTTGGCTCGCTGATCCCGCAGGAGTCTCGCGCCTTCCGCTCCAATCAACGGAGAGGCAAAAACAACATTGAATTTAAACATAGCCTAAATTTAAAGTGCAAAAAAGAAATCGGGTGGCCCGGTTTCTTTTCATTTCCTGGACAGTTCGTACGGTGTCAAAGGTGGTATGCAGGTATGGATATAACGGATTTTTGGCGAGAGCATGGCATCGCTGCCCGACAAATGGCAATAATCCGGAAGGGATTCTGAATTTATATCACCCCAAACTTTTCCAACCCTCTGACAATACCATCCTGATCATTGGAACGGGTGACAAAATTGGCGGATGCTCTGATCGCTTCTGGTGCGTTTCCCATGGCGATGCCCACTCCGGCGAAACGAAGCATTTCAAGATCATTGAAGTTGTCCCCGAATGCGGCGGTCTCTTCACGCCCTATTTGAAAATCATTGATCAATAGTTCCAGCGCGGCCGCTTTATTAGCTCTCCGATCGGTAATTTCCAGATAGGTGGGCTTGGACTTGTAGATCGACGCGGCTGTATCGTTCTTTCCTAAAAAATTTTCCAGTTCGTCAATAATCGACGGGGAACCCATGCAAAGGATCTTGTTGATGGGTGGCAAGTCTTTTCCAGAGGAATCAAAATGGAAAGCTTGTGCGGGCGTGCCGGTAATCATTTTTTCCTGGACGACCCATTCGTTTTCTGAATCGGGAACCAGCCATTCATTCAGGCTATAGGCCGAAAAGCAGACTGAAGGGAACCGTTTACAAATTATTTGATAAATATCCCGCACAAGCTCTGGATCTAAATGAATGTTGCGTATCGGCCGATCCGGATTTTCAATATCGGGATTCCGGAAAACAAGCGCGCCTCCGTAACTGACAATCGGAGCATGAATATCAAGCTCCTTCTGAAGAGACATGATCGCGCCGGGCATCCGGGCTGAAACCAGGATAAAAGGAATCTGCTTTTCTGAACACTTACGCACCGCGTTCCGTGTTCCGGGACTGATCTGGTGGTTTGAGTTGAGCAGTGTTCCGTCAATGTCACTGAAAATCATTTTTATTGTCATCTTCATCGATCCCTTCTTTAATTGGCTACTTCCAAATCATTTGGCAATCAGAATTTTCGTTCCTCTACTTGCGGCCAGAGCATTGAACTCCGCCGGAAGTTCTCCATCAGAAATAATCACGTCAGCATCATCCCATTCAAGGGCCCTGTACCTGCTTTTTTTTGAAAACTTCAAGTGATCGGCCAGGACGATCGTCAGATCAGAGCTGGCGGAAGCCGTGCGGTTCATAAAGGCGTCGTCTTTGTCATCATAATAGAAGCCGTCAGCAGTAATTCCTGCTGCACCGAGAAATGCGGCATCGAAACGGATTGCCCCAATCTGTCTGACACTTTCGGCATCAAAAAAATATCGATTCGAGGCATTGAGAATGCCACCAAACAGAAAAACATCAATGTCCGCATGCTCTGCAAGCACTTCAGCCGTATCCAGTGAATGGGTATACACGGTCATCTCCCGATCCATTTGCTTGGCCATACAGGAAATCGTTGTCGATGCATTTAGAAAATAATGCCCCTCGGGGTGCAAAAATTCCAACGCTTTTGCCCCGATCATCATTTTTTCTTCGGAGTATTTCTGCAATCGTTCTCTGTAAGCAAGAATTGTGTTCTGAAAATCCGGAAGTGCAATGCCTCCATGTGTCCGTGTGGCAGCGCCTTTTTCAACTAATTTGACGATATCCCTTCTCGCGGTGTCGCGGGATATGTGATACAGTGTGCAGATTTCGCTGACGGTCATCGTCTGTGTTGCTTTCAAATGTTCGAGAATCAGCACAAGTCGCTCTTCCTGAAAAATAATAATCACCTCCTAATATAAGTAATTATAAGCATTTATTTTGTAAAATACAATTAATTATAAGTATTATAATGACTTTGAATAATTTTTTATAAGTTAAAAAGTGAAGGATAATGAACACGGAGATTCAAAAAAATAATTATTGCATGGGCATCATAAAATTGACAGATCAGAAAATAACGGCTACAATAAAGTAGACCTAATGTGAATGATTAGATTATCCTGTAGTTTTTTCCTGCAAGTGAATAAGTTGCTTTGTTCGTGTATAGAATGAATTGAGGGATGGTATGAAAAATCAGGGTGTTTTTGCGCTGAATCATACTGGCTCGGTCAGAGGAACCGTAAGGATGGAAGAGAGGTAGGGCTTTCATTGTTTCGGCGCCGGAAAGCGTTTTGAGGTTTTATTTATATTAGGCCAAATTTTATGTATATCGTGTGATAAAGTGTGACATTTATAATTCTCATGTTATAAAGAGTTATCAATGTGCAGTTCCTTTATTGATACTTTTTATAATATGTGAATTTTTTATTTACAGGAGCGAAAATCCGGCTTATTGTGCGGGTTGCAGTGATAGGCAGAACGGTCGCTTTCGGATAAAACATGCGCATATAACAATTTTTAGGAGTGATTTTTTTGAAGACAGGTACAGTAAAATGGTTTAACGCAGACAAGGGTTTTGGTTTTATCGAAGTTGAAGGCGAAAATGATGTATTCGTACATTTCAGCGCAATTCAGGGCGACGGTTTCAAGACTCTTGACGAAGGTCAGGCTGTTGAATTCGAAGTTGTTGAAGGCAACCGCGGACCGCAGGCAGCTAACGTAACAAAGCTGTAATTCGGATCTGCTAAAAAAATTGTTCTCCTTTAATGGGGAGCAATTTTTTTTGCGGTTTTTTCAGGCAACGGACTGGATAATACCGTCAGATTACTCTAAGATAACGATGATACATATTTGAGCGATGGGAGATGTGAAAAATGTCACAACTGGAAGACATTTTAACGTTCAATAAAAATTTTGTGGAGAAAAAAGCTTACGAGCCCTTTGTAGCCTCAGGCCATCCGGCTAAAAAAATGACGGTTGTCACGTGTATGGACTGCCGGTTGATCGAACTCCTGCCGCAGGCTTTGAATATTAAAAACGGGGACGCGATTATGGTCAAATGTGCGGGCGGCATGATTGAAGATCCCTATAGCAGCACAATGAAAAGCATTCTGGTTTCACTTTATGAACTGGGATCGGAAGCCGTGTACGTGATTGGCCACACCGATTGCGGCATGCACGGGCTGGAAGCGAAGAACATGATCGAAGACATTAAAAAACGCGGAGTGAACGATCAGTCTTTTGCTGTCGTACGTGCTCAGGGTGTTAATCCTGAGGAGTGGCTGAACGGTTTTCAGTCCGTGGACGAGCAGGTGAGAAGCAGTATCGCGGTTGTAAAAAACCATCCGCTTCTTCCGGCAGGTACACCTGTATTTGGCCTGGTCATTGATCCGAAGACAGGAGAATTAAGATCGATAAAATGACAGCCTGAAGGTCTGCTCACTAATGAGCCAGGAAACCGATCATTTCCTTGTCGCCTGCCAGTGCTAAAAATTCCCACTTTTTTTCGGGAATATAGAAATCTTTTGCGGAGCACAATAGGTGTACAAGGGAGGTGAGACCCATGGCAAATTCAAATCAGTTAGTTGTGCCAGGTGTACAGCAAGCACTTGATCAGATGAAAGCGGAAATTGCCAGCGAATTTGGTGTAAATCTCGGACCGGATACGACTTCCAGAGCAAACGGTTCCGTTGGAGGAGAAATTACCAAACGTCTGGTTGCTCAAGCACAGTCTCAGTTCGGCGGCTATTCGAAATAAGTGAACGAAAAGAATTGATACTGGAGAACGGCGATTGAGCCGTTCTCTTTTTTTTACCAACCCGGGTTACCTGCTTGGCGGTGTTATCGGACTGATACAGGGGCTCTTTATACTTTTGATCTGAAACGGTGCAAACCGCCTTACGAATTTGAGGATTTCCAAATTTCAGAGCCTGTCATGCCTTGTTCTATTTTTTAAGATCTGTTCATAAATTGGGAACAGGAATGAGGAACCGATATGGAATTCCGAAAAGGGGGAGGACCTTGGTATATCGCTTGCTTGCGCTGGACATCGACGGGACTCTTTTGAACAGCAGTAACCGTCTGGACCGGCAGACAAAAGACGCCATTGCCTATGCAGTAAAAAAAGGAATCGTTGTGACTCTTGTTTCAGAACGGCATTTTCACTCGGCGGCGAAAGTTGCCCGGGCTCTGAGGCTGACGCACCCGATCATTGCGCATAACGGGGCGTTCGTCTCTTCGTCAATCGATCATCCGGTTTATACGAGCAAAATCGATCATAGTGTCTTAATTCAGTTGGCTGAATATCTTGAAACATATCCGTGCCAGATCCAGATTTCCCATGAACGGCTGTCCATCAGCAACCGGCCGCGCCAGAAGAATCTGATTGCAAAAATGACCATTGGCATGAATGAACCGCTTTTCTACCCTGTGACCTATGTGGATACACTCAGTCAGTATCTGCTCGAGAATTATGAAGGCGCAACAGACGTGAAAGTGAAATTGAAGGATGAACATGTGATCGACGAAATAGAAAAGGCAATGGGCGACTATTTCCCCTCACTTGATGTCAGCAGAACTTCGTCGTTTGATCTGACACTTGTCCGGAAGGGAACGTCAAAGTTCAACGGATTGCTCTTTTTTGCCGGGCAGCTTGGTATCCCGCTGCATGAGATTGTTGCCGTCGGCGACGGATCTGAAGACGCGGAGATGATTGAAAAAGCGGGACTGGGCGTTGCGATGCGCAACGCTTCTCCAAGGGTAAAAAAAAGCGCCGGATGGATTACACGGTCGAACGATATGGACGGAGTGGCTTACGCCGTAAGAGAAATATTCCGCAAACAGCTTCGCGTTCATTAATTTACTTTATACCAAGGCTAAGAAGATCACTCGTTCTACAGTGATCTTTTTTGTTACATAATAATTGAGAACGTGTGATCGTCTGATGATTATGATAAAATGGACACAAGTGAGAAAAGAGAGGCGGAGAAATAGAATGATTCGGTTTATTCATGCAGCCGATTTTCATCTGGACAGACCGTTTGAAGGACTCTCAGAACTTCCCGGTTCACTGCATGAACGGGTAAAGGAGAGTACATTCAGAGCGCTTGACCGTCTGATTGACCGCACGCTGGCTGAAAAACCGGAATTTCTGATTATCGCCGGTGATGTGTTTGATGACAGCCACAGAAGTCTGTCCGCACAGCGCCGCTTTATCCGCGCGATGGAAGTTCTCAGGGAAGCGGATCTGCCTGTATATCTTGTGTTCGGCAACCACGATCATTTGGATGATCCTTGGAACAGGTTGAAATTTCCGGATAATGTTCATGTTTTTCCGGCTACACCAACCATGCTCCCGTTTGTGAGCCGGGACGGGCAGCGGGTCAATTTGTACGGATTCAGCTACGCGCAGCGCAGCGTCCCTGAAGATATGGCCGCAGGGTATGAAAAACAGGGCGATGCCGATTATCATATCGGAATTCTGCATGGCGCCCTGCGGTCCGGAGATGGGGAGAATGCTTATGCCCCCTTTACAGTAAGTGAACTGACGGAGAAGAATTTTGATTTCTGGGCGCTCGGACATATTCATAAAAGGCAGCAATTGTCCCCCACGCTGCCGATCTGGTATCCTGGCGATCTTCAGGGATTGTCGATTAAAGAAACCGGAGAAAAGGGCGCGTCTGTTGTTGAGATAGACAAGCAGGGCTCCCACGTACACTTTTTCCCGACAGCTGATATCCTTTGGAAAAAGAAAAAACTGGAACTTGAGGGGGATATTTCAGCAGATCGCCTGGAAGCGGCTGTCGAGAAAATCAAAGCTGAGGCGCGACGCGATCATGTCGGCATTTTTCTCCGAATAGAATTTCTTTTTTCGAGTACAGCACAGACTTGGAACAGCACAGATTTGATGATACATGAGCTGACTGACGCGATAAATGACGGGGAGGAAAGCCGTGATGATTTTGTGTGGCTCCTTCCGGGAACGTTCAGCATCAAGCCGGAATGGGACCGCGGCGGTATTCTTGAGAGTCCGCACTTTGTGGGTGATGTATTCCGGCTGATCGAACATGAAAACAATGTGACTGATGCGGTCAGTTTGTTATTTGATCACCACTCGGGCCTCAGATACCTGAATCCGGTAGATAAGGAAGAACTGAGTAAGATACAGGAACAGGCTGAGCAGCTGATTGCCGACAGCCTCTTTACTGATAAAAGCAGCTAATGCACTGTTTTGCATAAAAGGAGGAAGCATCCGCAGACGCGCGGAACTGCTGGGCTAACATGAAAATCAAGGAATTGGACATCCATCAGTTCGGCCGTTTCGAAGGCCGGAAAATTAACTTGCCGGAATCTCCTTTCGCTTTCATTTATGGCGCGAACGAGGCCGGAAAATCCACGGTCATGAATTTCATTCTTTGCACGCTGTTCGGATATCCACAAAGAACTGCGCTAAGAAAATGGGTAGATGAAGGCGCCGAAGTAAGAATCGGCGGGTCGGTTGTATTTGCAGGGGATGACGGAAGGGACTATCGACTCGAGAGAGTGTATACCAAAAACGGTGCACCCGAGCTTTTTATCGGAAACAGTGAGCGGAGTTCCATTAACAAGGTCCTTCCGGGCGTCGACCGTATGCTGTTCCGGAACGTTTTCTGCTTTGATCTTGACGGCCTCCGGGGCATTGAGAAAACAAAGCCTTCAGACTTGAATGACCTGCTCCTTGGCGCCGGGATGATCGGCAGCAGCCACCTATCGGATCTCGAGCATGAGCTTGCGAAAAAAACAGACCTGATTTTTAAGAAAAAAGGCAAAGTTCCTGAGATCAATCAGCTGTTTCAGAGATTGGACCAGTCCGCGGCCGATCTGAAAAAGTGGGAGAAAAAACTGGATGTGTACCGCGAAATACAGCAGGGAATAGCGAAAGACCAAATGGAAATCCGGAAACTTGAGGATGAGAGAAAGATTGTACAAGCCCGGTTCATGGAATGGACGGCCTTTTCATCGGTTCGGCCGCTGATCGCTGGATTCCGCCTACTTGAAGAGGAGATCGGAGACGCGGAAACTTCAGTCTCTTTCCCGAAGTGGGGCCGTTCCCGGTTTAGTGATCTGGAGAAACTGGCAGCGGGGACAGATAATGAGATTGCAGACTTGAATGAGCAGATTCAGTTTCTGAACGAATCCATGGCCGCAATACCGATCAGGAAAAACTGGATCCTGGCTGAGGGGAGGCTTTCGGCATGGTTTCACTCTGCCGCCCGTGATGAGCAGGATTTACGGGAGATTGAGCGGTTAGGAAGGAAGATTCGGGCCAATCGGGCGGGATATGCTGCACTCCTCGAACGCCTTGGTTCTGAATGGGATACTGAAAAAATATTAAATGCCTCTGTCAGCCTTCCTTTCTTTCGCCAGTTAAAGGAGAAAGTTGATCAATGGAACGGCTTGGATCTGGAAAAAAGAAATGCAGCACACGCCCTCGAAATGCAGAAGACTGAGGTTGATCAGCTTGAACTGCGGCTAAAGCAAATTGAAAACCGTCGGACAGATGAAGAGACCAGCAGGGCGTATTCCGGCCGCCGGGCATCGGCTGAAGGAAAAAAGAAATTCCCCGCTCTTATGCCCGTATCCATTGCAGCGGTTCTACTGACGATCTTATTCTCCGGCTTTTCCGCCATTCTCATTACCCCATTTGCGGCCCTTACCGTTCTCGGCTTTGGTCTGCTGCTCTCAGCCTTTTACATTCTGGCAATGTTCAGATTGCGCCAGGAGAGCCGGCCGCCCATTTCTGGTGACAACGATCATCGCCGGGAAGCGGAAGCGAGACTCACGGAAGAGCAGTTATCTGCCGCAAGAACGAAATGCGCCATTCAGGAGCAAAACTACAGTTCGTTCGAGAATCGTCTATTGGAAGTTGCAAGTCACAACCGAAACTGGCTGAAGGAAAATGGTTATGCGGAAAATAGTATTGTCCCAGCTGAAGAAGCGTCGCGACTGATAGGCGAGGCACGTGCGTTCTTAGGTAAACTGGATGAACTGAATACGGAATTGGAAGCACGGGGTGCGGATCATAACCAGTTTATTGATGAAAAGTTGAGGCTGACGAAAGAATTGTCCCTGCCTGAAGGAGACGCGGCTTATATCGAACAGCAGTTCAATCTGGAAAAAGAAAAGTATGCGCGGATTCATAATTTAGTTAGCAAGCGGGATGTTTTACTGCAGCAGAAGAAACGCCTGGATCAGAAGAAAGCGCGTCTTCATCATGAAATGCTTTCTCTTTTTGAACAGGTGGGAGTGGAAAATCGGGACCGGTTCATCGAAGCGGCAGATCAATCCGATCGGATACAAAGTCTGGTTGAAAAGCGCGATGACCATCTCCTGCAGATGATTGAAGGCTCAGGTGGGGAAGAACAGCTGAAGCATTTCATTGCGGATTTTGACCAGGGTAAATGGGAAGGTATCGATGAGAGTAATTTCAGAGCTCGACTGTCAGATCTTGACGGCAAAATCAGAACGACGCGTAACCTTCTCTCTGAAAAGCAGGCGGAGAACAAAAATCTGGAAGAAAACGATACGTATAGAGATAAGTTGGACAGCTATCAGCAACTTCTTGAGGAAGTTAATAGTAAGGCGAGAGAATGGGCTGTGTACAGAACGGCTCAGTGGGCGATTGAACGGGCGAAGGATCAGTACCGCAGGCAGAGGCTGCCGAAAATTCTGAACCGGGCGAAGGCTTATTTTGAAAGTATCACATCCGGTGAATACGTCGGCCTTCAGCTGTACCAAGAGGGCGGTTTTATTGCCGAAAGAAGAGACGGGCGGCACTTTAAAGCTGATGAACTGAGCCGCGGTACGGCCGAACAGCTATACCTTTCTTTGCGGCTCGCACTGGCTGAATTAGTCAGTCCCGGAGAAAAGCTTCCGCTGATCATTGACGACAGTTTAGTCAATTTCGACAGCGAGCGTTCAGATCGGACGCTCACACTTCTAAAAAAGGTTTCTGAACAGCGCCAGGTTATTCTTTTCACATGCCACCGTATGCCACCACACTTTGTCTCAGACGAATCGGTGATTACCTTGGCTTAAGGGCAGACGAAAAAGCTTTTCGGGAACATTGTCCGTATCCCCGGACATGATCTAAGCCATGCTATGGAAACAATGTGGAAATTGTTTCATTTACCTTAGTTCGCGTGTCGTCATGATATAATTTTACTGACATAATTCGAATAAGGATGGATTAATATGGATGAAACGGAATTTAAAGTGAATCTCGTTGAAGACGAGGAAAGCCTGGCGTCCATTTTGAAAGCTTATATGGGAAAAGAAGGATGGAATGTGTCTGTTTTTCATACAGCTGAAGAAGCCGTCGAATATATGCATAACGGCGTTCACCTGTGGATTCTGGATATTATGCTCCCGGGAATGTCCGGTTACGATCTCTTGAAGAAGATAAAGGAAAACCATTCGGAGCAGCCCGTCATTTTCATTTCAGCGCGCGATCAGGATCTGGACAAGATCATTGGTCTGGAGCTGGGAAGTGATGACTATCTGGCGAAACCATTTCTTCCTAAGGAACTTGTGATCCGCGCGAAGAAACTTCTTCACCGTGTCTATGGCGGCGGCATTCATGAAAACAGGATGGTTATTTCAAAATACCAGATCGATGTGATCCGCCGGAATGTCTTTGATGAAGAGGGAACAGCCATTGACCTGACAACCAAGGAATTCGATGTGCTCCTATTTCTTGTTGAAAATGCGAATGTCGCCAAATCCCGGGAAGCAATACTGAGAGAAGTTTGGGGAGAAGATTATGTGGGGTCCGACCGGGCGGTTGACGATGTTGTCCGCCGCATCCGGAGAAAGCTGAACAGACTTTCTCTAGAAACGGTTTATGGATCCGGATACAGGGTTGTTTCATGATGTTTCGGTTCAGGTGGACACTGACCAAACGGATCTGGCTCTCATTTGCGTTGCTGATTTTCCTGATAGGTGTCATCATGTCTCTTGTTTATCCTTTCATGATCAAAAACGCGCTGCGTGAGGATTCATATGACACCATAGAATATGTGCAGAGTACTTTGTATCAGGGCAAGGGAAATTATGGCTTTGGCGATTCATCAATGACGGAAGTGAATCATCAGGTCGCTGCAAAGGCTGTGGGGAATCTTTTTGTAGATTCAAACTACCACCAGGCTGAAGGAAATCTGATCAAACAGGCCGCTATATACAAACCGATGGTTCACAATATGGCCAGTCAGAAGGCGGCGTCCAAAAGGTATGAACTGGAATATCAGGGTGCGACGTTATATTATGTTATAAGCAAGGTCTATACCAACTTAGGAAGCGGCTATTTCGTTTCTTATATGTGGGATACGTATCCCAATGAATTGATGAACAAGCTTTGGACTCGGATGATCTATATTTTCATCATGGTCGGCATTCTAAGTCTGTTTATTGCATTCTGGCTTGCGAGATACCTGAAGCGGCCGCTGGACATCTTGGGGAGAAGGTTTGAAGAAATTTCACGGTTGAATTGGGAAAAGCCTTTCGAATGGAAGGGTGATGAAGAATTCGAGCGCCTGTCCTCACAGTTTGAAAAGATGAGACTTAATCTGATCAAGTATGATCACGCGCAGAAAGTGTTTCTTCAGCAGGCCTCGCATGAGCTAAAAACACCGATCATGGTCGTACACAGCTATGCCCAGTCTGTTAAGGATCATATTTATCCAAAGGGTGATCTGGATAATTCGATTGACGTGATTATTCACGAAGCGGAGCAGATGGAGAAGCGTGTTAAGAAGCTACTTTATTTTACCCGGTATGATTCGCTGAATGACCAGAAGCTTAAGTATCAGCTGATTCGATTCGGCGATCTTGCCCGTCTTATTCGAGAGCGTCTGATCGCTCAGCGGCAGGATATTGCCATTCATATTGAGGGAGAGGAAACCATATTATGGGGTGACCGGGAACAGCTTCAGACTGTTTTTGAGAATCTGGTGGAGAATGGGTTGCGCTATGCTCAGAGCAAGTTATGGATGTTTGCCGAGCAAAAAGCGCGTAAGAGTGTGATTACCATTACAAATGATGGAAATCCAATACCTGAGGAAGAAAAAGAAGCGATGTTTGAACCGTTCGAAAAGGGTACAAAAGGCCAGTTTGGTCTTGGTCTGGCTATTGTCAGGCGCATCGTCCGGGCCCATCGAGGTGAAATAAAGGCTGAAAATCGTCAGAACGGTGTGGCTTTTGTTGTTTCTCTTCCTTCTCCGCCTGAAGAAAAACTTCCGTCTGAACTCGTGATCAAAAAATAAACAGTGGTTTCTGAAATGACCGGTTTTAAAAAATCAAAACCCGTATCTGCGATGCAAATTGGAAGCTATTTTGAAGGGAAGCGATTATTTGAAAGGAATTGCTTATTATAAAGAAGGGGAACACGTGCATGACTTTTTGCTGATCAAGTCTGTCACCCGTGGAACAGCAAGTAATGGCAAGCCCTTTCTGACCATCATTCTTCAGGATAAAACCGGGGATATTGAATCGAAGCTTTGGGGAAGCACATCCGAAGATGAGAAGAACTTTGTGATTGGAGCCATTGTCCTTGCTGAAGGAGATATTACGACTTTCAGAGGGCGAAATCAGTTTAAAATAAAGAATATCCGGCTAAAAGAAGATCAGGAAGTGATCAATAAGGCAGATCTGGTCATGGCGGCCCCTTTGTCTGCAAATGCTCTCGATGAGAAAGTAACGCAATATCTCTTTGAAATAAAAAATCCGGTGATCCAGAGATTGACCCGGGCCTTGCTGAAAAAGCATCATCAGGCTTTCTTTGAATACCCGGCGGCCGTAAGTATTCATCATAATTTTCTGTCCGGACTCGCTTATCATGTCTGCTGCATGCTCGATATGGCAAAAGAAGTGGTCAGGCACTATCCGGAGGTAAATAGTGATCTGCTTTATGCCGGCATTCTTCTTCACGATATGGGCAAGTTGAAGGAATTGTCGGGTGTGACGGCAACCAGCTACACCCTGGCTGGAAATCTGCTCGGACATATTTCAATCATGATTGATGAAATTGGTGAAAGTGCTAGGGAACTCGGCATCGCTGATCGGGAAGAAGTTCTCCTTTTGCAGCACATGATCCTTAGCCATCATGAAAACCCTGAGTGGGGGAGCCCGAAACCGCCTTTGTTTAAGGAAGCTGAAATTCTTCATATTCTGGATGACATGGATGCCAAGATTAATATTATGACACGCGCGATTCGAAAGACTAGGCCGGGTGAATTTTCAGAACGCATTTTTGCGATGGACAACCGCTCACTTTATCGACCAACTTTTGATCTGCAGGAGGAGCAGGAAATCCAGGATCTTTCTCAAGGAACCGAGAAAAAACAGAATTAGTCTAATCATTCGGGTCTCCGCATAAAATGGGGTACAGGCTGGAAGAGAAGCCTGTTGATGAAACTGTTTGCGGGGAGGTTTTCTTTAAATGAAACAGGCGAGACGTTCACTCTTTGCGGTGGCGCTGCTTTTTCTGCTGTTCCTGATGCAGCAATTCGGTCTGATTGATCCTGTGTTGTCGAGAATGGGAAGTATACCTTGGTGGATTTATCTTGTTGTTGCCGGTATCCTCTTCAGTGGCTATCAGGCATTTTCACTTTCCAGGCAGGACAAAGAAATTGATGATGAATGGAATGAAGAGCAAGGCAACATCTTTATTCGAAGAATGAATGCAGAAAAAAAGAAACGACGCAACGGTAAGAACCCGAAAGCCATGCAATGACTGGCTTTCGGGTTGTTTTTTTACATACTAAACAAATGGATAAGAAAAACCGTGCAAGATCGGCCCCTAATCATTGACTCTGTGTTATTGAGGTGTTGGATCAACACTTCGGCTCTTCGCTTGTTGCGGGCGATCCGTGAGTCTCTTCGCTCGGTTCCCTCACTGCGGTGTCTCCCTTGGCTCGCTGTTCCGCAGGCGTCTCGCACATCCGCTTTCACTGTTTTATGGCCAGATTTATACTTCCTTATCTTTTTAAAAAAGAAAGCGTCCAACCGCCGAGCGGCGGATGAACGCTTTCTTTAAAAACAATCATTGACACGGCCTCGGTTACGGTTGTGTCGGTGTTGTTGAGGAAGTGGTGGTGTTACTGAAGAGATTTTTAAACTGTTTGTCTACTACCTGGATATCCGCATTTTTGATCAGTGTCTGCATCACTTGATCCTGTGATTTTTGCTTGCTTGCAAGATAAGCATCCTTGACTGAAGTTTTCAGAGAATTATAATCGTCTCTTTTACCCTCAAGTTTGATGATGTGATATCCACCGTCATTGCTGGAATAAACCGGATTGCTGATCTGTCCGACCTTCAGTTTCATGGCCGCGTTGCTGAATTCAGGAACCATAGTCGATTGCTTGAACCATCCAAGTTCTCCGCCCTTTGACTTGGAGCCCGGATCGATGGAGTATTTCTGGGCAAGATTAGCGAAGTTGGCGCCGCCCTTCAACTGTTTCAGAATGCTGTCAGCTGTTTTCTTGTCTTTGACCAGAATGTGGCTTGCTTTCAGTTCTGTAAGCTGAACTTTATTCTTGTTGTAGTAATCACGAAGCGCCGTATCGGTAACCTTGATTCCTGCCTGCTGGGCTTTGGCCATCATCAGAGAATCCTTGATCTGACGACGGAACTGGCTTGCGGTCAGATTGTTCTGGGCAAGCGCCTGCTCAAACTGAGCCTCAGTTGAGAAGGTCTTGCGGACCTGATCATATTTTGTGCTGACTGCTTTATCAGAAACATTGTAATTTTTCTCAAGCAGTTTTTCGTAAACGAGGTTCTGAAGAACCTGCTGGCCGCTGGTATTCTTAAGTTCATTATAGAATTCGGCCTTAGTTATATTCCCACTTTTGGTTTTCACAACAGCGGCATTATCTCCACTGTTGTTTCCGCAAGCTGCAAGGCTCGCCATAACAAGCACCGAGGCCAAAGTCATCATTAATTTCTTCACTATGTCCACTCCTAATCAGGTTTTGTTCCCATTTAATAAAGTTTTCGAAGGAGCATGATTTTATCCGTCTCTCACCTTCAAAAAAAGGATTAATCCGCGATAGTCAAACGCCAACACTGTTTATTTTATCGAAAACAGACAGGCTTGTCGAGAAGCTGCCTTTTTTTTCGACAAACGGATTCCGTAAACTTCGGATCAGTGCTCAGGTTAGCTGAGAGTTTCTGTTCGCAGTTTATAGAAAGTGCGCTATAATTAACTTCTATGAATGGATTTGGACGCGGCGGGGTTCAGGTATTTTACCGGGAAGGGGACTGGCCGCGGCAGAGAGGGGCAGAATGAATCTTGGGGAATGGTGACAGGGCAATGTTTAAGCCAATTAAGAAAAACAGATGGAGGACAGCCTTTTTCGCGTTGCTCATTATTGTCGTAGCAGTGCCGTTTTTCCTGTTCGGGCTGTTGACCGGAGGATTATCAAGTAATTCTGTGACTCCGGGCGGGCTGCAACCCGGGAGCAAAAACGCCGCTATTTTTACCGTACAGGCTAATAAGCAGCAACTAGAGACCCTGATTAATGACCAGATTCGTTCCAATAAGAATAGTCGGCTGACGTATCAGGTCTCGATTGGCAATCAGGTGGCTTTGAATGGCAGGTATCGCCTCCTTTTTACGGGAATTCCTTTCTCCCTGACTTTTAACCCTGTAGTCAGCAATGGGGATATCCTTCTTAAGGAATCAGAAGTGAAGCTGGGCAGCATCAGGCTTCCTGATCAACAGGTTCTGAGCTTTCTGAAGGCTGGAAGTAAATTTCCAAAGTGGGTGATCATTCAGCCTGATAAGCGTCAGGTATATATCAATCTGACTTCCGTCAAGATCCAGAATGGTATGTATCTTCGCGCAAAAACGATTGATCTGCCGAAAAATGACGTCTCCTTTACTGTGCATCGGGGAAATTGATTCAGGTCAATATTGGCAGCGCCAGTATTATGATAATCACGGAATGATAAAATAGATCAGAAAGAATAGTGTGATAAATCAAATCAAAAAGCTTCCGTCTGGTGAAGCTTCTTTGGAGGGATCAGTAATGAGAACTTTTACAGAAATGCTGGACAAGTATGCTGAACTTGCTGTAAAGGTTGGCGCAAATGTTCAGAAAGGACAAGAGGTGATTGTCAAATCACCGATCGATGCCGGTGAATTGGCCAGACTGGTTACCGAGAAAGCGTACAAAGCCGGTGCAAAGCGTGTCTACTTCAATTGGACCGATGATGGGCTTGACCGCCTGCGTTTAAAATATGCCTCAGAAGATGTGATCCGTGACTATCCTGTCTGGAAAGCCGACATGCTGGAAACTTTAGTGAAACGCGGTGCTGCCTGCATTGATATCCGCACGACAGGAATCGGCATGTCGGATGGCGTTGATCCGCACAGGGCTGCGTTGGATGAGGAGATCATGTGGAAAGCGCTCCATACCTATTACGACTATCGTATGTCCGACAGGGTCAGCTGGACGATACTCATTTATCCGACAGTTGAGTGGGCGAAGAAACTGTTCCCGGGTAAGATCCGGGAACTGGCCATGGCCGATCTCTGGAATGTGATCTTTAAGATGACGCGGACGGATCAAGATGATCCGGTTAAGGCCTGGGAGAACCATTTGAACACGCTGACAGAGAAAAAACTGGCGCTTAACAGGAAAAAATTTCGGAAACTGCACTATAAAGGACCAGGCACAGATCTGGAAATTGAGTTTGACCCGCTGTATCACTGGGATACCGGTGCTTCCGAGAATAGCAGCGGTACAAGGTTTGTAGCCAACATGCCGACTGAAGAAGTATATACTCTCCCCTTAAAAACTGGTGTCAATGGAACAGTTACGAGCACAAAACCTCTGAACTACGGTGGGACACTGATCGAGAAATTGACTTTGGTTTTCAAAAACGGAAGGATTGTCGAGGCAAAAGCGGAGAAAGGTGAAGAAATACTCAGACATCTGATCGATACTGAAGAAAGCTCACATTATCTCGGTGAAGTGGCTCTGGTACCTGTTGATTCGCCAATATCGGCTTCCGGTCTGACTTTTTATACGACACTCTTCGATGAAAATGCATCGTGCCACCTGGCGATCGGTAAAGCGTATCCGACATGCCTGGATGGAGGAACAGAAATGACCCGCGCGGAACTGGACGCCCATGGTGCGAATGACAGTCTGGTCCATGTGGACTTTATGGTCGGATCGGCGGAACTGAACATCGATGGAGAAACAGGAGAAGGCGAATGGGAACCGGTTTTCCGGAAGGGAAAATGGGCATTTTGAAAACAGAATATTGATTGGATGATCTGTAAGAAATAATCAGCCTGAACAGCGGGGGTTCCGTTGTTCAGGCTTTTTTGATACAGATGGAAGTTAATCAGGCGCTGAACGGCTCAATTTTTTTAGCATTAGGAAGGATTCTATCTGGGAAGGACGGTTAATTCCATAGAAAAAAACAGGATGACCATTCATCCTGTTTTCTCAACACAAATTAAAAAACGATCAAAGCGAAGGCGGGGTTTCTTCTTCGCCCGTTTTCTTCTCAGGGGCTTCTGTTTTCAGCTTGTTTGTCAGTTTTTCTTTGGCCGCTTCAAGCTGGACAACATTATTTTTAATTTTTGTCAGATAAGGCTGGATATCATCTTTCCAATCTTTCAGCAGGTTTCCCAGATCGGAAACAGTGGATTTTAAGACAGGTATACTTTCATCTTTCAGTTCAAGTACCCGGTCCTTAACAGCATTTAGATTATTTGCGACATCTTTAAGCGGCTGCTGAATGGTTACAGCTTTATCTTTGATATCCTGCCTGAATTCTTCCCCTTTTTTAGGTGCAGTCAGCAGTACAATGGTTCCGCCTACGACGCCGCCGATTACCGCGCCGATCGTGTATGAAAGAAATTTACCCATAAAGTCCACCTCTTCTTTCGAAATTCTTTTTAACTAACACTATTATACCCCAGACCGAAGCGCTTATCACTTGTGAGGTAGATGACGGATAAAATTCATGAGCATTAAAAAAAACCGGGCAAAAATCGCCCAGTCCTAAAAACCCGTGATACGCATTGTTTTGCCTTCTTCCAAGCGACGCTTCGGTTGCTCGCTTGCCGCGGGCGATCCGTGAGCCTCCTCGCTCGGTTCCCTCACTGTGGGGTCTCCCTTGGCTCGCTGTCCCGCAGGCGTCTCGCACCTCCACGTCTGAGTCCGAATGTATATTCGGCAGATTGAATCCATCGATCATTTTATACTTTCTTGTCTTTTAAAAAAAACCGGGCGAGCCCGGCCCTAATCATTGACTCTGTGTTATTGAGGTGTTGGATCAACACTTCGGCTCTTCGCTTGCCGCGGACGATCCCCGTGAGTCTCCTCGCTCGGTTCCCTCACTGCGGGGTCTCCCTTGGCTCGCTGTCCCGCAGGCGTCTCGTACCTACGCTTTGAATCTCATCCAAGGCCCTGTTTTATTGGCCAGATTGATACTTACCCTTTAAAAAAGTCCCGCCCGGTCAGGCGAGACTTTAGTTTCTTCAGTTTAGTGAACAGATGCTTTTGGTGCTGCCTTGATAAAACCGCTCCGCGCGCCAATTTGCTCGACAATCGGATAAAGAACGGCAACACATACCGTGTTGAAGGCAGCTGTTGGTAAAACGAGCGTCAGAAAAAGTCCTGCGAGGGGTACCTGTGCATGCATGATGAAAACCAAGCTTGCGAGGAAAACTGCCCCGCTGAATGACGTGCCCAGAAATCCAAGTATAATAGCTGAAATATATCGTGGCAGTCCTTGCAATCTGCCCGCAATCAAGCTGAACAAGAGGAATACGACAACTGTCGTCGAAAATTTATCAATGATTGAAGGAAGCTGTCCGCCAGGCATTGCAGTGGTTAGGGCCCCGATAATTCCAGCGACCAATCCAACAGCCAGGAAACTTTTCTTGTCTGCGAAGAAGTAAAGTGCCAAAAACAGCATAACCAGCATCAAGTCCGGTTTCATTCCGAAAAGAATCGGCGGCACAACCGCATGCAACACCGCACCGATAGCTAAAAATACAGCAATAATAACTAAATTCTTGATCCTCATACTAATCTCTCCTCAACTCATTCTGATAGTTCCTCCAGCAGTGTCCCAGCGACCCGCTGCAAGGTGTAAAGCCAATATACACTCTTTTTTATGAAAATGCAAACAATTAAGAAATAATTACTTTATGTTTTTTGCGATAGCCTGTGCAATCTCCGCGCGCTGTTCATTCGTGTAATCGTCGGCGTGCGACTGGAAGCTGAACGAGAAGGTATCCGATTCGCTATAACGCGGGATCAGGTGCAGATGATAATGGAAAACGCTCTGCCCTGCGAGAGCGCCGTTATTATTGAGCAGATTCATCCCTTCCGGATGGAATGCTTCATTGATGGCCGCGGCGATGACGGGAACACGGCGGAACAGTTTCTCAGCGATCTTCGGATCCAGATGAAAGATATCTTTCTGATGAATTTTGGGAATAATGAGTGTGTGCCCCTTGGTCACCTGGCTCAGATCAAGAAAAGCGAAAACATCTTCATCTTCATAAACCTTTGCACTTGGGATTTCCCCGTGGATTATTTTGCAGAAAATGCAATCTGATTCTTCCGGCATAAATGATCATCCTTTCTGTCCTACGAAAGTTTTTCCTGAATTGCCTCTATTTTATCACAACTCCGGTGGAGAACGGAAAACCGATTGACGAACAGTCTGATTTCATTTTTAGGATTTGTTAAACTGTCTGCTGTTTTCGCTCCACGCGCTCGCTTTCCACAGGGGCCGTGCATTACGTTCAATCAACAGAGAGATAAAATCAACTTTGGTTTTTAATAGAGCCTTTTTGTTAAAAGACAAATGGTTGCCCGAAACGTCTTATTAAAAGTAAAATAGAGAAGTAACGGAATGATTTTTGCTAAGGGCGATGTTAAACATTATTGCTGTCTTTTGGCACGTTTGCCAAATGGATGAAAAATGATTCTTTAACTAATCTTAGCTAAAAAAACGAGTAACATAAGCGGGAGTAAATGATGACATCAATTTTAACGGTTAAACATATGAGCGGCGGCTATACGCGGCAGCACCCGGTTCTCCATGATCTTTCATTTGAACTGAACGCCGGTGAACTGGTCGGTCTTGTCGGTCTGAACGGGGCGGGCAAAAGTACAACAATCAAGCATATTCTCGGGCTTCTGGATCCTTTTGACGGTGAAGTGCGGATCGGTGGTAAAACAATAAGGGAGGATAAGTTGGGCTATCGCCGGCAGCTGGCTTATGTACCGGAAATACCCGAACTCTATGAGCAGCTGACGCTTGAGGAACATCTGCGGCTGACAGCCATGGCCTATCAGCTGGATGAAAAAACCTTTGAGGAGCGAAGCGCGCGGTTGCTTCAGCTGTTCCGGCTGGAGAAAAGATTGCACTGGTTCCCCACCCATTTCTCAAAAGGAATGCGCCAGAAAGTCATGATCCTATGCGCCTTTCTTGCTCATCCGGATTTGTATATTGTCGATGAACCGTTCGTCGGTCTGGATCCGATCGGTATCCAATCTCTGCTTGATCTGATGGTTGAAATGAAAGGGGAGGGCGCGGGGATACTGATGTCGACACATATCCTTTCAACAGCGGAGCAGTATTGTGACCGGTTTATCATTCTTCATGAAGGAATAATTGCGGCGCAAGGTACGTTGGACCAGATCAGAAAAAAATTTGGCGACGCCCGGGCTTCGCTGCAGGAAATTTACCTGGCGGTGGCAAGAGGGGAAACGGAATGGATCAGTTAAATCAACTCTGGGGCAGGCGTTGCAGCCGCCACTTTCAGATGGAGCTGCGTTATTGGAATTTGATTGGGAAAAATAGCGGACTCATGTTTTTTCTATATGCGATGGTCATTATCGGAGGCTTTTATTATAAAAAATGGCTGGACGGGCTTCCTCAGGATTTTCCAGCCGCGTTGCTGCTAAGTGTTATCCTTGCACTGTTCGTCATGCGTTCACCGATCCGAACGTTTATGCAGCAGGCCGATCTTGTTTTCCTGCTCCCGGCGGAAGCTGAGCTGGAACCTTATTTTAGAAAAAGCCGGTTTTATAGCTTTTCAATACAAATTGCGGCCGTGATTGTTGTCATGATCGTCTGCGGTCCGCTCTATTTCCACATGAAGGGAAGCAGCGGATTATCTTACTTTATCCTGACAGCTACTGCTGTAGCTCTGAAGGGATGGAACATTGACTGTCACTGGAAAGAGATGTTAATTGACTACAGCCAGCCGCTTAAAATTTTACGGTTTACGCTGACTTTTCTGCTGCTTTATTCCGTTGCAAACCAGTATCCCTTCTATTCAACGGCAGCATGCGCGGCCGTTATACTGATCGCGTCGGTCTTTCTTTTCCACCGCCAGTCACGTTCAGGACTGCTGAGCTGGAAAAGGATTGTCGAAATGGAAGAAAGGCAAGCGATGCAATTTCTGCGCTTCGCCAATCTTTTTACGGATGTACCGCGGTTGAAACATCATATTCACGCAAGAAAAATGATCAGCCGTCTTTTTCCGATTCGTTCACTGAGCTCAAAAAATGTTTATCGGCAGCTTTACATTAAAACATTTATTCGATCGGATGACTATTTCAGCTCATATATTCGGCTGACTCTTATCGGCATGCTTGTCTGCTATTTTATGAACATCGGATTTTATACAGTCTTTGTCGTCGCTTCGCTGATCTATCTGACCGGACTTCAGCTGCTTCCGCTGTGGACACACCCGTTTCCGCAGGCTCTGGCCGGTATGTACCCTATTCCGGAACGTTTGAGGAAGCAGAGCTTCATTCAACTCGTTTTTATTCTGCTCACCGCAGAAACCGTTGTGGTTAGCCTGTCGGGCGCCGTCCGCTCAGCCGGAGTGGAAGGAATTTTCCTGTTTCTTCTGGCTGGGGGAGCTGTCTCCGTATTGTTTCCATTTTTTTATGTGGCGCACCGGATAGCGGGACAGGACAAAGCCTGAGATTGCCTCATCCCAAACAATGCAAAAAGCCCGGAATGATTCATTCCGGGTTCATATTTTTTTCTGCACGGTCAGGAAAAGACAGGATCTTTCAGTGTCCTTGTCAGTTTTTCCAAATGATTCTGTTCATCAGCGATCATATCTTCCAGTTTGACCACAAGTTCAATCATGTCGAGTGCCTGCGCCTGAGCACGGCGTATCCGGTAATTTTCAAGAGTGTCCGTTTCAGCCTGCCGTGCATTTTCGAGCATTGCTTTGGCATCGGTCACCCGGCTCACAGGCGCGGGCGCCGTCACGGGTTCACCGCCGAGACTGGAAATTTTTTCAGAAAGATAAGCCGCATGTCCCAGTTCATCAGGGATTTCGGCTTCAAAAAAGGGTTTCAGAATCTGATAATTCAGTCCTGAAACGGTCGTCGCATAATAATTGTACTGGATAACCGCTGAATATTCACCAGCCAGATCCTCGTTTAAGCCATTAATTAATTCCTCAAGCTTCTTATCCATTCTTCCCATCCTCTCTAAAATCGTTTCACTAACAAAATACCCGCATCACTTTCGACATAAACACGCATCTGTCCGTTTGACGAGTGGTTCTGTCTTATTGTTTACTCTCCACCCTTGCTGTATCCGTCCGAAGACGGATGAAAAAACCGTTTCCGGTCTATGGAAATGTCCCGCAGCACTCTGTATAGTAAAAATGTAAAGTTTATTAGAGAAAACTTCATGATTCGTTGTCTAATAGATAAGAAAGGATGAATCGATATGCCCTTAGGTAAAATTATAACAGCACTCGCGATTGTTTTGCTGGGTGTGTACTGGTTACTGGACAGTCTGAATATTATTTCCCCGGGAATAATGTCGGCTTTTGTCGCGCTTTTACCCTATCTCGCTATACTTTTTGGTCTGCTTTTAATCATGTCCCCTCTGTCCAAAGGAAAGAAGCCAGGATTTTTCTGGGGTCTGTTTTTCCTCATCTACGGCGGCCTCCTTCTTGCTGATCAGTTTCACGTGCTTACCTTTCATTGGGGTGATTTCTGGAAACTATGGCCGTACATCATCATCTATTTTGGCCTGGAAATGCTCTTTGGAAAAAGGATGTTCATGACGTTGTCAGGTCATTTCGGTCACGGGAGAGGGGGAAAAAAAAATAATAAACATGCAGCATTCATCTGGAACAATGATGAAGAAAAAAAAGACAGCGATCAGAACGAATCCTATACTTTTGTCAATGAATCAACGTACAAGCATGAAAACTGGATGGTTAAGCCGATGAATGAGCATGTTCGGATCGCGGATTACAACTTTGACTTTACAAAAGCGTTCATCCCCGAAGAAACGATTCCAATCAAATTGTCTGGCTGGGTCGGCAACATCAAGATTACCGTGCCGGATGATCTGGCTTACCGTGTTGATCTGAAAGCGAAAGTCGGTGACGCCAAAATTGGCATGGAAAAGCATAGCGGGGTTTTGAGAAACGTTAGCTCTCAGACGGAAAATTATGACGAAGCCGTGCGCAAACTGGATTTTACTTTCGATTTTCAGGTCATCGATTTAACGATCGATCAGGTATAAGCCCATGCAAAACTATCGGATTAGGACGATCAAAATTCAGGCAACCATAAGCTTTTTTTCCTCGTTGATACTTTTTGCGGCGCTTCAGATCTTCTTTTTCTTTGTACCGGACGGGCACGCTTTACTGATCAGCGGCATCGCTTTTGTCCTGAGTTTTGCTGCTCATTTCCTCATTGAAACCAATTTTCTGATCAAGGACTATCGAGTGCTCAGAGATGACCTGGAAAATATTGATCTGTTCGTCAAGACTCTTTCGGCGGGCAAGCTTTCGGCGCGAATGAAAGTGGAAGATTCGGGCACAATCAACCAAGTCGAGCAATCCTTAAATGAACTTGCCGACAAGATTGATACCCAGGTCAAATCACTTCAGCGCCTAGTTGATGAAAACATTGAAATGAACGTTAAAATAAAAAATGAGGCTGTAACGGAGGAGAGACAGCGCCTGGCGAGAGATCTTCACGACGCGGTCAGCCAGCAACTGTTCGCACTCTCCATGCTGGCTTCTGCGGCAGAAAAAACGATTCACACGAATCCTGATTTAGCTGCAGAAAATATCGCCGATGTTTCGGACATTGCGAGGAAGGCGCAGGGTGAGATGCGCGCACTGCTCCTCCATCTGCGTCCTGTACGCCTGAATGATGAATCGCTCGATAAAGGGCTGGAACGCCTGATCCAGGAACTGGACGGAAAAACGGTGATTCATTTTGAAGCATCCATTGATCCGGTTGCGGGATTATCGAAGGGAGTTGAAAATCATTTGTTCCGGCTCAGCCAAGAAGCCCTGTCCAACGCGCTGAGACATTCTGAAGCGACAAGGGTTGTCCTGTCCCTGCATGAAAAAGATCAGCTCGTTAATTTGACAGTATTTGATAACGGACGCGGCTTTGATCTGAAACAGGAAAAAATAGCTTCATATGGTTTAAAGACGATGAAGGAGCGCGCAGAAGAAATCGGCGGGCATTTTCTTCTGACGACACATAAAGGCGAGGGAACATCGGTTAATATTCGTGTACCGATTCACAGAGAGGCGGTGGAGCATAATGACTGAAATAAAAGTGATGATTGTTGACGATCACGATATGGTCAGAAAAGGACTAAAAGCATATCTGGCGACAGAAAGTAATATCTCTGTCGTCGGGGAGGCATCCTGCGGAAATGACGCGGTTCGGCTGGACGAAGAGTTTGAGCCGGAGGTCATTCTAATGGACCTGATTATGGAAAATGGAAACGGCATCGAGGCGACAAAAAAGATCCTCGAAAAACATCCTTCAAGAAAAATTATTATTCTGACAAGCTATTATGACGATCAGCAAGTTTTTCCTGCGATCGAAGCAGGGGCAATGAGCTATTTGCTGAAAACAGCGTCCGCGGATGAGATTATCGAGGCGATTTGCAAGGCGCACAGCGGGACTACGGTACTTGACGGTAAAGTCGCTAAAAAGCTGGTTTCAGGCATGCATCGGGAAGTTCAGCCTTTTGACCAGCTGACTTCAAGGGAACGGGATGTTCTGAAGCTGATTGCCGAAGGGAAAAGCAATGCGGAGATCGCCGGGGAGCTGTTTATTGGGATAAAAACAGTAAAAACGCATGTCAGCAGTATCTTCAGCAAGCTCGACGTCACCGACCGCACGCAGGCAGCAGTTTATGCCTATCAAAATCATCTTTTCACCGAGGAATCCGATCATCATTCTCATTGACAGAATATCCTATTCCCCTTAAAATTAAATTAAGATAATTGAATAGTCTCTGAAAAGGGGAGTAGCCGAAAGAGAAATGCCGTCATTACGGGAGTGATCCCCGGCTTTCTCTGGCAGTTTCATACTGCTGGCGAGACCTTTGCCTCGAACGGATGAAAAAAGGCAAAGGTTTTTTTATACAGACAGCCTTTCCAAACAGACGTTGGAGGGGCTGTTTTATATTGCCGATTAACAGAGAAAATAATTTATTAATGAGATGAGGAGGATGATTCAATGGAACTGATTTCACTTGACTTTTTGACTTCATTATTGCTGATTGTCGGCATTGACCTGATTCTGGCGGGAGACAATGCGATTGTTATTGCGCTCGCTGCGGCGCGGCTTCAGGCCCATCAGCGGAAACGCGCTATTCTTTACGGTACACTTGGCGCGGTCGTCATCCGGGCGCTTGCGACACTTGCCGTTGTCTGGCTTCTGAAAATTCCAGGGCTGCATCTTGTGGGTGGATTACTGCTTGTCTGGATTGCTTGCAGTCTGCTGAAAGATCATCAGGAGGACAGGAAAATTGAAGCGAAGGCAAGTCTGGGCGCAGCCATCGGCACCATTGTCATGGCTGACGCGCTTATGGGGCTGGATAATGTGCTGGCGATCGGAGGAGCGGCATCCGGCAATTACCTGCTCGTCATTCTTGGGCTTTTGATCAGCATTCCGCTGGTGATGGGCGGCAGTACCCTTTTTCTGAAATTGGTTGATCGGTATGCGTGGATCACATACGCGGGGTCGGGCATTCTCGCGTTTACTGCGGGTAAAATGATTTTTTCCGAACATTTTGTAGAGGATGGCATTGCAGGAATTGAATGGATTAAATGGCTGATTATTGCAGTTATTATAATAGGCGTTCTCTTTTTTGGATGGAAGAAACAGCGCGCCCATAAAAATCAGGGGCAGGCCGGCGCACATCAGAAGAAACCGGTATAAAAAAGAGCGAATGGAAATTTTTTCGTAACATACGGGAATCAGGGAGGTTTAAGATTTAATGGAGATATTTACTATGGCATTCTGGTCCGCGTTCCTTGTCATCGTTGGAATCGATCTATTTCTCGCGGGAGACAACGCGATTGTTATCGCAATGGCCGCTCGCAGGCTGCCGGATCATGAACGCACCAGGGCGATCCTTTATGGGACTTTAGGGGCTGTGCTCATTCGTGTGCTGTGCACGGTGACGGTTGTGTATTTGCTCATGATTCCCGGCCTGCATTTTGCCGGAGGGCTGGTATTGATCTGGATCGCGTACCGGCTTCTTCTTCCCGAAGATGAGTCGGATAAGACAAAAAAAGTCAAGGCCGCGATGAGTATCTGGGCAGCCGTAAGGACAATTATTATCGCCGACGCGCTGATGAGCCTCGATAACATGCTGGCAGTTGCCGGAGCTGCGCAGAATGATCCACTGCTTGTCATTTTTGGACTTTTGATCAGCGTCCCGCTCCTGATGGGAGGAAGCGCCGTTATTATGAAACTGACCGATCGGTTCCCGTGGCTTATTTATCTGGGATCAGCCATTTTAGCGATGACTGCGGGAAAAATGCTTTTTGCCGAACCGACAATTCTGCATTGGCTCGGCGGTACCGCCCGTTGGGTTGAGTGGCTGGTGGTTCTGGCCATCATTGTGGCCGTCCTGTATTCTGGACGGTTCAACCAGAAAAAACATCACAGACCACAGGGACAAAATCAGGCGGTGTAAAAGGCGATGCCGGTCCTCGTTTCATTCAGCGAGGCATCGGTTTCAGTTCAGTACTTTGCCGGTTCAACTTCTGAAAATAGTCAACGACAAAATGATAGAATTCCGCCGCTATGGGTGAGTGGTACCGGTCATTATTCCAGACCAGGCTGATGGTGCGGAAACAATGGGGCCTGTTAATTTTTAATGGCACAATGGACGGATCTTTTACGGTGCGAAGCGTCAGCGATGAGAAGAAGGCGACACCGAGGCCTTCACGGACAAGCCCGCGAATCGAGACTGAATCATCTACTTCAAAAGCAATATCCGGCTGAAATCCGGATAATAGGCAGTATCTGTCTGTTTCTTCACGGAACGCGCCCACGGCCTTCAGTATAAAGGGTTCATGGGCGACGTCGCGGAGATCCACGCTTGATCTCGCTGCCAGAGGATGTGAACGGGGGACGACAAGGTAAATGTCATCCTCGAGAAGATTACGCCAGTTAAAGGGATTATCATTTTCCTTATGATAGGGTGTGATACACAGGTCAATTTCTCCTGCGTCCAGCTGATGATTGACGGTACTTCTGGATATTTGTTTTACCCGAAATCTGACTAAGGGGTGTTCTCTGCGGAAACTGCTGAGCAAATCAGGAATGATTGGGGTGCGCATCACAGCCAGTGAAATGGAGTCCTCTTTGACTTTTGCTAGATCAGCAATTTCCTGCTGCCCCTCCTGTAAGCTGGACAGAGCGGCTTCCGTTTTTTCCAAGAAAATCTTTCCATACCGGTTGAGCTTAATCCGGCGCCCCTTCCGGTCAAAAAGAGGCACACCGATCTCACTTTCCAGCCTTCTTATGGTCTGGCTCAGTGAAGGCTGCGCGATTGACAGCTCACGCGCAGCCCGTGTCATATGCTGCAGACGCGCCACGGTCTGAAAATATTTCAGCTGAAGCAGTTCCATAGTTCCTTCTCCTTCTCAATGATAGGTTGAATCCTATTATTTTATAATAATATATATATTGGTTTAAATAAACAATTACAACTATCATAGTGGTTGATGAAGAATCCGCGCCTTTCTTTCCGGGCGCTTTTTCTATCGTTTCTCAATGACGGTCTGTTGAAATAAGAAAAGGCAAGGTGTGTTAAGTGGCACTCTCTTTATGGAAAAAAAATCTATACGTCTGTTGGTTTGGATCTTTTGCGACGGCTGCCGGGATGAGCCAGATTATCCCGTTTCTGCCGCTTTATATTGAGCAATTGGGCATCCGGAATACTTCGGACATTGAAGCATGGTCCGGACTTGTTTTCGGGGCTACCTTTCTTGTCTCCGCACTTGTTTCCCCGCTCTGGGGATCCCTCGCCGACAGATATGGCCGGAAACCGATGCTGCTCCGTGCAAGTCTGGGCATGTGCCTTGTCGTATTCTGTATGGCTTTTTCTCAGAATGTTTATCAACTTCTCGTTCTGAGAATGATTCAGGGGATTGTCTCCGGCTATATTCCGGCTTCAATTATTCTCGTCGCGACACAGACCCCGAAAAGCCACTCGGGTTGGGCACTAGGGATGCTGTCTACCGGCGGCATCGCCGGATCACTGATCGGTCCGCTTGTCGGCGGCTTTCTGTCGGAAATAATCGGTATGAGGCTTGTTTTCGTCAGCACGAGCCTTTCGCTCGGTTTTGCATTTCTCGCCTCTCTCATTTTTATCAATGAAAAATTTGTCGTAAGCAAAAAGAAAGCACCGTCGTTCCGGCAGGTTTGGACGATGACACCGCATGTCGGCATGTTTATTGCTATGTTTATCACAACGTTCATGGTACAGCTGGCTAATATGTCCATTCAGCCGATCATCACGGTTTACGTGAAAATTTTGGCGCCACACTCCACGCAGCTTGCGTTGATTTCAGGTATCGTTGTTGCTTCGGCAGGACTGGCGAGTGTTGTCGCGGCACCGTTTCTTGGAAAGCTGTCGGACAGGATCGGTCCACGGCGAATATTGCTTGGCGCGCTGATCTTCACCGGCATTGTGTTTATCCCGCAGGCTTTTGTCTCCGATCCGTGGCAGTTGACGGCTCTGCGCTTTCTTCTGGGCCTTGCGACTGCGGGTATACTCCCGGCGATCAATACCATCGTAAAAAAAATGGCCCCGGCGGCAATTACCGGAAGGCTCTTCGGATATAATCAGTCCGCGCAATTCATGGGAACGCTCGGCGGGTCGCTGCTGGGCGGACACATGGCCGCGGTCTTTGGAATCCGTTACGTGTTTTTTTCAACAAGTCTCCTGCTTTTTGCCAACGCAGGCTGGCTCGTTGTCTCCACCCTTGCGGCAAGACACACTGAGAAAAAACTTGCTGCTTCGGGCTGAGTGTGGTGAATTTTTCCAGTGCCTTAATGAATACTGCGCTTTTTGAATCGGCCGCCTTTAACATCATGGATGTCGCTGATAGCCAGAAAGGCGCTTCTATCTATTGAGTCCACGATATTTTTCACCTTTGCCTCCTCCAGTCGGCTGATGACCGTGAAGATGACATTTTTATCATTGCCCGTATAGGCGCCTTCGCCATTCAGAAATGTGACACCTCGTCCTAAACGGTCGTTCAGCGCGTCACCGATCTCCTGATGGAGGTCACTGATAATCCAAACCGCTTTCGAGGATTCCAGACCTTCGCTGACCACATCGATCATCTTGAACGCAATGAAATAGGCGATCAGTGAATACATGGCATAGTTCCATCCAAAGACAAATCCTGCTGAGCCAAGGATAAAAATATTGATAAATAGGACGATTTCGCCGACTGAAAAAGGTGTTTTCTCATTGAGCAGTACGGCCAGAATTTCGGTACCGTCCGACGATCCACCATTTCGGATGACCAGGCCGACGCCAATCCCCATAATGATTCCGCCGAAAACGGCTGCAAGCAGAAGATCATCGGTAAATGAGGGGATTGCGTGGAATAAAGAAGTCAGGAGCGCAAGCAGGGTGACACCCGCGGCCGACGTAATCGTGAAGGTCTTCCCCATTTCCTTGTATCCGATCACGAAAAAAGGAAAATTGATTATAATCAGGAAAATGCCGATAGCCCATCCTGTTTTGTGTGCGGCCATAATTGAGAGACCGACTACGCCGCCATCAATAATATTATTGGGAACGAGAAACGCCTCAAGGGCGGTAGCTTCAAGTGTAATACCGATGGCTATCAGGAGTATGCGAATAATGAATTGATGGACACTCAGGCCCCTATGCTTTTTTTTCTCCAACCCATCAGGTAACATTTGTGCTTCACTTTCCATAAAAAAGCCTCAACCTTTCTGTATTAGAATCTGCCATTCAACGATTAAAAAAATAGCCGGCAAAATAATATCAGGATTTATTGCCGGCAAAATGTTCAATCTGATTTTGAGAATAAAAGAAGTTTGAAATTCCGAAGGGGGCACCCGGTTTAGTTCTTCTGCGCTTCATATTCTTTGCGGGTTGGCGGTGCCATAAATTCCGTTCCGATCGGATTTTCAATGTGCTTAGCCAGAATGGCATCAATATCTTTGAGTGTCTGTTCATCTAGGTGGAAATCCGAAACCTCCGTCGCTGCAGCAATCTGATCGGGGTGTCGCGCGCCCCACAGCGCAATGCCGTCTTTCGTCTGGTCCAGAATCCAGCGAACAGCAAGTGCCCTGACTGATTTTTCAAAACGATCCTTTGCCAGTGTTGAAAGCTCATCGACTGCCGCCAAATAGTGTGCGAAGTGCGGTGCCTTGAACTTTGGATCAGACAGACGCAGATCGTCTCCGGTAAACTTGCGGTCTGCGGTCATCTTTCCGCTCAGCAGGCCGCGGCACAGGCTGCCGTAGCATAATGCCACAATGCCGTTCTTCTTGCTGAAGGGCAGAACATCCTTATCGATGTCGCGTTCGAAAAGGTTGTACGGAGGCTGTACCGTATGAAGTGGAGCCACTTTGCTGAATGCTTCCATCTGTTCAACAGTAAAGTTGCTGACACCTATCGCCCTGATTTTGCCTTCTTTATATAATTCGCCCATTGCCTCAGCTGTTTCTTCAATCGGAACAAGCGGATCCGGCCAGTGCACCTGATAAATGTCAATATAGTCTGTCCCCAGACGTTTCAGTGAATCCTCAACCTGCCGGAGAATCAACTCCTTCGAACCGTTGCGGAAGACATCCGACCCGACCCAGTCCAGGCAAACCTTCGTTGCCAGTACGACATCATCACGTTTACCGTATTCTTTGAGTGCCTGACCGACGACTTTTTCCGAATGTCCCTGGCCATAGGCAGGTGCGGTGTCAATCGTCGTGATCCCGCTGTCCAAAGCCTGAAGGATGGTTCTGATGGATTCCCTGTCGTCTGATCCGCCCCACATCCAGCCGCCGATTGCCCATGTACCGAGCGCAATGCGTGAAGGATGCAGATCCGTACCCTTGATTGTTGTCGTTTCCATTGAATAATCGCCTCGATCGTTTGATTAAGAACTCCATCTCTAATTATAAAGAACATACTTATGTAAAATCAAAAAATTTGCCGGGCAGAATCAATTTGAATCCATTAAAAATGGGTTAGGACGGCTTATTTGCTACTGGTTTCTCCCATGGATTCAGGGCATACAGCCTCGCAACGAAAAACTTCACAGCTGTGTTTCTTACACAGTTGACGAAAACAGTGCAATAGAAAATTGAAGGTCAAAGTTCGAATTCAACCTAAATAAGTGAAAGTTCAACCGAATCAGGTCAAAGTTCAACCCAATTAGGGAAAAGTCCAACCGAATCAGATTAAAGTTCAACCCAATTTAAGAAGCTCAACACGAATGATAGAAGTTTTAGCGTAATCTAGAGTTCAAGGCTAAAGATTACAGACATCATTCACTGTTTCGCAGTTCGACGATAATGCGCAGCAGTTTAGTAGTAAAAAATGAGTTACACTGAATCGCATGAAGTTTGCACCGAAATTTAAAAAGCATACTTAATTAAGAAAAATCCCGCTTTGAATTTGTGCTAACGAAACGGCTTACCAGCCGCAATCATAAATTTACAGGTAGCGTCAAAAATGCTGTATCTTTTCGAAATTCATGTTTGCTCATGTCACAGGTTAGTTTGGATTTTACTCTACACAATAAAGAACCGGGTGCTTTTGCCCAGTTCTAACGGTAAAAGGATTCAACTAATGATTTTCTCACGAAGCACTTTCAGGCATTACCGTGCATGAACATGCCCAGCCGCTTGCGAATGATGGGCATCCATTTTAGTTATTTGCAGGTACCCAACCAGCGCAACGATGATGATCGCCATGACCAGACTGACTTGCCCCTCTCCCCAGCCGATTCCGCCTTCACCGAGCGGTTTTGAGAGCCAATCTGAAAATGAGGCGCCAACCGGACGGGTCATAACGTACGCGAACCAGAATGAAAAAATCGGATTCAGGCCGAATTTCCAGTAGGCGACGGCAGGCATCACAAGCAGGACAGCAAACAGTATACCTGAAGCGAAATATCCGAGATGCAAGGTTGTAGCGGTCATATCGCCGGACGCCGTGCCAAGCGCGAATGTGCCAAGTACAGTCATCCAGTAGAATGTTTCACGGCGGAATGTGTCAATACTATGTATGGACAGAGTTTTTTCAGCGGCGAACCAGACTATGAAGACACCGGCCAGTACAATCGCAAAGAAGGCCGTTGATACAAGGTACGGGATGCCTATCACGACATGCACCACATCCGCGGCCATCGTTCCGAAAATACTGACCATAACGACAACCAGCCAGTAGATCCACGCGATATAACGCTTTACGGAAAACTGGAGCACCATTGCGGCGGCAAGACCGGCGCCTCCGAGCAGAACAGCAATCATAGGATTCATCTGTTTGACCAGAAAGTCAGAGAATACCTCACCCATTCCAGTCGTAAGCACTTTGGTAATCCAGAATAAGGCGGTGATTGCCGGTACCTTAATTAAAATGTCACGATCATCTCTCAATGACAGGGACAGGGATTTATTTATCAAAGGTTTTTCCCTCCTGTTATTCCACAGAAAATATGTACAATCATTAATCGTCTGTTCACCAGACGCTTTGTCCGTATTTCAGCAAAACTTGTTTTGAAATCTGAAAATAATTTTCACCGATAACCCGGGGCATTACATTCCCAGGACAAAAGAGTAGAATATTTTGAAGTAGGCGGAAAAAGTGCGGAAAAGAGGGGAAAAAATTGAAGCAGCTGATATGTTTCGGAGACAGTATTACTGCGGGATGGGACGGTCAGAGAGAAACCACCAGGCTTACAGATCGTCTCTCCGATGGTCTTGGCTGGTCAGTTATCAATGCCGGAGTACCTGGCGAGAATACGACGCAGGCTCTCGTCAGAATAGATCGTGATGTTCTTGATCGGTCATTTGACAGGATCACAGTTTTGTTCGGTGCCAACGATTCATCCTTCCATAAGGGGATTCCCCTTGAACAGTTCAGAAAGAATCTAGTGTATATGGCGCGAGCGTTTTCTCCATCAAAAACGATTTTTATAACTCCTTCTCCGGTTATCGAAACCAGACAGAAGGGAAAAAGGACGAATGACCGCATTTCTTTGTATGCTGAGGCCGTGACCGGTGTGGCGAAGGAGACAGGGGCCGGACTGATTGATCTGCACAGCCGGATGCTTCGTCAGTCTGATTATCGAACGATGCTGCTCGAAGACGGACTGCATTTCACAGATCGAGGGTATGACTTTCTGGCAAACCAGATGATGCTTGAGTTAAAAAACGTTTAAAAAAAAAGGCTATGTTTAAATTCAATATTGATTTTGCCCCTCCGTTGATTGGAGCGAAAGGCGCGAGACTCCTGCGGGATCAGCGAGCCTTCTGGCCTCGCAGTGAGGGCACTGAGCGAGGAGGCCTCACGGATCGCGATCGCCCGCGGAAAGCGAGCGTATGGAGCGAAAAAAATAGACAAGTTTAAAAAAGCCAGAAAAATAAAATAGATACATATTTCGTTTTTTTATTAATTAGTCTTGCTCATTGAGTGAAAAATGGATCAATTGAAAGGCTGGACCTTCATTTTTTCTAAATTCTTGCTTTTGCGGGATAGCTGCCCATCAAATATGATGGAAGAGCAGGAAAGGAAAAGGCGTGAAGAGCTGAATATGACGGCTGATGCAGACTGAGGCAGGTTCTTTTCCCATATCACCTTCTATGGATGGGGATCTTCAGGGGAACTTATGATCAGAGCTTTTAATTGCAGGCCGCTGATCGATAAGAAAAAACAAGCCGTGCGGGGGCATGTCGCCGTTTGGTCACCTCTTTTCGGCGTTAAGGCTTGTTTCGTCCGTGAACAATGTGTCGGGATGCATTGAATCATCGGGCAAAAGGGAAAAAACCTGTGCTTCAGACCGGTTGGTTTGCTTAAAAGCGATCGGTTCACGCGGATTACGCCGTTTTCTTTCCAGTCAAAAGCAATAACCTGGGTTTGGGGTTCTGGCGGGGACTCTGTACTTAAGGCGCATGACACCTCTCCTCTCTCACTTACGCGAAAAGCAGCTGCCTGGGCTGCTTTTTTGCGTAATGTAATTAAGTTACTGTAAGCGTTCTTTTTGACTGAATTCTGAGTTATGATAGAACAGCTATTACACATGCCATAAGAAATTTCGGAAGAATAGGAAGAGGGTACCGAAATGATACAGTCCGGCAAAAAAAGTGTCATTCCCGCTGTAAACAACATGAAAGATTTTGAAAAGCTGCTGACGGCGCCGGTTCAATCAATCATTGTACTGGACAGCCATGTTTCACAAATCGGTGCGATAACCCGGATGGCAAAGCAAAATGAAAAACATGTCTTCTTGCATGCGGATCTGATACAGGGATTGAAAAACGATTTGTACGCGGCCGAATTTATCTGCCAGAACATCCGTCCCTATGGGATCATATCAACCCGCGCAAATGTTCTTGAAGTGGCGAAGAAACGCGGGTTAGCCACAGTACAGCGGATTTTTTTGCTTGACTCGAGATCAGTCGAGACCGGTTACCGTCTGCTGGAACAGGTTCATCCTGATTTTGTTGAACTTCTCCCCGGCCTGATTCCTGAACTGATCCGTGAAGTCCGTGAAAGAACGGGGGTCCCGGTGATTGCAGGCGGATTGATCCGCAAAGAATCAGAAATTGACCACGCGTTTGCCGCGGGGGCCGCAGCTGTTTCGACATCCAATAAACAGTTATGGAAATTTTCTTCGTGATGCAGGATGTGAACAAAAATTGATTTTTATGTGACAAATTATTGACAGCGCTTTCACTACCGTGTATCATCAAAAGCGTCAAGTTAATGTTTCATGGATGTTGAGATTGGATCTTCCACTTCAGAGCTGTCTGGATGACATTTATGTATCCGGCTATAAGCCCATGGTGGAATTTTTTTTGCGCCGCGTGAAGGCGAAGGCAGGGCATGTGTTGAGTGGAAGATGCCAGATACCAGATGCAGGGCCAGCAATGAATCCGAAACGGGGGAATGGAAGATGTCCGGTTTTTTAGGTGAACTGATTGGCACAATGATCTTGATTATTCTTGGTGACGGGGTATGCGCAGGCGTAAGCCTGAAAAAGTCATACGCCAGAAATTCCGGCTGGATTGTGATTACGATGGGCTGGGGGCTGGCGGTCGCAGTGGGGCGTACGCGGTCGGAAGAATCAGCGGCGCCCATCTGAACCCGGCACTGACATTGGCACTTGCGTCCGCAGGGGACTTTCCGTGGAAAGAGGTTCCGGTCTATATTTCCGGGCAGCTGATCGGAGGTTTTCTCGGCGCGTGCATTGTTTACCTGCATTATCTTCCGCACTGGAGGGAAACAGAAGACCCGGCAGTGAAGCTTGGTATTTTTTGCACGGGTCCGGCCATTCCCCATCGCTGGTCCAATTTGCTCAGCGAGATGATCGGGACGTTTGTTCTTGTTGTTGGGATATTAGCCATTGGAGCCAATAAATTTGCGCAAGGGATCAATCCTTTGATTGTCGGTTTCCTGATTGTTGTGATCGGTATGTCGCTTGGCGGAACGACAGGATACGCAATCAACCCTGCGCGTGATCTGGCGCCGCGGCTAGCACATGCTTTTCTACCAATCTCCGGGAAGGGCGGATCAAACTGGAGTTATGCCTGGATTCCGGTCATCGGCCCCATAATCGGCGGCATATTCGGCTCCCTTTTTTACAAAACGTTCTTCACCGGACAGATCACAACGGCTTTCTGGATCTTCGGAGCCCTGACCCTGATTGTGATTATTATGGCTTTGGCGGGCGAACGCCAGCGTGCCGCTCAGCGAGTTACCGCCGCGCAAGAGCAGGCTGCATCAGAATAAATTAACTTAAAAATGAGAGGGGAACCATGATGGGGAGATATATTTTAGCGTTGGATGAAGGAACGACTAGTGTCAGAGCGATGATTTTTGATGAAAAAGGGCGTATTGTCCAGACATCGCAAAAAGAATTTACTCAGTTCTTTCCGAACCCGGGATGGGTGGAACAGGATGCCAATGAAATCTGGGCTTCGATTCTGGCTGTCATTGCCGATGCATTGTCCACCAGTGAGATTGCGCCAAGCGATGTGGCTGGAATCGGCATCACAAATCAGCGTGAAACAACGGTCGTCTGGGATCGGCATACCGGTCACCCGATATACCACGCCATTGTCTGGCAGTCCCGCCAGACGGATGAGATATGCCGTGAATTGAAGGATAAAGGCTTTGAGGACTTGGTGCGCAGGAAGACCGGCTTATTAATTGATGCTTATTTTTCAGGTACAAAAGTAAAATGGATTCTGGATCATGTAGATGGCGCCCGTGAGAAAGCGGAAAGAGGCGATCTGCTGTTTGGCACGATCGATACATGGCTGATCTGGAAACTTTCCGGCGGTAAGGCACATGTCACGGATTATACGAATGCTTCACGGACATTGATGTATAACATTTATGATCTTAAATGGGACGACGAGCTCCTCGATATGCTGAATGTTCCAAGAGTGATGCTGCCTGAGGTGCACGCTTCTTCAGAAATCTATGCCAAAACGATCGGTTATCACTTTTTCGGGGAAGAAGTTCCGATCGCCGGAGTAGCCGGTGATCAGCAATCAGCGCTGTTCGGCCAGACCTGCTTTGAGGCGGGAATGGTGAAGAACACGTACGGAACAGGATGCTTCATGTTGATGAACACCGGAGAAAAAGCGGTCGCGTCCCAGAGCGGGCTTCTGACTACAATTGCCTGGGGACTGGACGGAAAAATCACTTACGCTCTGGAGGGAAGTATTTTTGTTGCGGGTTCCGCGATTCAATGGCTTCGCGACGGGCTGCGCATGATTAAGGCGTCACCGGAAAGTGAAAATTATGCTTCGAGGGTAGATTCAACAGAAGGTGTCTATCTTGTACCCGCTTTTGTCGGACTGGGAACCCCCTATTGGGATACAGATGCTCGTGGGGCAGTTTTCGGATTGACGCGGGGAACAACAAAAGAGCATTTTATCCGGGCAACGCTTGAGTCGCTTGCTTATCAAACGAAAGATGTCCTGAACGCAATGGAAAAGGATTCAGGCATTACGCTTGGCACACTGCGTGCAGACGGCGGAGCCTCGATGAATGATTTCCTGATGCAGTTTCAGAGCGACATTCTTGGCGTTCCTGTCGAACGGCCGACGAACAGCGAGACAACGGCGCTTGGTGCAGCCTATCTCGCCGGTCTTGCCGTCGGTGTCTGGAAAAGCAGGGAGGAAGTGGCTCAAATATGGGAGCTGGGGAAATCTTATCAAGTCGGGATGAGTGCTGAAAAAAGATCCCAACTCTATGCGGGATGGACGAAAGCTGTGGAGGCAACACGTGTATTTAAGCCGGTATCCCGGACATCAAGCCCAGTTCTGGATGCTGAATAACGAAGTACAGAAACAAGTTCATAACTGGTCGTGACTGAGGAGGGGACCGCCAATCAGATCCGGAATGTTTGCAGCTTTCAGCATACCGGTGTGTATTGGCTGTCCCTTTTTTAATGAAAGATTAAATATATCCAGGGGGAATGAACGATGTCATTTTCATCTTTGGAAAGAAGCCGTTATCTGGAAAAAATGGCCAGCCGACCGCTGGATCTTTTTATCATCGGAGGTGGTATTACTGGGGCGGGTATTGCTCTGGACGCGACCCTGCGCGGTCTTCGTGTCGGCCTGGCTGATATGCAGGATTTCGCGGGAGGTACATCGAGTCGCTCAACGAAGCTGGTGCATGGCGGGCTGCGCTATCTGAAACAATTTGAAATCAGGATCGTTGCGGAGGTAGGCAAGGAGCGGGCGATCGTCTATGAAAACGCGCCGCATGTGACCAGTCCGGAGAAAATGCTGCTGCCTATTTATAAAAACGGGACATTCGGCAGATTTTCGACCTCTATGGGACTGAAGCTCTACGATTACCTTGCCGGGGTCAAACACGGTGAGCGGCGCGTGATGCTCAGCCGCAAAGAAACACTTGAAAAAGAACCGCTCTTAAAAAAAGAAGGGCTGAAAGGCAGCGGGTACTACGTCGAATATCGTACGGATGACGCACGTTTGACGATTGAAACGATGAAAGAAGCTGCGAATCGGGGCACATTGGCCGTCAACTATGCAAAAGTTGAGAACCTGATCTATGATGACCATGGACACTTGACAGGTGTCCGGGTGACAGATCGACTGACCCAGAAATCATACAGTATTTTTGCTAAAAAAATTGTCAATGCAGCGGGACCGTGGGTGGATCATCTCAGAGAAATGGATCATTCAAAAAAAGGCAAATATCTGCATTTGACAAAAGGTGTGCATATCGTTATTGACGGCAAACGATTTCCTATGGAGCAATCGCTTTACTTCGATACCACGAATGGAGATAAGCGGATGATTTTTGTCATTCCCCGCGATGGAAAAGTTTACGCGGGAACAACCGATACGACATACACTAAATACACGATTGATCCCAAACCGACAGCAGAAGACCGGGACTATATTCTTGACGCGATCAACGGGATGTTCCCTAGCGTTCATCTGAAGCCGGAGGATGTCGAGTCCAGCTGGGCTGGTGTCCGTCCGCTGATTCAGGAAGAAGGAAAGTCTCCGTCCGAGATCTCGCGGAAGGATGAAATTTTTATTTCAGCCTCAGGCCTGATTTCCATTGCGGGCGGGAAACTGACCGGCTATCGTAAAATGGCGGAACGTGTGGTTAATGAAGTTACTGCTGAACTGGGTAGGGAATTGGGGAAGACTTTTCCGGCATGCCAAACTGTTCACGCCGAACTCTCGGGGGGGCACTTCGGAGGTTCCGCACACTATTTGGATTATGTAAGAAAAATGGTTTCTGAAGGGTTACAGATCGGATTATCGGAAAAAGAAGCAACAGAGTTGTCTCAAAAATACGGGACAAATACCAGCACGCTTTACGATCTGATCCGTGTGAGCAGCGCTGAAGCAGAAAAACATCATCTGCCGCCGTTCATTTTTGCAGCAATCGAATATGCCTTGAGTCAAGAAATGGTAGTTTCGCCAGTGGACTTCTTCACCAGAAGAACGGGAAAAACCTTGTTTGACATTCAATGGGCGGAACAATGGAAACAGTCGATTCTGGACTATATGGCATACCGCCTGTCTTGGAGTGGGGAACAGCTGGAACAATACACGAGTGAACTGGAAGCGTCTTTTGACGAAGCGGCAATTCGGCCGTCTAAAAACGATGTTACACCAGTGGAAAGTATCTGAAAGCATCTGAAACGAAAAGGTATCATTGATGATAACGCCCGGGGCCTCCGGGCGTTTTTTTATAAGGCTATGTTTAAATTCAATGTTGTTTTTGCCCCTCCGTTGATCGGAGCGGAAGGCGCGAGACTCCTGCGGGATCAGCGAGCCAAGTGAGACCCCACAGCGAGGGCACCGAGCGAGGAGGCTCACGGATCGCCCGCGGAAAGCAAGCGCCTGGAGCGAAAAACAACAGAAAAGTTTAACAAAGCCTTTTATAAGAAAATTTGCGAGGAGGACATCCGAGACTTCAACCTAATAAAGCGAAAGTTCAACCCAATAAGGGAAAAGTTCAACCCAATTTCAGGAGTTCAACCCAATCAAGAAAAAGTTCAACCTATTTTGGAGATATGCATGGCCGGCTGCGCACCATTATAATGGATTTTCCGAGTTAGGCGGTAACGAAAAAAGTACATTTTTAGCACCACGCGTGATTTGAAACCACACTGGGTTACATCCTCCTGCGTATAGTGCTAGTGGCATGACAAAAAGAAGAGGATGAGGAAGATGGCAATAATCCTGATACGAAAGGAACATGATTTGCTGGGACAAAAGGAGGTGCCAGCCGATGCGTATTATGGAATTCAGACACTCCGGGCAGCGGAAAATTTTCCAATCACGGGATACAGAATTCACCCGGAACTGATCCGGGCGACCGCGATGGTTAAAAAAGCGGCGGCTCTTGCCAATGTCGACGCGAAACAGCTTAATCCTGCGATTGGCCGTGCCGTCGCAGAAGCTGCGGATGAAATCCTGAATGGCCAATGGCACGATCAGTTTATCGTTGATCCGATTCAGGGCGGGGCCGGTACTTCGATAAATATGAACGCGAATGAAGTACTTGCAAACCGGGCTCTTGAACTGACAGGCAAGCAAAAAGGGGATTACGCATCAATCAGTCCGAACAATCATGTCAACAAATCTCAATCCACGAATGACGTCTTTCCAACGGCAACCCGACTTGCATCAATCAGGCTGCTGCAAAAGTTGATACAAACCATACGCAGCATGGTCCGTGTTTTTCAAGAAAAAGCAAAAACTTTTGATCCGATTGTCAAAATCGGTCGGACACACCTGCAGGACGCCGTCCCGATCCGGCTCGGGCAGGAGTTTGCGGCTTACGGCCATGTCCTTGAACGTGATATCAGGCGCATTGCACGGGCAGAGAAACAGCTTCATACAATCAGCATTGGAGCTACGGCGGTCGGTACAGGATTAAATGCGAGTCCGGAATATAGGAAATATATTTTAGAATATCTTTCCGGAATCAGCGGCCTTAAACTGGAAAGGGCGGAAGATCTTGTTGACGCGACACAAAATACAGACGCTTATACTGAAGTTTCCGCAGCACTTAAAATCTGTATGATCAATATGTCGAAAATAGCCAACGATCTTCGTTTGATGGCGTCCGGGCCGAGAGCAGGACTAGGCGAAATTAATCTTCCTGCGCTCCAGCCCGGTTCCTCAATTATGCCGGGAAAGGTAAATCCGGTCATGGCTGAAGTGGTCAATCAGGTCGCTTTTCAGGTGATAGGCAACGATCACACAATCTCGATGGCCTCCGAGGCGGGACAGTTTGAGCTGAATGTTATGGAGCCTGTTCTTGTTTTCAATCTGCTTCAATCCATTGATCTAATGATTCATACTTTCTCCGTATTTACCGGTCACTGTCTCGAAGGGATAACAGCCAATAACGGAACATTAAAAAGATACGCCGATCAAAGCACGGGGGTTGTGACCGCGCTCAGCCCCTATATTGGTTATGAAGAGGCCGGCCGCATCGCCAGGGAAGCTCTCGCTACAGGAAAAACAGTCCGCGAATTGTGCCTGGCGCATTGTCTTTTGTCAGAAGAAAAGCTGAATCATATTCTTGATCCTCATGAAATGACAGAAATTAGATCTGAATCAGATGACAAAGAAGCTTTGTGACTGCTGAGTAGTGGCAGAATAGGGAGAAATAAACCGGTGTGATGATGCCTGGGGTGCACCCGATGCGATCTCCAGATAACTGAATCATAGTTTTCTACACTCGCTCAGATGATGCGAGCTTTTTTATTTTTGGCTATGTTTAAATTCAATGTTGTTTTTGCTCTTCGTTGATTGGAGCGGAAGGCGAGCGCCTGGAGCGAAAAACAACAGACAAGTTTAACAAAGCCCTTATTTTTAAGGCATGGTTTGATATTTATACCCTGCGGGGGTATAATGAACTTACAAAGGAGGGAACAGGCGATGAATGAACAAGAGAACTGTCACTGCATGTCAGACGAACTGAGTCAGGATATGCAGCCTGAAAAATCTCCGGCGGAGCCGAGAACCTCAGAAGAAAAACAAAAAATTGTCAACCGGCTGAAGCGTGTGGAAGGCCAGATTCGGGGCCTTCAAAAGATGATCGAAGACGACCGCTATTGCGTTGATATTCTGATTCAGTTGTCGGCAGCTCAGGCCGCGTTGAAAAAAATCGGATTTTCTGTGCTGGAGCGCCATACAAAATCATGTGTTTCACGTGCTATTGAAGAAGGGCAGGGCTCGCAGCAGATTGATGAACTAGTGAGCGTATTGAAGCAGTTTTATAAATAGAGACCAAAGAAGGGGAGCATTAATGAAGAAAGAAATGACAATAGGTGTCACAGGAATGACCTGTGCTGCCTGCTCCAACAGAATCGAGAAGGTACTGAATAAAATGGATGGCGTATCGGCTAATGTCAATCTCGCTCTTGAAAACGCGAAGGTGACGTTGGAGAGCGATGAGGCCGCGCCGCAGGATGTCGTTGAAAGGATTGAAAAACTGGGCTACGGCGTACAGCAAAAGCGTCTGGATGTGGCTATTTCGGGGATGACTTGCGCCGCCTGCGCCACCAGAATCGAAAAAGGCCTGAACCGGATGACCGGAATTGTTTCGGCGCGGGTAAACCTGGCGACGGAATCCGGAACCGTAATTTACCTTCCGGGTATCGCGGAACCGGATGACATCTTTCAGAAGGTGGCAAAGCTAGGTTATAAGGCAGTCGCTGAAAATGCGTTTCAAGATGATGAGAAACAAAAAGAGCTCAGGGGTAAAAGAAATAAGCTGATCCTTTCATCGGTTTTGTCCCTGCCACTTCTCTATACAATGATTGCTCATCTGCCTTTTAATACTGGATTGCCCTTGCCGATGCTGCTAATGAATCCATGGTTCCAATTGGTCCTCGCATCGGTTGTCCAGTTTTACATTGGCTGGCCGTTCTATGTAGGCGGTACACGCGCGCTGTTGAATAAAAGCGCAAACATGGACGTTCTGGTCGCACTTGGGACGAGCGCTGCTTATTTTTACAGCGTCGTCGAAACATTTCGTTCTCAGTTTGCCGGTCTTGAACATCCGGATCTGTATTTTGAGACAAGCGCCATTCTAATTACGCTTGTTCTGGTCGGAAAATATTTTGAAGCGCGCGCGAAACGACAGACGACTACGGCAATCCGTGAACTAATGGATCTACAGGCCAAAGAGGCGACACGCATCGAAAACGGTGTAGAGAAGAAAGTGCCGATTGACGCGGTGAAACCGGGCGATTTATTGAGAGTGAAGCCTGGCGAGAAAATCCCGACAGACGGCGTGATCGTAGAAGGCCGGTCGTCAGTTGACGAGTCGATGATCACGGGTGAATCGCTCCCAGTGACGAAACAGGTGGAAGACAAAGTCATCGGTGCAACGATCAATAAGAATGGTTCACTGATTATCAGAGCAGCAAAAGTCGGAAAGGATACAGCGCTTGCGGGAATCGTCCGCATTGTTGAAGAAGCGCAGGGGTCTAAAGCGCCGATCCAGCGTCTGGCGGACAGCATTTCAGGTGTATTTGTCCCGATCGTCATTTCAATTGCGGTTCTGGTCTTCGTCGTCTGGATCTCAGGTGTTCATCCGGGACAGCTAACTCCGGCTCTGGTTGCCGCGATCAGTGTTCTGGTCATTGCCTGTCCGTGCGCGCTTGGGCTCGCGACGCCGACTTCGATTATGGTCGGCACTGGAAAGGGCGCGGAGAACGGGATCCTTTTTAAGGGTGGAGAGTATCTCGAAACGACTCAGAATCTGCAGTCGGTCATGCTGGACAAAACGGGAACGATCACGAATGGAAAGCCTGAAGTCACCGACGTTCTCATGTTCGGAGAAATGAGCGAACAGAAGATGATCGAACTGGCTTCCGCTGCGGAAAACGAGAGTGAGCACCCGCTCGCGCTGGCAGTTGTGGCTTACGGAGAGACGCAGGGAATTGAAAAGCAGCTTCCCGTCAGCGATTTCGAATCTCATACCGGGTCAGGAATCACGGCTCAGGTAGCCGGTATGCGATTTGCTATCGGGACAAGGCGTTTAATGCAGCGGGAAGTCGTGGATATCCGCCAGGCATCAAATGAAGCGAGAAATCTTGAATCGGATGGCAAGACGGTTATGTTTGCCGCAGCGGATGGGAAATTTCAGGGAATCATTGCTGTCGCGGATACGATCAAACCATCATCGAGACAGGCTATCGAAGAACTGAAAGCTAGGGGCCTCGGCGTCTACATGATTACCGGTGATAATGAGCGGACTGCAGAAGCCATTGCCCGAAAGGCCGGCATTGATCATGTATTTGCTGAGGTACTTCCTGAGGACAAGGCCAATAAAGTCCGGGAACTCCAGAAACAGGGGCTGAAAGTCGCCATGGTCGGAGACGGGATCAATGACGCTCCGGCACTGGCTGTAGCCGATATCGGGATGGCCATAGGCACTGGAACGGATGTGGCGATTGAAGCGGCCGATATCACGCTTGTCGGCGGAGATCTCACCCATGTCTCGAAGGCGCTTGACCTGAGCAGGAAAACCATGCGCAATATACGGCAGAACCTGTTCTGGGCACTTTTTTACAATGCGGTTGGTATCCCGATTGCAGCCCTTGGGCTGCTCGCACCATGGGTTGCCGGCGCGGCCATGGCTTTCAGTTCTGTATCCGTTGTCGCAAATAGCCTGAGGCTGAAACGAGTGAAATTTTGATTCTTCACTTTTGAAGGAGGTGAGAGTTATGGCAGAAAGAACGTTGGACGTTCAGGGAATGAGCTGCGGCCACTGCAAGATGGCGGTTTCCGGAGCACTGAAGGGCCTGAATGGTGTGTCGGATGTCGCTGTTGATCTTTCCACCGGCAAAGTTGATGTCAGCTACGATGAATCCAAAGTAGGCTTTGCAGAGATGAAAGAAGCGGTTGAGGAACAGGGCTACGATGTTGTGAAATAAAGACTAGTTAAATAAGAGGAACAAGCGAGACCGGGCATGTACAGCACATGTCCGGTTTCTCTTTTTTTCTGCCGATAGCATGAGATAATCATAGATTGGCAGCAGATCAGCTCTTTTTGTAGAATAATTATAAGGTAAAAACTATAATAGATTTTAGTAAGCGCTTAATAGATACAATTCAGCCCAGATGAACGGAGGAGAGATCATGTCTTCAGTAAAAGTAAAGAAAAAAAAGGGACTTCTGAAAAAACAGCTTGAGGCGGTTGTGGGTGCAGAAAATGTGGATGATTCAGCAAGCGGACGGCTTGTTTATTCCTATGACGCCACGCCCAATTATCAAGCGATGCCGGATTTTGTGGTGTCCCCGGCAAATGCCGAGGAAGTCGCGGCGGTTCTGAAGCTCTGCAATGAAACGGGTACACCTGTCTACTCCAGAGGCTCGGGAACCAATCTCTGCGCCGACACCTGCCCGGTGAATGGCGGCATCGTCCTGCTTTCAAAACGTATGGATCAAATCATTGAGCTGGATAAAGAAAATCTGACGATTACCGTGCAGCCGGGGGTCATTACCAAAAAAATCAGTGAAACAGTAGAAAATGAAGGCTTGTTCTATCCTCCTGATCCCAGTTCGATGAAAATATCGACAATCGGCGGTAATCTCAGCGAGAATTCCGGTGGACTCCGCGGATTAAAGTATGGTGTGACACGGGACTATGTCATGGCTCTGCAGATTGCACTTCCGAATGGGGAACTGATCCGTACGGGCGGCAAACTGACAAAAGATGTGGCAGGTTATGATCTGACCCGCCTTTTTGTCGGATCCGAAGGGACACTGGGCGTCATTACAGAAGCCACGCTTAAGCTGATTCCGAAACCTGAATCTCAGAAAACGATCCTGGCTTTATATCAGGATATTGAAGCGGCCGGACGCTCTGTCTCCGCAATCATCGCCCATAAAATGATACCGGTCACTCTGGAATTTCTCGATCAGGACACGATTAGGGCTGTAGAAGATTTTGCACATATCGGCCTTCCGACAGATGTCAAAGCGATTCTTCTAATAGTTCAGGACGGACCGAAGGAGATCGTTGACCGCGATATCCATCAAATTGCCGAGATTTGCCGCAGTGAGAATGCCGTGGACGTTCAGCTGGCCGCTTCCGAGGAGGAGGCGGAAAAACTGGCGACGGCGCGCAGGTCCGCGTTAAGCGCGCTTGCCAGACTGAAACCGACAACCATCCTGGAGGACGCCACAGTTCCCCGCTCCGAAATTGCGACAATGGTACGTGCAATCTCAGAGATTGCTGAAAAATATGATGTCAGAATCTCTACGTTCGGGCATGCGGGGGACGGCAATCTTCATCCGACCTGCCTGACAGATGCCCGTGATGAAGATGAGATGCAACGTGTGGAAAAAGCGTTTGCCGAAATTTTTGAAAAAGCCATCGAGCTTGGAGGGACCCTTACCGGTGAACATGGCGTAGGGATGACAAAAGCCCCTTATCTGGAGTGGAAGCTTGGTGCTGCAGGCATCGAGGTCATGCGTGGTATCAAGCAGGCAATAGACCCTAATGGCATTATGAATCAGGGGAAAGTATTTGCTGAAGAAACCAGGGAAAGGGTGGCGGAAGCAAAATGATGACGACATCGGATAAGAAGAAAATCCAGCAGGACTTTAAAGAGAAAATGGATTATGACGAGTTGCTGAACTGTATGCGCTGCGGATTCTGCCTGCCCTCCTGTCCGACTTATATCGAGACGGGACATCAGGAGAAATATTCGCCGCGCGGACGGATCGCGTTGATGAAAGGAATCACTGATGGAGTGATTGAACCTGATGATGATATTGCCCATTCCCTCGATCTTTGTCTCGGCTGCCGGGCGTGTGAGCCGGTCTGTCCTTCCGGTGTGCAATACGGTCATTTGCTGGAGGACGCCCGGAGCATCCTTCAGAAGCACAAAAAAGAATCAGTTCCAGTCAAGATACTGAGAAAAGGCATTTTTACTGAACTGTTTCCACATCAGAATCGTCTGGAAACAGCGACCAGCCTGCTCGGTTTTTATCAGCGCAGCGGACTTCCAAAAGTGGCACGGAAAATCGGGTTTATGAATCTTTTTCCTGAAAGTATGGCGACCATGGAAAAAGTTCTGCCCGAAGTGCCAAAACGGAAAGAAATTCGGCAGCGGCCCCGTTTCTTCGAACACGAAGGTGAGAAGAAAGCAACTGTTGCCCTGTTTGCCGGATGCCTGATGGACACGATGTTCTTTTCCACAAATAACGCGACCATCCGTCTGCTCCAGAAAGCCGGCTGTGATGTCGTCATTCCTGAGAATCAGCTGTGCTGTGGCGCACTTCACGGACACAATGGAGAGCTCGAACAGGCGAAAGAAATGGCAAGAAAAAATATAGAGGCTTTCGAAGCGTCGGACGCGGATTATATCATCACAAATGCCGGCGGATGCGGCGCTTTTCTGATTGAGTATGATCATATACTTGCAGATGAACCGGAATGGGCGGAGCGGGCAAAACTTTTTGTTTCGAAATTGAAAGATATCTCGGCTATTCTTGTCGCCTTTGATTTTCAGAAGACCCACCATCTGAAGCTTCCTGCGCAGACGGTGACGTATCAGGATTCATGTCATCTGCGCAATGTGATGCACACATTCCGCGAGCCAAGGGTTTTGCTTCAGTCCATTGAGGGTGTAAAGTACGAGGAGATGGAAGGCGCCGATACGTGCTGCGGCTCAGCGGGTGATTATAATATTGTCCAGCCAAAGATGGCGATGCAGATTCTTGATCACAAAATGGGGAAAGTGGAGAAGACGCAGGCGAATACCATTGTCACAGCAAATCCGGGCTGCCTGCTTGAAATGAAGGCCGGAATCGAACGGGTTGGCAAGACTGGTCAGGTCCGCGCGGTACACATTGCCGATTTGCTGCTTGAAGCATTGGAGTGAACAAGGCTATAAAATCAAATTAATCGTTGTGAATGACGTCAGCCGGAATGGGTGCTTCTCTCATTTCGGCTTTTTGTATCAAGAAATACAGTCGATTGGACATGCAATCATTCATACCCGACGATGATCAAGCCGTGTCCCTGAGATTTCCAAGAAGGATGACCGCTGATCCCCCGACATCGATCCATGAACCGGTCGTAATGAAACGGTTGACATCATTGAACAACTTTTTCTGCTGAAACTGTTCTTGTCTGCCCAGTGATTGCATGAAGTGACCCAAAGCAATCAGCATCACTTCTAACGATGAATCAAGCTTCTTCCTGATTTGCCCGTTTGTGAGAAGAACTATTCCGCTGACGACCTCTCTCAGATTAGCGGAGAGGGCCTGCCTAATTAAAACCGGACTGTCCTCCGCATTCTGAAGGAGTTGTAATGCAAAGATGCCATAATTCAGGAAATTCAAGTCGACAACAAACTGAAAAGAGGGGTCGGCACTGATCGTTTCAGTCAGCAAAGCACCGCCTCCAAATTGAATCAGGCCGCTGGAAAGGAGCAGCTGACCGCGGGTTCCGTCTTTCAAACGAATCGTCGGTGTCTTGCTGATCGCGCCCATCACTTTTCCGGTCGCAATCGACAACAATGCGATATTCCTGGCGAATTCCGTACTTTCCACATCATCCCCACCCATATCCGAAACTCATGCTTTATTTTATTCGGTAAGAAAAGGGGTTGACAGGACGGTCGCTGATGAATGACATCATCGGATTAAAAATGTGCACGGAAAGGTGATTCAAAAATGGAAGCGGGAAATAAGACCCTTTTTACTTTTCACGGGTTTTCAGTCATTCCTTTGGAAACACCGAGCGCAATTTTCGGACAAGGGTGAGAAAAAAACCGGGATTTCTCCGTATGATACGCGTCAGACGCCCGGCGGTATTCCACGCCTGGTCATGCATTTCCTGAGTGATAATACCTGCATCGAGGGCTTCATTCAGTTCGTCTTCATCCACGAGAAACAGATCATGATTCGGAAAGAGAATCAGGTCAAGGTAAAGATCGTCGAACCAGAGTATCCCTCCGCTATCCCGTCCCTGCCTGTCGATGACATCGAAATAACATTGGACCAGTTGTTTCCGGTCATTGAACATAGCGGTCAGTACAAATCCTGAGAAATCGACGGGAAAAAGCTGAAGCCATGAATAATGCAAATCAACAGTTTTGGTACGTGTACCGCCATAAACGACGGACATCGGCGCTTTGATATCATTAAACTGCAGCAAAACTGCCGATCCATGAAAGGATGGCCACATGAATGATTTTTCGGTCATCCGGCTGGACACAATCCTTCGCCAGCCCCGCCGGTCAGCGTATTTTCTTTTCATCTTATCCAGTTTCAAAGGATCACCTTCTCTGTCTCCTCATCTATTGTATCTTAATTTGAGCAAATTTTGGATTCAGGTATACTTTTTTTCCGATTGCCTGTTTGTTTGGCATGAGAGAGCCAGATGACAGGAAACAGCACAATCATTGCAAAAAAATACAAGGCGTCTCTTTCTGATTACGCGCAAAAGAGACGTCCTGTTATTTAAAGATTGTTCCAAAAACCGGGAGAAAAGGGGAAAAGCGACTTCTGCTCTTTACGTGCTCAGAATTTCTGTGCCCGAATTCTCTTGCTTTAAATTTTTACAGTTCATATCCGGTCATTTTTCTGAAGAAACACTCTTGAAACTGCGGAGATTGTGCGCGTTCCTTAGTCGATGACAGGCAGCATCCTCATCTCTTTTTTCATTTCCGAATGGCAAAGCGGACATTTTGGATGGCTGTCAAATGAAAACGCGTCTCTCATCCATCCCGAACAGGACTCATTGGTACAAGTCCAGACGGCTGTTTCTTCTTCAGGAACCGGTTCTTGCGGGCCTCGATTAAATCCCATGGATCAAAATCCCCTTTCCTGTTAATTTTTTTATTATAGCCTTTTTTTGAGAATAAATAAACGAAGACGCTTTCATTGACCAGCACTATCTCACATTTGAAATGCCTGTTTCAACGAGCATCACTTTGACTTTTGCATGGAAATGGGCGCGGGGATAACGTTCTGGCCATGATCTTTCATCAAAATGGCGCGTGTAGCTACGTGCTATGTCGCCAATGCCAATCGGATCAACATCCATTTTCTGAAAGCCGACCACCATTTTTTCCAAAGCTCTTTTTATTTCACTTTGAATGCCGGTCTGGATTTCTGAATAATAGTCTTGGGTCGCAAGCAAGGGATTTCCCTGTCGGACATAACCTTTGAGCGTTACCGTGGCATAGATGTTTGGTTCCGCACTATTTCCGTTTTTCACATCGTAGTGTCTGCTTGAATTTACATTTTCGAGCACGACGTGCTGATTGGGTTTAAATGTATAGTCGTAAAAACCGTAATTGAAGTTTTCGATCAACGTTTTTAAAAGGAAAGCTTCCTGCTGGCCATTCAAACGTCCGACATATTGATCACGCTTTAAAAGCGCAATCCCGGTCAGTACAATATGGTCTTGTTCCTTTTTGATGATGGGCATGAATGGATCTGTATTGTATCCGTAATAATTATAAAGCACCGTGCTCAGATTGCTTCTTGGGTAATTCTGTTGCTGATTCTGGAAAATAAGATCGTAGATATAACGCGAAACAGGGATGGCAGTCTGATAGGTGCTCTGAAGCAGATCTTTTGAATTGCCGTCGACCATGACAAGAAACAAGTCCCGTCCGACATCTGGATCCTGGTTTCGAAAATGGATTAATTTTTTTAACCCGTGCCTTAGGAGAGCTTCATTAAATAGCTGGACACGCAACTTGCCTGCCCTTATTGCTTTTTGACCTTCTGGTGTCAGTTTTTCCACTAATGACCTCCCATCATAAGTAATGGCCGATGCGGAGGTCATCATTGAAGCAGTAGCCGGCCCTCCCCCGCCTCCGGATCCGCTGACGCCGCCCTGCGCGTAATTGGGCGTCGTAATCGTACCAATTACCTGATCATTTCCGATATAGTCGTAACCCTCCGCTTCGACCATCAGAATGTCGTCGATAATATTGTCCTGCATGCAGCCGCCAAGAAACAACAGCGGTACTGCGGCGATGTTCAGCAATTTTCTCATTGCGATTTTCCTTCCTTTATTTTTAGGAGCCACTGCCAGATCAGCAGAAAGGGGATGTAGACAAAGACGAGATAAAAACCAATGTGAGAAATGAGCGCGTTGATCCATTCAATTTGCGGACGGCTTTGCATAATGGCGCAAACCGCCGTGAGAATCAGGAGGAAAGCGACAAGTGCGTATTTCTGCTTGATCACTGGTGCAATCTGCTTCACGCCTCGGGAAACAATCCAGGCACCGAGGGAAACATTTGGAATCAGAACGGTCAGCCAATAAATGATTCCAATATATTCAAAGCGGTCGACGAGAGGAAAATGGATGCTTTTCCAAAAAGTGAGCACTGGCCAGACGAGGGTTCGTAGTTCGCCAATATTAAAATAAACAAGTCCCTGAATGGTCAGTAAAAGATAGGTATAAGTGGTGTTCAGTAAGCCAAAATAGCACCACTTGACGGCTAGTTTCGGGCGTTTGATGAATGGATAGTAAAAAAGGATGGACTCGAAGCCGAGGAAGCAGGAACTTGCTTTGATCAACGAATTGGAAAGATCCGCCATCGAATGATCGGCCATTGGCAGCAGATTGGAAAAATGAGCATCCGAAAAAATGAACGTATTGATGAAATAAAGCGGGAGCAGATAAATAAAATTCAAAAAAAAGGCACCTGTGATCGTTCGAAAACCCCCGATGACAACGGTCCAGATCAGAAGACTGAAAATAGCGGCGAAGCCAAGCGGCGATAACCGAGGGAAGAGCCATACGTTAAGAATTTCGATATAGGCTCTCAAATATAAAATGGCGCCAAGTGCCTCATAAAGTATGATGGCTAAATTAAGAAGATTGCCGATCCATGAACCAAAAAAACGTTTGTGAATCGAAAATAAATCGGGCTGCCCGTAGTTTTGCTCATTATTGAGCAAACGCAGGATACACCACATCACAAGGAGTGTGCCCAGCCCCATCAGCAGAACCGAAATCCAGGCATCCTGTTCGGCATCCTCTGTAACAACACTTTGAAATTTCAGTATGTTCACGACAATCTGAGAGCCCGTGACAATAAAAAAGGCGTTGACCGGAGAAACTTGATGCGTCTCATTGATCCTGTTTTGCTGCAAAATGTGACACCTCCTGACCGTTAACCGGATTTATTGTGATTCCATCACGATATTTTTTATTCGTCAATATCCGGTTCTCTTTTTCCGGCTTTCTGTTTCACGCGTTCTTTGTTATAGCGGAGCGTATCATTAGGACGAAGAAACATCGGCCGTTCCGACTGCATCGTAAAAGGAAAACGGATAAAGGAATCCCTCAGATCGCTGATACGAAGCGGATAGATCGGTTCAATAAAGGGGCGCCCGAGCGATGTCAGTTTCAAAAGGTGGCTGACAAAAAATGCAAAGCACAGAGCGACGCCAAGCAGCCCCAAAAACTGAGCGGCGACAATTATCGGAAACCGGAGCAGGCGAATGGCCGATGCCATGCGATAGTTCGGCGTGGTAAACGCCGCAAGTGCCGACATGGCAACCAAAATAAGGAGCACGTTGCTTGTAAATCCAGCTTGTACTGAGGCGGTTCCAATAACAATACCGCCTACGATACCGATGGTCTGTCCGACTTTTGTCGGCAGACGCGCGCCGGCTTCGCGAAGAAGTTCAATCATCAACTCAAGAACGATCGCTTCGGCCATCGGCGAAAAGGTAACCACGCTTCTCGATGTGATCAGAGACCCGAGCAAATCAATCGGGATGAGCTGGTAATGATAGGTCAAGATGGCGACATAGATGGCTGATGAGAAAACTGAGAAAGCGACGGCAAATAATCGCAGCAGCCGGTAAGCGGTCGCAAAGTACCATGAAGTATAATAATCGTCAGAGGCAAGAAAATATTCGACGACATTCGTCGGAAGGATCAGAGAGTTAGGTGATCCGTCAATCAATAGTGCAATTTTGCCTTCAAAAAGCGCCGCGGCTGTACGGTCCGGGCGCTCCGTATCAATAAATTGAGGGAAAGGCGATCCGTTATTGTCTGAAATATTGAGCGACAGTGTTGATGCATCGAAAAGATGATCCACTTCAAGGTCTTGAAGACGCTGTCTGACGGTATTCACATTTTCCTCATTGGCAATACCTTTGATGTAGGTCAGGCAGACTCGGGTGTTGGACACTTTCCCAACCCGGCTTTGTTCCACGGTAAATTGCGGAATCGGAATACGTTTGCGAAGCAGGCTGATATTTGTATCCAGCGATTCAACAAAGGCTTCTTTTGGACCGATAATACTGGTTTCAATCTCCGGCTGTTGAACCTGCCGTCCTTCCCTTAATACGGTCGGCACAATCAGGGATTTTGGACTGCTCTCTTTTTCCTGAATGATCAGGCAACCTTCCATCAGTTTCGATTGAATCAGCTTCAGATCATTTGTGCGTTCGATTTTTTCAATCGGGATCTGCTCCTGAATATCGGACAGACTGCGGATGTTTCCTTTATATAAAAATGGGAGAATATCACGATGAATGGATTCAACATTGACCAATGAACTGAAGAAAGAAATCCAGCATTGAAAGGTATCACTAAGATGCTGATAGTGCGAAAAATCCGGACTTTTTTTCAATTGAAGCAATAAGTCTTCGATCGTTTTTGGCGACGCTCCCTGGTCCTCTTTCATCGCTTCATCATTTTTTTTCTTCCAGAACATTGGCTCCCCTCATTTCGAACTCTTTTTTCCGGATGAAGAAGGTACGGGTCCCTTTTCCGGCTTTCTTTCCTCAATGAATAGAACAATAAAAGGGACAATAATGCTCCATAAAATCATGCCGTACATTAGAAGAGTTGAAAATTGATCCACCCGAAATAGTACAGTGATAAAGAAAAGAAAGAGCAACGGAAAATAACTGAGGAACAGTATGATACTGAGCACTTCTGACACCTCACATAAAACATGTTCCAACAATAGATCAGGATGATTGAGATTAGTCTTTCCAGAAACTCAGGGATCATTCTCTTAATGAAAGAGCATCAACGGACAAAGGTTCCTTCCTGCAATCGAAAACCTTATAATCGCAGAAGAAGAGGTTGGCCGTATTGTCTGCTCGCAATGCTTTATCCGATGGCATATCCACAGACTTTTCACAAATGAATCCAGTCGGTAAAGTGGCGTGAGACCCGAAAAATGCCTTATTTCCGGCATATATGAAACATTCAAACCACAAGTCTGTGGACGGAAGGGTTTGTTTTACAAAGTTTTCATTATTGTAAAGCTGTGTTAAAGTATGTACTGGAGGATTTATAAGAGGAAAAAAAGCACGATTAGGACAGAATTTGCTTGAAAGGAACACGTTATGAAATCTGCATGGAAAGTGATTAAAGAACAGCTCAGCAGCCTTTATCTGATCAGGCGGTTATCCCTCTATGAATTAAAAAGCGATAATAACAACAATTATCTGGGCATGGCCTGGGTCATTATCAATCCGATGATTCAGATTGTCATTTATTGGCTCGTATTTGGATTCATCCTGGACCGAAAGGGTGTTGTGGATAACGGTCATCACATTCCTTACATTGCATGGCTGATGGCTGGCATCATTGTCTGGTTTTTTCTTCAGCCTTCGGTCGTGCAAGGGTCCAGTTCGATCTATCAAAGGATTCGATTCATTGCAAAAATGAACTTTCCGATGAGTGCGATTCCCAGCTACGTTATTTTTGAAAAATTTTATCAGCATCTGATTCTGACTGGAATCATTCTGGGAATCTTACAGTTCCTGCATTACAGGGTAAGCCTTTATATTCTTCAGCTGCCCTATTTCATGTTTGCGTCTCTAGCCTTTCTTCTTTCAGTGTCACTGATTACGTCGACATTTTCGACGATTGTCCGGGATTTTCATCAGATTCTGATCTCACTGATGCGGATGATGTTTTATCTCACGCCTATTTTGTGGCCGCCGTCTCTTCTGGAACATAAGTCCGCCATTCTGGCGAAAATCATGCTGCTGAACCCGATGTACTATCTCATTGAAGGCTACAGATCATCAATGCTCGGCTTTTCATGGTATGGTATTGTTCACTACAAATACACACTATACTTCTGGGCTTTTGTCCTCGTAACTTTTGTTATCGGATCGGTCATTCATCTGAAATTCAGAGACCATTTCGTAGACTATTTGTAAGGTGGATTGTTTTATGGAAAAATCAGTCGTTGTCAGCCATGTAACGAAAAAATATAAAATGTTTAACAGCAACTCAGACAAAATTCTTGATCTGATTCTGCCCAAAGGCTATGGCAAGTCCTTCTATGCGCTGCAGGATGTCAGCTTTGACGCCAATAAGGGAGATGTTGTCGGAATTATTGGCGTCAACGGATCCGGCAAATCAACGCTTTCCAATATTATTGCGGGCATTGTTCCGCCGACAACCGGACAAGTTACAGTCAACGGAGAGGCTTCGCTGATCGCCATCCAGTCAGGCCTGAAGGGAGAGTTGACCGGAAGGGAAAACATCGAGCTTAAGTGCCTGATGCTTGGTTTCAGTAAAAAGGAGATTAAAGATCTGGCTCCGCAGATTATCGAGTTTGCCGATATCGGAGATTTTATCGATCAGCCGGTCAAATCATATTCCAGCGGGATGCGCTCGCGTCTGGGATTTGCCATTTCGATTCATATTGATCCGGATGTTCTAATCATTGATGAGGCTCTGTCCGTTGGTGACCAGACATTTGCCGACAAATGCCTGGAGAAAATGAACGAATTCAAAAAACTGGGGAAAACAATCTTTTTTATCAGCCATTCCATACCTCAGATGAAGAAGTTTTGTGAGAAAGCGCTCTGGATCCAGTATGGACAGGTTGAAGGGTATGGCAGCATGAAGGAAATCATGCCTCAGTACGAAGCGTTTATCGCTAATTATAAAAAAATGTCTAATGAGGAAAAAGCAGCGTTTCAGGAAAAGATGCGCGCGAGACGCACAGCGGAAGTCTGAACTATAGATTTGAATGGACATGGTTAATTGAGCAGTCTGTAAAGGCTGCTTTTTTATTTGTTTGGCTTTGTTAAAGTTTTCTGTTGTTTTTCGCTCCAGACGCTCGCTTTCCGCGGGCGATCCGTGAGCCTCCTCGCTCGTTGCCCTCACTGCGGGGTCTCACTTAGCTCGTTGATCCCGCAGGAGTCTCGCGCCTTCCGCTCCAATCAACGGGATTTAAACATAGCCATTTGTTTAGAAAATTAAAATCGGCCAGTGGATTACTATCCGAGCAATTCGTAGGACTCTTAAAGGCCTCAAGCCAGCCATGGCAAGCGGCGCAGCGGAAGATCCTGCAAAGGTGAACCGGGGATTTCTGAGTTCCGATATATTTTCTTGTTTTGATTTTACTTTATGTGAAAGTGTCATTTTTTTTAAATTCATGAATCCATTTCCGCGTTTATACTGTATAGTATGATTAACAACTATTTCTGGATAGCATGAAAATAATTTGGCGATACTATTTAAAATGATTCGCTTTTGAAAATAAACAAATTGAAGGGAGGAAGGGACGTTTGGTCGCATACAAATGTAAGCGATTACTTATTCGTCCCGCACCCATGGTTAATCGGATTAACCTGTTACGAGCCGCAGTAGAGAAGCGAAGGAAACACCTGATTCAATTATTGGAGGAAAACCAGGTAATCAAAGATACATCAAAACTGCGTCAATGGACACTCTCTGAACTCGAGCATGAGTGGAAATGTTATCGTGAGTGTAAGGAAAAAAATATCGGTTAGAGGCCTTTGCCGAGAGCGGGGAAGTGGTAAAATAGACAGGGCTGATGGATTGGCCTGAAAAATTCGTCCCGCAGGATAGTCGGGAGGCTATTGAGTTGAGTGATATTGAAACATTTCAGGACTATTATGGCAATCAGGTAAGGCTTTCCTTACAGGACACGCCCTTTTCTGATCGTCCGAAACACGTCTGGGTGGTCTGCCATTTTCATAGGCAGTGGCTGCTTACCAGACATTCGAGACGCGGTTTTGAATTTCCCGGGGGAAAAGTGGAACAGGGCGAAACAGCTGAGGATGCCGCGAAGAGGGAAGTTTTCGAGGAAACGGGCGGGCGTGTTGCCAGCCTGTTCCTGCTCGGTCAGTATGAAGTGAGTGGCAGAAATGAGCAGATTGTCAAAAATATTTATTACGCGGAAATTGACCGGATGGATCTGAAGGAGGATTATCTGGAAACAAAGGGTCCCGTCTTCATCAACAGGATTCCGGAGAAGATACAGACAGACAAAAGATTCAGCTTCCTCATGAAGGATCGCGTCCTTGCCAGCGCGATGGATGCGATCCGAATACGCAGGCTTGACACTTCCGGACTGGAAAATACCGCAAAATGAAGCACCGCCGCCCAATTGAGGGCAGCGGTGCCATTCTTTTTCTATGTTATTTACTGAGCGCGAGGGCCTGCTGATCGGATGGCGTCGGAAGCTTCCGGGAAGTTCCTGAAATTCACGTGAAATTTCTGAGCAAGTTGACGGGCGGTGCGGTCATACTCAGAAGGATCATTCCAGGTTTTCCATGGCATCAGGACTTCATTTGGCACATCCGGACATGTCTTTGGAATGTGGAGCCCGAAAATAGGATCGGTCACAGTTTCCACGTCTGTGAATTCGCCTTTCAGCGCTGCCTGAATCATTCTCCGGGTGTAACGGAGTTCCATACGCTTTCCGACGCCATAAGGTCCGCCGGTCCAACCGGTATTGACTAGATAAGCGCTTACATTATGAGCCCTGATTTGTTTGCCCAGTAGTTCGGCATATACCGAAGCCGGCAGAGGCATAAACGGCGCGCCGAAGCAGGTTGAAAAAGTGGCTTCAGGATCTGTGACGCCGCGTTCCGTTCCGGCAAGTTTGCTTGTGTACCCTGAAAGAAACTGATACATTGCCTGCTCCGGAGTCAGTAGGCTAATCGGTGGGAGAACTCCGAACGCGTCGGCGGTAAGAAAAATGATAGCAGTCGGATGACCGCCGACACTTGGAATTAAAGCGTTTGATACACTCCTTAGTGAGTAAGCGGCCCTTGTATTCTCTGTTATTGCACTATAGTCATAATCCGGCTTGCGGTCTGGAAAAACGATGACATTTTCTAGAACGGTTCCGAATTGGATACTGTTGTAAATTTGCGGCTCTTTTTTTCGCGAGAGATGAATGGTTTTCGCGTAGCAGCCACCTTCAATATTAAACACCCCGTCTTCAGACCATCCGTGTTCATCATCGCCGATCAAGTCGCGGTCAGGAACATTGGACAAAGTGGTCTTACCGGTTCCGGAAAGCCCGAAGAAAAGAGCGACATCTCCATTTTTCCCCTGGTTGGCCGAGCAGTGCATAGACATAATTCCTTCCTGCGGTAAAAGATAATTCATCACAGAGAACACGGATTTTTTGATTTCACCGCCGTATTCAGTACCGCCCACCAATATCGTCCGGTGTGTAATGGAAACAATAATGAACGCTTCGGAACGAGTGCCGTCGGTCGCAGGATCAGCCTTGAAACCCGGCGCTGAAAGAACGGTAAAATCCGCACAATGATTTTTCAATTCTTCTGCTGTCGGAGAAATAAACAACTGGCGGCAGAAGAGATTCTGCCAGGCATACTCATTGATGACCTGAATGGACAGGCGATGCTTCGGATCAGCACCGGCAAAGCCCTTAAAAACATAACGGGCCTTTTGATCTGACAGGTAATGGAAAACTTTTTGGTAAAGAGCTTTGAATACTGTTTCGCTGACCTCCTGGTTGCGTGTCCAGTCAATCTTGTCCGCTGTGTTTTGATCCTTTACAAAAAATTTGTCCTGTGGTGATCGTCCGGTGTACTTTCCGGTCGTTACGGCTAAAGATCCCCTGTCGGTTAATACACCCTCATGATCTGAAAGCGCTTTCTCAATGAGCACTGCTGAAGGTGGATTTACAAACGTATTCCTGGTTGCTAACAGTTCAGAGATGGGCAAATTTGAAACGGTTGCATTCATACCTAACATCCCTTCCTATATGGAATTCCATTTGACAACTAAAGTATATCACAATGAAATTATATATTTCTAAAAACGGAGGATTTTATTGTGAATGTTTTCTCATAATACACTATATTAAATGCTGTCCATTGTGTTCGCACAATCCTAATATCTGTTGACACATTTAAATCCCTGCTCTATTATATGAATTATAATACGGCTGCTCTTATTCCGAGTAGGCGGAGGGACAGGCCCGATGAAGCCCGGCAACCGGCCGATATGGCACGGTGCTAACCTGCAGAGGAACAGATTGTCCTTCTGATAATAAGAGGCGCATTTAGAGAGTTAGCCTTATCCTTTATTGGACTGGGCTTTTTTCATGCCTTGAAAACAAAAAGAAGAGGGATCGGGTACCCGTTTTTACCTGCATCGGAACTGTTCGGCGCGGGTGTCAGGCGATGGTGGATAAGCTATCCGGCGTTGGTTGACGCATTTTTAAACTACCTCATATAATGTTCGAAAGGCTGGGTGAATGAAAATGGTGAAAAAGTATTCCAGACGGCTGTTTACTTCCGAATCGGTGACGGAAGGGCATCCGGATAAGATCTGTGACCAGATCTCAGACGCGATACTCGATGAGATTCTGAGAGGGGACCCGAACGCTAGGGTTGCCTGCGAAACCGTGGTAAATACAGGGCTTGTTCTTGTAACCGGTGAGATATCCACATCAACATATGTGGATATTCCAAAGGTGGTACGCCAGACCATAGAGGAAATTGGATATAACGACGCGAAATATGGATTCGATGCGTCAAATTGCGCGATACTGACTTCGATTGAGGAGCAGTCGGCGGATATTGCGCAAGGTGTGGATCAGGCGCTCGAAGCCCGTGAAGGCAGGATGACGGACGACCAGATCGAGGCGATCGGAGCAGGAGATCAGGGGCTGATGTTCGGATTCGCGGTTAATGAAACACCTGAACTCATGCCGCTGCCGGTATCCCTCGCACACAAGCTCGCCAAAAGGCTGGCCGATGTACGCAAAAATCATGAGTTGGCCTATCTGCGTCCGGACGGAAAAACCCAGGTCACTGTTGAATACGATGAAGAGGGCCATCCGGCGCGTATTGATACGATTGTCGTCTCAACACAGCATGATCCTGATGTAACATTAGAACAAATCAAGAAAGACATTCACAAATTTGTGATCACTCCTTCTGTTCCGGAAAACCTGATTGATGATCAAACAAAGTTTTTCATCAATCCGACGGGACGGTTTGTCATTGGAGGTCCGCAGGGTGACGCAGGTCTCACCGGACGGAAAATCATCGTTGACACATACGGCGGATACGCCAGGCACGGCGGTGGTGCGTTTTCCGGGAAAGACGCGACTAAGGTTGACCGGTCGGCGTCCTATGCCGCTCGGTATGTCGCCAAAAATATTGTTGCGGCCGGACTCGCTGAAAAAGTGGAAGTTCAGCTGGCTTACGCAATCGGCGTTGCGCAGCCCGTCTCAATTTCAGTCGACACCTTTGGAACCGGCAAAGCATCGGAAGAACAACTGGTCACTCTGATCCGTAATAATTTTGATCTCCGACCGGCAGGCATTATCAAAATGCTGGACCTTCGCCGTCCGATTTATCGCCAGACGGCCGCTTATGGCCATTTCGGACGTACCGATATTGATCTGCCTTGGGAAAAGACGGACAAAGCGGAATCACTGAAGCAGCAAATTCTCGCTGAAACTTCATCTGGCAGGGAATGACGATCCCGCTGATTTTACTCCTCATCTTATGAAAAAAGATGAGGAGTTTTTTTGCTTTTTTCAGGTTCACTGTGCAATGTACCATCGAAGAAAACTATTTTCCGCCGATATGAGTATAATGGAGAATGGGTTGGTAAAGAAATGCAGATCGCGGTTCAGCATGACGAATACTATTATTGATTGCTGATTGAAGAGAGGAAAGATATTATGGCTGTACCATCCGGACCGTTGATACTAATGACGCAGGTCTATAGGAAAGTGCTTCCAAATGTACATAAAGAGCTTGAGGACTGGAGGAAGAAAGCCGCCCGGATTCCCGATCCAGAATTGCGCGGGCAGGCGCTTGCCAGCATTGAAACGAAAACATTTCATTGCGAGGGAGGGGCAATCTATAGCCTTCTTGCAGATGAAAAGAGAACGAGCGCTATCTCCTTTATCGTGGCCTACCAGACAATCAGCGATTATCTGGACAATCTGTGCGACCGGAGCGGTTCGCTCGATCCGAAAGATTTTCGCTGTCTGCACCAGTCGATGCTGGACGCGCTGAACCCGGGGGCAGCACCATCAGATTATTACTCTTTTCGCGAAGTGACCTCCGATGGTGGTTACCTGGAGGATCTGGTAGCGACCTGTCAGTCTGTCCTTTTGCAAATCCATCATTTTGATGCTATAAGACCCTATCTTCAGGAACTAGCCGGTTACTATTGTGATCTGCAGGTTTATAAGCACATTGAAATAAGTCAGCGGGTGTCCAAGCTTAAGGCATGGTTCCTTAACTATAAAGATCAGCTTCCGCCGATGAGCTGGTATGAGTTTGCCGCATGTTCAGGTTCCACCCTCGGTATTTTTTGCATGGTTTCCTATGCTTTAAAGGGTGAAGAAATGGAAGAACGGGCTGTGACGATCAGAAACAGCTATTTTCCATGGGTTCAGGGGCTTCACATTCTGCTGGATTACTTTATTGATCAGGAGGAAGACCTTGAAGAAGGCGATCTGAACTTTTGTTCCTATTACAGTAGCAAAAAAGAAATGATGGAGCGGTTCGGCCATTTTATCAGTGAAGCAGACCGGGCGATTGCCGATATGCCCGACTGTCATTTTCACAGGATGATCAACCGTGGCCTTCTGGGCATCTATCTCTCTGATAGAAAAGTGCCCGGACAGCGTGATGTCCGTATTCAGGCAAGAAAACTGATCCGCCGTTCCGGAGCGTATGGCAGGTTTTTTTTCGCGGCCAGCTGGTTCTATCGCAGGCTTCGGCCCGGTGCCTGAGAAGATGCTGAACGGGGAAGGGATAACACGCAGCAAAATAATATCAGAAATGGGCTTAACTGAGGAAGTGGATCAGCTGAAACTACAATTCTGCTGATTCAGAGAGCCATATCAACGAACTTGGAGTCATTATCAATAAAAAAGCGGGTTCCATCAATAAAAATCCATCACTTTTCGATGAATTCCAATTTTTTTCAATAATAATGAGAGAAGTATCAATAAAACTAACCATTCAGAACAAATCACGTCCTATCAACGGAAACGGGGAATGCATCAGTCTAAACGATCAGAATATCGGCCAAACTATTTTTTGAGTGAATCGTATCTTGAGCAACAGGAACTTGGCTACCACGCTGCTCGTCTTTACTTTGCAACAGTCGGCATAACCGACTTTCCAAACATTCATAGATAAACAAAACCGAAGCTGAGTTTATTCCCTGCTTCGGCTTTTTACGCTGTATTAAGAGGGCTGAGTTCCACTCGGCACTTTTGTCCCGTAAAATTTCCCTTGCCAACTGTCCCGACGTTTCAGCTCATCATCAATGGCGTCAAGAACTTCCCATTTATTCAGGCTCCACATCGGACCGATCATCAGATCGGCGGGTCCGTCACCGGTCAGCCGATGGATGATCATATCAGGAGGAAGGATTTCTAACTGGTCGCAAACGAGGCCGACGTAGGTTTGGAAATCAAGAAACTTCAGTATACCTTTTTCGTACTGCCTGACCATCGCCGTTTTTTTCAAGAGGTGGAGCAGATGGATCTTGATCCCCTGGACATCAAGGTCAGCCACAGCGCGGGCGGTTTCCATCATCATTTCAGGCGTTTCTTGGGGCAGGCCGTCTATAATATGCACGCAGACAGGAATGTTTTTGCGGCGCAGTTTTTCGACTCCTTCAACGAAACAGTTGAAATCGTGGGCTCGATTGATCAGCCGCCCTGTCTCATCATGTACGGTCTGGAGGCCAAGTTCAATCCACAGGAACGTCCGGTTGTTCAGTTCCGCCAGATAATCAACCACATCGTCCGGCAGACAGTCCGGGCGGGTAGCGATTGAAAGCCCGACCACGCCTTCCTGTTCCAGAATGATTTCAAAACGTTCGCGGAGAATCTCAACTGGTGCGTAGGTATTGGTAAAAGCCTGAAAGAACCCGAGATATTGATTGGCATGCGGCCATTTTTTCAACATTCGTGCTTTCACTGTATTAAACTGTGTCACAAGATCGTCCCGCCGGTCGCCGGCAAAATCCCCCGATCCCTTCTGACTGCAAAAAGTGCATCCGCCGTAAGCCACTTTTCCATCTCTGTTCGGGCAATCGAACCCACCGTCAAGCGGTACTTTGAAAACTTTTTCACCAAATTGGCTTCTTAAATAGGCATTCCATGAGTAGTAACGCTTGTCCGGTCCATAAAAGGCCGGCCACTTTCTGTCGGGCATTTATTCTTGGCCCCTTTCAGTAGTCTAACGAAAATTTTATCAGAGTCCGGAGAAAACATAAAGCAACGGCCCCGCATCTGCTTATTCACCGAAAAAATATTTAGACTTAAATCCTCATAATGTTGACAGGAACAGGTAGATTACATAGAATGGAATACACAACCTAATTGACAGGAAATGGCGATGACGGGGAAAAGTAGCTTCGAATCCCTTTGCAGAGAGCTGGCGGTTGGTGCAAGCCGGCACGGGAAAAGAGTGAACTCGCCCCTGAGCTGCGGTACATCCTTGGCTGGATGTCGCCGCCGCTGCCCGCGTTACGGGATCAAGCGAGCGAAGATCTGCTGTTAAAAAGCGGATCACACGCTAATCTGGGTGGTACCGCGGGAATAAAATTGTGATCAACCTCTCGTCCCTGACAAAAAGTCAGAGGCGGGAGGTTTTATTTTATTATTTTGAAGAGTCTGGACAATAGGAGGAATGAGCCATGGGACTGGCTTTTGATCACCGCAAAATCGAGGCAGAATGGCAGAAATACTGGGACGATCATCAAACTTTTAAAACGAATGAGGATACAGATAAACCAAAGTACTACGTACTGGATATGTTTCCTTATCCTTCGGGCAAAGGCCTTCACGTCGGCCATCCTGAAGGCTACACGGCAACGGATATTATGGCACGTATGAAACGGATGCAGGGATTCGAAGTGATGCATCCGATCGGCTGGGATGCATTCGGCCTTCCCGCCGAACAGTACGCTCTTGATACCGGGCATGATCCGGCTGTATTTACGGAGCAGAACATCGCAACATTCAAGCGTCAGATCAAATCACTGGGATTCTCCTATGACTGGGATCGCGAAGTAAACACGACGGATCCAGAATACTATAAGTGGACGCAATGGATCTTCCTTCAGCTTTATAAAAAAGGTCTTGCCTACGAAGCGGAGGTACCGGTCAACTGGTGCCCGGCTCTCGGAACGGTTCTGGCCAATGAGGAAGTCATTGACGGAAAAAGCGAGCGCGGAGGATTCCCGGTGATCCGCAAGCCGATGAAACAGTGGATGCTGAAGATTACAGCGTATGCCGATCGTCTGATCGATGATCTCGAAGAACTGGACTGGCCGGACAGCATCAAGGAGATGCAACGCAACTGGATCGGCCGGTCTGAAGGTGCAGAAGTTGTCTTCCAGCTGGATGGACATCCTGAACAATCGGTGACGGTGTTTACGACACGCCCGGACACCCTGTTCGGTGCCACATACATGGTGCTCGCCCCGGAACACAAACTTATCGATCAAATTGTGACTCCGGAGCAAAAAGCGGCGGTCGATGCTTACCGCAAGGAAGTTGCCGCTAAAAGTGATCTGGAGCGTACGGACCTTAATAAAACGAAAACCGGCGCTTTCACAGGCGCTTATGCGATTAACCCTGTTAATGGCCGCAAAGTGCCGATCTGGATCGCCGATTATGTTCTGATCACTTATGGATTTGGCGCAATCATGGCTGTTCCGGGACATGATGACCGCGACTATGAATTCGCGCAGAAATTCGGTCTGCCGATTATTGAAGTCGTCGCGGGAGGCGATCTCTCCAAAGAAGCGTATACCGGTGACGGAAAACACGTGAATTCCGATTTTCTGGACGGTCTGGGCAAAAACGAGGCCATTTCGAGAATGATCGGCTGGCTTGAGGAACGTAACGTCGGCAAAAAGAAAATTACGTACCGTCTGCGTGACTGGCTGTTCAGCCGCCAGCGTTACTGGGGTGAACCGATTCCGATTATCCATATGGAAGACGGAACCATGAAAGCTGTGCCGGAAGAAGAACTGCCGCTCCGCCTGCCAAAAACGGAAAACATTAAGCCGTCCGGTACGGGTGAATCCCCGCTCGCTAACGATACGGACTGGATCAATGTCGTCGATCCGGAAACGGGCATGAAGGGCCGCAGGGAAACGAACACGATGCCACAGTGGGCAGGAAGCAGCTGGTATTTCCTCCGCTACGTCGATCCGCACAATAAAAAGCAACTGGCTGATCCGGAAAAACTGAAACGCTGGATGCCGGTTGACCTGTACGTCGGCGGTGCGGAACACGCGGTTCTGCATCTGCTCTATGCCCGGTTCTGGCACAAAGTGCTCTACGACCTTGGGATCGTGCCGACGAAAGAGCCGTTCCATAAACTGGTCAATCAGGGCATGATTCTCGGCAGCAATCACGAAAAGATGAGTAAATCAAAGGGCAATGTCGTTAATCCGGATGACATTGTTGCCTCACACGGCGCGGATACGCTGCGTGTCTATGAAATGTTTATGGGTCCGATCGACGCGGCAATCCCCTGGTCTGAAAAAGGGATTGACGGAGCGCGCCGATTCCTCGATCGGATCTGGCGGCTGTTCGTTTCGTCGGAAGGTAAACGATCCGAAGTCATTTCTGAAAATGTGAAACCGGATGCCGAGTTTGAAAAAGTATATCATCAGACGGTCAAAAAAGTGACTGAAGACTTCGGTATCATGCACTTTAACACCGGTATTGCCCAGCTGATGACTTTTATTAATGAAGCCTACAAGCAGGAGCAGATTCCGCTTGCAATGGCTGAAGGTTTTATCAAGCTGCTTTCACCGGTCGCTCCGCATATCAGCGAGGAGATCTGGTCACTGCTTGGCAACGAACAATCAGTAGAAAAATCGACTTGGCCGTCTTATGACGCAAGCAAACTGGCTGAAACGCAAATCGAAGTTATTGTTCAGGTGAATGGCAAGATCCGTGCCAGAATGACCGTTGAAAAAGGTACGCCAAAAGACGCGCTTGAGAAAAAAGCGATGGGTGAGCAAAATGTGATCGAAAACCTCGACGGAAAAACGGTGAGGAAGGTTATTGCCGTTCCGGATAAACTGGTCAACATTGTTGCCAAATAAGTACGGGAGTGATGAAATTGGCCGATGAAATCAAAACCATTCTGCCTGATGAATTGAACCGGATACTTGAAAAGGGCGATCCAGTGACAGTCGTTGATGTCAGAGAAGATGATGAGGTGGCCGCAGGTAAGATACCTCAGGCGATCCATATTCCTCTCGCCGACATCCCCGAGCGGTTTCAGGAGTTAGACAGGTCAAAGGAGTATGTCATGGTCTGCCGCTCCGGGCACCGAAGCGGGCTGGCGACAGAATTCCTCCAAAATGAAGGATTCCATGTGACCAATATGGAAGGCGGCATGCTGGAGTGGAACGGGCCAGTTAAGTGAACTCAATAAAACAATCTTTGCGATAAACCTTCCGCAGATGATCAGTGGAAGGTTTTTTGCATACTAAAAATTTGATCGGTTTCGACAGAATGTACCAAAGATGCCTTATTGATTCAGTTAAAGAGTGGTTATCTGTGGTAAAATACTAAGAGTCGCAGGCAAATCAAATTTGCCGCAGTTATTGATTTAGGAGCGTATATAATGGCATCAAAAATGATCAGAGGGACGATGATACTGACCGTCGCCGCCTTTTTTTCGCGGTTCCTTGGTATTCTTTTTGTTATTCCTTATTATTGGCTGACAGGGGAGCAGGGGTCATTCCTCTATCAATATGCCTATACACCTTACGCAATTATGCTCAGTGTCTCAACGCTCGGCCTGCCGCTTGCCGTGTCGAAATTTGTGTCCAAGTACAATTCAATGGGTGATTACGAGTCCGGCAGACGTTTGCTGAAGTCCGGATTTCTAGTGATGCTGGCGACGGGTATTGTGGGATTCTTGATCCTATTCCTCGGCGCGCCGGGCATCACCTCGCTGATGCATATTCCGAAAGAAGAGTACGGTAATGTTGTCCTCGTCATCCGGGTTGTCAGCATCGCAATCATTATTGTACCGGTGATGAGCCTCATGCGCGGCTATTTCCAGGGGTTCCAGTCCATGGGACCGACAGCGGTTTCTCAGGTTGTCGAACAGGTTGTCCGGGTCGGCTTTATTCTGATCGGTGCGTTTATTGTTGTTAAAGTAGCGCATGGTTCCGTTGTTACTGCGGCGGCGCTCGCAACCTTTGCGGCATTCGTCGGGGCTGTCGGCGGGCTTTATGTGATGCTGCACTACTGGGTATTGCGACGGGTCAAAATTATGAAAACATCCAACAAGAGCAGACCCGAGCGAAGATACCGGATGTCGTTTGTTACAATGTATAAAGAACTGATTACTTATGCGGTTCCGTTTGTTGCCGTTGGTATTGCGATGCAAGTGTATCAGCTGATTGACCAGTCAATGGCTTTTTATTATCTGAATTACGTAGATGAAATCAAAGAAGCGATTATCACTGACCTGACCATGAACGACCAGAAACTGGTCATTATACCTGTGACCCTGGCGACATCTCTTGCGGTGAGCGCTGTCCCCGCAATTATTGTTTCATTCTCAAAAGGTGACATGAGGGCTGTAAATGAAAAAATTACCCAGGCATTTGAACTTGTATTGTTTCTGACCATACCAGCTGCTGTTGGCTTATCCGTGCTGGGATACATGGTGCATGGGCTATTGTATACTGTTTCCCCAGACCTTTTAAAAATTGGTGGACGAGTCCTGTCCTGGTATGCGCCGACCGCGCTTTTCTTTGCCTTGTTTCAGGTTGGAGCATCTATCCTCCAAGGTATCAACCGGCAGCTCGTGACGATTATCGCTCTTGGTTCCGGGATTCTCTTCAAGATTTTGCTTAACCCGCTGTCCATGAAACTTTTCGGTATGGTTGGTCCAGTTATTGCTACGGATATCGGCTATTTGATTTCAATCCTGATTATTGTCTTCGCAATACGCAAGGCAACGGATTATCGCTTTTCCATGATTGCCCAGCAATTGATCCATATTTTGTTTTATACGGGGATTATGGTTCTGGTCATTGAGCTCATTTTCTTTGTGTCCGGCGGTAATTTTCCTCACAGCAGAGGAAAAGCTTTTATCGTTATTATTTTGAGTGTAACGATCGGTGCGGCCGTTTATCTGCTGCTCGCCAAATGGACCGGACTGCTCCGCAGGGTGATGGGCAGATCTCGGGAGCGATAAAGAAAATTTGCTGCTCGTCGAGCTCTTAGGCTTGGGCAAAGATCTGTTTTTACTTAGGCCGTTGCCTTTTAATTTTTATAAAAAAGGACTGCAAGTCAATAAATAATCTGCAGAAAAAAAGAGAGCCTGAAGCTCTCTTTTTTATTTTCACGGGAAGTTATCTCGGAGGTGTTCCCGGAAACGGAACGGGTGGAACAGGTATCCCAAGGCGACGTTCGATGATGCGAAGTCTTCGGTCAATCCGGTTCAGTTCACGGTCAAACCGATCCTGCTGCCTTTCAAGCTGACGGACACGGCGTTCAAGTGAATCAAAACCCGGCTGCGGTGGACGCGGCGGCTGTCCCATCTGTCTGTCATTGTCATACTGAGGTGCCTCGTGCCATTCGAAACTGTTTGAGGCTATTGTGTTTTCTGTCTCCTGAGCATAAGGATAGGAATAGGGCCCTACGGATGAAGTGAATCCCTGAGGCATAGAGGCCCCCTGAATCTCCTGAAATGAAAAACCATTTTGTCTTTGAGGCAGGCTGCCGCCTGCAGCGGGTTGATACAATCCTCCCTGTGCCGGCGAAGCTGGGCCGCTGAATGGATGAAACATAAATTAAATCCTCCCTGATCATTTGTTTTGTATACTCAGTTATCAGTCTATGATCGGGGATGGATTTTGACAGGAAAGAATCAAGATATATGCCCGGGATCCTGGGCGCGGGAAGATGTGTGCACATCATACCACTGCAGCTGCTTGCCGATACTCATTCCTTCAAGAGGAACGGTGAACGATATGCCGAGTTCCCCCAATGCCGGTTCCAGATAATTCCTGTAGACTTTGCCTCCATGCAGAAATAGCTGTGCGGCGGAAAGATCTTCGCGGGTGGTTAACTCACGGATTACTTTTCTCCCCCATGCCCTTCGGCTGCCAAGAGATAATGTCCGGATTGAAACATCATAGGGCTCCATGATCTGGTCAGGGAGAAGCAGGCCGTCTTTCGCATTATAAAAATAGAGTCGGTCATACGTCTGTTGCGCATAAAGAATCGATTTTCTAAATAGCGGGCTGCGGTAAAAGTCGATGACGGCGGCAGGGCTGTGTGCTTTTTTCCGGGCCGTCGCCAAAAGCCCGATCTTTGGTTTCAAAATAATGTCATACTCCTTCCGGCATCTTGACTGATCCGGTGCTTTTTTATTGGTTTTATCAAACTTTGATGCTGTTTTTAGAGGCCTTTCAGCCTGTTAACGCTTTCGGTGCTCGCTTTCCGCTGGCAGTCCGGGAGCCTCCTCAAACAATCGAGTCGCCTGCGCGGTCTCCCTTGGCCGCTCTCCCCGCAGAAATCTCATACCACGCATTCTTCAGATATATCGGTGAAAACAACATTAGATTTAAACATCGTCTTTTAACTAAAGGATAAGCCCTTTGTTCGGACTTTTTCCACTAATGACACTCAGCGTGAGTCTGACTTCTTATCCATTATCATCAGATAACGCATTAAAAAAAGTCAAATAAAAAAGAGCTGTTTCAAAAAACAGCTCACGAAACTCTTACTTTTTTTTCTGTTACCGCCCACTGGCCCCTTCTCGGGCTTCGGACCAAATTGTTATACGTTAGAATATTCAAGTCTCTCTGCATGGTTCTCTGTGTCATGTCAAATTCTTCAACCAGCTCTTTCGTCGTGACAGGACCTTGTCTGCGAATAAATAAGTAAACAGACTTAACGCGATTTAGCATACGATCAGTTGAAGGACTCAAATAACCACTCCCCAGATTTTTTATCAACAAAGAAGATATCTGAAAAGAGGGGGAATCAGAAAAATAATTTCACAAATCCCCATTTTCTCCACTTTTTTGAACAAATGAACAGGATCATGACATTTTCTGACGATACTCAAAGACGGACGTTTCAACTAAATACACTAACAATAATACGTATATTCTATTAAATAACTTAAATATACAGCTAAAATAATAAAAGTCAAACTTTTTTTCCTATATTTTTTGTAAATTTAATCAATTCAGTTCTTCGAGCGGGCCGGTGGCTCCAAAAAAGCATACACAAAACGCCTTTCGGAAAACCAAAAGGCGTTTTGACTCGTTATTGCTGGAAGATGTCACCTGACAGATAACGTTCCCCTGTGTCGTTGATCATGCAGACGATCAGATCACCGGGCTTGAACCGTCTGGCAACCTGCAGAGCTACGCAGACTGAGGCTCCGGAAGAGGGGCCGCAAAGGATGCCTTCTTCTTTTGCCAGCCTGCGTGTAATTTCGTACGCATCATCATCGCTGACCTGAATTACTTCATCAACAATAGAAAGATCCAGCGTGTCCGGAATGAAGCCGGGACTGGTTCCTACAATTTTATGGCGTCCGGGCTTTCCTCCAGATAGAACGGGAGAGCTCGCCGGTTCGCAGATATGTATGGTCAAGGCGGGAAAAGCCTCTTTAAGCGCTTTTCCTGTCCCAGTAATCGTTCCCCCGGTTCCGGCCGCACCGACAAAGGCTTTCAGCGTCGCGCCAAGCGATTGGACGTCTCGGATAATCTCCGGTGCCGTGGTTTTGCGGTGGGCATCAGGATTCGCAGGATTGGAAAACTGCATCGGCATAAAACTGTTCGGAAGTTTTTCCGCGAGTTCCTCCGCTTTTTTTATTGCTCCGGGCATCTTGTCTCTTCCGGGTGTGAGAACGACTTTTGCGCCGAAAGCTTTGAGCAGCTTTATCCGCTCTTCAGTCATTGTATCGGGCATGACAATAATTGCCTGATAGCCTCTTGACACCGCGTTCATTGCCAGGCCGATGCCCATATTGCCCGAGGTTGGTTCAATGATCGTTGCACCCTTTTTCAGCCTACCTGCTTTTTCAGCCGCCTGGATCATATTGAGCGCGGCACGGTCCTTGACACTTTTTGTCGGATTAAAATATTCCAGTTTGGCATAAATCGTCGCTCCATTCGGATCGGGAAGCCTGTTCAGACGAACCATAGGTGTTCCGCCGACCAGTTCACTGATCGAATCAGCAATTTTCACCATCACAGTCACTCACTTTCTGTCACACTTTTATCACGCTTCATTCAATGTTTGAATGATCTTCACTTCAGGTGAAAACCTTAAGGTCTTCCTGTTTGTTTTTATTATACAGGATTCCTGTAAATTCGGCAGACCTTTCAGATATTTTAACGTTCTTTGAGTGATATTATTCGAAAGGGCTCTTTGAGACAGTTTTAAGGTTGCGCGTGAAGAGGTACGGTAATATGATCATGAAGAGGGATAAGATATGAAAAATCATTATTTTCTTGCCATCCCGGTTGCGGAAGAAATCGGGGAATACTTGCAGCGAGAAACCATCCGGTTGAAGGAGAGCTGTTCCTACAGACAATGGACAGACATGCACGATTATCACATCACACTTTTCTTTTTCGGTCCTCTGCCAGAGGAGGAATTGGAAAAGGTCGTCGGCATTTCTACGAAGATCAGTGATTCTCACACCGCTTTCGATGTGTCTATTTCGGGTATCGAAGGCTTCGGGGATAAAAGACATCCACGCGTTGTTTTTGCGGCACTTGCAGCTTGTCCGGAGCTTGTAAAAATTCAGAGTGAATTAAAAGAAGCACTTGCCGGTCATGGCTTCATTCCGGACAACAGACCGTATCATTCGCATATCACACTGGCGAAGGGATGGCTGTCCGGCCAGGCATTTGATCGCCGCCTGGAAAAGTTGTGCAGTCAGTCCATTGGTTGGAAGATTGACCGGATCGTTCTTTATGCCGTTATGCCCGGTCAGATCCCTCACTACAATTCCATTAAAATTTTTTCATTGGGGAAATCAAATGAACAGATTTTTCCTGACATATTATAGAGAATACGGGAAGAGGTGGAAATATGGCGCAACTGATAAAAGCCCGGCAATGCGTGTCGCGCTATCAGGTGGATCTTCTCAGATATGCGAACCGCTTTGTCTGGTTGAAAAACAGGCGAATGAAGGAATGGAAAGCGCAACAGACGAAAAGTGTTATTTCTTTGAACCGCTGGTCGGCAGAGGGAAAAGAGTTTTTGGAATGGCTCTACAGGATGCAGCTGGACTGGGCGACCCGGACATCCGAACAACGCTCAACATGTCCTGATGAGGTTGAAAAGTCGCTGTGGTTAAGGAAAGTACTGGAAGAAGTCAACGACATTGCCTTTTTGATTTATCGACCTGTTCTTCTCACACAATCTGCAGCAGTTCAACTGGACTCATTAATTATAACGAATGACATGATCTGGTGTGTCAAGCCGCTGACTGGAGAAGCAGGGAGTGTATTTCAGGAAATTTCAGGACGGAAGTGGAAAAAAATCGTGGGCGGCGGTGAACAGGAAGTGCTGAATCCACTCATCTCTTTGAATAGAACGAGAACAATCGTCTCATCTTTTCTGAAAAATCATGGCATTGATATTAAAATCGTTTCCGCAGCATACGCTCCAGAAAGCTTTATCGAATTTGTACACGAAGAGGCCGATGTCAGTTTTATTGATTGCCGTACTGAACGGGAATGGTTCGGGACGGTGTCCGAACATTCACTGTTACTGAAACGGACGCAGATTGACGTGGCTGAGGCCCTTCTCGATCATTTTGAAACGATCGCATCACCCCGTTTTCAGAATGTTTGATCGCCATCAGTATTATAAAATCGGTTCATTCTGTCGATAAGATAAGTGGCGGAATGATTGTTGAATCAAGTGGAAAGTGGTATATTTTTATTCATAGTCTTTTTTGACGGCGGCGGGTAAATCCATGCGAATCCGGGTAAGGCGCAGTCGCGAGAAGCCTGATTTATTAAGGACAGATTTAAGGGCAAAGGTGGCCTGTTTGATGAGATTCTTTGACAGCGAAGAATGGGTGCTATCATCCGCCGGAGGAATGACCGGCGAAGCCTATATGGCTGAATCCGGTGAAAATAAATTATTCATTAAGCGGAATTCCTCGCCCTTTCTGGCTGTTCTGTCTGCAGAAGGCATTGTCCCGAAACTGCTGTGGGCCCGGAGACTGGATAACGGAGATGTTCTGACCGCGCAGAAATGGATGAGCGGCAGGGTACTGAAACCGGAAGAAATGAAATCGGCGAAAGTGGCTGAACTCCTTAAAAAAATTCACACATCAGATCCGCTTTTATTTATGATGAAACGCCTCGGCAAAGAACCTGTTTCAACCGTTCAGATTGCCGAAAGTCTGGCCAGTCAGGCGGATGGGCGGGGGCAGGTACAGGTCCTGCGCACATCTCTTATGTTTCTGCAGAAGTACGCAGACAGAGCGGAAGTGAGCAAAAAGGCAGTTTGCCATTCGGACGTCAATCATAATAACTGGCTGCTGAATAAGGATGAAGACAGCTTGTATCTCGTTGACTGGGATCAGGCGGTCATCGCCGACCCTGCCATGGATCTGGCCATGCTGCTTTATTGGTATGTTGAAGAAGATAACTGGGAAAATTGGCTCGCACTTTACGGATTGACGCTGGATGATTCCCTACAGCTCCGGCTTGTGTGGCACATGATTGCTATGACGCTGAGGTTCATGTTCTGGCATCAGGAACATGCTGAAGCTAAAAAGATGATCCTTTTCGAGAAGGATCTTCTCTGGCTGAATGAATATGCGGGGAAAGTGGTTCACTAATTTTCATTCGACCCGATATCTTCCTGTCAGTACGGGCGGGAGGATTCTTTGCGTCTTAAGCCGAATATTTCTATAAATGTATTTTGTTTCTAAAATCTAAACCCAAATCATGGTATGATCAGACTGGGAGTTTGTTTCATTAATCGTCAGGCGGAAATATCTTCCTTTTAAAATTATTTTCATAGCCAGCTTGTTATCTTAACCGATTCATAAAGGGGAATTATAAATGAGAGTACGCCATAAACCCTGGGCGAGGGGAAAACTTGACCGCCATTCGGATATTGTAGTACGTTCACCGAAATATTACAGTGGCGAATGGAACGAAGCTTTTCAGCGTGAAGCCCGGCTCTGTGTTGAAATTGGCACAGGCAAGGGGAAATTTATTGTAGGTATGGCTGAAAAGTATCCGGATGCAAATTTCATTGGCATTGAATTGCAAGAAAGTATTATCGTGTCCGCTCTGGAAAAGTGCCTGGACGACGAAATAGAAAATGTCAGGCTGGTCAACGCCGATGCACGTGGGTTGACTGAATTTTTTGCGGAAGACGAAGTGGACGACATCTATCTGAATTTTTGCGATCCATGGCCAAAGAACCGGCACGAGAAACGACGCCTGACGTATGCCTCTTTTCTCGCACAGTATGAATATGTCCTGAAAAGTCATGGGGTTATTCATTTTAAAACAGATAATCAGGGCCTTTTTGAATACTCGTTGGAAAGTTTTTCCCAGTACGGTTTTCTGCTTCAGAATATCAGCCTTGATCTGCATCACTCAGGTGACAAAGAAAATATCATGACTGAATATGAAGAAAAATTTTCGGAAAAGGGGCAGCGGATTTATCGTTGCGAAGCTGTCTGCAGCGATTAAATCATATCAGCGGTATGCTGATCTGCTGGAAGTTCAGGGCTGTTTTTTTAATTCGAGAAGGGTTCCTGTTGGCGCGTCGGCGATAAAATCATAGTGGCTTACCGAGTCGCCGCTGCGGACGGTGAGGCCGCCTTGATAAACTTCAGCCGTCAGCGCGTCTTTTGTAACCTTGTGCGGTGATAAAAAGATCCAGGCTCCGTCTACAGGGAGCTTTTCTTTTACAGTTTTTTTTACCAGGCTGAGCACTTTTTCCGAACTCAGGAGCCCGCGTTTTTCTGAAATAATTTTTTGTGCGGCGATTCCGGCCGCAAAACCGGCGGCAGCCGCCGCAAGGATTATTGATCCGATTTTCGTGTTCATGATTTTCCCTCCCTGCCGTTGTAGTATTCTTAGTATATTCGGAAAATCCTTTAAAACCAAGTGGGCGCCTTCGTAGAAACAGTATTTTTTGAAGGACTGCGGGAAAATAACGGGTGAGTGCTGGATAAATATATTCCGGCCTTTCCCGATGAACTGAGGGGTATAACATTTGTCAATTATTGTAGGAGTTGGGACTGAAAATCCTGCGAAACTGGACGCTGTAAGGCGGCTTGTGTCTGGACGAGATGTCGATGTCAGGGGATTCAATGTATCTTCGGGTGTTTCGGCCATGCCGATGAGCGATCATGAAACACGGCAGGGGTCGATAAACCGCGCTAGGGCTGTGCTGGAAGCAGATAAAACAGTCATACTAGGAATCGGTCTGGAAGGCGGTGTCAGCATGCTGGATGGTGAGATGTTCCTCGTTAACTGGGGAGCGATTACCGATCGTTCTGGACGTGTTTTCACAGCGGGAGGTGCACGAATTTTGCTTCCGAAAGTACTATCGGACGGGGTCCTGTCAGGCCGCGAGTTAGGTGACGTCGCCGATGAATATGCGCACCAGAAGAATGTGAGCAAACGTGGGGGAACGATCGGAATTCTGACTGAAGGAAAGGTCACACGAAGTGATATGTTTCTGCATATTCTTCAGTTGATTGACGGCATTTATTTGCATGAAAAAGTAAATCATTAAAACGTTTCAGAAACAGACTGAACGGAAAATCAGACCTTGGGAGCCTGCAAGGGATGCCGTGTGTATGATAAAATAAGCTTATATTAATTAAGGTTGCAGTTGTAAGTCTGAGAAGAGAAGGGACAGGCTATCTATTCATGGATTTGCGCGAGTTAAAGGAAGAGCTGACAAAAAAACTGAAGTCGGATGACAGGGCCATACATTTCGACAGCCGGTCCGGGAAGCTCAGAATCGAAAATAAGGCCGGCGGGAAGGGCGTCACCCTGACCTTGGCCGAGATACTTGAGCAATATCAGACAAAAGGGCAGACTGCAGTGCTGGAAACGATTCAGGCGGTTGACCGGGGATTGCGGGCGATGAATGCGACCGTACATATACAGGGCAATGAAAGCAGAATTTTTCCTGTCATCCGTTCCGCTTCTTTTCCTGATGAGACTCCTGAGGGCAAAAGACTGCTTTGCAGTGATCATACGGCGGAAACAAAAGTATTCTATGCCCTCGATCTTGAAAATTCGTACAGACTGCTCGACACTGATTTCCTAACACGTGAGGGAGCAGAAGCGCAGTCGGTTATCAGGACAGCCCATGCCAATCTGATGTCGCTTCCTGCGGAGGCGCATAAAGACAGGGTTAAGAATAATACTTTTTATTTCATTAATTATAATGACGGCTATGACGCGAGCAGAATTTTGAACGGCTCTCTTCTTGACCTTATGAAAGAAAAGGCGAGGGGGGATCTGACAGTTTCTGTTCCTCATCAGGATGTGCTGATTTTCGGAGATATTGTCAATCCTGAAGGGTATGATATTCTCGCACAGATGGCGATGAAGTTCTATTCTGAGGGACGGATGCCGATTACCATCCTGCCGTTTATCTATGAAAAGGGACAGCTTGAGCCGATCTTTATCATGGCAAACAGACGTCCGGCGCCCGGCGGAACATCAGACTGATGTTTCCGATAAATTGATTTGAGAATGTTCAATAGATTACTGAATTGTATTCTTAATAATGTCGCGATTGAAGACCGGAAGGAGAAAGTATAGATGATTCTTTACTACAATGAAAAGGGCATAGGGGATGTCCTGATCGCCTATTTCAAAGAAGGGGAAAGTCAGGATTTCGAGAGAAAGGCTGATGTAGCCAGAATTTTTGACCCTGTAACAAGCGAGGTGCTGGGTTATAACTTTTTCGGCGCGTCACTGTTCCTTCAGGCGGATAAGAGAGAGGGTATAATCAGACCTAATGCTACATTAATGGATGTGCTAAACCGGCAGATTGCCGCTTCAGGATTTCAGGACTCAATTCCATGGGGTGAAGAGCCGCTGATCGTCACGGGATATGTTGAAGAGATGAAAAAGCATCCTGACTCCGACCATATGCATGTTTGTCTTGTGGACGTGGGCACACGCAAACTTCAGATTGTCTGCGGCGCACCGAATATTGACAAAGGGCAGAAAGTCGTTGTTGCGAAGACGGGAGCTTTAATGCCGAACGGTATGATTATTCGTCCTTCCGTTCTTAGAGGCGTGGCTTCCGCGGGCATGATTTGTTCGGCCCGGGAGCTTGCGATTCCCGGAGCACCACAAAAACGCGGTATCCTCGTTCTGAAAGAAGATACCGCAATCGGTCGGGACTTTCAGACGCTCGCTGCAAATGTTCAGGTGCCAGGCAGCAATTAAAGAAGCACTGACGCGGAAAGGCGGGGAACCGTATGTGGGGAGACTGGTGGCGTCGCCTTTTTGATACGGGCGATGACGATACCACAGAAGAAAGACAAACATTATTTCAGGCACATGATCATTCTGGCCAGAGCTCGCCTTCGGTCGGGCGCTTTTCCGATGCCAGCCGGCAGGTGGAAGTCAGGATGGCCGCGCAGTATCCCAAGGAAAGGACAACAAATGTCGGTCCTTCTTCAACCGGACACCGGGAAAAGCTTCATACAAATCTTCATGATGATGAAGATCACGGAAGCATCACTTCTGATCGGCGGAATCAGATACAGCATGAGAAAACGGAATTAAATAAAAAGCCGCCCTTTCGCCTGAGCAAAGTCCCTTCTCCTGTATTTGGATTTCAGAAGCCGCCAAAAGATTTTTATCATGCGGATCAACATGAAGATTATTATCTGGACGTGCAGAAAGAAGTGCAGGAGAAGAAGCAGATCAGTGAAGCAAAACTGGGCGAACGGATAAAGAAACAGCTTTTGATTCCTTCACGAAAAGACGGTCCTGTTCTTGAACAGAAAGTTATGGACGAACCCGCATTGCGGCGTACAAGGGAAGCGGAGGTAACTGAACACCATCCTTCAAGAGAAGGAGATCACTCGCCATACACTGAAGGGGTTGGTACGCCCTCAGAAAGAAACCGTCCAGATGACGGAAGCGGACCATTGCGGGATTCAGAGGACATCGACAGCTTCCGTCTGACGTCCGCCGGTGCCCGGAGGAACCGTTTGCCCGAAGAAAATGCAATGCCGGATCATCGGTCTCCGGAAGAACAAACAGAACGGGCAATGCCGGTTAAAAGCCGCCTGAACCGATCGCCTCATCGCCATGGGGAGCAGTCGAAGGTCCCTTTCAATGTCCTGATGTTTCACTCCGATCACCAACGCGGGCATTCTTCAGGGTATCCAGCTGCCCAGCCTGCTGCCAATCAGACAGTCCGGCCTCCCGCCGGCGGTGATGGAACGGGGTTAAAACTCCCACTTGATCTTCTGGACGATATTCCGGAAACGGCGGGGGACAGCACATCATGGATTGCAGACAGGGAAAAGGTGCTCAAGGACACGCTCTCCAATTTCCATGTCGAAGCGGATCTCATAGGCTATGTACAGGGGCCGAGTGTGACGCGTTTCGACATTCATCTCCACCCGGGCGTAAAATTCAATAAGGTACTCGGCCTTTCGGAAGATATCAAACTGAGTCTCGCGGTGAGGCAGATCCGTATCGCACCGGTACCTGGAAAGAGCGCGGTAGGAATTGAAATCCCTAATGAAGTGCGTCAGCCCGTACTACTCAGACAAATTTTGCGATCGAAAGCCTTTCTGGAAAGCCGGGCACCGCTGACGGCGGCACTTGGTCAGGATGTGTCGGGAAACCAGATCGTTACGGATCTTGCAAAAATGCCTCACGGGCTGATTGCGGGAGCGACCGGATCAGGGAAGAGCGTCTGTATCCACTCACTGATCCTGAGCTTGATCTATAGGACCTCCCCGGATGACGTGCGCTTCCTGCTGATCGATCCGAAGGTTGTTGAATTAGCGCCTTATCAGAATATTCCACACCTCGCAGCACCTGTGATCACAGAGCCGAAAGAGGCGGCGCTTGCCCTGAAGTGGGCCGTAGAGGAGATGGAAAAGCGATATCATCAATTCGCTGCGGAGCGGGTCCGCGATATTGAAAGCTTCAATAAAAAGCAGAAGGATGACGCCAGTGGTCACCGTTTGCCTTATATTGTCATCATCATTGATGAGTTGGCTGATTTAATGATGGTATCCCCGCAGGATGTCGAGGAGGCCGTCTGCCGGATCGCTCAGAAAGCACGGGCCGCGGGTATCCATTTGCTTCTTGCGACACAGCGGCCTTCGGTGGATGTGATCACCGGACTGATTAAATCCAACATCCCGACCCGAATCGCATTCAGTGTATCGTCACAGACCGACTCGAGGACCATTCTCGATAGTGGGGGCGCTGAACGGCTGCTCGGCAGAGGTGATATGCTTTTTGCGGAGAACGGGGCGAGAGGACTGAAACGGATCCAGGGCTGCTTTGTATCTGACGAGGAAATCAACCGGGTGACCGGAGCATTTGGCGAGTCGGTTAATAAAAATTATTTATTTTCACCGGATGAACTCAGTGATCTATCTGCTGAAGCTTCGGAAATGGAAGATGATCTTCTTGACGAAGCCGCGTCATTTGTCATTGACCAGGGACAAGCTTCCGTCTCCAGTATCCAGCGCCATTTCAGAATCGGATACAACCGGGCAGCGCGGCTCGTCGAAGAACTGGAAAGCCGCAATGTCATATCCGGGGCTAACGGCAGCAAGCCGAGGCAGGTGCTGGTAACTAAAGAGCACATGGGAAAACGAATGTCCGATGATACATAAATATACTTTTACAACCTCAGTGATAAAGGTTAAAATAGGTGACGGGTTAACGGTGAGCGAATCGGAACACGTGGTTGCGTAAAGTTTGTGTCTCGGATTTTCACTAAAAATATTGAAATAATCGTTCCTCATGTGACATTGCATGTTTCTCTGCGTAAGATGAGTATACCGTCAATGTTCACTGCGGGACCGGGCATGAAGCATTCTATGGAGGTCATCATTTTATGACGAAATACCATTTTGTTGGGATCAAGGGTACCGGAATGAGTGCCTTGGCACAAATTCTGCAGGATCTGCATCATGAAGTGCAAGGATCCGATGTTGAGAAACGCTTCTTCACACAAAAAGCGCTGGAAGATAAAAAAATAAAAATTTTGCCTTTTACACAAGACAATATAACTACAGATGAAGTCGTTATTGCTGGAAATGCTTTCCCTGATCAGCATGAAGAAGTTGCACGTGCAAAAGAGCTGAACGTTCCGGTTAAGCGGTACTATGATTTTCTTGGAGAACTGGCTAAGCAATACACGAGTGTCGCTGTTACCGGAACCCACGGAAAGACATCGACGACCGGGCTGCTGTCATTCGTTTTTGAAAAATTCGCTCCCACTTCATATTTGATTGGTGACGGAACCGGATCAGGAAACGAAAAGGGTAAATATTTTATCTGGGAATCCTGTGAATATAAAAGGCATTTCCTGCACAGTGTTCCTGACTACTGTATCATCACAAACATCGAATTTGATCACTCTGATTATTATAAGGACCTTGATGACGTGGTAAGCGCATTCCAGGAATTGGCCCTTAAAGTAAATAAGGCGATTTTTGCCTGCGGCGACAATGAGGAACTGCAGATGATCAAATCGAATGTCCCGATTATTTATTATGGTTTTAATGAGGAGAACGATTTTCAGGCGCGGAATGTTGATTTTCTTCCCGACGATTCAGGGACAACTTTTGACGCTTACGTTCGCAATGATTTTTACGGACATTTTAAAATCCGCGGATACGGGAAACACAATGTGCTCAATGCACTTGCTGTGATCGCATTCTGCAATTATATGAATGTGCCGATCCAATTGGTTCAGGAGAGACTCGCTCAGTTCCTGGGTGTCAAACGCCGCTTTTCGGAAACGAAACTGCCCGATTTTGATCAGATGATGATTGATGATTACGCCCATCATCCGACGGAAATCCGCGTGACAATACAGGCGGCCCGTGAAAAATATCCTGATCGAAAAATTGTCGCTATTTTCCAGCCGCATACTTATTCCAGAACGATGACTTTCATGGATGAATTCGCGGATGCATTGAAAACTGCGGATCAGGTCTATCTCTGCGATATTTTCGGTTCGGCACGTGAAAAAAGCGGTAAAACGTCGATCCACGATTTGCAGGATAGAATCCCGGGATCCCATATTTTGCACAACAGCAATATTGAGGATCTGAAGAGCTATAGCCATAGTGTACTTCTGTTCATGGGGGCCGGTGATATCCAAAAATATCAGAGTGAATATAAAAAAGTACTGAAACCCTAAGACTGGCAGTCCCCTTTTTGCTTTTTTTCAATATTGTTAAATGATAAGATGAAGAAGAAGAAGTTCTGACTGAAGCATCTTAATCTCCGTATTCTGTTATTTAAAAGGTATAGAAATACGCTTTTTTATCAAAATAATACAGTATCGACAAAAAGGGGGAATTTCGGTGGTTATTATTCTTTATTTGGCGGTCGCCATTATCGCAGTCGCATTTTCGGTTCTTGTTTATTTTCTTGCGCAGACACTTAAGTCTGCGCAGAAAACGATGGATGATGTTGCTTCAACCCTTGAAGATGTACAGGAACAGATGAAAGGGCTGAATGAAGAAACCACAGAATTGCTTCACCGGACAAATCTGCTCGCTGCCGATGTTCAGCACAAGTCCAAGAGCTTGAACAGTATTTTTGACGCGGTTCAGGGCTTCGGCGAATCTCTGGGCAATGTTAACGACTCCGTCCGCAAGGTTACTGAGAGTATTGAACAAAGCGGGGAAGAGCACTCAGGAAAAATCGCGCAGACACTGCAATGGGGCAAGGCGGCAATTGATCTGCTGCATCGCTGGCAGAACGGGAAGAAATCCAACGGATAAAAACGTGATCAAGGAGTGGACAAGCCATGGGGAATGCTAATGGACAGCTTAAAAAAAGTCCTGCTTTCCTGTCCGGAGTTTTGCTCGGGAGCCTGATTGGGGCGGCTGCGGTCTATCTTATTGCGGTGCCTTCCGGGAAAAAACTGTTTCAGGACGTTCGGCAGGAAACGATTTCACTTAAAGGGAAAAGTACCGGCTTAATAAAAGCTGCGCGACAGAAGTCTATTGATTTGAAAAAAGCGGTAGTTCCAAATAGAGGAAATTCAGACAGTACAGAACGGATGATCCCCATACCCAGGGACTATGTCTGACAAATCAAAGAGATTATTGGGACTTTCTGTCGTTTCTTAACATATTTTAGATAGCTTAATACTTAATGGTTTGTTATGATAGATGTAATTAATGAGATAGGACATCAATTCATTTTGATGTATTTTTGTAATGCAGAAAAATGAAAACGTTACAGAGCGTGGATGTTAGCAAAAGGGGAGGAATGGACAATTGAGTGCTACAATCTATGATGTTGCCCGTGAAGCAGGTGTTTCCATGGCAACAGTTTCCCGTGTGGTCAACGGGAATCCGAATGTTAAACCGACAACCAGAAAAAAGGTTTCTGAGGCGATAAAAAGGCTTGGATACCGCCCAAATGCTGTGGCACGGGGTCTCGCAAGCAAGAAGACGACAACCGTCGGAGTCATCATTCCCGACATTTCAAGTGTGTTCTTCTCAGAATTGGCACGTGGGATAGAAGACATTGCAACGATGTACAAATATAACATTATTCTGTGCAACTCCGATCAAAACAAGGACAAAGAAATTCGTCTGATCCAGACTTTGCTGGGCAAACAGGTGGACGGTATTGTTTTTATGGGCGGAAAAATCGCGGAAGAGCACATTGAAGAATTTCAACAGTCTTCCGTTCCAGTTGTGCTTGCAGCCACTGTTGATGAAAATGGAAAGATTCCTTCTGTTAATATTGACTACGAACAGGCTGTTTTTGAAGTTATTTCGCACTTCGTCAAGTCTGGGCACCGCAAGATCGGATTTATTGACGGTCCGCTTGAAGTACCGATCAGCGGGAAGTATAAGCTGAACGGCTATAAGCGCGCCCTCTCTGCCGCAGATATCCCATTTGATGAGACGCTGCTTTCCATTGGGGATTATACTTATGAGGCAGGGAAAGAAGCCACGGCGCAGTTCCTGGCACAGGAAAACAGACCGACAGCCATTTTTGTTGATTCCGATGAAATGGCGATAGGCGCAATCCACGAAATACAGGATGAAGGCCTGAAAGTTCCTGAGGACATTGAGGTTCTTAGCAGCGAGAATACACGGCTCGTTCAGATGGTGCGGCCAACTCTGTCGAGTATTGCAGAGCCTACATATGATATTGGTGCGGTTGCGATGCGTCTGCTTACGAAACTGATGAATAATGAAAAAGTGGACAATGCGAAAGTCATCCTACCCCACAGGGTAGATTTCCGTATGTCTACGAAATAAAATAATCGTGTCAAAAGCAGGCTGAAGAGCCTGCTTTTTTTGTGAGAATTTTCAGGGCTGTCCTATTGGGCAGCCTATTTTACAAATTAAGTATAAGTCTTCTGTAACAGCATGAGGCAATGGGTTGTTATGATCAAAGGAGACGGGAACGGCGCAACAGTTGAACCGTAAAAAATGAGTCAACCGAATCGCATGAAGTTTGCACCGAAATCTTAATCAATCGCACTGAATCAAGATGAAATGGAACCAGGAGTTTGAAATTTTTGCAGATCAAGATAAATCCCGCTTTGAATCGTGCTCATGAAATGGCTTTACCAGCCGGATTTGATACTTTACCAGCCGCAATCGCCAATTTACCAGCCGCATCCGAGATTTTACCAGCCAGCAGCTATAATGTTGTATCTTTTCGCTACATTACAATGTCACAATCCATGTTTGCTCCGGCACGGCTTAGGATAGAATTTCCTTAACCCAAAAAGAAAAGGCCCGTTTTTTTTATACAGCAAAAAAAGTGGTGCAAAGAAATAAGAAGAAGTGTTTAAAAAAAGCTTTGCTTCCCTTTTTCAAGGGAGGCAAAGCTCCAATCTGAAAAAATTGTGTGGTCAGTATGGGTTATGGCCTGATCTTACCCAGAAGCTTCGGATTTGCTGATTTCAGATCGATATAAGGAAAACGTGAGCTCATGATTTCAGGCTTTATTCTGAATCCTCCGGAGGAGATCTGGTTTCCTGGCACGGGTTGATTCGCCGGCTGATTCGGATCCTGACTGTTGTTTTGCTGTGGCGCAGTGGAAGTCGCGTTCGCTGGTTCCAGAGCCTCTGTGTTATCCTTAGGCAGATATTTATTGTTGACGAGATCCGTTGTGACAAAGCCTGCCGATTGACACATCTGAGTCGGTTTCTGATCGGTTAAGCCACACATCTGCGTTTTGGAAATGCCCTGAGGCTGGGTAAAGCCTGTTTTCGGAGCCATCAGCTCCGGATCATCGCGATAGGCTGCGTTAGCAAAACCAGCCCATAATTGCCTGGTCTGTGTCGAATAAGCATACCGGTCCAGCTGACTGTTGTGAGAATAACCATTCCAAACTCCCATCGTTATATTCGGGTTGGATGCAACCAGCCAGGAGTCCCGCCAGTTTTGTGAAGTTCCTGTTTTTCCGGCCCAATCAGCAGAAAAATCAAGCAGACCTGAAAGGCTCCGTCCAGTGCCGTATTTAAAGACGTCGCGCATCATATCCAGCATCAGATAACTGGTCTGCGGAGTAAAAACCTGAACCGGTTTTGTCTGATGTTGATAGACAACGGTCCCTTTGCCGTCAATAATTTTATCAATCATATAGGCATCAACGAAATTCCCGTTATTGGCGAAAGTCGTGTACGCGTCTGTATTCTCTTCAACAGTTACTCCTTTAGTGATTCCTCCCAGTGCCGCGGAAACATTATATCCGTCTGAGCCAACAAGGGATGTAATGCCCATTTCTTTCAGATAATCGGGAGCCTTATTAGTCGCCAGGCTCAGCCTGGTGAACGTATCAACAGCTGGAACGTTGTGTGACAGGGCAAGAGCCGTCCGTACGGTTTCGAAACCATGAAAAAGCTTGGTTGTTGCGGTTGAGCCATAATCGGTCGGCTGATAGCTCTGACCATTCACTGTGCGTTTATATGGCAAATCGGCAACAATAGAACCCGGTTGAATCAGGCCAAGCTCCATTGAAGGGGCGTATACAAGCAACGGTTTCATCGTAGAGCCGTTTTGCCTTGTCACTTCGGTGGCGTAATTATACTGGGAAATCTGAAATCCGCGGCCACCGACAAAACTGATAATTTTTCCCGTTTTATTATCAATCAGTACAGAGCCCACCTGCATTGAATCCTTGATGGTTTTTTGTTTCCCAGAGGAGGATACCGTAATCGTTTTATCGGGACTGTACCCGTTATAATTTTGAGCGACGGTCTGCATGTCGTCATAGATTGACTTGTTAATGGTTGTATAAATCTTGTATCCGCCGTACTGCAGATCCTTCAGGGCGTCATTCATCAATCCGGAAAAAAGTTGATAATGATTCTTTACATCGCTTAAATTATATCCATGCACTTTTGCGATCTGTGCCAGAGATTTGCCCTTATACACATTGTTGCTCTCTTCATAGAGCATCTTCGTGTAATTCTGATAATCGTTATAAAGGCTGCTTCCGTTATATCCCTCCTGGCTTGCCAGTTTCTCCGCAAGAATGATTGTTGCTCTCTTTTCCACTTCCTGAGATAGATAAGGATAATCGTTGCCGGCCACTTTCCCAGGCTTCGAGAAATGTTTGCGGTAGTCATATTTCAGTGCCGAATCCAGCTGAGCTTTATTAATATAACCGGTCGCATACATTCGCTGCAGTACGGTATGTGCTCGGCTGATACCAGCCGAAACGTCACTCTTCAGGCCACCCCGGTTTTTAAATGGGGTGTAGGTAAACGGATTTTTCGGCAGCCCGGCAAGAAAAGCGGCCTGCGGAATATTCAACTTGTCCGCGCTGACATTGAAAATACCTTCAGCGGCAGCTGAAGCACCTGCTACATTCCTGCCTGTGGAATCCCGGCCGAAGGGCGCCATGTTGAGGTAGGATTCGAGGATTTGATCTTTATTGAAAAATTTTTCAACACGCATGGCAAGTAATATTTCTTTGAATTTTCTGTCAATAGTGACTTGACTGTTCAGAACCTGGTTTTTTACCAGCTGCTGTGTGATCGAACTTCCACCGGAAACTTGAGGCTCATGTAGAAATTGTTCCAGACTTGCGCGAATGACCGCTTTAGGGACCACTCCGTGATGCTGGTAGTAAAGTTCATCCTCAATCGCTACTACCGCATGTGTCAGATTTGGTGAGATATCGCTCAATTGAGTTTTTGTACGGATCAGGTCGCTGTTCATCTTGCCGATCGGAATATTGCCTGCAAAATAACTTTCGCTGCTCTCACTGTAGCTGTTAATGTCCTTGTTCAGAGTGCTGTAACTAAGCACAGGCTGATTTCTGACCAGCTTCGCGAAATAGCCTGAAGCCGTACCGACAGCAAAAAAAGCGCCGATGACAAAAACACAAAGGGTGATCAAAAAGGACTGCCAGATTATATTTTGTGCTCTACGGAGAGTCCGGACGGCTGGGCTCGTGGACCAAAATTCCGCAAGCCTGTTAAAAAGGTCGGAAAAACGTTTGAATTGGAGCCGCATGGCATATCTCCTTATATTGAAGTATGAGACAGATGGGGTGTAAATCAAAAAATAAACGCATTAATTTTCTTAACACTTTAGGAAAGAATCCTACGCTGCAGGTTGATTTTACCAAGTTTTCTTTATCTTAGCCTAAATGAAATGGCTTGAAAAGGAAAAACAAGGAAGCTTGCAGCATCTATAAAAAAATCCCGCCTGCTTTGAGCGGACGGGAAAAATTCAGCCTTATTATTTCGAATAAAATTCGACAATCATAGCTTCTGTGATTTCCGCAGGAAGTTCTGATCGTTCCGGAAGCCGGCTGAAAGTCGCTTCCAGATTCTTTTCGTCAAACGATAAGTATTCAGGAACGAATGTGTTCGTTTCCAGAGAGTCCTTGATAATATCAAGATTCCGTGATTTTTCCCGAACGCCAATCGTTTCGCCCGGCTTAACGCGATATGAAGGAATATCAACGCGTTTGCCGTTTACTGTAATATGACCGTGATTGACAAGCTGACGAGCCTGGCGGCGTGTCCGTGCAAGACCGATCCGGTAAACCAGATTGTCGAGACGGGATTCAAGCAGAATCATAAAGTTTGCGCCGTGAACGCCTTTTAATTTAGCCGCATCGTCAAATGTGCGGCGGAACTGACGTTCATTCAGCCCATACATGAAACGCAGTTTCTGTTTTTCCTGCTGCTGAAGACCGTATTCAGACAGCTTGATACGCTGGGTCGGGCCGTGCTGACCCGGTGCGTAAGGACGCCTTTCAAGTTCTTTTCCCGTACCGCTGAGCGAAATGCCCAGACGGCGTGATTTCTTCCAAATCGGACCAGTGTAGCGAGCCATAAATATGACTCCTCCTTCGTCATTTTATTAGGGAACGTTCAGTTACACAAAACAATCCCTGTATGGTATAAAATGACACTTCCGGGAGTTTTTTCCGAAGCTATTTTGCCATCTTGCATCTTCGCCCAGGCAGCCTAGGTTACGCGGTGCACCTCTTAAGTAGAGGAACAAAATAAAAGGACTTCGAAATCTTTCCGGTTCTGCCTCATTTTACACAACCGCCATTATACCGTTTTTGGAGGCTTCCTGTCAAATTCACATGGACATTCCATTATAGATAAAGGGCCAGCGTTTCGGCAAATGCCTCAAGAAATTGCTGATCATCTTCGGAGAAACGTTCAGTAACCGGGCTATCAATGTCAAGAACACCAATTAGCTGATCACCGGCCATCAGTGGGATAACGATTTCCGAACGCGAATCCTCATCGCAGGCAATATGTCCGGGAAATTCGTGGACATCGGCAACACGGATGATTTCCTTCTTTTTCGCAGCGGTCCCGCAAACCCCTTTACCAACCGGAATGCGGATGCACGCCGGTTTACCCTGAAAGGGTCCGAGAACAAGCTCGTTCTTCTCAAGCAAGTAGAATCCGACCCAGTTAATGCGGTCCAGGCATTGATTGAGCCAGGCGGAGCTGTTTGCCAGGTTGGCGATCTTATTCGGCTCGTCTTTTATTAGCGATTCAAGAACCTGAATTCTTGTTTTATTGACAGAATTCATCATTTTTCTCCTCGGTTTTCTAATGAATTACCCTCATTTTATCAGATCAGGAAGAAAGTTTCAGCCGGGCTGTCGAAAGATTTTTGCAGGGGTAGCGGGCTTTTGTAAGAAAGTTTTTATATTATAGGATATAATGTGTTCATCTGGGAAGGGATGCGTGCTTATGGCGACAGAACAAGTCAATCCGGGCAGCGGAAGAAAATCGAAGGAAGCAGTCATCCATTCTGCTCTGAAGCTGTTCAATATGTCTGGGTATGACGGGACATCGGTACGGGCGATTGCCAAGGATGCCGGCGTCAACCTTGCGCTTGTGTCCTATTACTTCGGAGGAAAGCAGGGGTTGCTCGAGTATTTGATGTCCGCTTTTTTTGAAGGCTATCTGCAAGAGCTGGAGCAGGCGGAGCGTGATTCCGCCTCGAAAAAAGATACGTGCGATCGGCTGGTGTACATAGCCGACATGTTGATTACTTACCAGCAGAAGTTTTTTTACCTTTCCCGCTTCTGCCATAGGGAAATGACACTGGACAATCAGTTAGTCCGTGAGCTGATGTCTAGTTATCTGATGAAGGAAAAATATGTGCTGATCCGTCTTTTTGAGAAAATTCTTCCTGATGCGGCGATGGATCCTTCAGCAGCAGAATTTGCTGTTCTCCAATACAGGGATTTGATCATCATGCCTTTTTTGCAACCCCAGTTTCTTCGCGAAGTGTTTTTTCTGCGTCCGAGTGAGCCATCATTTCGCATCAATTATCTCCACTACATCAGCCGGTGGGCGAAGCAGCTCACGGGCCAGAGAAAAGAGACTGGCGAATTAAGGAGTCAGCCGAACAGATGAATTAGATAATCCGCAACATTTTTTCCGATCAAAGCCACTGTTATCACGACAAACAGAACCTTTACATAGGAAGAACCTTTTTTGATGGCGAATTTTGCGCCGCACCATGAACCGGCGATCAGCGCGGCGGCCATCACAGCACCGATTCTGTAATTGACGTATCCGAGGATAGCAAAAGTGATTAATGCGGCGATATTGCTGCCAAAGTTCAGAACCTTCGCATTACCGGCTGCACTGATAAAGTCAAAGCCAAGCATCAGGAATGAAAAAATGAGGAATGAGCCCGTTCCGGCACCGAGAAAGCCGTCGTAAAATCCAATTGAAAAGACAAGGGGAAGAAACCAGGAACTGTTTTTTTTCGTCAGGCCGATGTATGTAGATGAAGCCCCCCACTTTTTCTTTGTCAGGGTGTAGACAGTCACGGCGCAGAGCAGGGTCAGAATCAGCGGGCGAAGAAGCGATGGCGATAGAAAGTGGACAAGCAGGACGCCGAATGCTGATCCGATAAAAGACAGCGGAAATAATTTTAAGGTGAGCCCGAGATTAATTTTCCCAGAGCGGATGAAAGTCAGTGTGCTAGTCAGTGATCCCGTGGAACTGGCCAGTTTATTTGTGCCTAGCGCAATCTGCGGCGGGAGGCCGACCGAAAGCAGTGCCGGGGTGGATATCAGTCCGCCACCGCCCACTACGGAGTCAATGAAGCCGGATGAAAATCCCGCCGCAAGCAGAAATAAATAAGTCATAAAATCCGTCACTGTTCAGCCATCTCCGTTCAATTGCAAAGCCTGTCATGCAGCTGATTATAACATTCATGCCTGAATTTGTGCAGTCATTCCCGGATAAGAGACATGATTTCCGGGGAAATGATGTAAAAATCGACGGTTTATTACTTTTTTTACCCTTAGCAGATGGTTTTTTTGATACAATAGAAAATAATTGGATTCAGGGTTTCATACGAGAATGGGGGAAATTCCGTATGCTTTATTTGGTGATCGGTCTTATTTTGCTAATTATTCTTATTATCGCCTATAGTACGTGGAGGAGAAGGAAAACGTATGGGGAGATTGATCGTACCGATGCACGGAGGACGGAAATGGCGAACCGCCCTCTCGCCAACGAACTGGCAAAAGTGAAAGAACTGAAAATGGCTGGAGAGACGGAAAAAAATTTTGAAAAATGGCGTTCCGACTGGGATGGTATTGTTACGGCTGATCTCCCCTCAATTGAAGAAAGCCTGTTTGAGGCGGAGGAGCTGACTGACAAATATCGTTTCAAGAAGGCGGAACACCTGATCAAAGACTTAAATGAAAAAATGGATAAAATTGATCTGAAGATCAATGAAATATTAAAGGAACTGAACACCGTTATAGAAAGTGAAAGCAAGAACCGTGAAGATATTACACCGATCAAAGAATCCTACCATCGGATCAAAAAACTGATGATCACGAGGCGCAGCCAATTCAGAGAGGCACTTCCTTTGCTCGAGGAGAAAGTGAAACAGATTGACGGACAATATCAGAAATACAGTGATGAAACGGATAGTGGAAATTATATAGAGGCGCGGGATGTTTTGCTGCGTGTCAAAACGGCTATTGATACTGTCGACAAAGAAATCGAACGTGTTCCGGATCTTTATGAAGACATCAGACAAACCATTCCGGATCAGCTCAGGGAACTGCGCCAGGGAAAAGCTGAAATGGAGGAACAGGGCTATTCTCTCGAACATCTTCAGATTGATACACAGCTTGAGGAGACGGATAAACAGCTGCAGGTACTCGAAGAAGCTGTGGGCAGGCTGGAACTGGATCAGACTGGCGAGGGCTTAAAAGGAATACATGATCAGCTTGACTGGTTGTACGGACAGCTTGAGAAGGAAGTGTCAAGCCGGAAACAGGTCATCGAACTGGCGCCGGAGGTTGAAGCTAAACTGGGCAGCGTCGGTGAACAGCTTCAGGAAGTGTCGACCGCGACGGAGTCTTTCAGGGAAAGTTACCACATTAATGAGGAAGATTTGAATGCTCAGCGGGAGATTGGCAGAACCTATCAGAAACTGAAAAAAGGTTATTATGAAGCGGATGACCTGCTGAAAAAACACACTGAAGCTTTTAGTGAGGCTCTCGAACAGCTTAAAGCGATCAGGACAGACATTGAAAATGTTGAGTCGCTGACGGCTGAATTTGATGAAAAAATTAAAACGCTCCGAAAAGATGAAACAGCGGCAAGGGAAACGATTCGAAAGCTGAGGCACTCACTTTTTGAAACAGGTCGGATGATCAGGCAAAGCAATATTCCCGGAGTCCCTCAATCTTTTGCGGCGGCGATGGACCAAGCAGGGGAACATTTGAAATTTGTTGATGAAAAGCTGGATGAAAAGCCCTTGAATATGGCGAATGTACAGGAAGCATTGAACGACGCGGCGAAAGATACGGAGGATGTCCGGGATCAGGCGCAGACGCTCGTTGATACAGCATCTCTGGCTGAAGAAATGATCCGTTACGGGAATCGGTATAGAAGCACTGATCCGCAGATTGACAGCCAGCTGAAAGAAGCGGAAAAATTATTCCGTAATTATGATTATCGGGCTTCAGCCGAGACAGCTGTTAAAGCGGTTGAAAGGAAAGAACCGAAAATCATGAAACGGTTTGACCTGTACCAAGAGCATCAGGCCTGATCTTTCGACAATTGCATCAGGCCATGATAAGATTCGGATAAACGTCAGAGAAAGATAATAAAGCCGGAGATACCGGTGTTAAAGCGACAGCTGAAAGGAGTTAACAGTTATAAATGATTTATTTAGATAACAGTGCAACGACGAAACCGTATTCGGAAGCAATGGATACATATCGGACTGTTTCTGAACAGTTTTTCGCCAATCCGTCCTCGATCCACTCGCTTGGCGGGAAAAGTGAGTCACTGCTTTCGAAATCTCGTGAGCAGGTGGCACGGCTTCTTGGCGTAGATGACGGAGAGATTGTTTTTACTTCAGGAGGAACAGAGGGCAATAATCTGGCTATAAAGGGGGCAGCACTTGCCTATCGCAGCCGTGGCCGCCATCTGATTACGACCTGCGTGGAGCATGCTTCCAGTATGAATGCATTCAGACAGCTGGAGGAGATGGGTTTTGAGGTCACTTATCTCCCAGTTGATCATGATGGCCGGATTTCATTTGAAGACTTCAAGAAAGCGTACAGGAAGGATACAATCCTCGTCTCGATCATGCATGTGAATAATGAGGTCGGGACAATCCAGCCTGTCAGGGAAATTGGAGAATTTCTGAAAACAAAGCCGACAACTGTTTTTCATGTCGATCATGTTCAGGGCTTTGCCAAAGTTCCCCTGCAGCTTAAAAACAGCGGGATTGATCTATGCACCATATCAGGACACAAATTTCACGGACCGAAGGGGACAGGCATCCTGTATGTCCGTCAGGGAACAGTGATCGCTCCACTCCTTTCAGGTGGGGGACAGGAGGGCGAGAGGCGATCGGGAACGGAAAATCTTCCCGGTATCGCCGGGATGGTACGGGCGCTCAGAATGACCCTTGAACATGAAAAAGATGGCATTGCTCATTTGTCTGACCTTCAGGCTCAGCTGCGGAAGGGACTGTCCGGAATCGAGAATGCCGTCATACACACGCCGGTTTCCGGGGCGGCGCCGCATATCGTAAATGTCTCGCTGAAGGGTATCCGTTCCGAAGTGCTTGTCCATGCACTTGAGAAGGATGAAATCTATGTGTCGACAAAGTCGGCGTGCTCATCGAAGGATTCCGGAGCCAGTGACATTCTGATGGCAATGGGCATCCCCGAGGAAGAAGCAGCGCAAGCAATCAGAATCAGTACGGCATTTGAAAATACGAATGAAGAAATCGCTGCCTTTCTTTCCGCACTGGCTGAAAATGTGCAGCAACTGAAAACAGTCATGAGGTGAAATCAGTGATTTACGATTATTTAGTGATCCGTTTTGGGGAAATCACACTCAAAGGTAAAAATAAAATGAATTTTGTCCAGAAGCTTGAAAATGACGTGAAGGACAAGTTAAGCCGTTTTTCTATGCTTGGCATCAAAAGGCATTTTGATGACATTGAAATTCAGCTTAATGGTGAGGATGCTGATCAGGTTCTCTCGGTTCTGACACGCATTTTTGGTATTCAGAACATTTCATCCGCAATCAAAGTGGAGAATAATCTTGACGCGATGCAGGATGGGGTGCTTCGCGTCATGAAAGCCGAAAATGGTGTCCGCACATTTAAAATTGCCGCACGCAGAAAAGACAAACGCTTCCCCATTCACGGAAGTGAACTGAATCAGGGGCTGGGTGCGTATGTGCTGAAAAACTGTGAAGGTGTTTCTGTTGACGTTCACAATCCCGATATTACACTGCGGGTTGAGGTGGGCTACCACGAGACCAGAATCTATGGCCATGAATATGACGGCGCAGGAGGTCTCCCTGTTGGGACAAGCGGCAAAGTGCTACTGATGCTGTCCGGAGGGATCGATAGTCCTGTCGCCGGCTACCTGCTCGCAAAACGCGGAGCCACGGTCGAAGCCATACACTTTCAGAGTCCGCCGTACACCAGCGACCGTGCAAAGCAGAAGGTGATCGATCTGACCAAAAAAATTCAATCCTTCGGTGGAACGGTCAGGCTTCATCTTGTACCTTTTACAAAAGCCCAGCTGGCGATCCGCGACGCCGTTCCAGAAGATTACAGAATTACAATTATGAGGCGGCTGATGTTCCGCATTGCTGAAAAACTGGCGGAGAAGACGGGGGCTCTGGCGCTTGCGACGGGTGAAAGCTTGGGACAGGTAGCCAGCCAGACGATGGAAAGCATGAATACGATCAATCAGGTAACCGATCTTCCCGTTTTAAGGCCGCTGATTACAATGGATAAACTGGATATCGCTAGAATTGCGAAACAAATTGACACTTATGAAATATCAATCCGTCCTTACGAAGACTGCTGCACTATTTTTCTTCCGAAGGCGCCAAGAACCAAACCGGACAGACTGCATGCCGAACGGTTTGAAAAGTCCTTTGATGTGGAAGCCTTGACAGATGAGGCTGTTAACGGAATCGAGACTCTGACGGTCACATCTGAAGACCTTGAGGATGCTTTCAGCGATCTGTTGTGAAGCTGTTATAAGCTATATTTGACAGCTAAATCGACACGTCTTTGTTGAAATAATTACCACCTCCCTTTTTGTATGCCTCTAATCGTGTCTGCACATGATAATGGCACAAGGAGGTGAGAAACATGGCTGAAAATAACAGCAACAAAATTCTGGTTCCGGGTGCTGAACAGGCTCTTGAACAGATGAAGACTGAAATTGCTTCCGAATTTGGTGTCCATCTGGGCCCGGATACGACTTCACGTGCCAATGGTTCTGTTGGTGGTGAGATTACTAAACGTCTCGTAGCGACTGCGCAGCAGCAGCTTGGCGGAAAAGCATTTTAATGACAAATATATTTAAAGAAGGGCGGCCACAGCCGCCCTTTTTCATATTTTGGGGAAAAGTCAGCTAAAATGACTGTATTGACTTCTATAGAAATTTACACTACAATACACATTACATACTTTATCATACTAGCGAAGTAAAGCGAAATGCGGAATGCAGAATCAGGAAAAGTCTCAATCCGCATTTCATCGTAATGATCAATAGACAAATGACAAAGAGAGAAAGCTGTGGAGAAGGAGGAACGACTAATGACCCAACCCTATATGTTTGAAAAACCGCTCGGTCTGCGTGATTTGCTCCCATCGGCGCAAAGGGCGATTGCAAGACTGGAGAACATTTTTCAGCAGGAGCTGCAGCGCTGGGGCTATGACTTTCTGCAGACCCCCGCACTGGAATATGCGGAAACGGTGGGACGCGCTTCAGCGATAGAGGACAGCCAGCTTTTTAAATTTCTGGATGCTGAAGGTCACCCTGTAGTGCTGAGGCCAGACATGACTACCCCCATCGCGCGGATTGCCGCTTCGAGCCTTCGGAAGGAGCCGCTTCCTCTTCGGCTTGCCTATACAACGGCTTTGTACCGGAGTCAGAAAAAGGAAGGTGGGCATCCGAGCGAGTTCGAACAGACCGGAGCGGAATTAATCGGTGACGCGACGGCATACGCGGATGTCGAAATCATTTCGCTGATGATTGCTCTTCTTCAGAAAACCGGAATTGATTCGATCAGGCTAGCGATCGGCCATGTAGGGTTTGTCAATGCCTTTTTTTATGATATTGTGAAGGATAAGAAAACAGTCGGTCAACTTAGAAACCTGCTTTACAATAAAAACGATGTGGGTTTTCGTGAATATGTGGCTTCACTTGAATTACCGGACGAATCGGCTCGAAAACTGAACGCATTTATTGACTCCAGAAGGCTTAATAATGATGAGACATTGGACTATCTGGAGTCACTGACGTCCGGATCGGCGATACCTGTGCATTCTTATTATCAAAATATTTTGGAACTTGTAGATCTCCTGAAAACAGATCACCTGGAAGGGAAAATTGATCTCGATATCACTCTTGTTCCGCATTTGAACTATTATACCGGGTTTGTTTTCCAGGGTTTCGGCGGAGGTCTTGGCTTTCCGGTAGCAAGCGGCGGGCGTTATGACGATCTGCTGGCTCAGTTCGACCGTCCGTGTCCGGCGACAGGATTCGGCATCAGGATGGATCGCCTGCTCAGTGCCGCCAGGCAGTCAGGAATTCAGACGGAACCGCGCAAAAAAGCCGTTATCTTTGATCGCGCGAATGCGGGTCGGGCACTGCTTTTTGCAAATCAGGAAAGAAATAAGGGGAACGCGGTTGTTCTGCAGCATGCCGATGGTATTGATGACGCGGCTGCCTTCGCTGAACAGTTCGAAACGATCAAAAGATTTTTATCTTCAGACAGAATGGAGACAGAATGATGAATGAATCGCGTATAACAGTGGCGATGCCGAAGGGACGCATCTTTGATGACGCCTGCCGCCTTCTGAGAAACGCGGGTTTTTCTCTTCCGGATACCTTTGAATCAACACGGAAGTTGATACTCGATCTGGATGACGAACCTTTTCGCTTTATACTCGCCAAACCGGTTGACGTTCCAACCTATGTGGAATATGGAGCTGTTGACATCGGGATTGCCGGTAAAGATGTGCTGCTTGAAAGCGGACGTGATGTCTACGAAATGGTGGATCTCGGCATCAGTAAGTGCCACATGGCTGTTGCAGGGCTGCCTCAGCATCGAAGCAGCAATCCTTATCTGAAAATCGCAACTAAATATCCGCATATCGCTTCCGATTACTACCGGAAGCGCGGTGAACAGGTCGATCTGATCGCACTGAACGGTTCGATTGAACTGGCGCCAATTGTCGGGCTGGCGGATGCGATCGTCGATATCGTTTCGACCGGACAGACTCTGAGGGAGAACGGTCTGGTTGAATTTGACCGGTTGATGGATATCAGCTCACGGTTAATCGTCAATCCGGTCAGCTACCGCCTGAAGAAAAAAGCTATTGATCAAATCGTGGAAAAAATGATTCGGGCAACGGAGGGGAATAAAGTTGGAATGGATTGAAGATGGGGACCTGGATTTTCTTAAGAAAAGGAAAGTTGAAGCGAAGGAAGCGGCACAGCAATCCGTTCAATTGATTATTGAAAAAGTAAAGGCAGAGGGCGATCAGGCGATCAGAGCTTTTACAAAAAAATTCGACGGAATCGAACTGACGGATCTTCGTGTCAGTGAGAAAGAGGTAGAGGAGGCTGCCGCCCGCGTTCCTCAGGAGGTGCGCCGGGCAATCAGCCAGGCGGCAGCAAATATCCGGGCCTTTCATGAGAAACAGATGCCGGAATCGTGGACGGAAACGGTTGAAGACGGTGTTCTGCTTGGTCAAAAAGTAACACCTCTGGATTCTGTAGGTATCTATGTTCCGGGCGGCACCGCCTGCTATCCTTCCTCCGTGCTGATGGGCGCGATTCCGGCACTGGTTGCTGGTGTTGGACGTGTTGTCCTGATATCCCCACCGCAGAAAAATGGATTAATAGCCGACGGTGTCCTTGCAGCTGCCCGTGAAATCGGCATCACCGAGATCTATCAGGCCGGCGGTGCCCAGGCTATTGCCGCGCTTGCTTACGGTACCGAAACGATCCGGCCAGTTGATAAAATTGTCGGGCCTGGGAACCTGTATGTTATGCTGGCAAAAAAACAAGTGTTCGGCGATGTGGCCATCGACAGCCTTGCCGGTCCTAGTGAGATCGCAGTTCTTGCCGATGATTCGGCCCATCCCTCCTGGGTTGCCGCTGATTTGCTGTCCCAGGCTGAGCATGACAAAATGTCGATGCCGGTATTGATTACCCCTTCGCGGTCTCTTGCAGAGGAGGTCGACAAGGAAGTGGAACGTCAGCTGGAAACATTGCCGCGTCGTGACATTGCGGAACCATCGATTGAAACAGTAGGGAAAATCGTGCTCGTAAAAGATCTGAAGGAAGCCGCCGAAGCGGTGAACAAAATTGCGCCAGAACATCTGGAGCTTGCGGTAGCCGATACTGAGTCCGTTTTGCCTCTGATACGCCATGCCGGGGCAATTTTTCTCGGAATGTACAGTTCGGAACCTGTCGGCGACTATTTTGCCGGCCCGAATCACATCATTCCGACAAACGGTTCCGCTCGCTACGCGAGCCCTCTCGGAGTAGATAGCTTTGTTAAACGCTCCAGCCTGATCAGATATACAGATGAAGCACTTCAGAAAAACGGATCAGCGATCGCAGCTTTCGCCCGATATGAGGGACTGGAAGGCCACGCGAGAGCGGTTGAAAAACGTCTGAAAGGAGCTGCGGTACATGACTGACCGATCAGGAACAATTGAACGCAATACATCTGAAACACAAATCAAGTTAAACTTCTCAGTTGATGGGGACGGAAATTCAAAGCTGGAAACCGGAGTGCCTTTTCTGACACACATGCTGACGCTGTTCGCCAAACACGGACAGTTCAGCCTCACAGTAGAGGCACATGGAGACACTGAGGTTGATGATCACCATACGACTGAAGATATTGCTATCTGTCTGGGGCAGGCGATCCGTCAGGCACTTGGGGACAAGGCGGGAATTAATCGATATGGCTACGCGATCGTTCCAATGGATGAGGCGCTTTCTGAAGTGGTGATTGATCTCAGCGATCGGCCCGCCTTCGTTTTCCACGGGACGCTGCCGGCGCAGAAAGTCGGCACGTTTGATACGGAACTGGTTACTGAATTTCTTGACAAGCTTTCGATCGAAGCGCGGATGAATCTTCACGTCAACGTCCGCTATGGAGAGAATGCGCATCACGTTATTGAATCCATTTTCAAGGCCCTGGGACGCGCCCTTGACGCCGCTACCCTTAAAAATTCAAGGATTCAAGGGGTCCTTTCAACGAAAGGAACATTAGGATGATCGGAATTGTCGATTACGGCATGGGAAACTTATACAGCCTCAGCCGTGCTCTAATCCGCCTTGATGAACCCTATTTCATCAGCGACAGCGCGGAGAAGCTGGACCAGGCGGATGGGCTGATCCTTCCCGGTGTCGGCGCGTTCAAGGATGCCATGGCGCTGCTGAATGAGAAAGAGTTGACTAGGTTCCTGCGTGATTATGCGGATAAAAAGCCTCTGCTCGGCATCTGTCTCGGCATGCAGCTTCTATTTGATGAGAGCGAGGAAGGCGGACTGAACCGCGGGCTTGGGCTTCTCCAGGGGCGCGTAGTGCGTTTCAGCGGAACCGTCGGCAGCAGTGAACACTATAAAGTCCCGCATATGGGATGGAATACGCTCGATTTTAAAAATTCGGATTCACCGCTTCTGAGGGGTCTGGATCCTGATTATGCTTATTTTGTCCATTCTTATTATGCTGTCACTGACAGCCCTTCTATTCTGATCGCAACCGCGGATTATCATGGGCAGGTGCCTGCCGTCGTGGGCAGCGGCCATATTTTTGGGACACAGTTTCATCCGGAGAAAAGCGGCCCTTTTGGACAGGTTCTACTGGAAAATTATCTTCGTTTTGTCAAAAGGGCGCAAGACTCGGAGCTACTTCATGACGGCAGGGGGAATGCCTGATGTTTACGATTTATCCCGCCATTGATTTACTCGACGGGAAATGTGTCCGACTCTATCAGGGGGATTACGGACAATCCACAGTTTACGATGATTCACCGGCAGCTGTCGCCCTCGCTTTTTATGAGCAGGGCGCGGAATGGCTTCACGTCGTTGACCTTGACGGAGCGAAAGCAGGGCATCCTCTGAATCATGAAGTCATCAGGGATATTGCTTCGAAGGTTCCGATTAGAATTGAAGTCGGCGGCGGTATCCGCAGCATGGATACCGTGGACTACTATCTGAAGAGTGGGATAAAAAGGGTCATTCTCGGCAGTTCAGCGATTGCCGATCCTAAATTTACGCGCGAGGCACTCAGAAAATATCCGGATTCGGTTGCAATAGGGCTAGATACAAAAAATGGCAGAGTCGCCGTAAAAGGTTGGCTGGAGGTATCTGACCTAAGCGCCGCTGAGCTGGCAAAAGAGCTGATCCGCGCGGGTGCCCGTCATTTTATTTATACGGATATCAGCAGGGACGGTGCGCTCCAGGGTGCGAATATTGCCGGGGCAGAAAAACTGGCTGCGGACGTTGGTGTTCCTGTGGTCATTTCCGGAGGCGTCACAACGATTGAAGAACTCACAAAAATGGCCGGTGATTCATCAGGTAAAATCAGCGGTGCCATTGTGGGCAAAGCGCTGTATACAAAACAGCTTCCCCTCGGAGAAGCCATAAGGGCGGTGAAAGCACTTGCTGGCAAAACGAATCATCCCATGTCTTGATGTCAAAGAGGGGCGCGTCGTCAAGGGAAAACAGTTTGTTCACTTGCGCGATGCAGGAGATCCGGTTGAACTCGCCATGTATTACAATAATGAGGGTGCCGATGAACTGGTGTTTCTTGATATTTCTGCGACGAATGAAGGAAGAAATACGATGGTTGAAGTTGTAAAGGCGGTTGCCGCCAAACTTGCCATTCCTTTTACTGTCGGCGGTGGCATTCATTCATTGGAAAATATCAAAGCCTTGCTCCGTGCGGGGGCGGATAAAATATCACTCAACAGCTCAGCAGTCGCGAACCCGGCTCTCATCACGGCCGGTGCGGACTTTTTCGGCTGCCAGTGCATTGTCTGCGCCATTGATGCCAAGTTTGACCCTGAAACAGGTACATATCGTGTCTACACTCACGGCGGCCGTAAGAAAACGGATCTGGATGCTGTTGAATGGGCAAAGAAAGCTGTTTCTCTGGGAGCCGGAGAAATTCTACTGACCAGTATGGACAGGGACGGCGAGCAAAGCGGCTTTGAATTGAATCTGACCCGCAAGATCAGTGAGGCAGTCGATGTGCCGGTTATCGCTTCGGGCGGAGCCGGAAGAGCTTCGGACTTTTTAGACGCGTTTCGCGAAGGGAAGGCGGACGCCGCACTAGCAGCATCAATTTTTCATTATAAGGAAACTTCGGTAGCACAGGTTAAAAATTATTTAAAAAGTAAAGGAGTGCCGATCCGATGAAAGTGGAAGACGTTAAATTTGATGAAAAAGGGCTCGTCCCGGCAATTGTCCAGGATGCTCAGAGTAAAGAAATATTAATGCTGGCCTATATGAATAAGGAATCCGTAGAGAAATCACTTGAAACGGGAGAAACTTGGTTTTACAGCCGGTCGCGCCAGGAACTCTGGCACAAAGGGGAAACCTCCGGTAATACGCAAAAAATAATCGACTGGGCCGTTGATTGCGACTCGGATACACTTCTTGTCAAGGTCAATCCCGCAGGACCTGCGTGCCATACAGGAAGCTACAGCTGCTTTAAAGAAGAGAAAAGCGACAAACAGGAGGCGATTCAAAGCGGAAGCGACCGCTATAGTATCTTTGCTGAACTGGAGCATGTCATTGCCGAACGTGAAGCCGAGCGGCCTGAAGGCACCTATACAACCTATCTGTTCAACGAAGGCATCGACAAAATTCTGAAAAAAATCGGAGAAGAGACTTCCGAAGTCATCATCGCTGCGAAGAACCGGTCGGTTGCCGAGCTGGAGTGGGAAGTGTCGGACGTGATTTACCACACGCTGGTCATGCTCCGTGAGCAGAAGGTCGGCTTTGACCGAGTGCTCCGTGTCCTTGAAAAGCGCCATCGTGATAAAAGTGAATTTCAGCGGGAAAAAGCGAAAGATCTGCAGTAAACTAAGGAGATCTGCCCAAGCCCTGAAGAGCCCGATTTTGGTTCTTCAGGGCTTTGTTGTGCTTTATGTAATAAAAACGCCCGCACCGTCGTCGCAAGGATAGTTTTTGTGATCCGGCAGACAATAAAATCAGATTGAAGATCCTGATGCATAATTTGCATCCAGGAAAGGAAAATGGGACGGATGCTTATTTTCACAGTCGTATTATGCCTGGCAGCAGCCATTTTCATTATGATCGTTATCTTTCTGAAGAGCACGCTGACAATCCTTTTGTCCGGTTTTGTAAGTACGGGAAAGGTGGTACTGGAAATCAAAATTTATTTTTTGGGAAAAGAATTTTTTACATTTAAGATGGATGAAAAAAAACTCGCGGGGCTGATCGAAAGCCTGCCGGATTTTGCAGTTTCTGCTGAAATGCCCGGCTCGGGAAAAGGTGTGACACCTTTTCTTCGTGATTGGCGTCCACTCTGTTTCAAACTGGTGTCCTCTATAAAATCGCTTCACCTCACGGAAAAAATTCGTATGAGCCATTTTGTCTGGAAGACATCTTTCGGATCGGGTGACGCGGGAGATACAGCTGTTCTTTGCGGATTGATCTGGTCGACAAAGTCGATGGTCATGCCGCTGATTGGGAAAATGACATCTGATCAGCCGCGTATTGAAGTCGTCCCCCTTTTTCAGGAAAAACGCTTTACATCACAATTTTCATGCATGATGTCGCTAAAAGCGGGGGAAGCTATACGTACAATGAGAGAAATCAGAAGGCAGCTGAAAGAAGGAGAAAGAGATGGCGGATCATCCGATACAGGGTCTCATGAAAACGGCTTTGGAAAGCCTTCAGTCCATGATCGACGTCAAAACGGTCATCGGTGATCCGATTGAGACTGAAGATGGGCATATGATTATTACAATCTCCAGGGTCGGCTTCGGTTTTGTGGCTGGCGGGAGTGAATTTAATACACAGAATGAAAATTCGGATGAGCAGTCCGGGGAGGAAACTGAAGCCTATCTTCCGTTTGGTGGAGGAACGGGCGGAGGCGTGTCGATCACACCCATCGCTTTTCTCATTGTCGGGCCGAAAGGCGTGAAGACCATTCATCTGGATAATAGCACCCATATTTACGAGCGGATGATTGATCTCGCTCCACAGACCATTGAGAAGATCAAAGAGATTCTGGAAAAAACCGGTGGCGACGAAACTGAAATAAAGCCGCGCCAGTTCAGAAAAAAGCACAGAAACGACTGGCCGGATGAAGAAGAATTCTAAAATGATCCTCAGCACACTTTATTTCCCGGCAAACAGAATCGAAGTGAACCCTTCACTTCGATTCTGTTTTTATTTTGTTACTCCGCCGACTGGAGCGGAAGGGGCGCGGGTGAGCGTCTGGAGCAAAAAACAACAGACAAGCCATTTTAATTAATCCTCGGTGAAACCTATTTGAGTTTCAGTACGTAAATAAGAGCATGTTTTTTTCAAAACTTAATCATGGGAGACACGCCGTTCAAGTGCTGCTTGCGTTCTTATGGCTCTGTCGCTAAAATTAAAGTGTAAAGTTCTTAAGTGTTCCGTAAGTAACGGAATGTAATCCATGTTCCATCGATTTTGCCGGCCGGGGGTTGTCAGGAAGATGAACTTGTCATTGATAAAAGAAAAAATTGAAGGATTATCTGAACCAGTTCTTGTTTTTTTTCTGAAACCATTCGCGTCCGGTCTGCTACTAACTGAAGCGGCAACAAATCCATAACGGAATTTTTAATATGTATTTTTTGTTGTAAGCGCTTTATTCATGGGGGAATTCTTGTGCAAACAACTCTAGTGAGCGATTTGTTTTCAGTTCTTGATCGGTCTGCTTTGCTAATTAAAAATAAGGGCCACATTTCTTATCTGGAAGCGCTCTGTAAGGCCGGGCAAGATATATATAATGATAAAATAAGTGAAGCAGACTTGATCGACAGGCTCAGGCCGCTTTACGATTCTTTTTTTCATGAACAGATGACGGCGGAAGATGTCAGGCGGGCGTTCCAGCTTGCCGCACTTAAAGGCATGAAGGCCGATCCGAAACCAGGTCATGACATGACCCCGGATACTTTAGTTATTCTGATCGGACATATGGTCATGCTTCTTGCCGGGGAAAAGCCATTTTCTATTCTTGATCCCGCAGTCGGAACAGCGAATCTTCTGACCGGCATATTGAATCAGGCGAAAACGGACCATGTGGAAGCCTATGGCGCGGATACCGATGATCTGCTGATTAAGCTGGCTTATACAAATGCTAATTTACAGCAGAAGGATATTCATCTTTTCCATCAGGACGGACTTAAGCCGATACTTGCAGAACCCGCGGACTTCGCTGTCTGCGATGTTCCGGTCGGCTTTTATCCAGACCAGGAAACGGCGGAGAGCTACAAACTAAACGCGATTAACGGAAAAGCATATACGCATTTTCTTTTTATAGAACAGGGCCTGAATCATTTAAAGGAAGCGGGCTATCTTCTTTATCTGATTCCAAACCGTTTGTTTGCGGATGACAAGGATCATCGTTTCCATGACTATCTGCAGAAAAACGCGGTCGTCCGGGCGCTTCTCCAGTTGCCCATGGCTCTTTTCAAAGATGAAAAGGCGGCGAAGAGCATCCTCCTCCTTCAGAAGAAGGGGAAGGGTGTCACTAACCGCGGGCAGGCTCTGCTGGCTGAGATGCCTGATTTTATGAATGAAGTGGCAATGCGTGGATTTATGGGGCAGCTGGATCGCTGGTTTACAAGCCGCTCTGTCTGAAAGAGTGAGGGGGTGAAAGGCATGGCATTAATTCTGGCCATTAATGCAGGCAGTTCTTCGTTGAAGTTCCAGCTTCTGGATATGCCTGCTGAAAAATTGGTGACAAAAGGTTCGGTAGAGCGGATCGGTCTGTCGGATTCTATTTTCACCATTAGTGTGGGAGGAGAAAAGGTTCAGGAGATTTCGTCAATCTCTGATCATGAGGAGGCCGTAAAGGGGCTTCTGGAAAAACTGACTTCTCTCAAAATTATCCACTCACTGAAAGAAATCGAAGGTGTCGGGCACCGGGTGGTTCATGGCGGTGAAACCTTTAATGATTCGGCTCTAGTTACAGAGGAAGTCATTGAAAAAATTGAGACTCTTTCTGAACTGGCCCCGCTGCACAATCCTGCCAATCTGGTCGGAATCAGAGCCTTCCGGGAGGTCATGCCGGACATTCCGGAAGTGGTCGTTTTTGATACTGCTTTTCACCAGACAATGGGAAGCGAAGCATATCTTTATAGCCTGCCCTATGAATATTATACGGAATATGGCATTAGGAAATATGGCTTTCACGGAACCAGCCACAAATACGTGACAGGAAGGGCCGCAGAACTGCTCGATCGTCCGATTGAAAAGCTGCGTTTTATATCCTGCCACCTTGGGAACGGTGCCAGTATCACTGCGGTCAAGGGGGGGAAATCCATTGACACGTCCATGGGGTTCACACCGCTTGCCGGACTGACGATGGGGACACGGTCTGGCGACATTGACCCTGCTCTGATCCCTTTTATTATGGACAAGACAGGATTGAACGCGACTGAAGTAGTGAATGTCCTGAATAAAAAAAGCGGGCTGCTGGGACTGACCGGATTTTCGAGCGATCTTCGGGATATTGACAAGGAAGCAAGAAGAGGAAACAGGCGAGCGAAACTTGCTATTGATGTGTTCATCGAACGGATTCAGAAGTATATAGGCTCTTATGCGGCAAAAATGTCGGGGGTTGACGCTATTATCTTTACCGCGGGAATTGGCGAGCACAGTCCAATGATCCGTGAAAGAGTAATGGAGGGCTTGGAGTTTATGGGCATCTATGGGGATCATGAACGAAATAAAGTGATCGGCGAAGAAGCGCTGATCAGCGCGCCACATTCTCCCGTCAAAGTGCTTGTCATTCCGACAAATGAAGAAGTCATGATCGCGAGAGATACGGTGCGTTTGTCCCAGCAGCACCAGAAGATATGAAAAAAGTTTTTTCGAGATTCTCTTGCAAATCCAGGCATAGGATGTATCTTTGATACCTTCTACATCATAAAAAGAGGTTGCTTCCGACCGGTTTTCCGGCAAGAGGCAGCCTCTATTTTATATCAAAGCGCTAAATTAATTGCTGCGCATCAGGAAATAATCTGAAGTTCTTTCGGATAGTGAGTCAGTGTCACCGGACCTTCCTCGCTCAGGTAAACATCATCTTCAATACGCACGCCACCGACACCCGGCAGATAAATACCGGGTTCAATAGTGAAGACCATGCCTGTCTGAAGGGTCTGGTCGTTATCCGCACTCATGGAAGGCTCTTCATGTTCACCAAGTCCAAGGCCATGCCCAACACGGTGCGTGAAATACTCGCCATAGCCGGCGTCGGTGATTGCTTTTCGGGCAACTCCGTCAAGGTCTCCGATACGAAGGCCTTCATGCACTGCTTTGATCGCCTCAAGGTTTGCGCGGAGCGTCGCCTCATATATTTTTTTCTGCTCGTCAGAAACATATTTGTAGCCTACAGTCCGGGTGATATCCGAGCAGTAGCCGTCAATGACAACGCCTAAATCAAACAGGACGAAATCGCCCTCCTTAATCTGGCGGCTGCCCGGATGGCCGTGCGGAGCGGCGCTGTTTTCTCCGGTGAGAACCATCGTGTCAAAGGCCATTTCCGAATAGCCGTGCTTCGCCAGCTCGTGTTCGATTTCGGCAATAATCGCCTGTTCAGTTCTGCCTTTTTTAATCGCTTCAACGCCTAATCTGACGGCGTCGTCCGCAATCTCACCGGCTTTTTTCATGGCGGCGAGTTCGGCAGAGTCTTTTATTTTTCTCATCGAGGCAAGAAAGGCCTCAATGGAGGAAAATGAAGCGTCAGGATAAAGCTCTTTTACGGCCATCGCTTTTTTGAAGGGCAAGGTACCTGGTTCGATAAATATTTTGCCGGAAGAGAGATTCCGGCCTTCCAGTGCCTTTCCGACAAAGGTCCATGGATCCTGATCGTCCCGATAACCGATAACTTCATGCCCGAACGCTGAAGCGCGGGCCTGTCCGACTTCGAGTTCCGGACAGATCATAAAGGGCTCGGCGTCAGGAAATATAAAAAGCCCCAGAAAACGTTCATGAGGATCACATTTAAATCCTGTAAGATAGAAGACATTGGTTGGATCAGCGATATAAGCAAATCTGCTGTCATGTTTCTGAAGCCATTCTTCAATTTTTACGATTTTATCTGTCAATGAAGTCACTCCAATGAATTAATAATATATTAAATGTATCACAATCAGATCGGCAGCGGTTGTCGAAAACCGCAACAATTTAAATAATTTCGATCTTCTTCACGTTGCGGCCGCTTTCTTACGAATTCCTCTAAGGGTAGTGTATAATAAATCTATTAATATTTGTGCCGCGGATTTTAGATAATTCCAGTAACAAACCATTTTCACGCAATGAATCCATTCAGATTGCCGTGGTTTGTCAAATCGGATAGGGGGTAAACTACATGCTGATCACTTATATCGGCCATTCAACCGTACTTATTCAGACCAAAGACTCAAATCTGCTGGTTGATCCATTCATTTCAGGTAACAGCCTGGCTAAGACAACGATTCATGATCTGCCGAAAATTGATGCCATTTTGCTGACGCACGGGCATGGCGACCATACTCTGGACGTGCAGTCCATCGCGGAGCGTGACGGTTCACTTATTGTCGCAGTTGCGGAGCTTGCCACCTATTTCAGCTGGAAGGGACTTAAAACGCATGGCATGTCCATCGGAGGTTCCTATCAATTTCCTTTCGGGAGAGTGAAACTGACACAGGCATTCCACGGTTCCAGCGTTACAGAATCGGATACCCGGCAAATTATTTATACAGGCATGCCTGCGGGACTGCTTCTTTATCTTGAGGGCAAAACGATTTACCATGCGGGGGATACGGCTCTGTTTTCAGATATGAAACTGATCGGCGGGCAGAATAACATCGATCTTGCGTTCCTGCCGATCGGCGATAATTTTACTATGGGACCTGATGAAGCACTTATCGCGGCGGAATGGATCAATGCCGTTAAAGTGGTCCCCATTCATTACAATACATTTCCGGTTATCCGCCAGGATGCGGCGAAATTTGCGGACAAGTTGAGCGGAAGCGGGATTGTCCTTGACCCCGGGCAGACCCTGAAGCTTTGAAACAGTCATGCGCTGGAAAGATGGGTGAATGAAGTGGCGACGGAAACGAAACACGACCAGATCATGAAATATATACGGAGCCTGGAGACCGGGAGCCGGATATCAGTCCGGCAGACAGCGAAAAGTCTGAATGTCAGTGAGGGAACAGCTTACCGCGCGATTAAAGATGCGGAAGTGCAGGGCTTTGTCAGCACGGTCGAGCGCGTAGGGACCATTCGAATCGAAAAAAAGCAGAGACAAAATATAGAAAAACTGACCTTTGATTCGGTTGTCAAAATTGTGGACGGCCAGGTTCTGGGTGGGAAAAACGGCCTGTCGAAAACATTGAATCATTTTGTCATTGGGGCCATGGAAATCGACGCAATGAAAAGGTATATTGGTCCTAATGATCTGATGATTGCGGGAAACAGAGGAATAGTGCACCGCTACGCGTTGAACGAGGGCGCGGCTGTATTGATTACGGGGGGGTTTGAAACCGGCGATGAAATTCGCGCACTGGCCGACAAACTGCAGCTGCCCGTTATATCGACGTCCTATGATACCTTTACAGTGGCCGCAAAAATAAACCGTGCGATTTACGATCAGCTGATCAAGAAGGAGATTGTGCACGTTTCAGATATATTGATTCCGCTTTCCAGGACGCATTTTCTCCTGGGTGAAGATTCACCGGCTAGGTGGATTGAACTGAATCGGACGACATCGCACAGCAGGTTTCCCGTTGTTGATAAAAAAATGAAGGTGACCGGGATTGTCGCGATGCAGGATGTCATGGCCCATCCCGAGGCTGAATTTATTTCTGAAGTAATGACCCCGGATCCTCTGACCGTCAGCCCGACGACATCTGTTGCGGCCGCCGCGCATCGCATGATCTGGGAGGGGATTGAATGTCTTCCCGTTGTCGACGTTCAGACACACTTGCTCGGAATTATCACCCGACGCGATGTTTTGAAAGCCCTGCAGATGATTCAGCAGCAGCCTCAGATGGGTGAGACTATTGAAGATCTTGTTTCCGCAAGCCTGGAGGATCTGTCTGAAGATGAGAACGATGCCTTCCGTTTTTCAGTGACGCCCCAGATGACGGATTATCTTGGATTTCTGTCATACGGGATCATGACCTCAATGATCATCGCGGCCGGCAGACGTGTTCTGAGTCATCTGAAAAAAGGGGATCTGGTCGCAGACAATCTTTCTTTCTATTTTTTTAAACCCGTGCAGATCGAGCAGACTGTGACTGTGCTGCCCAAGGTTCTGGAAAAGACACGGCGTAATGCGAAGCTGGATATTGAACTATATGTTGACGGTCAGCTTTGCGGAAAAGCTTTGCTCACGGTTCAGTTCATTGACCGATTTTAGTTGATCGGGAAATCCTGGTTCAGAAAAAATTTTATTGCTTGGGGGAGCATCGATTGATCGATCAGATTCTTGAAGAAATTCGCCGTTATGAGACTATTATTATTCACCGCCATGTCAGACCCGACCCGGATGCACTTGGATCCCAGGGGGGGCTGGCTTCCTTGATCAGGGACAATTTTCCCGGAAAACGGGTTTATATTGTCGGCGAAGAAACAGAGGATCTGCGGTTTCTCGTGCGAATGGACGAGATCGCTGATTCTGCGTATGCAGGCGCGTTGGTGATCGTCTGTGATACGGCAAACCAAGAACGAGTATCCGATAGCCGTTATTCCTGCGGAGCACGTATCATTAAAATTGACCACCATCCGCTTGTCGACTCTTACGGGGAGCCTCAATGGGTTGAAACGAGTGCCAGTTCAACAAGCGAAATGATTACTTCCATCTATAGAAATCATCCCGAGCTTGTTCTGACCGGACAGGCAGCGAGACTGCTTTTTGCCGGTATTGTCGGGGATACAGGACGGTTCCAGTTCAGCAACGTGACGGAAGAAACTTTTCTCTCAGCCGCCGAATTAATGAAAAAGCCGTTTGACCGACAAAAATTCTTCGATACGCTTTACCAGAGAAAACTTGCAGTAGTCCGTTTGAACGGGTATGTGCTGCAGCATTTCACACTGACAGATGAAGGTGTCGGATTTATAAAACTTCCACTTGATCTGATCCATTCCTTCCATCTGCAATCGTCTGATGCATCGACACTGGTTAATTGCTTTTCAACGACCGAAGGATTAAAAGCATGGGTTCTTTTTTCAGAAGAAGAGGGGCTGATACGCGCGCGGATACGGTCAAAAGGTCCGGAGATCAATCAGCTTGCCGCTCGCTATCATGGAGGCGGCCATCCTCTGGCATCCGGTGCGACAGTGTATAGCTGGGACGAAGCAGACGGGCTGATCGCTGATTTGAAAGTTTTGTGCAGCCGAACATAAAGCTATCTTGAAAAAACCGATAGAGAGGAGCGCGCGGCATGCCTTTTGCGCATTTGCATGTTCACAGTGAATACAGCCTTCTGGGCAGCACTTGCCGAATCGGCAGTCTCGTTGAACGGGCCGCAAGTATTGGGCAGACGGCACTGGCTCTCACGGATAAAAATGTCCTGTATGGCGTGATTCCATTCTACAACGCATGTAAAAAAGCCGGCATTCATCCGGTAATCGGACTGGAACTGTCCATTGATCCCGGTTTGGGTGACGAAAACTCAGAACGAAGCGGGCAGGAGCCCGGGATTCTGATCGTGCTTGCGGAAAACCGGACCGGATATGTGCACCTTGTCAAGCTTGCGTCACTTGTTCAATGTCGGAAGGACAAGCGGGTCGGATTGAGCGCTCTTGCCGGTTATGCGGAAGGCCTGATCGTTTTATCCGGCGGCGAGGCAGGCACTGTCGATCTTCTTCTTTCCAGGGGGAAAGTAGAACAGGCAGAACTCTTTATAAAAAAATTAAGCACTATTTTTCCTAATCGATTTTATCTCGAATGTCAGCGACGGGGATCAGTCAGAGGGAGTCAGGCGGAGCAGGCAAAAATTGCATTGAGTCGGACATTGTCAGTCCCGCTAGTTGCAACAAACGGGATTCGTTATCTGGACGGCAGTGACGCCCGAGCATATTCCTGCCTGAGGTGCATTGATAAGGGCACGAAACTCGGAGACGAATGGACAGTTGAAACATCCGACAATGATTTCAAATCCACAGAAGAAATGAGCCGCAGGTTCTCCGATATGCCCGAAGCCGTTGAAGCCAGCGGACAAATTGCTGCCCGCTGTCACGTTGATTTTTCATTTGGACGAATGAGGCTTCCGGCTTTTCCCGTGCCCGAGGGAAGCACATCGGAACAAGTGCTGAGGGATCAATGTGAGCTCGGGCTACGCCGGAAGTATTCAGGGGTTACGGAACAAATCCGGATGCGTCTGGAGAAAGAATTGGCAATTATCAACCAGATGGGGTTTAATGATTATTTTCTGATTGTCAGCGATCTGATCCGTCATGCCAAAAATTCAGGCTTTACACCAGGTCCGGGCAGGGGTTCTGCAGCTGGATCGCTTGTCGCATACATATTGGATATTACAGAGGTAGACCCACTGAAATACCATTTGCTTTTTGAACGCTTTCTGAATCCGGAACGTGTTACAATGCCGGATATTGATATGGATTTTCCTGACGTGGACAGAGATAAAATGATTATTTATGCTTGCAGAAAATATGGGAAAGACCATGTTGCCCAGATCATTACCTTCGGGACGCTTGCCGCTAAAGCGGCGATCCGCGATGTCGGCCGCGCTCTCGATTCAGATCCGCGTCTTGCCGACAGAATGGCACGGCTGATTCCATCATTTCCCAAGATGACGCTTGAGAAGGCTGTAAAAGAATCGCCAAAACTGCGAGCGATGCTTCGTGAGTCCAGTGAGGCGGCTGCCCTTTTCACTCTCGCGAAACAGATCGAAGGCCTGCCCCGGCATTCTTCCATACATGCCGCGGGTGTTATATTCAGCGACAGCTCGTTGACGGACATTGTCCCGGTTCAGGAAGGACATGATGGTATTTTCGTTACTCAGTATCCGATGGAAGTCCTGGAATCGCTGGGATTGCTCAAAATTGATTTTCTCGGCCTCCGCAATCTCACTTTTCTCAGAGAAGTGATCCGCAGAGTTTCCGGAATCATCGGGAAAGAATTAACTGCAGAAGCGATTCCGGCGGATGATCCCGCAACTTTTCAGATGCTGGGAAAGGGTGACACAACCGGCATTTTTCAGCTTGAATCGGATGGAATGCGCCAGGTTTTGCGGAAACTGAAACCGACCGACTTCGAGGACATCGTTGCCGTTCTTTCTCTGTATCGCCCGGGTCCGGCTCAGTTTATCGATCTTTACATCAAACGGAAACACGGCGATGATCCGGTCGTCTATCCTCATTCTGATCTTGAAGAGATTCTCGCGCCGACTTTCGGTGTGATTGTCTATCAGGAACAGATCATGCAGATTGCAGTGAAAATGGCCGGATATTCACTGGGTCAGGCTGATATTCTGCGTCGCGCGGTTTCAAAGAAGAAGCTGGGAATGCTGGAGGACCAGAAAAAAGATTTTCTCAGCGGGAGCCTGAATCATCACTACAGCCTGGAAACCGCGGAAAGGATTTTTGATTTGATTGTCCGGTTTGCGAATTACGGATTTAACCGGTCACATGCTGTCGCCTACGGTTTTGTCTCCTATCGCCTGGCTTATTTGAAAGCCCACTATCCCCAGGCCTTTATGGCCTGCCATCTTTCAAGTGTGTCCGGTAATGCCGAAAAGGTGAATGCGTCCGTGCAGGAAATCCGCAGAACAGGAATGGCACTGTTTCCCCCGTCAGTCAATCGGAGTGAATTGACTTTTGAGCCCGAGGGGCAGGGGATACGTTTTGGTCTCATCGCTATTAAAAACCTGGGTGGGGGCGCGATTAATGAGATTGTTAATGAACGTGCAAAGGCAGGTGCGTATCGCAGCCTCTTTGATTTTTGTCGGCGTGTGTCACTGCGCCGGGTAAACCGAAAAGCTATTGAATCGATCATCTTTTCCGGAGCAATGGATGAATTAGGCGCAGACCGGGCGATTTTGCTGGCTTCACTGGATCAGGCCATCCGTTCCGGAGAAGAGGAGCAGAAAAATATTGCCGGCCAGGAGACATTCCGGTTGCCTGAAAGCGACGCAGAGGACTATACGGATGTCCCCCCACTGACTTCCAGGGAGAAACTTCATTACGAACGGGAAGCACTGGGCATGTATCTGTCCTCACATCCGTTAGAGAGATTCAGAAAAAATTTTCCACCTGGCTTTTTGACGATTGCTCAGATGAATCAGATAAATTTGTCTCATCAGGCTCAATCGGTGTTTCTGGCCGTACTGGTTGAAGAATCAAAAAATATCAGGACAAAATCAGGTCAATCGATGGCTTTTCTTTCACTGAGTGATGAGTCCGGATCGGCAGAGGCCGTCTGCTTCCCGGCACAGTTTGATAAAAGCCGTGATCTCCTCCAGAATGATCGGTTATTAGTGGTTGAGGCGCGACTGTCAGAAAAAAAAAGCGGCCGGGGCAATCAGCTTAATATTGAACGGGCGGAACCATTAAACGACTACTTTCAGAAAAAGAACGCGGTTCTGTTTGTAAAAATTGACAAAGCACACCATCATCCAGAAGTGCTGGCACGACTAAAAACAGTCATCCGGAAATTTTCAGGGACCCACAGGGTTGTTCTGCACTATGAACAGAACGGGAAAACACTTGCGCTCGCACCGGATTTTGCAGTTTCATTGAATCAAGGATTTTTAGAGGATATACGGAAACTTCTCGGATCTGAAAACGTGACAGTCAGGCCCGGCAGGATTTTTTCTTAATATTTGCGGATCCCTCTGTTATAATAATGAAGTTTGGAAGCTTTTCGATATGCAGCCGGATAGAGTGAGACCGCGATTAAAAAGCTCCCCTGGTTCATAATGCGCTCTTGCAGTCATCGATTGATTGTTGCGAAAATAGGCGAAGTGCGCAGAAAACAATCGACGATTCAATGAATAAACAGTGACTAAAAGATGAATTGTTGATCATGATGCCCGGGTTTTTGCTTTGAACAAGATAGAGGGTGATATACTTGATAAAGGATTTTTTTGTTAAAAAGAAAAAATATGCGACGGTCCCTTCGGTGCGTGCCAGACAGGATGTTCCCGAAGGTATTGTTATGAAATGCCCGAAGTGCAAGAAAATCATGTACGTCAAAGAACTGAAGAAGCACCTGTATGTCTGCCAGTCATGCGACTATCATTATCCCCTAGGGGCCTTTGACCGTGCGGAAATGATTTTCGATGACGGTACTTTTGAAGAATTTGATAAAGACATGATATCGAAAAATCCGCTTCAGTTTCCAAACTATATGAACAAGCTTGAAAAAGACAGGCTTAAAACCAAACTGAACGAAGCGGTTATGACGGGCAGGGGCAAGATCGAAGGGCTGGCTACTGCAGTTGCCATTATGGATAAAGGATTCCGCATGGGCAGCATGGGTTCCGTCGTGGGCGAAAAAATCACACGTATGATTGAGTATGCGGACAAGGAAGGACTCCCGGTGATCATTTTCTCCGCATCGGGAGGAGCGCGTATGCAGGAAGGTATGCTCAGCCTGATGCAGATGGCCAAAACGAGCGCTGCTCTGAAGACATTCAGTGAAAACGGCGGCCTTTACATCTCGGTGATGACCCATCCGACGACAGGCGGCGTCTCAGCAAGTTTTGCTTCACTTGGAGACTTTAATTTTGCTGAACCTGGGGCGCTGATCGGCTTTGCCGGGCGAAGAATTATTGAACAGACGATTGGCGAGAAACTGCCGGAAGACTTTCAAACTGCCGAGTTTCTTCTGAAGCACGGACAGCTGGATCAGGTAGTGCCGCGAAGCGAGCTGAGACAGGTTCTTTCAAAGGTATTGTCGATACATGACCAGGGAGGTGCTGCCGGTTGGGACCGGAATTAGAGTTTGAAAAGCCCGTCAATGAACTGAAGGATAAAATCTCTGAATTGAAGCAGTTCATGGATGAGAAAGATATTGACCTGTCGGATGAACTCAGCCGTCTCCAGAATCGCCTTGCAGCACTTGAAAAGGAGACTTACAGCCATCTGACCCCCTGGCAGCGTGTACAGATCGCCAGGGATCTGAAGCGGCCGACAACGCTGGATTACATTCCGCTTCTTTTTGAAAGTTTCATTGAGTGTCATGGTGACCGGCTATACGGTGATGACGCAGCAATCGTCGCCGGTATCGCAAAATTCCACGGCCGTCCAGTGACTGTGATCGGTGAACAGCGCGGACGCAACACCAAAGAGAACATCATGAGGAATTTTGGCAGCCCGAATCCTGAAGGTTACCGGAAAGCTTTACGTTTAATGAAACAGGCGGACAAGTTCCATCGCCCGATTATTACGTTTATCGACACAAAAGGAGCTTTTCCCGGGAAAACTGCCGAAGAACACGGGCAAAGCGAGGCAATCGCCCGCAACCTTTTTGAAATGTCAGGGCTGACAGTCCCGCTCATCAGTGTGGTTATCGGTGAAGGGGCGAGCGGCGGCGCACTGGCGATCGGTGTCGGAAATAAAATTCTGATGCTCGAAAATTCATGGTATTCGGTGATCTCTCCGGAAGGAGCAGCGGCGCTTCTCTGGAAGGATTCAGGCCTGGCTGAGAAAGCAGCCGAAACAATGAAAATTACCGGATCGGATTTGAAAAAACTCGGTATTATTGATAAACTAATCCCGGAGGTTTTGGGTGGTGCACATCATGACCCGAAAAAACAGTCGGAGCTAATCGGTGACGCTTTGGAAGAGACCCTGTCGGAACTTGATCATCTGACTGGGGGGCAGGTGCGTGAACAGCGTCTGGCTAAATACCGGGCGATCGGCGATTTCGACACCATTCATGGTCATGCGGCAAATCATTCAGCTTTTTCATATTCAACAATAAAACAATAAATGGGACAAAAATGAGGTGACTGTTTTGATGAAGAAGATTGGCGTTCTGACGAGCGGAGGAGACGCTCCGGGTATGAACGCGGCCATTCGTGCCGTTGTCCGTTCAGGAATTTACCGTGGCGTCGAAGTTTACGGTATTTATCACGGCTACAAAGGGTTGATCACCGGCAATATTAAGAAACTCGATGTTGCAGATGTCGGCGATATTGTGCAGCGCGGCGGGACAATCCTGTATACTGCACGCTGTGAAGAATTTAAAACAGAAGAAGGCCGTGCGATCGCGATCCAGCAGCTGAAAAAGTTTGGCATTGAAGGCCTCGTCGTGATTGGCGGCGATGGGTCTTTTATGGGCGGTGTCAAGCTGACTCAGCTGGGGTTCCCGACCATCGGCATTCCGGGAACGATCGATAACGATATTCCTGAAACAGACTTCACTCTGGGCTTTGACACGGCGCTGAACACGATTATCGATGCAATTGACAAAATCCGCGATACAGCAACTTCCCACGAGCGCCAGTTCATCGTTGAGGTCATGGGCCGCGGATGCGGGGATCTGGCTTTGTGGTCTGGTCTGGCCGATGGTGCCGAAACAATTATGCTTCCTGAGAAGAAGGAGGATCTCGACACTATTGTTGAACGATTGAACCGAGGCATCGAGCGCGGCAAAAAACATAGCATTATCGTTGTTGCAGAAGGAGTCGGCAGCGCCTACGATGTGGCAAAGGAGATAAAATCCAAAGCGAACATGGACACGCGTGTCACCGTGCTCGGACATGTCCAGAGGGGCGGGTCTCCGACGGCTTTTGATCGTGTTTTGGCAAGCCGGATGGGAAGCAAGGCTGTCGAATTGCTGCTTAATGGTGACAAGGGAAAGATGATTGCCATTCAGAATAATAAAATTGTTGCGCATGACATTCTTGATCTGTTAACCAAAAAGCATGGGTTTGATGAAAATCTTTATACGTTGGCAAAGGAATTATCCATATAAGAGAAAGTTCGGAAAGAATAAGGAGGCCGGTAACCCGGCTGCTCGTACTTGTGATATTTTGAACAATCTCAAAAAATTAGCTGGGGGTATTATGATGAGAAAAACCAAGATTGTCTGCACACTGGGCCCTGCAAGTGATTCAGTTGAAGTTCTCGTTAAATTGATCAATGCGGGAATGAATGTTGCACGTTTCAACTTTTCACACGGAGATCATGAGGAACATCATCAGAAGGTTGTCAACCTGCGTGAAGCGATGAAGATCACTGGCAAGACGATTGGTATCCTGCTTGACACAAAGGGACCGGAAATCCGCACGCATGACATGGCGACTCCCGAAGTTCTGCTGGAAGAAGGCAAATCTGTTGATATTTCGACAACCGAAGTTGCAGGCACAGCAGAAAAATTTTCGATCACCTATGCAGAATTGATCAACGATGTCAGCGTTGGATCGCGCATTCTGATTGATGACGGCCTTGTTGAACTGGTTGTAACAGGCATTGACAAGGAACAGGGACTCATTCATAACAAGATTATGAATACAGGCGTCCTGAAGAGCAAGAAAGGAATTATCGTCCCTAACGTCAGCATTAATCTTCCGGGCATGACAGAAAAAGATGCCAATGATATCGTATTCGGAATCGGCGAAGGCATTGATTTCATTGCTGCTTCGTTTGTCCGCCACGCGTCGGATGTTCTTGCTATCCGCAAACTGTGCAAGGAAAACGGTGCTGAAGATGTCCATATCTTCCCTAAGATTGAAAGCCAGGAAGCTGTAGACAACATCGATGAGATCCTTGAAGTTTCCGACGGCATCATGGTTGCCCGTGGCGACCTGGGTGTTGAAATTCCGCCGGAAGATGTTCCACTCGTTCAGAAGAGATTGATCAAGATGTGCAATAAAGTCAGCAAGACAGTTATTACAGCAACTCAGATGCTCGATTCCATGATCAGAAACCCTCGCTGTACGCGTGCCGAAGCCAGTGACGTTGCGAACGCCATCTTTGACGGTACGGACGCGATTATGCTTTCAGGCGAAACGGCTTCTGGTAAATGGCCGGTTGAGGCTGTTACGACAATGAACAACATTGCGTCGAAAACAGAAACAGCGCTTGATTATCACTCGATTCTCAGCAAACTGAGCGAATCCAGTGATGCTACAGTTACCGCCGCAATTGGCGAAGCGGTTGCGCATACGGCACTCAGTCTTGATGTGGATGCCATCATCTCGTCAACGGTCAGCGGCTATACGGCGCGCGTCGTTTCCCACTATCGTCCGAAGGCTCCGATCATTGCTGTCACGAATTCAGAACGTGTCGCTCATAAAATGTGCCTCGCATGGGGTGTGACACCGGTCTTGGCAGAACTTGCTACAACGACTGATGAAATGTTCGAAATTGCCGTTGACAGTGGCGTTAAATCAGGACTTGTCAACAATGGAGACTTGGTTGTTATCACAGCCGGACTCCCAGTTGCCGCAAAGGGCAAGACAAATGTTCTCAGAGTACACCGTGTAGGCGAAAGCCTGACGGAAGCCTAAACACTCAGATATCCCTGAAAAGTGTTTTAGGTGTTTGTCCGAGTTCAGTATAAAAATCTTTTGATTTTTCTTCATGAATAGCATGGTTTATGATAAGAGAAGGTGCGATATCGTACCTTCTCTTAAATTTTAAGGATCGGAGTGCTTTTTTTTGGAAACTTCCAGGACACGAATTGTAGCAAGATATAATGAAACAGATAAAATGGGCATCATTCATCACAGCCAGTATGTGAACTGGTTCGAGGTGGCCCGAACGGATTGGATCAGGCAGTCTGGACTTTCCTTTCGCCAGATTGAGGAAAGAGGGCTGATGATGCCAGTCATCGGTATTGAAGCGCACTACCATTTACCGGCAAAATATGACGACGCAGTGATTGTAGAAACGTCAATTCAGAGCTATGACAGTATTAAAATGAGTTTCAATTATAGGGTCATTAGAGAATCTGATGGCGCATTGCTCGTCGATGGCGTCAGCTCACATTGCTTTACAGATGATCGGATGCACCCCGTTTCCCTGAAAAAGAAAGATCCTGAACTGAACAGGCTGATCGCCGGCGAGGTTGGCCTGTTATGAATCGATATTGGGTAGAATGGTCCCGAAAATTCTGGATCTGGTTCCTGATCTATGTTCTTGCAGAAATCAGTTTGCTTATTTGGGTGGGGCGGCAGTTCGGCGTATTGAATACCCTACTGCTGCTCCTGATCAGCGCAATTTTAGGAATCTGGACCGTTCGAAAACAAGGCTTTTCAATTCTTCAGAAAATCAGGGATGATCTCAGCGAGCGCAGGATTCCCGGAAACCCGCTTCTGGACGGCCTTTGTCTGATTCTCGGAGGATTTCTGTTCGTGATTCCCGGCTTTATCAGTGACGCGGCGGGTCTGCTTCTGCTGATCCCGAGACTGAGAGTCTGTATGAGGAAAAAATTTATAATTTGGATCCAAAACAGGATCAGCCAGGGAAACGATACGTTCATTTTCTTCAGAAAAAGAATTTAGCTTGCCTTTTTTCCGATAATATAATTCCATAGGAGGCGCCACGCGCCCACCTGGTGGAGGATCCTGATCATGATCAGGACAAGAGGGCCAATGACCAGTCCGGCGAAACCGAGCCATCTGAAACCGAAGTAAAGCGCAATCAATATGACGAGAGGATCCAGCCCGATACCCGACGAAAGTATTTTCGGTTCAATAAGCTGGCGCTGGACCACTGATACAGCGTATAGTACCGTCAGAGCGATTGTCAAAAAATAGTGATGAGTCAAATATTGATACAGAATCCATGGGATAAAAATAATTCCCGTTCCGAGATATGGGATCAGATCGACGAGCGCTGAGATGAAAGCGATCGTAAACGCATATTTCGTCCGCAGAACAAGTAGTCCAATATAGATAAGTATCATCGTTAATGAAACGAGAATAATCTGAGCTCGTACAAATCCGGCACATGTTTTTTTTAGTTCCTGCCACATTTTTTTTGCAGGCCTTCTTAACGTTGAAAAAAAGGGAAGCATGGCCAGCCTTTTCTTGATTTGTTCTGAGTCCTTGGAAAGAAAAAAAGCAGCGAGAAAAACAAACACTGTTGAAAAAAGTGTATCAGGCAAGGAGGAAACAAACTGTGTCAGGCTTGAAAGCAGCCGGACGGCTATGTCATTCAGAAAATTAATCAATGTCCCAGCCATACCTTCGAAATTAACCTGAAGCATGTGCTGCTGTTCTTTTGTAAGTCCGGAAAAAATGTTGACGGTTTTTTCCCATGAAGGGAGCAAATGGGCAAAAAAGTAAGTCTGCAGGTCGCCGAGCAGTGATTCGAGCTGGCCGGGAACGGTCTTCGAGAATGAGGCAATGCCCCTTATCAGTGCGGCGGCGATAATAAGAAGCAGGCTGACTGCGATGGAAAACAGAATGAAGAGAGTGAGAAATGAAGCGAGGCCTCTTGAAAGTCCTGTTTTCTTTGCGATAAACGACACAATAGGATTTAGAAAGAGGGACAGGATGCACGCAATCAGGAATGGAAGGGCCGTTCGGACGGCAAAGTACAGAGCAGCAAGAAGTAGCACGATCATTCCAAAAACGATCACGGCGCGCAACAGTATAAGCAAATAGTTTCTGAGTGGCCCTTCTTTGCGATCGTTCATTAGCCAATCCCACCTTATTCTTTACGCTATGCTTAAAGATTCAAGATATGTCCGGGCACTCGACTTTGATTTTAATGGTCAAATCATAGAAAAGTGTTTTTTGTTCACAATATTGACCTAAACAGATATAATCTAAATAAAAGGCTGGCTATTTTGGGCCAGTAATTATTAAGCGCTTACAGTGTCAGTGATTAACAATTTAGAATTCGCTTAAGGAGGGGATTCCTTTGACAACGACCAAGGGTTTGGAAGGCGTTGTTGCAACGACCTCAGCTATCAGTTCGATCAATAATGACGTGCTAACTTATCGTGGTTACAGCATTCAGGATCTTGCTGAACATTCTAATTTTGAAGAGAGTGTTTATCTGCTTTGGAATGGCGAATTGCCCACAGAGGATCAGCTTGGTATTTTCAGGAAGAAACTTGCCGAGAATGCGGTTGTTCCAAGTGAGATTTTTGAAGTGATTAAGGCCTACCCGCTGCATACAGTCCATCCAATGGCTGTTCTCAGGACTGCTGTATCGGCTCTGGGTGTTCTCGATCCCGATGCAGACCTGATGGACGTTATGTCGAATAAGGAGAAAGCGATTCGGCTTCAGGCAAAAATTGCAACAATCGTCGCGGGGTTTGCTCGGATCCGGCAGGGTGCTGAACCCGTTGCTCCAAAAAAGGACCTTGGACTTGCTGCGAATTTTCTTTATATGCTTAAAGGCCGGATTCCCACGGACGTGGAGACCAAAGCGTTTGATACGGCGCTTGTTCTTCACGCCGACCACGAACTGAATGCTTCGACGTTTACGGCAAGGGTCTGCGTGGCGACTCTGTCCGATATTTATTCCGGTGTGACATCGGCAATCAGTGCGCTCAAGGGGCCGCTACATGGCGGGGCAAACGAGCAGGTCATGAACATGCTGGAGGAAATAAAATCCCCTGAAGATGTAGACTATTATATTGAAAACGCGCTGGCGAGCAGAAAAAAAATTATGGGTTTTGGTCATCGGGTTTATAAAAATGGAGATCCACGTGCGCGTATTCTTAAAAAAATGGCTGGTGAACTGACGAAGATGGGGGAAGATACGCGCTATTATGAAATGTCGTTGCGTATTGAAGAACTTCTCAAGGAGAGAAAGGGCCTGCTTCCAAACACGGATTTTTATTCGGCGACACTGTACCACACTCTGGGAATTGAAAAAGATCTGTTCACCCCTGTCTTCGCGATCAGCCGGACATCCGGATGGGTTGCCCATATTCTGGAACAATACAGCGATAACAGGCTGATCCGGCCCAGGGCTGAATATAACGGTCCCGGACTTCGTCCGTATTTGCCTGTGGCTGAGCGCTGAGCGTCTGGCTGCCTGATACAAATGACATCAGTGGCCTGGGACTTCAATGAAAATGTTATAATAATTAGGGAAGAGAGTCCGATGCTGGGAGGTACCGATGTGACACAAGGAGAACAAATTACAGTAGAAAACGGTGTTTTACATGTTCCTGATCATCCGATTATTCCTTTTATAGAAGGTGACGGAATCGGACCTGATATTTGGAGAGCGGCCTCAAGGGTTTTTAACGCCGCGGTGGAGAAGGCTTATGGCGATAAAAAGAAGATTGCATGGAAAGAGGTGCTGACCGGGCAGAAAGCTTTCGATCTGACCGGTGAGTGGCTTCCTCAGGAGACGCTTGACGCGATCAAAAAGTATGTGATTGCTATCAAGGGGCCGCTGACCACTCCGGTAGGAGGCGGAATCCGTTCGCTGAATGTGGCGCTCCGCCAGCAGCTGGACCTTTTCACATGCCTGAGGCCCGTCCGGTATTTTCAGGGGGTTCCCTCACCCGTAAAACATCCGGAACGCGTGGATATGGTTATCTTCCGTGAGAATACTGAAGATATATACGCAGGAATCGAGTTTGAATCCGGAACACCGGAAGCGCAGAAAGTCATAAATTTTCTGCAAAACGACATGGGCGTCCGAAAAATTAGATTTCCTGAGACTTCCGGGATCGGTATTAAACCAGTATCGAAAGAAGGAACAGACAGGCTGGTACGCGCGGCGATCCGTTACGCGATTAGTGAAGGCCGTAAAAGTGTGACTCTTGTCCACAAGGGAAATATTATGAAATTCACAGAAGGCGCTTTTAAAAACTGGGGTTACGACCTCGCGGAAAAAGAATTCCCGGACCAGACCTTTACATGGAAACAATTCGACGCGATCGCGGCAGAAAAAGGAAAACAGGCAGCCGTCGAAGCTCAGAAAGAGGCTGAATCTGAAGGGCGAATTATTGTTAAGGACGCAATCGCCGATAATTTTCTTCAGCAGATCCTGACGCGGCCTTCTGAATATGATGTGGTGGCCACAATGAATCTTGATGGAGATTATATTTCCGATGCGTTGGCCGCCCAGGTTGGAGGAATCGGCATCGCACCGGGTGCCAACATTAATTACGAAACCGGGATTGCCATATTTGAAGCGACTCACGGCACAGCTCCGAAGTACGCGGGTATGGACAAGGTCAATCCTTCATCCGTCATCCTTTCGGGTGTTCTGATGTTTGAGCACCTGAAATGGTATGAACCGGCTAAGCTCATCACTCAGGCGATTGAAAAGACGATCGAATCGAAAGTAGTAACTTACGATTTTGCCCGGCTCATGGACGGAGCGAAAGAAGTAAAATGTTCAGAGTTTGCGGATGAGTTAATTAGCCATTTGTAAAGAATCTTATAGTCACACCCGCTTTTCAAATCATATGCTATGTTAAAGTTCAATGTTGATCTTGCTCCTTTGTTGAGTGAAAAACAACAGACAAATTTTACAGAGCCAAATCATAAAATGGAAGAACGAGCCGCGCAGGCAATCCCCAGGCGGGAGTTGGCCTGCATTAGGCTTTTGAAAAGATGAAAGCGTATCCAATTTCAGAAGTGGAGTGTTGAGTCAATAATAAAGGGGGTATTTAAAATGTCGGTTAGTCGCAGAAAAGTCACTGTCGTAGGCGCAGGCTATACAGGGGCAACAACCGCTTTTCTTATCGCCCAGAATGAATTGGCTGATGTGGTGCTTGTGGATATTCCGAAGATGGACGGACCGGCCAGGGGGAAGGCGCTGGACATGCTTGAATCTGCACCGATTCTCGGTTTTGACTCAAAAATCACCGGGACTTCTGAATATGCTGAAACAGCGGATTCAGAAGTTGTGATCATCACAGCGGGAATCGCTCGAAAACCGGGAATGAGCCGGGACGATCTGGTCTCTATCAATGTGGGAATTATGAAAGAAGTGACACGAAATATTGTTAAATACTCTCCAGATTCCACTATTATCGTACTGAGCAATCCGGTGGATGCCATGACCTATACGGTTTACAGAGAATCAGGATTCCCCAGGAACCGTGTGATCGGTCAGTCCGGTGTGCTCGACTCAGCACGTTTCAGGACGTTCATTGCGGAAGAGCTGAAACTTTCTGTTCGTGATGTCACGGGATTTGTCCTTGGCGGTCATGGAGATTCAATGGTTCCTTTGGTCCGCTACTCATACGCGGGCGGCATCCCAGTCGATCGGCTGATTTCTAAAGAGCGAATAGAGGCCATCGTTGACAGAACGAGGAAGGGTGGTGGGGAAATTGTTTCTTTACTCGGGAATGGCAGCGCTTATTATGCCCCGGCGGCAGCTCTTTTCCAGATGGCGGAAGCCATACTGAATGATCAACAGCGTGTTTTGCCCGCCATCGCCTACCTTGATGGCGAATACGGCTATAGCAGCATTTATCTTGGAGTGCCTGTTGTCCTTGGAAAGAACGGAATTGAAAAGATCATAGAGCTAAGCCTGACTAAGGAGGAGAAAGCCGCCTTGGATCGATCGGTGGAGTCGGTTAAAGCGGTACTTGAACTAATTTGACAGAACGCGCAGGTGGCTGATGATTTTCACTAGATGAAAATCATCAGTTTTTTTTTGCGCAAAACCCAAGGTACACGCTATTACTTTCAAAAGGCCTATAGTAGATAAAATGTTTTTCTATTAAATCATATGAATTATTACAACGTTCTCACGCCTTTACAAAAAATTTACATTAGGTTTATATGCCTTTAAAAGTACCGCCTTATTATAAATAGTGCAATAAGGGTACGTTAAAACTGAGGGGGAAAAATTTCTTATGAAAAAGAAAAGTTTGCTTACGATCGGCCTGCTTCTCGCTTTATCTGTCATCCTGGTTCTAGGAGCATGCGGAAGCGGTAGCGCAAGCAGCTCAAGCAGTTCAAGCAGCAGTTCATCAAGCGCGTCTTCAAGTTCAGCCGCACTTTCAGGCAAGCTTACACTTGGTGGCTCCACAGCTCTCCAGCCATTGGCAGCAGAAGCCGCAAAAGAATTTATGGCACAGAATCCTAACGTTCAGATTGATGTCCAGGGCGGGGGTAGCGGTACCGGGCTGAGCCAGGTACAGGCTGGAAACTTTGACATTGGTAACTCTGATATTTTTGCTGAAAAAGGAAAGAACATTGACGCAAAATCACTTACAGACTTTAAAGTTGCTGTTGTTGCTATGACTGCTGCTGTTAACCCTAAAGCAGGTGTAACGAATCTTTCAAAAGCAGATCTTCAGAAAGTTTTCACCGGAAAAGTTACAAACTGGAGCCAGGTTGGCGGAAAAAATGTTAAAATAACATTGGTAAACCGTTCCGCAACTTCAGGTACATTTAAAACGTTTGTTCAGTTCGCTCTGGACGGCAAGACACCAGCTAACGGTATTACACAGGATTCTTCAAACACGGTTAAGAAAATTGTTGCTCAGACTCCTGGCGCTATCGGCTATCTGGCTCTGTCTTACTTCACTCCGAATGATAAATCGGTTGTTGCACTTTCTCTTGATGGTGTACAGGCAACTGAAGCCAATGTCGCTAATGGCAAGTTCCCGGTTTGGGCTTATGAACACATGTATACAAAGGGTACTCCCTCACCACTTGCTAAAGCATTCCTTGACTACATGATGGGCAGCACAGTTCAGAATAAAGACCTTCCGGCTCAGGGTTACATCGCTGTGGACAAGTTGAGTGTTCAGCGCGATGCAACTGGAAAACTGACAACAAAGTAATTAGTGAAAGCTGACTACTTGAAACAACAATAATATGTATAAAACGGCGAAGCGGGATTTGTATTTTACATCCCGCTTACCGTCGTATATATAAGCTAGTAATAAAATGAGGTGCAGAAATGAAAATCGACAAGGCGGTAATCGCTCAAACGCCGGAAAGTTCCCCAAAATCTTCATTACTAAGAGAGAAAGGGTTAATGAAAGGTTTCATTGACCATTATAGTGAGACACGAGGGAAAACAATCATCTACAGTAGCGCTCTTCTTATGATTATTGCGGTGGTAGCGATTACGCTCTTCCTGACAGTGCAAGGATTACGTTCCTTTTTTGTTGACCACATTAACTTTTGGTCGTTTATTACAGGAACGAAATGGAGTTTAGATCAGACCAATGGCGCTTCTTACGGAGCATTCCCCTTTATTTTCGGCTCACTTTCTGTAACACTTCTTGCTGCGGTTTTCGCAACACCTGTTGCAGTGGGGTGTGCCTTGTTTATGGCAGAGATTGCTAAAAAATGGGGTCAGAGAGTTTTACAGCCCATAATAGAAATACTTGTCGGAATACCTTCCGTTGTTTACGGACTCATCGGTTTGTCTGTTATTGTGCCTTTTATGAGAGTCCATTTTGGCGGATCAGGATTTAATCTGCTTGCCGGTTCGCTGGTTGTCGGCATTATGATCTTGCCGACGGTCGCGAGTATTGCTGCTGACAGTCTGCGTGCGGTTCCCGACTCATTGCGTGAAGCATCCTTTGCCATTGGCGGGACGAAATGGCAGACCATCTGGAGGGTGGTCATTCCGGCGGCTGGTTCGAGTATTGTTACGGCAATCATCCTGGGTATGTCAAGAGCCTTCGGTGAAGCTCTTGCGGTTCAAATGGTCATTGGAAATACTTTTCAAATGCCGCACTCGATTTTCGCACCCGCGGCAACTTTGACGACGGTTATTACCGGGAGCATGGGTGATACAACCACAGGAAGTGTATCGAACGATGTTCTTTGGTCACTCGGATTGATTCTGCTTGTCATTTCCTATATATTTATTTTGATTATTCGAATGCTTGCTAAAAGGAGGAATGCGTGATGAGCAGCAAGGTGACTAATAGAATTGCTCTATCACTCATTGTTCTCTGCGCCATTATTATGGCCGGCATACTTGCTGCACTGCTCGGCTACATCTTAGTCAATGGTGTGACAAGTATTTCCTGGCATTTTCTGACTTCAGAATCTGATCCGTTTCTAGCTGGAGGAGGAATCAAGGATCAGCTCTGGAATTCATTTTATGTGCTGATCATCACGATGATTCTGACCGTCCCGATTGGAACGAGCGGCGGTATCTATCTTGCGGAGTACGCCAAGCCTGGCAAACTGACTTCTTTCATCCGTTCCTGCGTGGAAGTACTTGCTTCTCTGCCTTCCATTGTCGTAGGTATGTTCGGCATGCTGATTTTTGTCAATTATTTTCAGTTTAGATTTTCTGTCCTTTCAGGTGCACTTGCACTTACCGTATTCAACCTTCCTGTCATTGTGCGTGTAACGGAAGATGGTTTCCATTCCCTGTCTTCCCATCAGAAAGAAGGGGGTCTCGCCCTCGGCCTTACTCATTGGCATACGATTAAAACGATTCTTCTTCCAGCAGCTTTTCCAAGCATACTAACAGGGATCATCCTTTCTGCAGGCAGGGTTTTCGGTGAATCGGCAGCTTTACTGTTCACTGCCGGTATGTCTACTCCAAATCTGAATTTTACAAACTGGAATCCTGCTTCACCGACTTCACCACTGAACATGTTTCGCTCGGCCGAGACACTTTCAGTGCACATTTGGGCGGTGAATACTTCAGGTATTATTCCGGATATTCAGACAGTCGCCAACGGATCGGCAGCTGTCCTTGTCATCTGCGTCCTGCTTTTCAACTTGCTCGCACGCGGCCTTGGAAAAGTAATAAACAATAAATTATCAGGTAAATCATAAGGGGGAGAATTGAATGATGATTCAACTGGACACCAATATCGCAAACTTTACCAATGATAAAGGCGAAGAGACTCCGGTACAGATAGAAGTTAAGGACGTTAATATTTTTTACGGCAGCAACCACGCAGTTAAAGATGTGAACATGCCGATACATGAAAAATCGATTACGGCACTAATTGGACCTTCTGGCTGTGGCAAATCAACGTTTATACGCACAATTAATCGGATGAACGATCTGATACCTATTGCTAGATGTGAAGGAAACATTCTTTATCGTGATAATAATATTTTAAATCCAAAAATCGATGTCGTTCAGCTTCGCAAAGAAATCGGAATGGTTTTTCAGCAACCGAATCCGTTTCCAAAATCGATCAGTGAAAATATTCAGCTTCCTTTGAAATTTGCAGGCATGCGTAATAAAAAGATTCTGAAAGAAACAACTGAGAATTGTCTGAAAGAGGTAGGCCTCTGGGATGAAGTGAAAGACAGGCTCGACCATTCGGCGACAGGGCTGTCTGGAGGCCAGCAGCAGCGCTTGTGCATTGCAAGAGCTCTTGCGCTGAAACCCAGCGTGATCCTTCTCGATGAACCGACATCAGCACTTGACCCTGTTTCTACTTCGAAGATTGAAGAGTTGCTTCTCAGACTGAAGAAAGATTATACGATTGTTATCGTCACGCACAATATGCAGCAGGCTGCCCGAATTGCCGATTATACAGCTTTCTTCTATCAGGGCGAGCTTGTTGAATTCGGGCTGACAAGAAATCTATTTACTCATCCCGAGAAAAAGAGCACCGCTGACTATATTTCTGGCCGGTTTGGATAATCCGAGCCTCGTCAAAGAGTTCGGATAAGCTGGAGACCGCAGCTTTGGCCTGCCAGCATGATTTTGAAGAACAGCGATGATTTCAGGAAACAGGCATGGAGGCGTATTATGGCAAAAAAGATTCTAGTCGTTGATGATGAACCGTCCATCGTAACATTGCTTTCCTTTAACCTGAAGAAGGCGGGTTATGATGTGATCTCGGCAGGAACGGGAACGGAAGTCCTGCCGATTGTCCAGGAACAGCATCCGGATTTAATTGTGCTGGACCTGATGCTTCCGGAGATGGATGGCATGGATGTGTGCAAAAAGCTTCGACAGGAGTTTATTTATATACCGATAATTATGCTGACAGCCCGCGATGATGAACTCGACAAAGTTCTGGGCCTGGAACTGGGCGCTGATGACTACATGACAAAACCATTTAGTCCGCGTGAAGTTGTGGCGCGTGTCAAAGCAATATTCAGACGATCGGAACTGGGTCATCAGGAGCAGAATGAGGTACTCGTGTCAGGGGATTTAAAAGTATACCCCAATAAATTTGAGGCGATGTTCAAGGACAAGGAAATGCTTCTGACGCCTAAGGAGTTTGAATTGCTCGTCTACATGATGAAGCACAAGGGCAGAGTGCTGACGCGTGAACAGCTGCTCAATGCCGTCTGGAATTATGACTTTGCCGGTGACACACGTATCGTTGATGTCCATGTCAGCCATCTGAGAGAGAAAATTGAAGACGTGACACGAAAACCACTCTATATTAAGACAGTACGAGGGTTGGGTTATAAACTTGAAGAACCAAAGGCTTGAAGTCAGACAGTGGATCCGTTGGGGTTTTGTTATTTTTTGCCTGCTTTTCACGATTTATGTTTCGGACCAGGTAATACAGGTTGCCTGTGCACAGCAGGACCGTCAGCAGATGAATGACCGTTCGGAATGGATTAAAGCCATAGCGGTCCGCAATGACAGCCTGGATTTATCCTTAATTCGCGGCGCGTTAAGTCAGTATGCAGAAAAAGAAAAACTCAGAATAGCGATTTACGGCTCGGATCATCAATTGAAGTATTCTAATGTTAGCAGCAAGAGTGCCAATTTACCTGACAAATGGAAAACGTTCAGACTGACGGAACATTCCGCGGGTTACATAACGCCAATCAAAGCAGGGCAGAAAACAATCGGTTATCTGGAGCTCGAGGGTTCCAGGACTGTTATTGTCGGTTTGAACCTGCTCTATTGGTTTCTCTTTCTTTTTGGTGTCGGGATGCTTTTCTACAGGGACTTTCTTGTGCTTTCCTATAGAAATCCCGTCCGGTTCGCTGCGAGAATGGCTGAGAACATTCTGGATGGCAAATACAATATGATTGCTTCAAACAGTGAGCGACATGAAAGCGTGCTTCGGCTGAATCTCGCCATGAACAGGCTTTCCGAGTCTCTGCATGAAATCAGTCGTTCCTATGCCAATCAGAGGGACAGTATGGAAACTCTGATTGAAAATATCGGAAATGGCCTGATTTTCATTGATGGGAATGGCAGGATTGAGTACGTCAATCAGACGTTTAAGGAAGACTTTAAAACGGACGCGGGCCACTGGGAACTGGCGGATTATCATGAGGTCATTCCTTATGATGAAGTCAATGTAATGATCTCTGAGGTATTCCGGTCAAGGGAAAGGATGACGCGTCAGATCCAGCTGCCCATCCATATTGAGCGGAAACATTTCGACGTTTCCTGTGCACCGATTCTGGATAAACGCAAAAAGGTCAGAGGCATTGTTGTTGTTTTTCATGACATCACAGGTATCAAAAAGCTTGAGAATATGCGCAAGGATTTTGTAGCTAATGTTTCACATGAACTCAAAACACCGATTACCTCTCTGATTGGTTTTACTGAAACCCTTCTTGACGGCGCAAAAGATGATAAACAGATGGAAGAACAATTTCTTAATATCATGCTCCATGAGGCGAGGCGGCTTCAGAGTCTGGTCAAGGATCTGCTTGAACTCTCCAAGATTGAGCGTGAACATTTTACAATTGACTGGCAGACAGTCTCTCTTTCCAGATTGCTGGACGCAGTTCTGCTGATTTTCAAAGAAAAAGCGCGGGAGAAAAAGATTGACATAAGAAGAACCCGGGGAGAGGAAGGCTGGGCTCTGGGCGATCCATATCGGATCCGCCAGATTATGATCAATTTAATAACTAATGCTATTGTCTATACACCGGAAAAAGGCACAATCACTCTATCTGTGAAAGAAATAGCTAACTATTCACAGTTTATTATTTCAGATAATGGCATTGGAATTGAAAAGGACCAGATTCCCAGAGTGTTCGAGCGTTTTTATCGGGTGGACAAAGCCAGAAGTAGGGATTCAGGCGGAACAGGGTTGGGCCTTGCCATTGTAAAACATCTTGTTGAAGTGCATGAAGGCCATATTGATGTTGAAAGCGAGCCGGGAAATGGCACGACGTTTGTGATCTCATTCAGGAAAACAACACCGCCGATTGGATAATTCATACTCCATGCTATAGAATATAAGTAAAGAACGGTGCGTTGTTCGTGTCCCGGGAGGTCAGTCATGAAGAAACTCGTCTTAATTGATGGCAATAATGTGGTTTATCGCGCTTTTTTCGCACTCCCTTTGCTAAGCAACAATCAGGGAATGTATACGAACGCTGTTTATGGATTTACGACAATGCTTATGAAAATCATTGCCGAGGAGAAGCCGACGCATATTTTGGTAGCTTTTGATGCGGGAAAAACGACTTTCAGGCATGAAACTTATAAAGAATATAAGGGCGGGAGGCAAAAAACGCCTCCCGAGCTCTCTCAGCAGTTTCCTTTTGTTTATGAACTGCTGGATACGATGGGCATCAAACGTTATGATCTGGAGAATTATGAAGCGGATGATATCGTCGGTACTCTGTCTCAAAGAGCGCAACAGGAAGGATTCACTGTCAGAATTGTAACGGGGGATAAGGATTATCTCCAGCTGGTTGGTGATCATGTCAATGTATCCCTGATTAAAAAAGGGATTACTGATACGGTCGACTATGATTCGGATCAGGTAAGAGAGCGCTATGGCATTGAGCCTGCGGGTGTCATTGACTTAAAAGGACTGATGGGCGACGCCTCCGACAATATTCCCGGTGTTCCCGGTGTCGGTGAAAAGACCGCAATCAAATTGTTGAGCCAGTTTGGAAGCGTTGAGGGCGTTTATGAGCACATTGACGATGTCTCAGGTAAGAAGCTCAAAGAAAACCTGGAAAATAATCAGGATCAGGCTCTGATGAGCAAAAAGATTGCTACCATTGATCGCGATTCGCCGATCAGCATTACGGCTCAGGACTGTGTTTTTGAAAATCAAGTAACACCTGAACTAATCGATCTTCTGCATGAACTGGGGTTCCAGTCCCTTCTGGACAAGTTGGATATTCCGCAGAAGGAGCATGACGAGGCGCGGGTGGCCGAAGTTCAGGTCATTGCCGTGAGCAAATTTCGTCCGGGACAGCTGGTTTCGCCGAGTTCATTGATCGTCGGCATGCTTGATGAAAATTATCACTATGGAAAAATTATCGGTTTCGCCGTTTCAAATGCAACCGGAACCTATTTTATACAGACGGAAAAAGGACTTCAGGATCCTTGTTTCAGGGAATGGCTTTCCGATGACAAAAGAGAAAAGATTGTCCTTGACAGCAAGCAGGCGGAAGTAGCCCTCAGATGGCAGGGGATTCAGCTTAATGGCGTGACATTTGACACCCGTCTCGCATTCTATCTGATCGACCCTTCGGAAGCAGGTGAGGATCTGGCGATTCTCGCCGGAAAACGCGGCATTTCAAATATGGAAACAAATGAAGCCTTTTATGGAAAGGGTGCCAAACGTCAGGTGCCGGAAGGGGATGCCCAGGCGCAGCATCTTGGTGAACGTGCGGAAGCACTGCTGAGGCTGAAACCAAAACTGATTGAAGAGCTTAAAAATAACCAACAGGAACAGTTGCTTTTTGATCTGGAAATGCCTTTGGCCCGAGTTTTGTCAAAAATGGAATTTACCGGGGTTAAAACAAGCGGTGAAACATTAACCTCAATGGGTGCAGAGCTTGATCGCACGCTCAGCGAGATTGAGAAGGACATATACCAGATGGCGGGCGTCACCTTTAATATCAACTCACCGAAACAGCTCGGGGAAATCCTCTTTGAAAAGCTTCAGCTTCCCGCCGTGAAAAAAACGAAAACCGGTTATTCCACGGCAGCAGATGTGCTGGAGAAGCTTCGAGGACGTCATGAAATCATTGATCGGATTCTGGATTTCCGGCAGCTTGGCAAGCTAAAATCGACATATGTCGAGGGCCTTCTGAAAGTGATTCACCCGCATACGGGGAAAATTCATACCATTTATAATCAGGCCCTGACCCAGACTGGCCGTCTAAGTTCAACCGATCCTAACCTGCAGAATATTCCGATCCGCCTTGAAGAAGGGCGGAAAATACGCAAAGCTTTTTTACCCTCGGAACCGGGATGGCAGATGTTTTCTGCCGATTATTCTCAGATTGAACTGCGTGTACTCGCGCATATAGCAGGTGACGCAAACCTGCAGCAGGCGTTTATTGAAGGGATGGACATTCATACAAAAACAGCGATGGATGTTTTTGGTGTTTCGAAAGAGGATGTGACACCACTGATGCGCCGGCATGCGAAAGCGGTCAACTTTGGCATTATCTACGGAATCAGTGATTATGGACTGTCCCAGAATATCGGGATTACACGGAAGGAAGCCGGGCGTTTTATTGAAACTTATTTGAAGAGCTATCCAGGCGTTAGGCAGTACATGGAGAATATTGTGAAAAAAGCCAGGGATGAAGGATTTGTGACGACGCTTCTGAATCGCCGTCGCTATCTTCCGGATATCAAAAGCCATAATTTCAATACCCGCAGTTTTGCCGAACGCACCGCGATGAACACACCGATTCAGGGCAGCGCCGCGGATGTGATCAAGCTGGCAATGATCCAGATGAACCGCCGCCTTCAAGAGGAACAACTAGATTCAAGGATGCTGCTTCAGGTTCACGATGAATTGATTTTCGAAGTTCCTGAAGATGAGATTGCCGTGATGAAAAGAATCGTTCCTGAGGTGATGGAGAATGCCATACAGCTCAGAGTGCCACTGAAAGTAGAATGTGCCTTCGGGCCAACCTGGTATGATGCTAAATAATGGACGGATCTTGTAAAAACAGGGAAATAGCTGCTATCCGCTTGCGGCTTTTCTCTGTTTGTATCTAATCTGTAATACGGTGACCCTGAAAAGCTTCAGTAAGCAGAAACAGGGGACTGCTGTAGATTAAAAAGAAATAATTTTAAAGGGGAAATTTTTCGTGCCGGAATTACCTGAAGTAGAAACGGTCAGGCGGACGCTGAGTGAGCTGGTGATCGGGAAAAAAGTTAAAAGTGTCGAGATAAGGTGGCCGAATATCATTCGCCGCCCGAGCGATGTCCGTCAATTTGCCGATTTGCTGAGTGGAGAGACCATTCGGCAAATCGGACGGAGGGGAAAATTCCTGCTTCTTTGTTTTGACGATGAAGTCCTTGTTTCCCATCTGAGGATGGAAGGGAGGTACCGACTGGACCCCGAAGAGGTACCTGTCGATCCTTACACCCATGTGCTTTTTCATTTTACAGACGGTACGGCGCTTCGCTATCGCGATGTCCGTAAGTTCGGCACGATGCACTTATTTCGAAAGGGCGAGGAATGGAACAGCCTTCCGCTGAAACGACTCGGTCCGGAACCTTTTTCTCCGGAGTTCACAGTAAAGGCACTCGCTTTAGCTTGCCAAAGCACGAAGAGGGCCATTAAGTCTCTCTTGCTGGATCAGTCGGCAGTTGTCGGGCTTGGTAATATTTATGTTGACGAGACCCTTTTCCGTGCCCGCATCCATCCATTGACGCCAGCAGATGAATTGACAAATTACAAAATTACTGCGCTGCGTCAGGCCATAATCGCCACATTAAGTGAAGCTGTGGAACTGGGTGGAAGCAGTGTGAGGACCTTTGTGAACAGTCAGGGACACATGGGTCTTTTTCAGCAAAAGCTGCAGGTGTACGGGCGGGAGGGGCTGCCTTGTGTCCGGTGCGGAAATCCTATTGAAAAAATAAAGGTAGGCGGCCGCGGGACGCACTTCTGCCCGAACTGCCAGAAGAGAAGGAAGAAATAATGCTGAGGATCGGACTGACGGGTGGGATTGCCAGCGGCAAAAGCACTGTGTCGGACTGGCTGAGAAACAACCACTTTCCCTTGGTAGATGCCGACCGGATCGCTCGCGAGGTGGTCGCCCCCGGAGAACCGGGGTTGCAGAAAATTGTCGAAGCCTTCGGCAGAAGAATATTGCTTGAGGATGGGTCATTGGACCGGGCACAGCTGGGTGAATTGATTTTTCATCATGAAGACCTGAGACAAAGCCTTAATTCGATCATTCATCCATTGATCCGTTCACGGATGCGCAAACAGTTGGAAACTTTTGAGAAAGAAGGTGCTCCTGTTGTCTTCCTGGATGTACCGCTTTTTTTCGAAGGTTCGTTTGAAGGCTGGACAGACAAGACGATTGTCGTTTACGTTACGGAAAGCAACCAGCTCAGGAGGCTGATGGCGAGAAACAACCTGACAGAGGCGGAAGCAATGGCGCGGATCAAGTCTCAGATGCCACTTGAGGAAAAGAAAAAACGGGCGAGCGCTGTGATCAATAATAACGGAACGATCCGGGAATCAGAAGATCAGCTGATCAGGATATTAAAGCAATGGGGAATCAAATGACTTTGAATTCAATTATCGTGAAGCTTTGAGAAATTCCGGATCAGGCGACTGCTTTTCATCCGCTCTCTGTTAGGATAAAATAGAGCTATCATCGAAAACTGCGATTGAGGTGGGTAATATGCGCTGTCCAAGCTGTAAAAAAGATGGGACCAAGGTGCTGGACTCTCGTCCTGTGAACAGCGGAAGGGCGATCCGCAGGCGTAGAGAATGTGAGTTCTGCCACTATCGCTTTACCACATTTGAAAAAGTTGAAGAAATTCCGCTTGTCGTTGTTAAAAAAGAAGATGCCCGCGAAGCTTTCAGCCGGGATAAAATTCTGCGCGGCTTAATCAAAGCTTGTGAAAAGCGCCCCGTCCCGCTAGAGGAACTGGAACGCATCGCTAATCGAGTTGAGAAGGCACTTCGTGATGACGGACGTTCTGAAGTCAACAGCCATGAAATCGGCGAGCTGGTGATGAATGAACTGGCAAAAGTGGACGAGGTCGCTTACGTCCGCTTTGCGTCCGTTTACAGGCAATTCAAAGACATCAATGTCTTTGCGCGGGAAATTCAGGAACTCAAGGATCAGCTCGAAACGGAAAAAAACAATAGAAAAAGTTCTAAGGAATAGGCTAAGTTTAAATTTAATGTTGTTTTTGCCCCTCCGTTGTTGGAGCGAACGACTGGAGCGAAAAACGACAGACTGTTTAACAAAGCCAAGAAATAAGATAAACGAAACCCTATAGAGAGTAAAATGTATTTCAAAACGAATAATCTTTGCATGGTCTAGTATGTGACGGAGATGAGGGAGGAGGAGACGGGCATGATCCAATCCTGGAAGGAAGTTTTGCCGGGCGACAGATACGAAGTCAGGATGGCGGGACTGCTTTATTTTTATGATCAGAAAATCATCACCTGTCTCTATCAGCCGCTCATCGGCATTGAGGCAACCAGCCTTTATTTTACTTTCTGGCAGGAGAAAGATTCCCGGGAAGGGAATTTTTCGGCGACACATCATCAGTTGATGGGATTCATGAATCTTTCACTAGACCGGATATTGAAAGCCAGAAAGAAACTTGAAGCCGTCGGGCTGCTCCGTTCGCTGAAGAAGAGGCACTCGGATCCCGGCTTTTTTATTTACCGGATCTTTCCTCCGCTGAAACCAGATGAGTTTTTTCATGATGCCCTTCTCAGTCCTTTTCTCTTCCATCAGGTCGGTTCCCGAGACTTTGAAAGGCTCAGCAGCCTTTTTGCGGATCACAGCTCGTCTGAAGTAGATTTTGAAGATCTTTCCGTTACTTTCGACGATGTATTTGAGTCCGTGCCGGCGGGTGAAATCAAAGAGGAGGAGCAGCTTGATCCCGGAGAAAAAAAATGGGAAAAGCGTGCCCAATCTGGGTCTTTGCGGTTCAGAAAACCTTTTGATTTCAAAGCACTTAAAAGATATCTCTCAGAGGCCATTCTTCCGGCAGATGCGCTTAACGACGATGTCCGAGCCGACATTGAAAAGCTCGCTTTTGTGTACAATACTGACCCTTTTGATATGAGTCGCGCGGTTGAAACGGCATCGCTTCATACGGGGACGGTTGACAGAGACGCGCTGAGAAAGGAAGTGCGTGATTTCTACCGTCTGGAACACGGAGCGGATGAAATGCCTGCTCTGTATGACCGGACTCAACCGGAGGAGGACCGTGAAATGGCCGGAAGAGAGCTGCAGAGTGAAGAGGAAAGGCTGATCGCCTGGTATGAGACTAGCTCTCCGTATCAGCTTCTGGAGCAACTGGGGCATGGGAGCAAACCTCAGCCACCAGACCTGCGCTTGATTGAGAATCTGATGTTCAGCACGAAACTGAATCCGGGTGTCATCAACGTGCTCATTGACTATATCGTGCAAGTCAACCATAACAATTTAAATAAATCATTTGTTGAAAAAATTGCGGCTCAATGGTCGAGAATGAATGTCCGTACGGTGCGTCAGGCGATGTCGATTGCCCGTGAAGAGAGACGCAAACGGCAGGAACCGGTTTCCAGCAAAAACGATGCACCCAGGCGAAGAGTTTCTGAACGCGGGCATCAGGAAATCGTTCCGGAGTGGATGAATGGAGACGGCCATGTTAATCGTACGGAGGCGCCTGATGAAGAAGCAAAGAAAAGAGCAAAATGGCTGGATGATTATTTAAACAGTATCTGATCGGAACATTAGGGGGGTGAGACAATGGAGCCGATTAAATCGCTGATTCAGGATATGGCAGGCCGACGCGACGTACGGGCTGAACATGACCGTATCATGGCGGGACTGAAGGAAAATTCAAGAATCCGCAGCTTTTCCGAAAAAAATCCGCAGATTGGGATTGAAGAGTGGGAAAGGCATCTTCCCAGACTCTATCAGTTTGCCGAGGAATGGGAGCATTGCGATCACTGCCCGGGCCTTGAAAATTGTCCGAATATGATGGCAGGTTACAGGCCCGTCCTGATGAATGACAAGGGAAGCCTGACGCTGACATTCTCCCCCTGTCCCTTGTTGCTGGATCGGGAAGTAAAAAAACGGCAGAGTGAACTGATCAGAAGTTATTATGTTCCTAAGGACATTCTCCGCGCGACATTTAAAAACATCGATAAACTGGAAAAGGGGCGCCAGCTTGCATTGAAAGCTGCGGGCGACTTCGTCCGCTCTTATTTGAACAAACCTGAAGAGGCTAAGGGGCTTTATCTCTGCGGACAGTTTGGTGTTGGAAAGACCTACCTGATGGGGGCTGTCATGAACAGTCTGGCTGAAAGCCGGCACGCTGGCTCACTGATTGTCTACACGCCCGATTTTTTCAGAGAAATCAAAGGCGCCATTCAGGATAATACGGTAGATCAGAAACTGGATGTCCTGAAGAAGGTGCCGATACTGATTCTGGATGATATCGGCGCCGAGACGATGACGCCATGGATCCGCGATGAAGTGCTGGGCAGCATTTTGCAATATCGGATGATGGAGCATCTCCCGACTTTATATACTTCCAATTTTAATTATGATGAGCTAGAAGACCATTTCGCTTATTCTCAGAAAAGCGGTGTCGAGAAAGTAAAAGCGAAGCGGCTTATGGAACGGATCCGCCATTTCACAACGCTTGTTAAAATGGACGGAACAAACCGCAGATAACTGATCATACATATCAGCCGCAGATCTGTTGCGGTTCTTTTTTTTGCCTAAGACGATGATTCGCCGCATGATCCGCAGCTTTCCCCCATATAGTGGTTATAAAGAATAGGACGGGGAGGATAAGCGATTGGAGATCGTGTTCGAAACGGCACAGGAAGCAGTAGATCTTTATCGGGAATTGCCTGCTGTTTTCAGGCAGGAGGCTGGCGTTCTCCTGATCAACAGCCGATTGGTGATATTTCCTGCGACAGAAGCGGATTTCGGAGAACTGGCTTTTTTAATATCCCGCTTTATCATTGAAAAGTTTGAAAGAAAATGGCTGCTTGATATTATTGAAAATCAATATTTTTTTTCAGAACCTGAGGAGAAAATCGAGATTCTCAGCATCATTACGGCGATCTTCGCTGGTGAGAAAAATGATCTTCCGCAGACGGGCACCCTTCCGGACAAACGGCAACTGATTATTGAATCGCTGGATGGCATTCTCTCAGAACACAGCACGTTTACTTTTCAGTCCATCCTTCGGTTCCGGCTGACGGCCTATCGGGAAGTGCTCCGCCAATTTGTGGAGATCGCGATTGACGAGTATAAGCTTGAACAGGAATATCAGGTCTTTATTGATAAGCTGCGGCGGATCATCCGCGCTTACCGGCCACTTTGCGAAAAGATCGAAGTACTTGACGAGCAGCCTTTCAGACTCTATGATGACAGGCACCGGCTGATCAGGAATGTGCAGTCTGTACGCTCTTTTTACCCACTGTTAAAACAATGGGGCATTGAAGCGGAGCCTTCAATCATACTGACCCTGATTGCTCTGGCACCCAAACAGGTGATTGTTTACACAGATCGTCCGGAACACAGTATCATGCGGACACTTCATCAGGTCTTTGAAGACCGGGTATGTTTTCTCCCAGGGGACTTTCATGCTGAAAACGAGGCCGGCCTTCAGTAAAATGGGCTGATTTAAGGGTTTACAAAGAAAGTTTTTCCATGTATACTTTAAAAGTACGATTTAGAACTTTAAGGAGGTCATCAGGATATGTTGATGATTCAAAGAACAGCTTATTCAGCAATTGCATATCGCTTTATGATGGCCTCGGCAATGACAGGTTCATTTCGTTAATTTTGCAATCCCAAATATGAACTGAAACCAGCCGTAGGTCGAGAACTGACTGCGGTCTTTTTGTGCCCTTTTTTAAAAAGACCGTTCAGACAGATTGCCCTGCGGTTTTTTTGTGCATATAAAGCCCGCCCCGTTGCGGAGCGCTTTTATATAAATATGACATTGAATTGGAGGAGAAAAAAATGCAGACATTGCTTGCAAAGGAGAACCAAAGTTTTGCAGGAAAGGGATTTTTGAAAGAAACAATCCCGCGACAGAAAGGAGGGATACGTATGCTAAGTATTAACTTTTTTGCGCTGAACCTGACTGTTTCAGTCCGGCAGCATAAACCATCACCAAGCCGCTATGAAGATATGCGCCGAATCGACTCGCTCAAGGACGACATGCTGACCAGGCGTGTGGCTTACTCCCGACATATCCGCTGACAGATTCAAAAAAATTCACACCAACAGGAGGAGAAGAATATGTTGATCAACATATTTGCAACATCTAAATCAAATGGGAACGAGCAGGAGCAGAGTATCCTTAACCGGTAATTGCCGGCAGTCATTAGGCTGCCGGCTTTTTTTTGCATTGGGATACGCGATTTGCCGCGATATCTGACCTTTGTCACGCCACTTCTTATTATGCTACGATAGGGATAACGAAATTTTTTACAACAGGAGGCGATGGGCTTGAAGAGAATTCTGGTCCTGCTTGCGGAAGGTTTTGAAGAAACTGAAGCGGTTACCGTGATTGATGTATTGAGAAGAGGCGGTGTCGAAGTCGTACTCTGTTCGCTTGGCGATGCGCTTGTTGAGGGGTCGCGGCATATCGTGATTCAGGCGGATACAACAATTGATAGTGATGGGCTGACTGACTTTGACGGTATTTATCTTCCCGGCGGTGCAAAAGGCGCGGCCACATTGCGGGACGATGAGAGGGTCCAAAAACTGATCCGTTTTTATAAAGACAACATGAAAAAGGTTGCGGCAATTTGTGCGGCTCCGATCGCTCTTGAACGTGCCGGAATATTGAAGGGCGAGAAAGTAACAAGTAATCCGGATTTCCGCAGTCACATTAAAGATGCGGATTACTCTGAGGATCCTGTTGTTGTCTCCGGGAATATTATTACTTCGCGTGCGGCGGGAACAGCGCTTCCGATCGGGCTGGAGATTCTTCGCCAGATGGGTCTGGAAGAAGAAGCGGCTCAGGTCAGCCGTGACATGCTTTTTGACTTTCTGATGGAAAACCGGGATAAAGTCAAGGCTTAAAATAGATCGCACGTGGGCGGGATCCTGAAGCACTTGATTTTCATCTGTAGGCGTCCTATAATCGGAATATACTTTGATAGAAGATCGGTGAGGATGAGGACATGGATCTTCCAGTGCTGTTTGCAGAGAGGGAACGCTGGTGCGAGTTCCTGGCGGCACGGAGGATTTACCACCTCTGAACTTTGGCGGAGAACTCGAAGTACCTGCCAACGGGTTTTTCCCGTTATAAAAAATCTTGAGCTGTTTCAGCATGGTACGATGAATGGATTGCTGAAGCAGGAACAAGGGTGGAACCACGAGAAAGCACTCGTCCCTTTTTTAGGGACGGATGCTTTTTTTATTGCCGGATTTAGCCTTCCATCAATCACCCATTCTTTCGAAGAATTCGTTGCACGATTCATAAAAAAGGAGTGTTTTAAATGTCGGAGATTCACATTACGTTTCCGGACCAGAGTGTTAAAGCGTTTGAGTCCGGCGTTACAACTGAGGACATTGCCGGCTCGATCAGCACAGGATTGAAGAAACAGGCGCTCGCCGGAAAGTTCAATGATCAGCTTATTGATCTCAGGCGTCCGCTGAAGGAGGATGGCACGCTGGAAATCTTAAAAGCAGGCGATCCGGATATTCTTCAGATGATGCGGCATACGACAGCACATGTGATGGCCCAGGCGATCCGCAGAATATACGGGAAAGTCCGGTTTGGCGTCGGTCCCGCGATCAAGGACGGTTTCTACTATGACATTGATCTGGATCAGAATCTGACTCCTGAAGATCTGCTGAAAATTGAGAAGGAAATGAAGAAAATCATTTCGGAAAATCTGGAGATCAAGCGGGAAGAGGTCAGTCGTGAAGAGGCAATTCGCCGATTTAAAGAAGCCGGAGACGAATTGAAGGTTGAACTGATCGGTGATATTCCGGAAGGTGAAAAGATTACGATTTATTCACAGGGCGAATACTTTGACCTGTGCCGTGGTCCACATCTTCCGTCAACAGGAAAAATAAAAGCTTTCAAGCTGATGACCATATCCGGTGCATACTGGCGCGGCAACAGCGACAACGAGATGCTGCAACGTATCTATGGAACAGCGTTTCCAAGCCAGAAAGATCTGGAGGATTATCTCCATTTTCGTGAAGAGGCGCAGAAAAGGGATCACCGCAAACTCGGTAAACAACTCGGCCTTTTTATGTTTTCTGAAGAAGCGCCGGGCATGCCTTTCTATCTGGCGAATGGGCAGATTATCCGCACAGAACTGGAAGATTTCTCTCGCGAACTGCAGCGTCAGGTTGATTATGAAGAAGTGCGCACGCCTCTGATGATGAATCAGAGATTGTGGGAGAATTCCGGACACTGGGACCACTATCATGAAAACATGTATTTCACGAAAGTGGACGACGTCAACTACGCGTTGAAACCAATGAACTGTCCGGGGCACATGCTCATCTATAAAGACACACTGCATTCTTACCGCGATCTGCCGATACGGATTGCCGAATTCGGCCAAGTTCACCGCCATGAACTCAGCGGCGCGCTGAACGGTATGCTGCGTGTCCGCACATTTTGCCAGGATGACGCACACATTTTTGTCCGTCCGGATCAGATTGAAAGTGAAATCAAGAACATCTTCCAGCTGATCAGCAAGATTTACAGTACATTTGGTTTCGAGTATACGGTTGAACTTTCGACACGCCCTGAAGACCACATGGGAAGCATTGAAATGTGGGATCAGGCGGAAGCCGCTCTAAGCCGCGTCCTGAAGTCGATCGACATGCCGTACACCATTAACGAAGGCGACGGCGCGTTCTACGGCCCGAAGATTGATTTCCACATTAAGGATGCAATCGGACGGAGTCACCAGTGTGCGACGATCCAGCTTGATTATCAGATGCCAGAGAAGTTTGATCTGACCTATATTGATGAAAATAACGAAAAGGTACGCCCGGTCGTTATTCACCGCGCGATCTACGGCTCACTCGACCGGTTCTTCGCGATATTGATTGAGCACTTTGCGGGCGCATTTCCGACCTGGCTGGCTCCCGTACAGGTTGAACTGATCCCGGTTGCGGACGTTCATCTGGATTATATTGCTAAGCTGGAACATGATCTGAAGATGGCCGGTATCCGGGCTCATTCGGACCGTCGCGCGGAAAAACTTAATTATAAGATCCGGGATGCCCAGACACACAAGATCCCATATACGCTGGTGATCGGCGATCATGAAATCGAAAGCAACGCCGTCAATGTTCGTAAATATGGAGAGAAAGAGACGAGCACCATTCCTTACGAAACATTCAAAGCCGGGATTTTGGAAGAAATTAAGAATCGGGTAACGAAAAAACCTGTTGTAAAATAAGGAGTTTGCAGAGGATGGCGTGAAATTAATTTCACATGCCTTCTTTACAAACACAGATTTATTCTCTACAATTAAATATGCTGATTGATCCTTGCAATATGAGCAGTGACATGCTATAGTGAATAGGTTAATGAATAATGAGTAAAAGCAGAGGCGCCCGGCTTCTCACCTGAACGATGCAGAGATGTTGTTGTCAGGTTTGAATATTTGACTGAATTAGCGATGCGGGCGTTTATGCGCCCGCATTTTTATTATGCTTTTATAGCCAAAGGCTTTGCTCAAATTATTCTGGAGGTGGCTCAATATTAGCAAAGACATGATTGTCAACGAGGGAATCCGTGCTCAGCAGGTCCGTCTGATTGATCAGAATGGGGAACAGCTCGGCATTAAGACCAAGGCGGAAGCATTGGTTATTGCTCAGAATGTCGGCCTTGACTTAGTTATGGTGGCGCCCGGCGCGAAACCGCCAGTATGCCGCGTTATGGACTATGGCAAGTTCCGCTTCGAACAGCAGAAGAAGGATCGGGAAGCCCGCAAAAATCAGAAAGTAATCAGCATCAAAGAAATTCGTTTAAGCCCAAGCATCGAGGATCACGATTTTAATACCAAGATGCGGAACGCAAAGAAGTTTCTTGAAAAAGGCGACAAAGTCAAAGTGTCGGTTCGGTTCAGAGGCCGTGCGATTACGCACTCCGATCTTGGCCGCCAGGTTCTTGAAAAACTTGCTGAAGAATGTGCAGAAGTCAGTGTCGTTGAGGCCAGGCCGAAGATGGAAGGCCGTAGCATGTTCCTTGTGCTGGCCCCAAAAGCCGAGAAGTAAAGAAGTAATCATTGGAGCAAGAGGCAAAGGTTAATCGGCTGCTTTTCGCCGGCTCCGTCGGGAGGAATTTTTCATGCCAAAAATGAAAACACACAAAGGTGCCGCAAAACGCTTCAAGAAAACGGGTACCGGCAAAATGAAACGGAATCACTCATATACAAGCCATATGATGATTCACAAGTCTCAGAAACAAAAGCGCGGACTTCGCAAGAGCACCATCGCAACACCTACTTTAGCGAAAAAAGTCAAGAAAATGATCAACGCTTAATCAGAAGAACGCACCAGGGTTTGATATATTTTTTACGTTTGTCCGATTATTTGGATGAAAAGAGCCGGAAAAAGCAGACAAGCTGATGCCTGAACCTGGCAGTAATTTTTCCCGGATCGTTCGGACGACCTATTTTAGGAGGTTTTTACAATGGCAAGAGTTAAAGGCGGATATGTGACTCGGCGCAGACGCAAAAGAGTGCTCAAACTTGCGAAGGGTTATTTCGGCGCAAAACATAAATTATTTAAGGTAGCACAAGAACAGGTCTTCAAATCACTGACATATGCTTATCGTGACCGCCGTCAGACGAAACGTAATTTCCGCAGACTGTGGATCGCACGTATCAACGCTGCGGCACGTATCAATGGCCTGTCCTACAGCAAACTGATCAATGGCCTGAAAACAGCCGGCATCGAAGTTAACCGCAAGATGCTGGCCGACCTGGCTGTACATGATGAAAAAGCATTTGCGACACTCGCTGAAAAAGCCAAGGCCGCAAAATAATTGAATTTGATAATAAAGAGCGCCTGCTTGAGTCTAAGCAGGCGCTCTTTTTGGTGCGCCCGGCATGGACGACAGCTTGGCGGTGAAAGTCCGCTACAGGCTTGGCAGTAGGAACTGTTAGCCAAGGGCAAGGGTGTCCATCGTGAGGTGGAATCTGAAGGAAGCCGGAGGCAAACTTCTGGGCTGATGAACAAGAACTGCATACTAAGGCTGACTTGAGACGGATAAGCCTGCCAAACAAGGTGAAATCCTATACTGCCCGAACCTCAACCAGTAAATGCAGCAGTCACATGGAAGGAAAGCGGTCGTTCTTACCCGGGGAGATCTTACAGGGGCTTCCGACAAGAGGAAAGCAACTTTCCACAGAAGCAACTGAGCCAGTGATGATTCGGTGAACTGTAAGAAGTCAGCAGATGCCATAGTAGTCCATCAGGACGAAGGGCTGAACAATAGTACTCTCGAAAACAGAGGAGGTGTGAGCGATGCGACAATCACAGACAACATCAAACGATGACTCTC
>NZ_SRJD01000050.1 GCF_004684935.1 Sporolactobacillus shoreae
CGACTCTATTCTAACTGAGATGATGGGCTCCGGCTCATTTTCTATGAAAAAAATGAAAGAAACAGGGGAAATCGAATCCCGCTGTTTTTCTGGAGGGGGCTGGCCAGCCCCCTCCAGAAAAACAGAAACCCCTGCTCATTTCCTCATATTCAGATCACCCTATTTACACAAGTATACAGACTTAACTCCTGCAATGGTATGATTATATATCTTCATATTTAAATAAAATTTAAAAATAAATTAGTTTATTTATAATCTACATAGTTGAATATGAGCTGTATTTCATGGTCATGGGAATTCAAGTTAAAGATAAAATGAGCCATCAAGTGCACGCGTTTATAAATACCCATCGGGTGTCCCAAAATTGTTATCACCGTTATAACGTGATAACATAAGAATGTACTAAACAAAGGAGGCCGAATGCCATGGATGAAATCACCGTTCAGCGGAAACTCATGAAGATAGGAAATAGTTGCGGTGCTACTTTCCCGCATGAAATTCTGAAGCATCTCAATGTAAAGCCGGGCGATCAGATCGACTTCAACATACAAACAGACGGCACCGTAACCCTTAAAAAAAAGGAGAACACGACTCTACCCAAAGGCGTCGATCCAGATTTCATCAATATGGTCAACGGCATCATTGAAAAGTATGACGATGTCTTCAAGGGTCTGACCACCCGATGACCTATTACCTCACCGAAGAACAAATCATCTATTTAAATGCCTTTTTAATTAGAACCTATTCGCCAAATGAGGATGTCGGTGTTAAAGAAGCGGCACTCTTAAACAGCGCCGTAAACCGTCCCAAGCAGTCGGCATTTGGACGCGATGCCTATCCAACGATTTTCAAGAAAGCTGCTGCCCTGTTTCAGAGCCTGTCCCAAAACCACCCATTCTTCAATGCCAATAAGCGAACAGCGTTCGCCGCACTCGAAGCCTTTTTAGAGAAAAACGGATACACCTTGTCCGTTGAAACTCAGGAAGAAATTGATTTCACCGTCGAAATAGCAGATCAAGAGAACAAAATCGACATCAACGAAATCAGTATTTGGATCAAACACCAATCAAATAGAATCTAAAAAGCCGCAGCGTGATCAGTCTTTACACAATCGTCATTTTAATCATTTTTATCGAATAAATTAAAAATTATTTAAAATTAAATTAAATAATATTAGTATTTTAAATTGATATATCAACTGCCGGCAAACTTTTGATAAATTAATTTTTTCCAGTATGTAACCTTTTAGCCCCCATCTTGCCGTAGGTCAATCATCTGTAGCATTCATTGGAAAAAAGTTTGATTAAATTAACTTAATAAACCTTGATAAAAGAACAAAAAGAAAAAGCGTGTTTTGAAAAAAAAGATTGATCAAAACACGCTTTTTCTAAATTCAATTGAGTCATTATTGAAGCAAAATTGATATGTCCCCTCAATCCCTCTACAAAAAAAGAAACATACCTATATTAATTACTATTGCTTCCACAATTCTTCTGTCTTAATCACTTTATAATCTGCATTTCGAACCGTATGTCTCACGGTAGGATGATTGGGATACCCCACATTTCCATCGAAGAACGTGATCACTGTGGTTCTATCATTTTTAACAAATTGATCAAAGCTTCCCCCAGCCCCACTAATATTCGTCCAGTGTAAAACTATCGTATCGCCTGAAGTTCCTTTCTTGACCAAACTCCACAAACTCCTTCGGTAATTATTCCATGAAATATCTTTTGAAATCTCATTATTAGTATTCTTATATGTGTTCTCATAAAAATCAATTGCTTCATCCATACTTCCCCAGGCATTTTTTTGGAATGTAAATTTGATAATCTGTCCTTCTGGAATGGTACCATCAGCCGAGAATTTGTTGTAAGCCTCCCCTTCAGCAGTTATACCTTCAAAATCACTGCCATTTCTTTTCAATAACAAAGCATGTTGCTGCTTACCTTCGCTATTTTTTATCGTTATAACAGTATACCCATGAGGATCTTTATTTTTAGCAATCACATAAGAAAAATGGTACACGTAATTGATTGTTAATTGCCCATTGTTAAAGTACCAAGTGCTACTTGCACCATCTTGTTCCCCCCTTGCCAGCCAAACGCCACCGATATTATCACTCGCCTGTAATACTTCTGAGGATGTTGAACTTTTAGATGTTGAAGTCTTTACTGCCGGTTTTGTTTTTTGTTCTGAACTTTGTGATGTCGTTTCTGTTGTTTTTGTGCTTTGTATCGAATTTTGTGGGGAAGTTTTGGTTGATTCACCGGTCGTTTTTCCACATCCAGAAAGCACTACCCCAAGAAGAACTATCCAAACAAGTATTATCTTTTTCATTTACATTAGCCCCCCCTTTTTATAGAGAATGTTTTTACTGTATTTTAACATTTTTAATTAGACTAAATGATTATCTGTGCTATGACCCAGGGATTTTTTGGTTCGCTGATAAATTTGTAGCTGTTGAACAAAGTTGGATAAAAACATAGGCTGATCAATATTTTTTTAGAATCAGTTTAGCTTTTTTAAACGGTTCATCTTTATTCGGAACGGTTTTCTGAGCAGGGATTGTCCTTTTCTTTTCGTCATGTCATGTTCCTGAACATTAATATTTCTGTGATGTCTCTTAAAAGAACTTGGTTTAGATAATTTCAATCCATTTTCTTGGATGTAGTTATATAATAGGAGGGTTGCGAGGGGATACCATTTGAAGTAAGGGGATAGATGAACCATGAAAAAAATAGCCTTTCTTTTAGCGACGATTGGGGTTGTTTCGTCACTTATGTCTGGATGCAGTACGGGGCATTCACCTTCAAAATCAACCACGAAGAAAGCAATTCCTTCTAAGTCCTCATTGGCGATTACAAGTGTTCATGTAACTAAGAATGACGGACAGAATTTAGATGTAACTTTGACTGCGGACAATCATACAGACAAGGCAATTTATGTCCATCCTTCAGAATTTGCCTTAAGCAGTGACTCAACAACTTTATCGTCTACAGCACAGTCAAACGTGCCTTCTCAGATTCCGGCAGATTCTATCACAAACATAACACTGGATTTTAAAGTAAAGGGTCAGTTGTCGGGAACAATCAAGCCAAAAGTCGCATTCCAGCCGATCGGCAATCAGCCAGAACAATTTGAATCCCTTGGCAACGTGACTATTCCCGTTCCGAAAAATCCGGTAAGTAAATCTGCGACTAGCGAATCAACAAGCAAACCAAGTCCGAATCAAACGCCGTCTCAACCTTTGCCAAGCATGACCTATAACACTGATACATATGGCCAAGATTTAACCATCATCTTTCACAATTTGGGTCAGTATTCGCCCTCAAAGCTTGAGATGATTGTTCCAGCCTACCCCGGAAATGACGATATTGCTACTATAGTCAATGGTGCCATTCAGCCTGATTCATCCTGGCAGATGAATAACGGCAATCTCGAATTTTCATTTCCGCATGCAGATTGGGGAGCGAATACAGTGATCAAGGTGACATGCACAGCACCCGGAAAAAATCCCATCACGCTTTCTTTCCCTTACAAGGTTCCTCAAAATTAAAAAATAAGAAATGACGAAAAGGTATATTCTCTCCTGAATTATTCATAGAACGAGTTTTTTCCGTTCCTGAGCGGAGATTTCTCGAAAAATCAAGCCATTTTTGACACGTCCAGATTCAAAATGAATCGGCTCATCAAAGTTTCGGCAATTGACATACGT
>NZ_SRJD01000051.1 GCF_004684935.1 Sporolactobacillus shoreae
TGTTATTGATGCCTGATTTTAGCCGAAAGTTGACGGGATTGCCTGTCCAATAAGTGCCAGCTATAATGTCCGTAGGACTTTATAGCTGGCATTTATTTTGCGAAAGGAAAAGGGTATCCCTTCACCGTGTAATGCGACTTACACGAGGGATACCCCTAAACCAACCATATGGTTATTATATCAGACTACAGCCTTGTTGATAACCAAGCAACAGGTGTTTTCTGTTAAGAGTGCGGGAAAGGTGCCTTGTCCTTGTTGCGGAGGAGAACTTAAAGTTATTGGAAGCCGGTTGAGAAAATACATAGAAGACTCGGGAAAGTGTGTGTCGTTGCGGATTCGTCGTTTGTGCTGTGTCACTTGTTCCAAGATTCATCATGAACTTCCTGATCTGCTTATTCCTTATAAACGTTATGAATCCCGTTGCTTTGAAAAAGCCATTTCCCAGCCCCACAAAAATGATGTCGCTGCAGACAATTCAACTCTCTATCGGTGGAACCGCTGGTTCCTTGAGTTCATCGATTACTGGTTGGCCTGCCTTCATTCGATCATTCTCCGCTTTCAACAAATGGATTCAGCCCCGGTGGTTCCTTCGTCCACGGAGTCACTGACCGCACTCGAAAGAATTGGACGGTTATTCGGCAATGCGCCGGGCTGGCTGGCTAGAATGGCCAGACCGATCGTTAATGTTCATCTTTGGGTACAGACCCGTTCTGCATTCTTGTCCGTCTGACTCCTGTTTAAACTTCATGATGAAGGTTAAAACGAGGAGAGATGTATGATGAGAGATTCTAGAAAGCTGGACGAGATTGCCTCTCAACGTTTCCAGCTGATCGCCCCGCTGTTATCCGGTGATCTAGATGCCGCCAGGGCGACTGAACTAAAAAAACAGATCTGTAAGCAAAGTGGACTCTCAGAAAGAACGATCCGCCGCTATCTGGGCAGCTATCGAGAGCTTGGAATCGAGGGGCTTAAGCCCAGTCGTAAGCAGGCCAGCCCGATGGAGAGCACATTGAGAAATGAATTAGTGGAGGAAGCCATCCTGCTCAGGAGAGAAGCACCTCAGCGTAGCGTCCGGCAGATCATCCAAATTCTGGAGTGGGAGGGGCGAGCCAAATCCGGCGAAATTAAGCGGTCAACACTGCAGGAAAGACTAACGGAACGCGGCTATAGTTCTCGGCAAATGCGGCTCTACCAATCAACAGCAGGAGCCGCTCGACGGTTCCAACAATCTCATCGGAATAAGCTTTGGCAGTCGGATATTAAATTCGGGCCCACACTTCCTATCGGTCAAGGTGGTGTCAACAAACAAGTCTATCTTGTTTTATTTATTGATGACGCCACCCGCTTTGTCCTTCATGGTGCTTTTTATCCCACGCTGGATCAGCGAATCGTTGAGGACGCTTTCCGCCAATCCGTTCAGAAATACGGACGTCCGGAAGCTGTCTTTTTTGATAACGGGAAGCAGTATCGAACCAAATGGATGGCTCGAACGTGTTCCAAACTGGGAACCAAACTCCTCTATGCCCGCCCGTACTCGCCTAGCTCAAAAGGCAAGGTCGAACGCCTGAACCGTGTTGTGGATGCTTTTTTAGGAGAGGTCGCCTTAGAGAAACCTAAGTCACTTGATCAACTGAATGATCTTTTCCAAGTCTGGCTCAGTGAATGTTATCTGAACAAGCCTCACTCGGCTCTGGGCGAACATATCACACCGGAGATGGCTTATCGCAGCGATAAAAAGATCTTACATTTTTTAGATGCGGAAACCATCCGTTTGGCTTTTCTTCATGCGGAAAAAAGAAAGGTTGATAAATCCGGATGTATCAGTTTTCAGAGCCAACTGTATGAAGTGGGCACTCAATTTCTCGGCACCAGCGTCGATGTCGTCTATGATCCCTCGGATCTTTCACAAATCACCATTGAAAAAGAAGGTTACACACCCTGGCCGGCTAAGAAACTTGAAATTGGCACGCATGTCGGGAAACGACCGGAATTACCCGAAAGCCTTCAGCCCAAACAAACGGATGACTCTCGACTCTTGCGTGCAGCTACGCAAAAGCATGCGGAACGACAAGACGTGCAGAAACCGGCGGTTTCTTACAGCAAAGTGATGAGAGAGGGTGAGCACCTTGTTTGAACCCTTTTATCAGATGAAGCAGACTCCCTTCTCCCGGTCCGTTCCTTCAAGTCATCTCTATAACTCCCAATCTGGGGATGAGATTCTGGGGCGCCTGATGCACGCAGCGGAACGGCAGCTCTTCGCTGTCTTAACCGGTGACTGTGGCACAGGTAAAACGACAATGGTCCGACGTTTTACGCAAGAATTGGATTCAGGACATTATAGCGTTCTCTACTTGTCCGATTCAAAGTTAACGCCGCGTCATTTCTACAAAGGACTCCTGGAGCAGCTGGGTTGTGAAGCTAAATTTTATCGGGGCGATGCGAAAAGACAGCTGCATCATGAAATCGAACTCATGCGTGGGATTCATGGCCTCCAGCCTGTCTGTGTTGTCGATGAAGCCCATCTGCTCAGCCGTGAAATGTTGGAGGAAGTTCGGTTTCTTTTAAACTTTAAAATGGATTCACAAAGTCCAATGGCCCTCATCATGGTCGGTCAAAGCGAGCTCTGGGACCGTCTGAAACTTCAAAGCTTCGCCGCGATCCGTCAGCGCATCGATCTTCAGTGCAAGATCGGCCATTACGACCGATCAGAAACCAATGCCTATATTGAGTGCCAGCTCAAGTTTGCCGGCTGCGACCGCCCTTTATTTACAGAGGACGCGATTGAGGAAATCTACCGATTCTCCGGTGGTACGGCCCGGTTGATCAATAAGGTATGCACGCATTGTCTCATATATGGTGCTCAAAATGGTCATCCGATCATTGACGATCGGATGGTCAAGCGAGTGATCGAAGGAGAACTCTCATGAACACACCTGATGAAATGTATTACAATCCGGAACGGGATCGGTGGACTGTAGACTATCAGGGGCATCCCTGTGAACTGCACTGTGGAATAGGATTTGATCTGATCGTGGGCTACTATTACCTGAACTGCACTCTGGAGTTCGGCAATTGTTGGTATGTCTTCACCGAAGGTGTTCGTTTCAACCTCAATAAAAAACAAAGATATCAGGTTATTCTATAATATCTGGTTGATTGACTGTCTTTTTTAAGACGGTCTTATTTTTTATGATCATCGGACAGTATCCTCGTCAAACTGTGGACAATAGCCGCCATCATTTTCTGGACATTAATGAATAGCAGTAACA
>NZ_SRJD01000052.1 GCF_004684935.1 Sporolactobacillus shoreae
TGTATGTAGTAATTTAAAAGTACCCCACCAAAGTCATTAAAAATTCCCCCACTCTAGTATAAATAAACCCACAATAAGTAATGTGATGTCTTGTTGTGGGGAGATTGGGATGATGATGACTTTGAAGCAGAAACAGGAAATTCTATTAATGTACCTGAGGGAGGGAAAGTCTCAAAGAGAGATTGCGAGAATGACAGGCATTGCCCGTAAAACCATCCGGAAATATATCCAATCTTATGAGCAGAAGTTAAATGAGCTGGAAGAAATGAATGTTTCTGTAGACCGAAGTGAATTGATTCAGGAGTTGGTTGAAACCCCAAGGTATCCTTCTGGTGTCCGAAGAAAACGTGTTCTGACTGAAGAAATGAAAGAAAAGATCAAGGGTTACCTTCAGGAAAATAAGGAAAAACGAGCAAAGGGACTTTATAAACAACAGAAAAAGGTTATGGACATTTATGAGGCACTCGTCGAAGGAGGGATGAAGGTCAGTTATAGTACGGTTCTTCGAACCATCCGACAACTGGAGAAAAAGGTAAAAGAAGCTTATATCAAGGGATTCTATCAACCCGGGGATATCTGCGAGTTTGACTGGGGTGAAGTCAACATCTCCATTGCAGGCCACTTAAGAAACCTTCAGATGGCGGTTTTCACATCGGCTTATGGCAACTATCGAATGGCCTATCTTTTTACAAAACAGAAAACCGAATGTTTTCAGGAAGCCCATGCCCTGTTCTTCCAGGAAGCAGGCGGTGTGTACCGAACCCTGGTCTATGACAACATGAGGGTTGCCGTCAGACGATTCGTTGGAAAAAGCGAAAAGGAGCCAACCGAAGGTCTGCTCAAGCTCTCCCTCTATTATGGCTTCGGTTTTCGTTTCTGCAATATCCGTAAGGGAAATGAAAAAGGCCATGTGGAACGAGGTGTTGAAGTAGTTCGTAGGAAGGCCTTCGCCTTTCGGGATTCTTTTGAAACGCTTGAAGAGGCAAATATTTATCTTTATTCGGTTTGCGAACGATTGAATGAAAAGTCTCAGCCTGAACGTGAAAGTCAGACGGCTCATGCTTGTTTGAAAACCGAACAAGCCTACTTTCTTCCTCTCCGTCCGCCGTTTGATGCCGCACGATGTGTGGATGCCCGAGTGGACAAATATGCGACCCTTGTCATTGATCAAAGCCATTACTCCGTTCCGGACCATCTCGTGGGTGAAATGGTCCACGTAAAGATTTACACTAATCGGATCCAGTGTTATTACGACGGAGAGAAAATAGCGGAACATCAACGTTTGGCTGGTAACCATGAGTGGAGCCTGCATCTGGATCATTATGTCCGGACGCTAATGAAAAAGCCCGGTGCATTGGCTGGTAGCACAGCCCTGCAGCAGGCAGATCAAAGAATTCAATCCATTTATCACACTTATTATATCAACCATGAGCGAGAATTTATAGAACTGATTCAGTACATTAAGAGTGGCGTTTCGCTGAGTGAAGTGGAACAAAGTATCCGGACGCTTTTCCGAATTCATCCCAGCCATGTCACGACGGATAAAATCAAGATCCTCTGTGCGAGGAACCAGGTAGAAAAACAGGTTCTCCCTTCGGGATCGGAAGAAACACGAGCGATCCATAAGCAGGCGGAGATGCATCTCAAACTGTATGATGAACTCTTTCATACAGAAACTGTAGGCCAACTGGAGGAAGTTCGATGAGCCATCACGAAGATCAGACGGAACAAATTTTACAATACTGCCGGGATATTAAATTGCCGACGATTCGCCAGTGCTTTCAGAAAGATATTGAAGATGCCGTGCAGCAGGATATGAATTATGAGGCTTTTCTTGTCCAACTCCTGCAGAAAGAATGGGATGCCCGACGGGCAACGGCTCAGTATAATCGAATCAGGCGGGCAGAATTTCCGTACAAGAAGTATCTGGAAGATTTATCAGTTACGGATCTTCCAGAGGACGCACAGAAAAAATATCATTTGCTTAAGACACTTAAATTTATTGAGGAAGGACGGAATCTTATTCTGGCCGGTAATCCCGGGACAGGAAAAACCCATACCGCCATTGGGCTCGGGATTAAGGCCTGTGAGGTCGGCTATCGTGTTTGGTTTACCACAGTGCCTCTGCTCATCAATCAGATGAAAGAATGCCGTTCGGAAAAGACGCTACGCAGTTTCCAGATGCGTTTTGAGAAATACGATTTGGTTATTGTTGATGAACTTGGCTATATTTCTTTTGACAAGGAAGGTGCCGAGCTGCTTTTCACCCATCTGTCTCTTCGGGCTGGACGGAAATCAACAATCATTACCACTAATCTGTCGTTTGAAAGATGGGGAGAGATCTTTCAGGATCCTGTGATGACCGCCGCAATGATCGACCGATTGACGCATCAGGCCTATCTGGTCAATATGAACGGAAATTCTTACAGGATGAAAGAAACAAAGGAATGGCTGAAGGAGCAACAGTTCAATTAGGCTTTAAAAAGTGGATCATGAAAAGAGGAAATCCAGATTGAAGATCTAAAAGGGAAAATCTTCAACTGGGATTAGATCCGTTTTAACTTTTGGATTTCAATTTCCCTGCTTAATCAAATATAAGGTGGGGGAATTTTTAATGACGATGTGGGGGATTTTTCAATTGACAATTACA
>NZ_SRJD01000053.1 GCF_004684935.1 Sporolactobacillus shoreae
GACACCATCGAATGCTTCGAAGCTCCGGATCACGGACGGGTACTGGGTGAACTCACAAAGAAGCAAAAGGCGCTCTATGATGCTCTCGGTGTAAGTTATCCATCGTTATAAATTCCGGGAATTCAGGTTTTAAAGGAAGTCTTGGACAACAGCTCAATCTTGCTATGACCTGTAACATCTTTCAAGATTCGATAGTGACTAGTCTCTTCTCCAGAATGATATGCTATATTATGGAAATCAAATAGTGAGTGAGTAAAGATAAACACGTTAATATCAGATGACTTGAACTCACTCAAGAATGAGTTGATAACCGAGGTCATAAAATAGCGATTATTCGAATCAATACTGGTTATTGGGTCGTCAAGAACGATTGTACTAATTGTTGGATTCATCTTTTTCGAGACATGCGTTTGCGCATTGACTCCATACTCTGAAAAAAGTCCAAAGTAAAACTGCACGAAAGCAATAAGTCTTAACTCTCCCTCGCTTAACGAATTAATGTCAATAATCGAATTTTCGGAGTTAATGACTGCATCGAACGTGGAGGTTTTGATTCTATTAAATTCAAGACGAAAGCCAAGACCAATCGATGCGAGAGTATCGTTAACCAAATTTTTGAAACCTAACAAGTCGCTCGTGTCACTTTCTAGCTTTTCAAGGTACTTTCTAGAAAGAGCTAGAGAAATATTTTCATATTTACGCTTTTGCAGCAAGTCAATAAGTTGAGTAGCCTGTTCCTGAACGGTGAGACTAGCCTTAAGTTGTTGGCCAATTTTTCGTTTGGCAAGATTCTCTATATTTGCCTGCTCACGCCTATATTGCTGTTCACAAGTAACAAGACTTGCTGATACCTTTGCCACCTCGAAATTTAGATTATGTATACCATCAAAAATTCCATCTTTGAGTGCTATTACCGACTCTGTACTGTTCGCCTTCTTCTGCAATGTTTGCAAAATCAAAGAAATACTATCCTTAGCGTCTAAAATTACTTCATTGGAAATTTCTGAAGAAGGTAGGCTCTGAATTTCTACCAGTGCTGCCTTGAGATCCGTCTGGAATTTTGCTATCGCCTTTTGCAAAGCTGCATACTCAGAATCTATCCGTTCAGACACGTGCATCTTCACATCACCAACAATAAACTGACTGCCACAGAACAAACATTCTTCATTTTCACCATCATCTTGCTCATCAAGGCGATGCAGTATTCTACCTTGTTCAAGCCATTTTACAACAACGTCTGCAACGCTACTCTCCGGTTTAATTACGACCTTCTTCATATGGTTGGCAAACTGGATCTCTCGTTTACTATCGAGATTTTGAAGAATCGGATTAAGTTGATTTTTGAGTGTCGTAATCTTACTCAGTTCCACATCAATTTCCTTTGCGGAAGAGACGTCAGACTTGACATCTTGGTATCGAGTGATTTCTTCATACCATAGCTGTAGTGCTTTAATAGGATCTTGTTTGGCATTGGGCTTTTGTTTGATGACGGAAGTATCAAAATCTTTTTTTACCTGATCCATTATCTTATTCATCTCATTAACCAAGTTTGCTTTTAATTTGGTAATGGCATGCTGTGTGGATGTGTCAGAATTTAGAAATTCCAGAATTTCATTCGCCTGTTGAATGGCATCTGTACGATCTATCTGATTTTTACCAACAATTAGATTAGTTCCTTCAATCGTTGATCTTTGACGTATGTTACGATCAACGTATTGTGTATCAAACACCCGTGTATGATCAGGATCAATCCCTTGTATCCAATTGGATAGTGCTGACTTACCACTTCCATTTTGACCAAAAAAGATATTCACTTGATTCAATGATTCTCCAAAAGTATATCCATCAAACGATTTCGAAGTTACGTTGTTTAACGTATATATCATCAGTTTCCCATCCCTAGTTTTTCAGATAATCCATGTTATAAGTATACTTGTGTTTATCATTTAAAAGTATGAAAGCAGCAGGTAAAAGTATATCAAAATACATTACCATTTGACGAAGAACATTCTATAGATTTCTAGCCACGTTGTCTTATAATTACAATTAAGTCGTGTGGCTAGATTTTGTGCTTGTGTTTCGCAAGCGTTGACTAAAATGGTGGGAATATTTGCTGTCTGATTAGAATTTTTCATCTCACTTTATTATGCCACTTTGCTTCGCATAATGAGTAGCCACACGTTTTAGTTAAGTCCGTATACTTGTGTAAATAGGGTGATCTGAATATGAGGAAATGAGCAGGGGGTTCTGTTTTTCTGGAGGGGGCTGGCCAGCCCCCTCCAGAAAAACAGCGGGATTCGATTTCCCCTGTTTCTTTCATTTTTTTCATAGAAAATGAGCCGGAGCCCATCATCTCAGTTAGAATAGAGTCG
>NZ_SRJD01000054.1 GCF_004684935.1 Sporolactobacillus shoreae
AAATGCTTCATTTCGTTCCTTTTTCTTGGCTTCTGGACTCTTACGTTTACCGATTGCTTTCTTCCATGATGGCTGCTCTGCTTCCGGCTGAATGTCCTTCAACACGCCAGAATCGTCCATACGATGGGCTGGATAGTCGAACCATATATTGATAGGGTCGAACTTAGGAAATTCACGCAGCGTCCCGTCAATACGCCAGGCTGTACGTATTTTTACTGCTTGCTTTACTGCATCAATAGCCTGATTCATTTCATTGTTGTGGCCTTTTAGACCAGCTTCCGCGTGCGTACGCATCTGTGTCACACTAAGTAGGTCATCCTGTCCGACATGCTCTTCAAGATAAGAAGGATTGTATTTCTTAAATATAGATTCATAGGCTTGGCACACCGCACGATCTTCCTGCTGCTTTTTAACTGCATCTGTCAGATCCAATTCAACCAGGTCAAGCAGCGCGTCCGGATCACGGGCGAATACGCCGGATCCACTGGCACGATCCATCGACTTCTTGCCACCCTGCATGCCTTTACTGTGGTGATGGCAATAGATGACGGAGCAGCCTAACTCCGTTGCTATTTTGTCAAATTGGTTAGTAAAGTGTGCCATCTGATCAGCACTATTTTCATCACCCGTGAGCACCTTGTAAATGGGGTCGATGATAACGGCGATATAGTTTTTCTTCTGTGCCCGACGGATTAACTTCGGAGCCAACTTGTCCATGGGCACCGACTTGCCGCGCAAGTTCCAGATGTCAATATTATCAATGTGATCAGGGTGCATGTTTAGCCGCCCATAGACATCCTTAAACCGGTGTAAGCAGCTGGCGCGGTCGAGTTCCAAATTGACGTAAAGTACTTTACCTTGCGCACATTTCCATGCCATCCACTTCACACCTTCACCGATGGCTATGGATAGCTCAATTAAAGCAAACGACTTACCGGCCTTCGATGGTCCAGCCACGAGCATTTTATGGCCTTGGCGCAGCACTCCTTCAATCAGTGCCGGAGCCAGTTCCGGCATATGATCCCAATAGTCCGACAATCCTTCCGGATCAGGCAGGTCATCATTGACGCCTTCAATCCATTCATACCACTCTTCCCATGTGGTCTTACCGATGTTGGTATCGATGATAAACTGCTTTTTTCCGTTACGTTCGACGCCCGGCATGCGGCTTAGGCGTGACGGATTACGGTCCTGCTTGTCCAGGCTGAGCCCGTTCTTCTGGCAGACATTATATAGGTAATCGACGCGTTTCCGGTACTCGTTATAGTCTGGCGCTTCGACTTTGACGATCGCATGAATACTCTTTCCACCACTGTAAACAAGAACAGCAATCGGCAGTTCCAGTTCGCGCATAACGGCATTCTGTTTTTCCAGATCCATTGTATCGGACTCAACAAGGGCATACCGGTAATCCGTCACGTTGTCGTTTTTAACACCTTTTCCATCAAGCGGATTAAATCGGATCCATGCACCGGCTTCCGGTTTCGTATCGCCCATGACGGATCCAACGTCTCCTTTGCAGGCGTTCAGTGCTTGGATCAATTCTCCGGCTGTACGGTCGCAATTTCCCTTAGTTGGCAGATATTTACCTGTATCTTCGTTTTGCCATACGGACGTCACATATCCGACATTTTCCGTCGATTCAAACAGTGTTTCCAGGTAACGGGTAATTTCACGTACCGGATTCCAGTCTTTCGGCTCGGCGATTTCCTTTCCTTCAATCCAATTTTTATCAATCACAATATAATCATCGTCGCCGCTGATTTCATCGTCCCATCCCAGGGCACGATCTTCGGTATGCTGGTGTGGTTCCCATCCGCGATCTTTTGCCATCTGCGTGATCGTCGCGCCAGTAATGCCGTTTCCTTCAAACGTGGCCCACTTCTTAAAACACTCGCCTGGATGATAGCGTACCGAATCGCTGCGTGACCAGGCGTCCCAATCAGAAGCTGTATATCCTTCCGACTTAAGCGCCATGCCGACGTCAACCCATTCTTGATAGTCAAGTGTTGACGGGTCGATGTAGTCCAGTAGCTTGATGATGTCGACTTTATTTTTCGTTTCCATAGGCTATC
>NZ_SRJD01000055.1 GCF_004684935.1 Sporolactobacillus shoreae
AAATGCTTCATTTCGTTCCTTTTTCTTGGCTTCTGGACTCTTACGTTTACCGATTGCTTTCTTCCATGATGGCTGCTCTGCTTCCGGCTGAATGTCCTTCAACACGCCAGAATCGTCCATACGATGGACTGGATAGTCGAACCATATATTGATAGGATCGAACTTAGGAAATTCACGCAGAGTCCCGTCAATACGCCAGGCCGTACGTATTTTGACAGCCTGCTTTGCTGTATCGATAGCCTGATTAATTTCATTTCCGTAGCCTTTCAGGCCATTTCCAGCGTGTGTGCGCATTTGCGTGACACTAAGTAGGTCGTCCTGACCGACGTGCTCTTCCAGATATGATGAATTGTATTTTCGGAACATAGATTCATAGACTTGACAAACCGCACGATCTTCCTGCTGTTTTCGTATAGCATCTGTAATATCCAATTCAACCAGGTCCAGCAACGCGTCTGGATCACGGGCAAACACACCGGATCCGCTGGCACGGTCCATCGACTTCTTTCCCCCTTGCACACCTTTACTGTGATGATGGCAGTAGATGACTGAGCAGCCGAGTTCCGTTGCAATCTTGTCAAATTGGTTAGTAAAGTGAGCCATCTGGTCCGCACTGTTTTCGTCACCTGTCAACACCTTATAAATGGGATCGATGATGACGGCGATATAATTTTTCTTCTGTGCCCGACGGATTAGCTTCGGAGCCAACTTGTCCATGGGCACCGACTTGCCGCGCAAGTTCCAGATGTCAATATTACCAATGTGATCTGGGTGCATGTTTAGCCGTCCGTAGACATCCTTAAAACGGTGGAGACAGCTGGCACGGTCGAGTTCCAGATTGACATAGAGAACTTTTCCCTGAGCGCATTTCCATCCCAGCCACTTCACACCTTCGCCGATGGCAATGGATAGCTCAATCAGGGCAAACGATTTACCGGCTTTCGATGGTCCAGCCATGAGCATTTTATGCCCTTGACGAAGCACGCCTTCAATGAGTGCCGGCGCGAGTTCCGGCATATGATCCCAGTAGTCTGATAATCCTTCCGGATCAGGCAGGTCATCATTGACGCCTTCAATCCATTCATACCACTCTTCCCATGTAGATTTGCCAATGTTGGTGTCGATGATAAACTGCTTTTTGCCGTTACGTTCGACACCCGGCATGCGGCTTAGGCGTGACGGATTACGATCCTGCTTGTCCAAACTCAGTCCGTTCTTCTGGCAGACATTGTACAGGTAATCGACACGTTTACGGTACTCGTTATAGTCTGGCGCTTCGACTTTGACGATCGCATGGATACTCTTGCCACCACTGTAAACAAGCACAGCAATCGGCAGTTCTAGTTCGCGCATAACGGCATTCTGTTTTTCCAGATCCATCGTATCGGACTCAACAAGGGCATATCGGTAATCGGTGACGTTGTCGTTTTTGACGCCTTTCCCATCGAGCGGATTAAATCTGATCCATGCACCGGCTTCTGTCTTCGTATCACCTATGACGGATCCAATATCTCCTTTGCAGGCGTTTAGCGCTTGGATCAATTCTCCGGCTGTACGGTCGCAATTACCCTTAGTGGGCAGATATTTACCTGTATCTTCGTTTTGCCATACGGACGTCACGTATCCGACATTTTCCGTCGATTCAAATAGTGTTTCCAGGTAACGGGTAATTTCACGGACAGGGTTCCAGTCTTTTGGCTCGGCGATTTCCTTCCCTTCAATCCAATTTTTATCAATCACAATATAATCATCGTCGCCACTGATTTCATCGTCCCATCCCAGTGCACGATCTTCGGTATGTTGATGCGGTTCCCAGCCGCGATCTTTTGCCATCTGCGTGATCGTCGCACCGGTTATTCCGTTTCCCTCAAATGTGGCCCACTTCTTAAAACACTCGCCCGGGTGATAGCGTACCGAATCGCCGCGTGACCAGGCGTCCCAATCAGACGCTGTATATCCTTCCGACTTAAGCGCCATGCCGACGTCAACCCATTCTTGATAGTCAAGTGTTGACGGGTCGATGTAGTCCAGTAGCTTGATGATGTCGACTTTATTTTTCGTTTCCATAGGCTATC
>NZ_SRJD01000056.1 GCF_004684935.1 Sporolactobacillus shoreae
TGTACGGTTCCAGCTGCGACGCGGCTTGCGGCGTGCCCAGCGTAAACTGCTTATTGACAAAGATTTGAGCGAGGGTTGCGAGCAGCGTGTTCGTGTCCTGCTGCGCGGAAAGCAGCTGATTGAGCGAACCCGAATCCGTTTTTGGTGCGGAGCTGCTCCCGTTCAGACCCATAAAAGACAGCGCCTGATTAATCAGCTGAACAGATCGCGTCTTATCCGTCAGAGGTAAAACAACTTCAGGTTTATTGTTTTCAGAGAGCCAGGACAGCTGCTCGCCAAACGTAAAGCCACCAACTGCATGCTTGGTGACTTTAATGCCCAGATCTTTGTTGACCAGATTATAAAGGCTCTTACCAATCGCACTGATCGTGTTGCTCAGTACGGAGCCAACCCCTTCAAACCCTTTCTGGATGCCAGACAGCGTCGACTGCGCAATCGTAAATCCGTTCTGGTAGTATTTTTTCTTATCTGCTGCAATTGATGCGTTAAAAGCTGCTGTGGCCTGATTGATGGCAGTTTGTGCCGTTGTCACAGCGCTGTGCGACATGTCGGCACCCACCGCATAGGACAAACTGTTTTTCTGTGACCACAGACTTTGATATTGGCTCAGCATGCCGTTCGATAGGCCAGCAATATTCTGAATTTCAGCAAGAGAATTCGGCCCCATCGCTTCGAGTTCATCAACAAGGCTACTGTTGACTTTCCGGCTGCGAAGTTTGGCAATGGCTGCTTTAAACAGGGACAGCTGCGTATCCTGAGCCTTCAGATTAGCCACTAAGCCTGATCCTGATGTCACTGTACTCGTGCTGCTGGTCGGCGCGTCCAGCAGTCCCCATGTTCCGTACACGGTCTGCTTCGCGCTGTCAATCACGCCATTCATGGTTGAGACGGCTGACTTGACGGCGTTCAGGTAGGTCTGCGCGGAACTTTGTACGGACGTGTTCAGGGACTGTAGGTTGACAGCCGACGTCATCTGATTGTAAATCTTGGTGTACCAGGATTCTGTCAGCTTGTTTCCCCTTTTCAGCTCGCTGATCATCGACAGTTCGTTCTGTTCGCTCGACTGCGACTGCTTGCTGGATCGGTAGTTACTAACGATCTTCGAGCCTAGCGAATCAAACTTCTTAACGAGTGCGTTGTACTGGTTCCTTGCCGTCGCCATGGCATTCGTAATCTGATTCCGCTGCGAAGCGGTCGTCTTCGAGTGCTTTTCCAGTGACTGTAACCGGCTTTTTTCAGAAGCAGCTGAAAGCTTGCCTGATCGGTAGTCAGCAATGATCGTGCCGATCTTATCCGAAATCATTTTCGAGTAATTAATCACGGGCTTCTTAGACGCGGTACGCTTCGCTGGCTTACTTGACTTCGACTTTGAGGAAGACGACTTTTTCGCCTTGACTGTCTTTTTAGACGAAGATACCTTAACCGTCCGCCAATAGCCAGCCACTTTCGTTCCGTCAGAGCGTGTATAACCATGCACCCATTCACGCCGGGTGCCGGTTGCATAATGTGGCAGCAACTTAAGCAGTTTTTCTGTCTTGTCACCGCCCAGGATGTCCGCTGGTCCTTTGAAATTAATCAATGTCGCTTGAGCCGGGCTAAGCACTAAGGAACCATCCGACAGTCGCATCAACTCGGATTTACCCGCTTCGCCCACGATGGACGGCCCTAACGCCTGACCGCCATAGGCAAAGCGCCGAACACCTGTCGGTCCCCAGCCACCGGGTGCCTGAATGTCTTTCAACCAATTGGAATCATCAAACATGGCCAAGAACTGATCTAAAGCGCCTCGGATATTGCTGTAGCCCGCGCGCATCCACCCCTCAAATGTTCTCGGAATGTACTGCAAGATGCCTTGTGCCGGATGTCCCTGCAGGCTGTTAATATCAACAATGCGCTGTACTGCGTTCGGATCGCCGCCCGATTCCTTCGTCACAC
>NZ_SRJD01000057.1 GCF_004684935.1 Sporolactobacillus shoreae
TGTACGGTTCCAGCTGCGACGCGGCTTGCGGCGTGCCCAGCGTAAACTGCTTATTGACAAAGATTTGAGCGAGGGTTGCGAGCAGCGTGTTCGTGTCCTGCTGCGCGGAAAGCAGCTGATTGAGCGACCCTTGATCCGTTTTTGGTGCGGATCTGCTCCCGTTCAGACCCATAAAAGACAGCGCCTGATTAATTAGCTGAACAGATCGCGTCTTATCCGTTAGAGGTAAAACGACTTCCGGCTGATTATTTTCAGACAGCCACGAGAGCTGTTCACCAAACGTAAAGCCACCAACTGCATGCTTGGTGACTTTAATGCCCAGATCTTTGTTGACCAAATTATAAAGGCTCTTACCAATCGCACTGATCGTGTTGCCCAGTACGGAGCCAACCCCTTCAAACCCTTTCTGGATGCCGGACAGCGTCGACTGCGCAATCGTAAAGCCGTTCTGGTAGTATTTTTTCTTATCTGCTGCAATTGACGCGTTAAAGGCTGCTGTGGCTTGATTGATGGTACTTTGTGCCGTTGTCACAGCGCTGTGCGACATGTCGGCACCCACCGCATAGGACAGACTGTTCTTCTGAGACCACAGACTCTGATACTGGCTCAGCATGCCGTTCGATAGGCCAGCAATATTCTGAATTTCAGCAAGAGAATTCGGCCCCAGTGCTTCGAGTTCATCCACTAGGCTACTGTTTACTTTCCGGCTGCGGAGTTTGGCAATGGCTGCTTTAAACTGGGACAGCTGCGTATCCTGAGCCTTCAGATTAGCCACTAAGCCTGATCCTGATGTCACTGTACTCGTGCTGCTGGTCGGCGCGTCCAGCAGTCCCCATGTTCCGTACACGGTCTGCTTCGCACTGTCAATCACGCCGTTCATGGTTGAGACGGCTGACTTGACGGCGTTCAGATACGTCTGCGCGGAACTTTGTACGGACGTGTTCAGGGACTGCAGGTTGACAGCCGACGTCATCTGATTGTAAATCTTGGTGTACCAGGATTCTGTCAGCTTGTTTCCCCTTTTCAGCTCGTTAATCATCGACAATTCGTTTTGTTCACTCGACTGCGACTGCTTGCTGGATCGGTAGTTACTAACGATCTTCGATCCTAGCGAATCAAACTTCTTAACGAGTGCGTTGTACTGATTTCGTGCCGTCGCCATCGTGTTCGTGATCCGATTCCGCTGTGAAGCGGTCGTCTTCGAGTACTTTTCCAGTGACTGTAACCGGCTTTTTTCAGAAGCTGCTGAAATCTTTCCTGATCGGTAGTCAGCAATGATCGTGCCGATCTTATCCGAAATCATTTTCGAGTAGTTAAACGTGGACTTTTTAGGCGCGGATCGCTTCGCTGGTTTACTTGACTTCGACTTCGACTTTGAGAAAGACGACTTTTTAGACGAGGAAACCTTAACTGTCCGCCAGTAACCGGCCACTTTCGTGCCATCAGAACGCGTGTAGCCCTTCACCCATTCACGCCGTGTGCCGGTTGCATAATGTGGCAACAACTTAAGCAGCTTTTCCGTCTTATCGCCGCCCAAAATATCCGCTGGCTTTTTAAAATTAATCAGCGTCGCTTGAGCCGGGCTAAGCACTAAGGAACCATCCGACAGCCGCATCAGTTCAGATTTACCCGCTTCACCTACGAGGGACGGACCTAGTGCTTGCCCACCATAAGCAAAACGACGAACACCTGTCGGTCCCCAGCCACCGGGTGCCTGAATGTCTTTCAACCAATTGGAATCATCAAACATAGCCAAGAACTGATCTAAAGCGCCCCGGATATTACCGTAACCGGCTCGCATCCACCCCTCAAATGTTCTCGGAATGTACTGCAAGATGCCTTGTGCCGGATGTCCCTGCAGGCTGTTAATATCAACAATGCGCTGTACTGCGTTCGGATCGCCGCCCGATTCCTTCGTCACAC
>NZ_SRJD01000058.1 GCF_004684935.1 Sporolactobacillus shoreae
TGTCGAGTAGGACAGCGATTCACATCTTCTGTCCCCTCACGGAACCGTGCGTGCGCTATTTACGCACACGGCTCTTCTTGTTCATGTTTCACAGAATGTAGCTCAGCTCCGACCGAAGTTGATAAATATTGACCTTGATTCGCGGTTGCGGCAGAGGGAAGCGTTTGAGAAATTGATTAAATTTTTCCCATGTGAACGATCGTTTCTGGCTCCTTCTGTTTAACCATTTATACAGCAACCGAATCACCTGCAATCGAAAAGCGCTCACGCTTAGACTGTTATCGGTGATACAATAGTAGTTGTAATAGCCGGTCAACGACCTCTTGAGCCGATCCATGATGAAGTCAATCTCTTGGGTCCGATGGCCTTTCAGCCACTGCGAATAGGCTTTGAGTTTGGCACCCACTTTCTTTCGGCTGCTTTTCCGCTTGACTCGAAAATGTCCGCTTTTACTTTGCCCACAATAGTGGGTGAATCCCAGGAAGTCAAAAGTCTTTGGCTTCCTGTTTCCATTTCTCTTGGCATTTTCCTGAGCGAATCGTCCGAAAGGGATGATCCTCGCTTTCTCCTCCGCAAGCGCCAGGTTAAATTTTCTAGGCGCCGCTTCAGATCGCAATAGAATCGTTGGGCTTCCTGTTTATACTGAAAACAACAGACAAAGTCATCGGCATAGCGCACCAGATAAGCCTGTCCTTGGCACTGTTTCTTCACCGCTTTCGTAAACCATAGGTCGATCACATAGTGCAGATAGACGTTAGCTAGGATCGGCGAGATCAGTCCGCCTTGCGGCGTCCCTTGTTCGCTTGCGTGCCAAGTTTCCTTCTCCATGTAACCCGCTTTTAGAAAACGGGCAATGAGCCTCAGAAAGCTTGGATCCTTGATCCGTAGCTTGAGAAAACGCATCATCCATTGATGGTCGACATGATCGAAAAAGCCCCTGATGTCCACATCAACAATGTAGTTCGTGTACTTCTTTTCAATGAAGACATTCAGGACTTTAAGTGCATCATGGCAGTTCCTATTTAGGCGGAAACCGAAGGAACAGTCAAGAAAGTCTTGCTCATAGATGGCATTAAGGATCTTCGCCAGACCCCGCTGAACAATTTTATCCTCATAGGCAGGGATGCCCAGTGGGCGTTCCTTCTTTGTTCCCGGTTTATCAATATATGTCCGCCGGACAGGGAGCGGCCGATAGCTTTTCTGCTTCAGGCGCTTATCCAGATCGGCAAGGTGTTCATCAAGATGTTCTTGATAGCTTGCCTTCGTCATCTGATCGATGCCCGCTGCTTTGTTTCCCTGCAGCTCCCGGTGACAGACCCTCAATTCCTCTACGCTCAATAAATGAGCCAGAGAGGTGAAGGCCATCTTCGGATTTTCCTTCGCTAGCTCTGCTATTCTTACCTGTTTTGTAGTCATCTCTACTGTCACCTCTGTGTGTGCCGATGTGTCCCAGATAAGATTCATAAACAAGGGAAAACACCTTCCCTCAACCGGCATTACCCGATGTCATGGGTACTATGTGCTTCCTCCGACTTCCCAGCAGACATTTAACGTCCTTACATTTGATTGCTTGGTTCGCTATACTTTCTTCTTTCGAAAGACCCGCTGGGATCTCCCAAGTTGCCGTACCTTATTGATGCTCAGCGTGCCATGGTCTCAGACCCCGGGGAACCCACAGACCTCTTGCCTTAACGATGTCTGGCGTGTTGCCTTCTGGAAGTATAACGCCATCGGCATTCCCATTTCATAAGTTTTCGAGGCTCAATCCCTTCAACCACTTGGCTTACGGCCCACTGGCTCGCTGTCTACGCTTAAAA
>NZ_SRJD01000005.1 GCF_004684935.1 Sporolactobacillus shoreae
GAAGACTATTTTGACTGGAAGGCCAAACAGCCCAAAACGACTCCTTCTAGTAAAGTGACAGCTATTTATCCAAGCTAATCACTCTATCCTTCCTGAGATGAATTTACACACAAAAAAGGACTTGACCGAACTGCGCTTTCTTGTTTTTCTGCTCGTAATGAGATTGTTAGAAAGATAGGCCATAGGACAGGCATGATACAAATAATTAATTGGAAAGATTTACATAGGTTTTAAATCAAAAAACTGCCCAAAGTGCTCAATGTGTGAGCTCTTCAGGCAGATAAAAGACCAGACAACGATTTTTCTCATGTCGATAACCAAAACTTCACCAAGTACCCGGCCAAAAACCGCCTTTCAACCATTTAAACGTTCATCGCGATGAATCTTAAGCGGCCGGATCGGAAGCAGTACTCCCGCCAATACAATAAAAGCACCTCCGAGAAAAATCACATGCAACGAATTGCCGGATGCCACGAGCGACAGAATCAGAAAAACGAAAAGATCACAACAGGAATCCACTATCGACAGAAGCGATATCGTCGTCGCCCGCACAGATGAAGGAATATAATCGTTGCTGATCTTCGAGTAGATCGGATATCGGATCACTTGGACAATACGCAGCAGGAAAAAGATGCCTACGGCCGCCCAGATCTCTGACTGGATCAATGCCGCCAGAACCAGTCCTGAAACCGACAGAAATCCCGTCGCGTACATCAGTGCGATTCTTGAAAAGCGATGTGTCAGCCAGCCAATTGAATGGGAGGCACCAAACCCCAAAACTGCAGCAGCTGCATAAAGAACGCCGATAGATGCAACCGGTACCCCGGCATGCGTCAGATAGGGCTGGTCGAAATTCTTGAAAACCGCGCCAACCGGAATGAATACCAAGGTAACATTCAGAAACATAATAAGCAGCCGCGGTTCACGCCGAATCACCTTGAAACCCTCCTTCACCTGTCGGAAGGGATTATTTACCTGACGGACCGTGTCGGATACCGGCTTTCTCAGGAAAAAGATGAGCATGAGTTCAACCAACTGAAAAGCGATGGTCAGCACAATCAGTACCAGAAATTGCTGATTGGACAGATCCCGCGCCAGAAAAGCGCCGATCAGGACGGAAACAATCATTGCAATAAAATCGGCCGACTGAATGTGTCCCATTGCCTGATCCATTTTGTTTTCCTCATGGCTTTCTTTCAGCGATTCATAAATAAACGCCTCGTCCGCACCCGAGTAGAAGGTTACGGAAAATCCGTTCAGAAAGCTGTACAGATAAAACATCCACGGTCCGGAAGCGAAAAAAAGCAATGAAAAACTGACCAGTCTCAGCATGCAACCGGTGATAAAAGAGACCTTGGGTCCGAAGCGGTCTGCATAGACACCTGTTGGAATCTCGCCGATCAGCACCGCCAGGCTCCAGCAGAACAACACCATAAAGATATCACGCGTGTCCAGTCCGCGCTGCAGATAGAAAAGCGTCAGAACCGGCTGCAGAAAATTCATCGTTCCGAAAATTCCCGACCAGAAGAGCAACCGGATGTTATGTGAAGCAATCGTATTATTCATATTTGTATTTCCTGCTTTCCCTTTAAAATGTAAATTCCGATCAGAGGAAGCAGGGAAACCTACAAGTGGTTAGCGCGTGCAGCCTCCCGCTTCCCGGCATATAAAGAACAGTAGTTGTTTTTGCACGATGATGAGTCCTCCCTATTTTTATTGATTTTAGTATATCACAGGCACTGCTCAGCAGTTTCCGTTTCTCTTTCACACATAAACCCGCGATTTTCTTCATATAAAAGACGAAGAGTGATGATTTATGGAGGTCGGACGATGTATGTAGAAGTTGAGAACGGCGTTCCTATTTATGTCCACGACATCAATCCCGGAACGGGCAGCGGAACGATTGTTTTTATCCACGGATGGCCGCTGAACCATAAAATGTTCGAATACCAGTTCAATGTGCTGCCTCAGCACGGGTTCCGCTGTATCGGCATTGATCTTCGCGGCTTTGGACAATCGGGTAAACCCTGGGGCAGTTATGCGTATGATCGCCTGGCGGATGACCTTTTTGCCGTGCTGCAAGCGCTCCAACTGGAGAACGTCATCCTCCTTGGATTTTCAGTCGGAGGTGCCGTTTCGATCCGTTATATGGCCCGCTATAATGGCCGCCATGTCGCAAAACTTGTCCTCGTTGACGCGGCTTCACCCTCTTTGTCCAGGCAGGCGGATTCGCCCTATGGAACACCAATTGAGCAGGTAAACGCAATGCTCGGCCAGCTTTATGTCAACCGTCCGAGATTTCTGCACGATCTCTCGCTGATGTTTTTTAACCGCAATCTAGGGCCTGACATGCTTGATTGGTTTGTGTCACTGTCCCTTGAAGCCGCTCCATATGCCACAATCAAGATTCTGGAGGAACTGGGCAAAGAGAACGTCACAAAAGATCTGAGTACAATCAAGGTTCCAACCGCTGTTTTTCATGGCATCCACGATCAGGTCATCCCTTTTAAAAGCGGCGGGCTGACTCAGCAGCAAATTGCCGGATCGACACTCTATCCGCTTAACAACAGCGGTCACGGATCACCAATCGAGCAGGCTGATGAGTTCAATCACGCACTGATTCAATTTCTTTCCCAAAGCTGAAAATCTGCCGCACTATGTCATTATCTTCCCCAAGCAATAGAAAAACCGGCCCAGTGGGACCGGCTTTTCTTACACTATAGGAAAGTATAAATTTGGCCAATAAAACAGGGCCTTGGATGAGATTCAAAGCGGAGGTGCGAGACGCCTGCGGCAAGCGAAGAGCCGAAGCAGCGATCCAACCCCTCAATAACGCAGGGTCAATATTAGGGACAGGGCTTGCCCGGTTTTTCTTATAACCTCAGAAATCAAAGTTGTCCGGATCAGGGCCGGTGCGGTGATCCTGATTCAGCGCTTGAATTGCATTCATCTCATCTTCCGACAACTCAAAATCAAAAAGATTGCCGTTTTCAATAATTCGGTGTTCCTTCGTCGATTTAGGAATCGACACGACACCATCCTGAATGTGCCAACGCAAAATAATCTGCGCCGGTGTTTTCTGATGTTTTTCAGCGATCCGGACAATCGTTTCATTTTCGAAAAGCCCACCGACCATCAATGGCGCCCAGGCTTCCAGGCGGATACCGTGACTTTCGCTGAAAATCTTCAGCGGCTGCTGCGTCAGGCGCGGATGGCGTTCCACCTGATTGATGACCGGAGTCACCTCAGCATCCTTAAGCAGATCTTCAAGATGATGGATTTGAAAGTTGCTGACACCAATGGCACGGATTTTTCCTTCATTATATAAATGTTCCATGGCTTTCCAGGAGTCTTTATATTTGCCTTTCACCGGCCAGTGAATGAGATAGAGATCCAGATAGTCCAGGCCCAGTTTATCCAAACTTGTCTGGTAAGCCTTCAAAGCGGAATCATAGCCCTGGTCTGCATTCCACAATTTGGAGGTGATAAAGAGATCCTCCCGCTTCAAACCGGTTTCTTTCAGAGCTTCTCTAATCCCCTGGCCGACACCCTCTTCATTCTGATAAATCGCCGCCGTGTCAATGCTTCGGTAGCCCGCCTTAATCGCGGCCTTGACCGAATTTGCCGCTTCGATCTGATCCTCAACTCTGAATACACCAAGTCCGAGCCAGGGCATTTTCACACCATTATTTAACGTTACTGTATCTGCGATGCTTGTGAGTGTCATGTCATGTCCTCCCTTTTCTTTGATTGAGCCGTATGCAGTCTAAGTGTAAGGGATGGACTACTTTTTCGGAAGTACGCACATTTAAGTGCAATAGGCACAAAAATGTTCCTGTGATCACATGTTCTGATGATTATTTGTCAGGATACGTCTCCCGAAGAAATTGGACGGATTGGATGATGAGCTTCTTTAAAATGTCCGGATCAATATCGGACAGCTGATTGATATACACACAGGCTTTACCGGCGCTGTGCTTACCGAATTGTTCCAGCAATGCCGCACGTTTAGGATCGCCTGTCGCAAAATACAGGCTGAATTTTGCCTTGCGTGGTGAGAACCCGACAAGCGGCGCGTCACCCTCGTGCCCGGACGCATACTTATAATGATAGGAACCAAACCCGATGATACCTGGCCCCCACATTCGGGCAGGATAGCCCGTCGTCTCTGAAAAAATATCGAGCAACCGGAAAGTGTCCTCGCGCTTTTTAGGATTCTCCAGAGTATCAATGAATTTAATAACACTGTGATCGTTTTCTTTTGTTTTCAAAACATAACCCATCCGGTCACACCTCCGTATACCGTTTGTCTGCTGACACACCCTGCTCTTATTATTCCCTTAATTCCATTAAATCTTATTCACCCGCGAAATACCAGCTTCAGCCGTACACCCCGTTTTTTCGGAATGGTCCTGGCTCATTCTGCACATTTTGTGAACTACTCAGCTATGAATAGCCGAGCTTCTGGGAACACAGCTCACTTGCTTCGAAAATGCTGAAGTAGAGGCGACTGCTTTTTACCAGGGCTCGTCCCGAACCCGCCGGCTCTCTGCTTAACGGCCAAAAGCGAGCTGCTTGATATTGATCGCTGCGTTGACGTCCCGGTCGTGGTGTGTACCACATTGCGGGCACGTCCATTCCCGGATAGCCAGGGCTTTCTTTCCATCGTCATGCCCGCACGTGGAACAGAGCTGTGACGTTTTGTACGGATTCACAAGCTTGAGTTCTTTGCCGTACCACGCACACTTATAGGTGAGCAGCCGTCGGAGCTCGCCCCACGCCTGGTTGGCGATCGCCCGGGCGAGGGTATGATTTCGAAGCAGATTTTTGGTTTTTAAGTTCTCTAGGGCGATTCGGTCATACGTCTTCACGAGTTGGGTCGTCAGTTTATGGAGCTTGTCCGCCCGCTGGTTCGCTATTTTTTCATGAATCAAAGCCACTTGAAGGCGGGCTTTGGCTACGTTTTTAAAGTCCGCCAAGGTGCGGGGTACGGGCAGCTTTTGGTGGTGGTCCCAGGCAATAGCCTTTTTCGCCAGCCGTTGCCGCCGGGCTAATGTTCGCTGCCACAGGCGGAGCTTACGGGCTAAGCCCTGATCAAAACGAGTGGTGGGCCATCGGAGATCCTCCACGGAACCCACGAGCAGGTCTTTTACACCTAAATCATAGCCGATGGTTTTGCCGGTTTTTGGGAAGGCTTGGTTTTCGCCTTCCACGGTTAAGACGGCAAAGTATTTCCCTGTCGGCGTGCGGCTCAGGGAGACTTGTTTGATCGTTTCCGGGATCCGTTGTCCGGCTTTAAAGCGAAGGATCCCCAGTTTCGGCAGGCGAATCCCATGACGGCCGACGGGTTGGATGTTGCCATTCACGCACTTGGAGGTATAACTCTGCCGAAAGAATCGTTTGGTTTTGAACTTAGGATGCTTCTTCTCCGTCTTAAAGAAAGCAATAAAAGCATCCGCTAAATATTTGTTGACCATCTGGAGACTGGTACTCTCCGCGTCTTTTAGAAACGGGTGCTCTTTTTTCAGTTGAGGGAGCAAGTTGTTCAGCTCATAGACATGTAAAAAAGAAGCCTTGGGATTATTTTCTTGTCGCTCATTGAGCATCGCCAGCATCTGATTCCAGACAAAGCGGGTGCAGCCAAAGTTTTGAGCCAATTGCTGGCGTTGCTGTTGGTTGGGATAGATTCTCAATTTTAAGCCCTTCGTGACCATGGGATTCACCTCCTTCTGAGATGATTATAGCACAAATGTTCGTATTTTAACTTGAGGAAGTACGGTGATCTTATCTCTATGGGGTTGCCCAAGATGCAGATGCATCTCGTCATTAAAATGGACGAGTTTTCTCCGCTGGTAACCCATAAATAAAATGTCACGGTTTGCAATGGTCAATAAAAGCATGATTTGCCAGTATTGCTGTATAATAATCGTTAATGGCTCTAATCGTGTAAACGCTATGACTGGGAGGTCGTATGGATGGAAAACTATCAGCTAAACAGCATTTATCATGGATTCAGGTTGATACATACGGAGGAAGTGGCAGACGTTGGTTCCACAGCCTTCCTCTATGAGCATGTAAAAAGCGGCGCGCGGCTTCTATTCCTCAAAAACGAGGACGATAACAAAGTCTTCTCGATCAGTTTCAGGACACCGCCTGAAGACAATACAGGGGTTTTTCATATTCTTGAACACTCGGTGCTTTGCGGTTCCGATAAGTATCCGGTCAAAGAACCTTTTGTTGAGCTTCTTAAAGGATCACTGAGTACTTTTCTCAATGCGTTCACGTTCAGCGACAAGACGATGTATCCGCTTGCCAGTAAAAATGACAAGGATTTTCAGAATCTGATCGACGTCTATCTCGATGCAGTTTTTCATCCGAATATCTACAAACACAAAGAAATTCTTGAGCAGGAAGGCTGGCACTTTGAGCTGAATGACACCAAGGATGAGATCAATCTTAAAGGGGTCGTCTATAACGAAATGAAGGGCGCGTTCTCCTCGCCTGAAGGGCTGCTGATGCGTGCCAACCAAAATTCACTTTTTCCGGACACAGCTTATGGTTTCGAATCCGGCGGAGATCCACTCTATATTCCTGATCTGACTTACGAACACTTCATCGATTCACATAAAAAATATTATAGCCCGGCAAACAGCTACATTTATCTGTATGGAAATCTCGATATCGACGAGAAACTGGCTTATCTGGATAAAGATTATTTAAGCAGCTATGACAGAATTGATGTGGATTCAGCCATCTCCCCGCAGGCTCCGATCGGCAGGCAGGAAACGGTCAGATCTTACCCGATCCTTCCCGGCGAAGATGACAAAGATAAAACCTACCTGAGCCTGAATTATGCCGTGTCTGAATCAACCAACCCGGAAACTTATCTTGCCTTTGACATTCTGGATTATCTGCTTCTGGACAGTCCGGCCGCTCCGCTGAAAAAAGCGATTCTCGATGCCGGTATTGGAAACGATGTATTTGGTTCGTATGACAACAGCATCCGGCAGCCTTACTTTTCCGTCAATGTGAAAAACGCGAACGAAAGCCAGAAGGAAGCCTTAAAAAAAGTAGTGAACGACACTCTGAGCCAGCTGGTAAAAAAGGGGATCGACAAGAAACAGATTGAGGCCGCAATCAACGTCAAAGAGTTCCAGCTCCGCGAAGCCGATTACGGCTCGATGCCGAAAGGGCTTATTTACAGCATCACCGTTATGGACAGCTGGCTGTATGACGGTGATCCGCTGACCCATCTGGGTTTTGAAAAAACACTGGCAACCATTAAACAGGCGCTCACTGGTAACTATTTTGAAGCCCTGATTGAAAAATATCTTCTGAACAGCAATCACGAATCGCTAGTGATCGTTAAGCCGTCTAAAACGCTCGCTGAGGAAGAAACGAATGCTTTGAAGGACAAACTTGCGGCATTCAAACAGAGCCTTGATCCGGAAACACTGGATCAGCTGGTCGATCAGACGAAGAAGCTTCAGGAGCGTCAGACGAGCGAAGACCGTCCTGAAGATCTGCGCAAGATTCCGCTTCTCTCACTTGATGACATTGATAAAAAAACAGAAGCACTTCCTTTATCCGAGACGAATCTTGACGGCATCAAAACACTGTATCATGAACTCCCAACGAATAAAATTGCTTACCTGAGCCTCTATTTTGATACGGCGTCTGTTTCGGAAGAGCAGCTCCCATGGCTCGCTCTGCTGAAAGAATTGTTCGGTAAGATTGATACTGAGAAATACGGCTATGAGGCTTTGGTCAACGAGGTCAATATCCAGACTGGTGATATCCATTTCGAAACGAACGTGATTTCTGATAAAGACAGCGACGACATCTCCGCAACGAAATTTTCTGTCAAAGCGAAAATTCTTCAGGATAAACTTTCGGGCGCCTTTGACCTGATCCATGAGATCCTTTACAACAGCAAATTTAACAATAAAGAACGGATTAAAGCGATCGTCAAAGAAATCAAATCCAGAATAGAGATTGCCTTTAACCAGAATGGACAGTCCGTTGCAGTCCGGCGTGTCGGCTCTTATTTTTCTGAATCCGCTGCCTACAAAGAACGGCTCAGAGGCTTGACATTCTATCACTTTATCCGCGATCTGGATCAGAATTTTGAGCAACGCTACAACGCGGCAGTTGAAGCACTGCAGACCCTTGCCAAAGGGCTGTTCAGCAAAGACAGGCTGATTATCAGCCTGACAGGCGACCAGGATCTCTTCAATGCCGCACGCGCGCAGTTTGAAAAATTTGGTATAGGATTGGATGCCCGTGCCACAGCACCCGCTCAGCCGGTTTCTTTTATTCCAACGCACAATGAAGGCCTGATGACCTCAAGCAAAATTCAGTATGCGGCCAAGGGGGCAAATTTTAAAAAGCTCGGCTTCGACTATACCGGACAGCTGCTCGTGCTAAAGCAGGTTCTGACGCTCGACTATCTGTGGAACAAAGTCCGGGTCATGGGCGGTGCCTATGGGTGCGGTGTCTCCGCAGAATCATCCGGCAACTTTATTTTCTGGTCCTACCGCGATCCGAACCTGCGCGAAACGCTGAAGATTTATGATGAAGCATCCCGCTTTGCCGCGTCATTCAAAGCGGATCCCTTCACGATGACCAAATATATTATTGGAACCATATCTAATCTCGACTCGCCGCTGACACCAAGCTCCAAGGGTGAGCTTTCGGACGAACGGTACTTCGCCCATGTTGCCGAAAAAGATGTGCAGCGGATTCGTGAAGAAGTGCTCGCCACCAAGCCTGCAGACATTCAGAAGTTCGCCGAATTGTTGAAGGCCGTAACGGATCAGAACCATGTCTGCGTCTTTGGCAGTGAATCCAAAATTAAGGAAAACAAAGATTTGTTCGATGAAATCTTTAGTGCCTTTGATAAATGAATCAGCATTAAAAGGGAGCCTCTAAGGTCATTTATCTGACGGCTCCCCTTTAATTTTTACATATTCCTTCATCTTAATCGCTTATTTATTCCAGATGTATGATTTGAAGATGGTTTATATCATTTTTAGTAAAAGTCACATGAACTATCAACAGTATCAGAAGATTTTTGTTATTTTACTTGATTTTACTCTTTGGGGGGAAAGATAAATGAGAAAAAGTTACTGCTACTGGTGCACTTAAAGGTACTTAAATCGTGCATACAAATCAAAAAGACGTCTTACATGATTTAGAATCGTCGCTCCAATTCAATGCCCGGAATGGATACAATTGATTATTAAGAAATCACAACCTGAAAACCGAAAAGCATTGATCCATCATTCAAAAGATAGTATCTAACGTAGTTTTTATTCGTGGTTTCCCGACAAAAATGCCTCAACTGCTCTTTGCGTTGAATGTCCATCTTCCCAACCGCAGAACCTTGTATAAAATTCCGGGTAGGGATTATTACCCGTAAAGTTCAATGCATCACGTATGGCAGGAAGCAAATGATCTATGTCGCTCACTATTGGCCCAGGTGCTTCCTTCTCAAGATCCAAATAAAACCCACGAATTACATTTGCATATTGGCATAAATCGTAGGCATAAAATATAATTGGTCGCTTTAAATTTGCATAATCGAAAAAAGCAGATGAATAGTCTGTGATCAGACAGTCCGATATTAAATATAGTTCTCTGCAGTCTTCATATTCGGAAACATCCTTGACAAAGTCTCCATAACCGCCTAGATCTAACTGATCGTCAATTAAATAATGAAGCCTTAAAAGTAAAACAGCGTCGCCATTAAATTCATCTTTCATTCTATCCAGATCAAGCTTTAAATCAAAAGTATAATGATTGATTTGACTATATTCATTATCACGCCAAGTAGGCATATACAAAATTATTTTTTTATCCCTGTCAATACCCAATTTTTTCTTTATTTTCATGATGTCCGGAATCGTATTTTTCTGAAAGAGCAAATCATTTCTCGGATAGCCGGATTGAATCATCGATCCCTGCAATTCAAAGGCTCTTTGAAAGATTTTCGACGAGTAGCTATTTGGAGCGATACAATAATCCCATCTTCTTGATTCCTCTGTGAATTCCTTTTTGTACCTTTCAAGGGACATTCCCGGCATAGTCATATGATCAATATCCGTGCCTAAAGTCTTCAAAGGGGTTCCATGCCATGTCTGTACATATATTGTATGTTTGGGCTTAGGAAGCCAAAGTGGCCATCGACTGTTTGTAACCCAATATTTTGCCCGAGCCCATTTCCAGATTCCCTTAAAAGAATATTTGATCACGAACGGTATTTTTTCTCTTTTGAATACTTCTTCATGGCCTTTGCTTACATTCCAGACCAGTTGATAGTTGGGATGATGTACTTTCATGTATTCATAGATGGCTCTTGGATTGTCTGAAAACTGTCGCCCGAAGAAGCTTTCAAACAATACAATGTTTTTTCTAGGCATATTGCCAATATATTTGAACAGCCTGATATACCATTCATTTATTTTTTTCTTCCATAGATTTCTATAGTAATGCTCACCTGACTGCCATACAATCTCAGGATCTAACAATTGTATGACCGCTTTTTCTGAGGAATCTCCACGCCCATAGGAACAGAATTTATCATAAAACATCTGATATTTTTGCTGATAGCCCATTGAGTTTGGAAGTTCAATAATATTTTTTATGAGTTCTTCCGTAGTTGTAACAATGGGCCCAGGAACTGTTTCTTCATAATCTAAATAGATTCCGCGTAAACTCTTTCGATAGTAATCCAAATCGTAAGCAAAAAACATCATTGGTTTTTTCAAATGGGCATAATCAAACATGACAGAAGAATAGTCCGTTACCAGCATATCCGATACTAAATAGAGATCCTGTATATCAGGATAAGCAGAAACATTATAAACAAATCCTGCATATTCATCTATATCATTGTACTTATACACAAAATAGTGAAGGCGCAGCATCAGAACATACTCAGATGACAAGCATTGCTGAAGTTTTGCCAAATCTATTCTCATTTCAAATGTGTACCGATTACGGAAAGTTGGTGCATACAGAATTATTTTTTTATTCAGAGGCAAATTTAGTCGTTCTTTAACAGAACGAATATAGTCCTCATAATTATTTTGATACAGTTTATCATTTTTGGGAAATCCGCTAGAAACGATCTGACGATTAAACAAAAAGGCACGCTTTGCGATTTTTGTCATGTAATCATTGGGGGATAGCATATAGTCCCACCGACCCGATCGCTTTAACAGAGCAGTCTGTTTGTAATTTGTGTTAAATGTAACTGTTTCGTCCAGTCCCATCTTTTTCATAAATGTGCCGTGCAGTGTCTGCATTTCAATTTGCCCATACCGTTTGACATAGAGATCAGGAAGGGTCGTATTTTCAACAAAATATTTTGCCCTTGACAAATAATAGAAATAAAGCAAGCTATATCTTCTAACAGTCTTCGCATAGCCTGTCACCGGGGTATATTCATTATCCAGAAACCATATATAACGGAAACGATCTCCATAAGTTTTTCCCATATATTCGTATATGGCTTTTGGGTTATCGTTAAAGGACTTCCCCCACAAGCTTTCAAAGACAATCACATTTTTCTTTAGTGGTAGTAAACGCATAAGTGGATAGAGGTACCATTGTATCAATTTTCTGCGTCTTGCCGTACGATCCATAAAACATCTTAAGACATCCGTCTTAAAATTTAATGCACGATGACTTCCGGAAATAGAACTGAATCGAATGCTTTGGTATCGATAATTCTGGTGAACATTGACCGATTTCAGCAGTTCTTCTGACCAAATAATTGGTATTTTTTTGATTTTAGATGAGCCTTCAGGAGCATTTTCATGCACTATTTTTATAAATACGCGCCATCTTCCAGCTGTGTACCATTTGAAATCGCCATTTTCATCAAAACAATTAAGTCGGATCGTATAGTTCTTTTCGTTAGATGAAGACAGAGTAGAAGAGAGATCAAACGTAACGGAAGGCGCGTTCTTCTCGGATTCAAACACAAGTTGCTGCTTTCCAGTTCCTAAGTTTAATGTCTCTGGAAAGGTCAGTCCTAAATTCATAAAATGATGTGTAAATTCAAGGTGATTCAGCACTGGATGGCGGTATTTCGCAGCATAAATTGAAATTCTGGGTTTGAAATTTTCAATCCACAAGTCGTGCTTTCCAATTTGGAAAAATTTTATTTTCTCTCTCAACAGACCCTCGACAGTTCTGGGAACAGAACAGCCTGGAAGACGGTATCCGATCACCCAGTTGATTTCATCAAGCACGCGATCGTATAACAACTGATAAGGAATCATGAACGAAAACCGGTTTTTGTCAAAATAAGAAATCCGGGGCATAAGTGAACGGGTCTCCCCATTGCCTTGATTGTAAGTAGTCAGACAAATATCCGAAATTTTCCGGGTTATCCGGCCGCTAATAGAGAACCCATCCGGATTTCCTTCCACGTTCTCGATCACAACATCTGGCTTATAGACATCAATGGCAAGCTGCCATTTTCCGTTGTATTTGACTTTGAAAGCTGTCTGGTGACGAAATTGATAGCCGGCTTTATTGCTCCCCTTCAACGGTGCTCCCAGACGCACTTTTTTTCTAACGTTCTGGACAGTCAGATCTAAAAATACGGACCATCGGCCGTAATAGATTCTGTCTAATGCCTGCTCAGGATCAATTTTTATATTAAAAAATGACCAGTTATAGTTATAGACCCGTGAAAGCGGATTAAATCCTCTGATCCTTCTGATGCCCCACCTTTTTGTTATTGACGGGTTTCTAAACAAATGAACAGAAATCTCAATTTGCTGCTGATTATCCAAGTTCGTGAGATAAGCTTTCATTTGAACATCGGCTTGTCTGCCTGAATCAAGTCCCTGGATATATGCGTGACCGGTAATTTCAAGCTTACCTTTTTCATCCCAACAAATCCTGTGAATTCTTGCTTCAGCATTCAGTGACTCATCGACACAAACAGGCTGTACTCTGGTAATTTCAGAAACACTGAACTTTTGATACCAATGTCCCTCTTTCAAATAAGGTTTGAAGTTAAGACTTCTTTCTTTGCTCATCTCCGTTATTTTTATAACGTCATCCATTTTGTCTTGCTGAATCAACCGATAAACCAATGCCAATTTTGCAGGAATTTGCTGAAATAGTTGTGGATTCATCTTGATAAGTTCAGAGGACAAAAGTTTTTGAAACTGGCTGACATACGCCGAATCAGCAAATCTTAAAGTATCAATAAAAACGGCAAAGTCGGTCGTTAAATATTTTAACTGGTTTGCTTCAACCATTGGTTTAGAAACTTTGTGCTGGATTAAAAAAAGGTCAAGCATGCGGAGAGCTTTCAGCCGATCTTTGAAATTCTGAATATCCGTTCTTTGCTGAGTAATTGAGTGGTCAATACCCTCCCTAATTCTCCAAAAATAAACTGGATCTTCGAGTATGTCCACCGACGCTGCTAAAAAATGTGCAGGAATCGTTAAAGGAATATCCTCATACAACATATTTTCAGGGAATGAAAGATTCTGATGGTCCCAAAAAGATTTTTTGTAGAGCTTGTTCCATGCCGTTGTATCATAAAGCAATTCCGGATGTTCCGTAATATGCGTATTTCTGCACGTGTCGATTATCGCCATTCTATGAAGATAAGAATCTCGGGCTGCTTGTGAATGAAAGCGGCGTACTCCTCCTGAAATAATGTCAGAATGTGTTTGTTCAGCCATCGCATACATTCTTTCATATGCCTGATCGGCAACATAGTCATCCCCATCAACAAAGGTAATATACTGTCCCAGTGCGTGGCTCACTCCGACATTTCTTGCCGCACCAAGTCCCATGTTTGCTTGATGAATAACTTCGAAATTTTCATATATGGCGGCATATTCATCCATTATCTGTCCGGTTTGATCAGAAGAACCATCATCAATCATGATAACCTGTATTTCTTTAAAACTTTGACGAACAAGAGCGTTTAAGCATAGTCTGATGTATGGAGACACATTATATCCTGGGACAATCACGCTTATTTTAACATTCATTTAATTTCTCCTAACGGTAAAAAGCTTCAAAATTCTGAGAAGTAATCGTTTCTTATAGAGTTTGCCAAATCCAAATTTATTGGTTAAAAATAAGGACCTTGAAACTGCCTCCTGAATTTTGAATACAGCAGCAATAAAAATGTGGCAGTCAGATATAAATACTAGCTGACGCTTCACGACTTCTCGTTATAAAAATTTCTGATTGCGCGATCAATATAAACCCAACCCTCAGGACCAACATGCATCGTATCCTCGAGAAAATAGGGCTTGTTGTCAAACTGAGTAAAATCTGCCAGTTGAAAACCGCCCTTGTGAACCTCAGAGACAATTTTGTGATAGCACGTTTCTCTTTTTTGTTGAGAAACTCCCGCATAATCGTACCAGCTTCCATTAAAAGGGAGGGAAATAAACAGAACCTTCGCATGCTCTTCCTTTAGCAAGTCAATAACAAGCTGCAGATCTCCGTATTCCGGAGAATGACCAAATTTTTGATGTACATCATAATTTTTAAAATGTTCAAGCCTGTTTTTGATCTGTTTGATATAGAAAGCATTATTGATATGAAAACGATTTGAGTTACTTGTAGCTTTCATATCTTTCACAGCCATTTCCTCCAGCTGGCTCCAGCTTTTCCCTTTTAATTTTTTGTTGGGGCTCTGATATTGACTTGGGTAATAATTAGGCGTGACCTTTTGCATTTTTATTGCATCGTATAACTGCAATACCTTACTTGTGAAATGACCTTGCAGTGAGGCTGAGAACAGAGTAAAGTTGGAAATATGAGCTGATTTTGCAATTTTTTCTAGAAGCGGAGCAATTGTTCCATTGTGTCTGACAAAATTGAATTGAAGCAGTCTTTTCGCAACCTTCTGCTTCAGTCCTGGATTAATATCATGGCTGAAAATGAACTGATAGACTTGTTCTTCTGAAAAGTTGCCTGCAAAGTAGGACTCACTGAGCCCTGTGTTCGAAAACCATTCCGGCGAAATAATAAACACGATTTTCCGATTCTTAAGCAAATCAGCATTAGATGCCAGATTTAAAAATTGTACAAGTGAATACATACCTGCTCTTCCGATCAAAAATGGAGTAAAACCATCCGGATTAATTTGAAAATAATTTGTCGGATGATACATGTCCAGCCTGTGCAATTCTGATGATCCATATATGGGTAAGTATTGCTTATTCTCAAGCATTTTCCTTTGCATGAGAATTCCTTGAAAAATGTTGGGATCGAGAGTTGATGATGCCTTATAAACTTCACTTTGACTTATGGTCATGCTTTCTACGCTTAACGGCATAAAGATTAGCGAACTGACAATAATGACAGCCAAAATCATTGGACCAATTTTTGGAGTTTTCATTTTCGATCAGCCAACTGTTGAATAATCATGTTCGGTGTCGCCCATTGATTTCGATTAAAATCGGAAATCGGGACATCTATACCCATCCGCTCGCCAACTTCTACCAATAGAGCAATCGTAGCAAATGAATCCATCAGACCCTCCTCAAACAAGCGGATATCAGGTTCATTCTTCACTTCATCAGATTCACATACTTCAGCTAGGATATCCAATACTTGATTTTCAAATGCTGGTGTAATTTCTGTCATTGTAAGCACTCCTTTTTATTAGTTACCAAAGAAAATTAAGTCTCCCTGAAAAAATCAAGAAACTAAAACAAATCACATGAAAAGTAATGAGCACCGATAGTGCATGCACCCACCTGTTGTCTTTTGACCAAATGGAGTGCTTTTTATTGAATTGTTCAAAACGATTAAATGAAATAAAAACCACCGCATGATAGATACCGTAGATGATGTATTGCAGCAAAAAACCGTGCCAGAAACCCATAATCATAAAATTGAGTGCCAAACCAAGATCAGAAATTAAATACCGATTTTTGAGTCTTTTCTTCTTGATCATGGTATAGACGAAGCGCATGTAGATGAAATCTCGGAACCAAAACGACAGAGACATATGCCACCGATTCCAGAAGTCCTTAATATTCCGGCTGAGAAAGGGTTTATTGAAATTTTCCGGTGTCCGGATGCCCATCAAGTAGCTGAGTCCGATCGCAAACTGGCTGTACCCCGCAAAATCAAAAAACAGATACATACTGTATGCATACATGTACATCCAAATACTGAAAAGGCTATTACCATTCATCATAGATGATCCCATCCAGTATTCATGGACCAAATAACCAATAATGTATTTATAGAGGAAGCCAAGAAAGATTTTATTTAATCCCAGATACAGAAGTTCTTTGTACTCTTTTCTCGTTGGCACGACAGCCTGATCTTTCTTAAATCGGCTATAGCGATCAATTGGCCCAGAAGAGATTGTAGGGAAGAACAGGACAAACCTTAGGAATTCAGCAACAGAAACGGACTTTATGAGTCCATCCCGTATGTCCATAATCATCTCAATGGTTCGGAAGGATACATAAGAGATCCCAAGAAAACCGAAAAAGTTCAGCGCTGGCACATCAGCCGAAAGTTTAACGATAAACAGCGGAAATACAGCCAATGCAGTAGCAACATAAAAATAAACCGATCGGTTATTCCGCTTTCTCAGTTCTAGATAACCCTTCACTAATCCTGTTTGCCAAAGCACAAATATAATGATGGAAACAAACTGTGCCGGCTGCCCATAAAAGATAAGAAAGATCATGACGACGGTAACGAAATCATTGTATAAACGCATTCGTTTTCCAATAAGTCCTGACACAATAATCGGGATCATCAAGATTCCTGCTACTATAAAGAAGCGGAATGAAGCATAAGGAACAAAAGAGATCATCGGACAGCCTCTTTCAGTAAAGCTTTTCTATCGACCTTTCCATTTGTCGTCATCGGAAGAGACGCATGGTACACAAATTTCCTTGGTAACATATAGGAAGGAAGATAACGGCTCATTTCTTTTCGAATGGCTGACGAAAGCTGGTATGACTTTTCAAAGGAGTGCGTCCCGGCAACGACAACACCCAACAAATGGTCATAAGTTTCCCCTTTCTTTATGGGAAGAACTGCCGCTTGTTTAACATAACTGCAGGAAGAAAGGACATGCTCGATTTCTTCCAGCTCCATTCTGAATCCGTGGATTTTAATTTGTCTGTCCATACGGCCATGATAATAAAGCAATCCGTTTCTGAGCGACCCAAGATCCTTTGTATGATAGGAACGCTGACCGTCAACTTTGCCAAACGCCGCATTCGTTTTTTCCGGATCGTTCAGATAGCCCTTTCCAACACTCGGTCCGCAAATCACGATTTCGCCCTTTTCGCCCTCCGGCACGGAATGTCCATCTGAGTCCAAAATCAATATCCTGCAGTCAGATTTACAGCGTCCGACCGGAAGCGCAAGATGATTAACAAGCATATCTTTCTTGATCTGTATACTCGTCACTGCTACTGTGGATTCGGTTGGTCCGTAAGTATTGACAATCGCAGCATTCGGAAAGTGATTCTGCAGGTTTTCAGCCACTTGAACAGGAAGTGTCTCCCCACAAAATAAAAACGTATGCAAATCAGGAAGAATCTCTTGTGAAAAAGAAGGCAGCATCAGGCATATTTCCGCAAATGACGGGGTTGACACCCAGATATTTATATCCGATTTTTTTAATGACTCCACGAGTTCGGCTGGCTGGGCAATCATATCCTTATCGATAGCCCACAAAGTCCCACCCATGGTAAGAGATGGGTAAAGGGACATGACTGAAAGGTCAAACGAATAAGGCGCTTGATTCATAAAAGTCTGCCGGTTTTCCAATCCAAAATCCTGATTCATCCATGAAACAAAGCTTTCAAGAGATTCATGGGGAATCTGTACACCCTTTGGTCTTCCTGTACTTCCTGATGTGTAGATGATATAAAGGACGTCCTCACCGTTGACAGCACGATCATCACTGACTCTTTGATTCGGGTACTTTGCAATCATATTGTTCAGCTGATCAAACCCGACGACTTTTTGCGTACATTCAGGAAAGAGCATCGGCCGTTCACTGAAAACCAACTGTGTTGCCGAATCTTCTAAAATCATTGAAATTCGGTCGGCTGGCACAGAAAGGTCAACAGGAATATAAGCATGCCCTGATTTAATGCAGGCGAGAAAAAGAACAATCATATTAGGATGCATATGACCATGGATAAGGATAGGTGCCCTGTCACTGCCGAAGACTTCGTCAATCCAACATGACAGGGCATCGGATTTTTGTTTTAACTCACCATAAGTCAAACGTTCCTGTCTCCACACATAGCACACCTGATCCGGAGTTTGATCCGCCCAACGTTCGATTTGTCTCAAAATGTTCAACATAATATCGCCCCTCAGAACTCGTTATAAATAAAACTGCCAGTATGTGCAGCAGCAAATCCATAGATGATAATCAAACCGAGAAGGATAGCTGTGTAATAAAATGTCCTGACGATCCACTGGACTACAGGATGATACCACCAAGTTTTTAGGTGATTCATGAATATCTTCCTCCTTATATCTGGTGTAACTTATGCTCTTATCATTTCGATAGCATATCAAAAGTCATATAGTTGGCATGAGCAAAGATACCGGATGTACGAGATGAATTACTGAGTAACACAACAAAATTCTGCCGGTCCATGGAAAATGCATTACTTCCGTTCCATCCGCCTAGTACGCCATGACTCGAATAGGTTCGGTTTCCCCAACCCGCTCGATTTAGATACCAGCCCAGCGTGTAGTCGCTCACATTGAAATGTTTTTGGAAAATGGTGTGATAACTTGCATCCGATAAGAGCGTTCCATCAGCAAGTGCTTGATCAAACAGATAGAGATCCCATGCGGACATATAAACATCGCCGCAGCCAAAGAGCTGAGTAAAAGAAGGTATCGGTTTAGAAATGATCCCTGTGTATGGAAATGATCGATACGAAGATTGCAGCATGGCATTCTTGAATCCAGCATGCGTCATATGGGCTTTATCGAAAATATTTTTCTGAATGAACTGATGCAAAGTCTCTCCATAGGCTTTCAAACTGACCTTATCTAAGATCGAGGCAACCAGCGTATAATTATCATCCTGATAGCTCCATCGCGATCCTGGTCGATAGGAAAGCCGAAGATTCCAATCTGCAATTCTTTGAACCTGTTCGTCTCTAGTCACATACTGGGATGTTTCTGGAATGCCCCGTAGTCCCGAAACGTGACACAAGAGATCAAGCATCGAGATTGATCTTCCATTTGGGAAATCCGGATAAAATTGTGATACGTGCGTATTAAATGAAATAAGTCCCTGCTGTCTCATTTGCATAAATGCAACGGCTGTAACCGATTTTGTTATTGAGCCAATATAATATTCAGTTGAAGGCTTATTGGGCAAGTGAAGGCGAACATTTCTATACCCATAGCCTTTATCTAGTACAACGTGTCCATGACTGACAAGTACTGCCGTTCCTGAGAAGTGCACATCATCCAAATATAGGTTAAATGCGGATCTTACTCTGGCAATGCTTTTTGTTAAGGATGTGTCCTCCGCATGAAGGGGCTTTGTTTCTAAAGATGTGCCGGGATGGACGAATGTTTTATTCACGTTTTTATGGAATGGCACCGCTATATTTCTATTACCGCTATATTTTAAGAAAATTAATGCGGCTACACTAAAGCACAGAATCAGTACTACGACCCCGACAAGACGATGTTTTCGAGCGTGGATCCTCTTTTTCATCACTTTATTATCCTTTCCAGCATTCTTATTAGGGAGATGAGATTTGGCACCTGTTTCAAATATCTTTAGATATAAAAATTTCGATTTTGGTGAAAAAGTCACTTTAAAACGCTGTAGCCTTTAAAACAGCACATGAATTTTAAGATATATTTCTATATTGCGCCTTGTGCCCCCACTGAGAAACAAATTATAGGTTAGAATTTAATGAGAAATTAATAAAAAATTAAGAAAGGCATGGTATCTTAAGATTATGGTTGACTTATCGTTAAAATTGGGGGAGATTTGCCTTTCCTAAAAAAATAAGAAAATCTCATACTGTAAACGTGTAACAACACTCAGAGCCGTTGCAGCTAGAGTCTCTTAAAACAGGCATATACACATTCAGCTCGTTTCATGACATCTGAGAAGCTCGTCTTTTTAGTAATTCGTTTTATACTCAGAAAAACTGGGCAAAAAGAGCTGGAGAGAAAAATTTATTAAATTTCTCTCCAGCTCTTTATTTCATGAAATGAAAACGCAGGGCTATGCCTAGCGTTCAGGAAAGCTTCAAACGATGTATCAAAAAAAGCCTCTCTTCATGCCAGAATAAATTTTGGTTCACCAACCAAATTATCAGGCGAGGGAGACTTTTTTATGCCATCTGATGTTAACAGTTAAGTTCATTCAAAGTGGAAGTGTAAGTTACTTGAGGTCACATCGCCCTGAGCCGTTCAATTCGGCTTTCGATCGGGGGATGGGTCGCAAACCAGCTTGACTGCTTCTTCTTTCGCCCGAAAGGACTAGCGATATACATCGAAGCAGTAGCCTGTTTCGCGTTTTTCATGCCCTCGGAATCACTACTGATCTTGGTCAGGGCATTGATCAGTCCCTGCGGATCTCGGGTAATTTCTACAGCCGAAGCATCGGCAAGATACTCGCGGTTCCGGGAAACAGCCAGTTGGACAAACTGAGCGGCAAGCGGCGCGAGAATAATCAGAACCAGTGCGGCAATCATCAGCACCGGATTAGACTTATCATTATTGCGTTTATTACTGCGGCCGCCGCCCCAGAAAAACATCCGCTGTCCCATGTTGGCAATGATAACAATGACACCGACCAGAGCGATACAAAGCGTCATCAGTCGTATATCATAGTTCCGGATGTGCGAAAATTCATGGGCGGCGACAGCCGCGATTTCCTCGCGGTTCAGCCGTTCCAAGAGTCCGCTCGTAAAAGCGATGACACTCGAGTCCGGTTTCATCCCAGTAGCAAACGCGTTGGGCGAAGGATCATTCATGATATAAATTTTCGGCATCGGCACATTGGCGGCTAGGGACAGTTCTTCAACAATGTTGAATAGCATCGGATTGTCACTTTTCTGAATTTCCCGCGCGCCGGACATACTGAGCACCTGAGCTTTTGCGCTGGCAAACGTAATCGGAACGTAAAAAGCCAGAACCACCGCGGCAATCACAATTCCCGAAATGGAGTCGCTTCCGACAAAATAACCAACCGCCCATCCGATCGCCAGGACAAGCAGGCAGAAAAACGCGACCAGCACAAAAGTTTTCCGCTTATTCTGCGCAATTTGTTGGTATAGCATGGTTCTCCTCCGTTAAAAAGTGACCTTAGGCACTTCGCGGTCGGCTTCGGGAATCGAGAGCAGCTCCTCCCGCCTAAAGCCAAATATACCGGCGATCAGATTGGTCGGGAATGATTCCCGCCTAATGTTATAATCTTTAACCGTTTTATTATAGAGCTGGCGAGAGTAAGCGACTTTATTTTCCGTGGTTGCCAATTCCTCCTGCAGGCTCAGAAAATTCTGGTTGGCTTTCAGATCGGGATACGATTCAGCCAGGGCAAAGATTGACTTCAGCGCCCCCTCGATCTGATTATCCGCTTCAATTCTTTGCTGCGGCGTCCCGCTGATGAGGCCATTCCGCGCCTGAATCACCTGAGCTAATGTTTCTTTTTCATGTTTTGCATAGCCTTTGACCGTCTCGACCAGGTTCGGGATCAGGTCGTGGCGCCGTTGCAGCTGAACATCAATCTGGCTGAACGACTCCTGCACCCAGTTGCGGTATTTCACCAGGCCGTTGTATGAAAAGATAAAGAAAAGCACAATAATCGCAATTACAGCAATAATAATGATTGTTGTCATTTTGCAACACACCCCTTCAGATGAGATAGCGTCCCACAATTTAAGTATACCATGTAAGGCGCGAAATTAATGGTTCATTTTATGGCGTAGCTGAGGCCTTTCTCTACTGCACCCGCCCTCCAAAAAATATCTATAAATCTGTCATTTTCACACGGAACATTTTTATTCAATCTGTATTTATCAACTATTTGGTGAACGCTTCGAAATCTTTCTCAACCTGCTTGCTGTAGGCCTTTGACCATTCCACCATGCTTCGGTCAAATTGATCAGACTTTCCCATATAGCCCTTGATCCAGGTGGCATTCGGACTCTGGGCATGCGCGCGGGCAAGCAACAGACCGCATCCGGCAACATATTTGTCAAATTGGGTCGCGGACAGGTCATCAAGGTCGACAGAACCCTTCATATCACGGTACTGACGGACATAAAAATCACGCCCATGAGCATGAAAATAGCCAAGGAAAGGATCCGATACAGCCTGAAGGATTTCCTGGCAGGCCACGACTCGATAGCCTTCCGAGGCATTTTGTGGAAAAAATTCCGAAACATCGCTCTCAGGCTTGTAATAGTGTGAAACAGCGGAGCACCCAGCTTCCTTAATCTGCAGCACAAGATGGCTTCCGTCGGTGCATGTCAGCACCATCAGATAGCATCTCGTGCCGACGCTCCCCACCCCGACGGCGCGACGAGCGACATCAGTGACGACATGCTGGGACAGGAACATGGATATGTCGGGTGCCACATTTCTTCTATAATGGTCAAAATATTCATGAACCTGCGACACAAGCTCTGAACCCGCATGCGTCAGAAGCGGCGGGTCCTCAATGAAGTGGATCCGCCCCGCTTTATCCGTCTCCGTCATTTTTTTGATGACTTGTCCGGAAGTTCGCCGCCTGGCTTTGCGCGCCGCTTTTTCAAATGCCTCGCGGATCGACTTTGTCAAGATTTTCTGTATTTCCCCATCGTCAATACTCAGATAAAAACGGTCCAGCGCATCCAGATCCAGCACCCGTCTCAAACCACTGCGATAACTGTATGCGGCCTGCATCGCGGCCTCATCAATCTGGTCAGCCCGAAAACCCAGCGACTGGCCACACAAGATCACGCTCGTCACGAGACGCCTGACATCCCATTCCCACGGTCCGGGAGCAGATTCGTCAAAATCGTTAAGGTCAAAAATCAGCCTCCGTTCCGGAGAGGCATAAAAGCCGAAATTGCCAATGTGCGCATCACCGCAGATGATCACCTGTTTTTCCGTCGCTGCCTGAGCAGTCAGATCGTGTGCCATAAGCGCTGCGGTTCCCCGGTAAAAAGCGAACGGCGAAGCAGACATCCGCTCTCTTTGGAGTTCCAGCAGCTCAGGAAGACGTTCTTTGTTCAGTGCGTCAACAAGAGCCACAGGATCACGATCTACAGGCATAAACACCGCCTGATCCGAAAACGGCACTTTTTCCCTCGCTGACTTACCTGCCTTCTTAAGAACACTCATTTGTTCCAGCTTTATTTTTCCGTCCAGTCCGTGCAGGCTCATCTGTACCCCCTCTTTTCAGACCATAGATTCGTCCAATTCTGCTATTATTATGTATGGAAACCGTTCGAACCGCAAATTTGCAATGATGAGATAACAGGAGGAAACAATGGATCAACCACAGGCTTTCGGAACGTTTGTTAAGCGTTATGGGAAAATATTCAGGACGTCGTCGTACATTCAGTGGGGAGAAAGCCGCCAGTCACTCGGAGCCGTTCTGATGCTGAACCCCGGGTCCGCGGAATTTGGAAAAATGAATCCGAAAATGGGCCTCAGGCTGGATCAATTCGGCGCGGCAATGGGCAAAATTCATCCTGATCAGACCATGGATCAACTGATCCGGCTGGTGGATCAGTTTTATGAAGGCCGGCCATCAGGAAAACTCCAAATCTACAATCTCTTCAACTTGAGAGGCGCCTATGCGGAAAAGGCGATCGAAGACTTTGAGGAACTCGTCGCGCATGATCGAATCACTCTGGAAGAAGCTTTGGCTTCAATCGGAGAACTTCAAAACCATCCATGGATTCTTATCGGATGGGGACTCCACCGAAAAAACAAATGGAAATTCCTTCAGAAAACAAAGGATCTGTGGCTTGAGCAGATCAGAACCGCCGGAATTCCGTTTTTCGGCAGTCAGAATGATAGCGGAGATTATTATCATCTCGCGCCGCTCCTCAAAATGAAAAAAGATGATCTGGTATCCGAACTAACCAAGCAGTTCAATACTGAGATAAAACCGGTTATCCCTTTTGAACAGCTGACCCGGCACCGCTACATGATCCTGAAATGGAATGGAAGAAGCGGCACAGAGGCGCAGTACATTGTGAGAGACAACCTGAAAGGAACTCAAGGGCTGGTGTCTGTTGGACAAAAACCGGTCTGGTTTCATCTGGAACTTGCTGGGGATCCCGCAGTGGCTAACTGGATTGATGATTGCGAAAAAACCCCGGATTGGCTGTGAACGCTCACCGGTCCCGTTCCTCATGCCAGCGGATTAACATATGTGACGCCCTCAATCGTTTCCCCGACCGGCCCATCCTCAGTAAAGAGAACCGGAATATCATTCGACCGCGCAACAGCCCAAATCTGGGCGTCCCAATAGTGCATGTGATACTGCTTGACCCCTCGCAGAGCTTCAGAAACATCTGATGATTTCAGCGGAAGGACAGTCATCACCCTTGTCATGCGGCTGACAGTCCCGCGCAGCCATTCCGGATCACACCCATACTTCAGCATGACGGACGTAAACTCAGAAAGATTTTGTACAGAAATCCGCAGTTGGTCTTTGAATCTCTCCAGAGTCTCAATCGCTTTTTTTTGCTTCGCCTCGTTTTGGTGATCAAAGGCATAGATTAGAATATCAGTATCAATAAAGACTTTTTTATTTTTCATCGCTAAATCCCCGAGATCTTTCAGCGTACACATCGTCCCTGCTCCAATTCAGACCGTTAAGCGTTGAACGCTTCATCTCAACCATCAGGTCTCTCCAATTTTTATCCTTTTCATCAAAGCTTTGCAAATAAACCTCAAGCCCTTCGCGAATGACTTCCGCCTGAGGTACTCCCTGGGACCTGGCCAGTTCATTTAATTGGTTATCCAACTCCTCAGTCAGATAAATCTGTTTTCGCTTCACGATCTCATCTCCTCTCTTATACATTATAATCATACATTATACATTATAAAATTTCAACATGGCCCAATAACTCACGGCTGGACATTATTGTGTCCGTTTTTCATAATCTTCCGGTTCTTTATCCATAATAAACATTAATTTAATCAAGAAGGCATATGACTTTGAAAAGACATACTCAAAAGGCCATCCCGATCATATTTACAGCGACACTGTTACTGATTTTGCTCCATATCAAGGATCCGGACGTAGTAAAAGCTTCCGCTCAATTAACTGCTTTTGCGTACCGTAAAACAGTAAATATCTACAGTAATCCGCACTACCGCCATACCGGACGCACTTTGAAAAAGTTATCCGGCGGCCAGGAAATAAGTATTACGCCAATTAACAAAAGCTGGAACAGAGTAAATTTTCTGATCAACGGACACTATGGTTATGTCCACAGCAATGATATCCTCAAAGATGAAAGTACCGGATCGTACCACATTTACAGTCTGAGAAAACATACCAATATTTATAACACACCTTATCCGTATGGAAAAAAGAACACAGTTTTTTATTCGATTCGCGGATCACAATCGCTAACTGTTGTCAGGATGGATAGGAACTGGTATAAGACAGTCGTGACTGTCAAGGGAAAGCATGACACCGGATATGTTCACCATAATGATCTCAATTTGGCCGTCACTCAAAAGAATAATCATTATTATGCTTCAAAGTCTGCGTCAAACGTCTATGCCGATGCATACAGCGGCGTTCGTTCGATCATCGCCCGGATTCCCCGCGGTCATGTACTATACGGTCACAGCTTTAGCGGGAATTGGAATATCGTAACCATTAATGGCCGGACAGGCTTTATACATAATGCGGATTTCTATAAAAACAATTCATTTCATCGCAACTTTCTGATCGCATTTGGTGACAGTGTTACAAGAGGTTCTTCAGCCGACATCGATAACGGAACTACCCAATATTCCTGGGTACACTATCTGCCGTCCGAACTCGGTCTGTCCCGAGTTGAGAATTATGGTGTCAGCGGATCCGCCGTCGCTGTCCGAAGCGACCGAAAAGACTCATTTCAGGAGCGGGAGAGCTGGATCAACAGCCATGGAAAACATCCTGATACGATTCTCGTCATTGTAAGCATCAATGATTTTCGTCACGATGTCCCGCTGGGGAGCTTCGATGTACGGAGCCGCTACACTTTTTTTGGCGGGTTGAGAAATTTCTCAGAGTATCTGCAGCGCAATAATCCGAAAGCGAAAATTATTTATATGACACCGCTGACGCAAAATGCTGTCCCGACTTACAGCACCTACGAAAAGAACGGGCTGGGGCTTTCGCAGGATCAATATGCTGCCGCTATCAAGCGGACTGCCAGTTACTACGGCCTTGAATTAATCGATATGCAGCACGACCGCTTCGTCAATACACAAATGAATCCATTTGATCCAGCTATTAAGAAGCAGTATTATACGGACGGTCTTCACATGAACAAAGCGGGCTATTTCCTGCTTTCGAAGGAAATAGCCCGCCGATTATTAAATAATTAATGAATGAAATTATCCGTGCAGTGGGGAACGAGCCACCGTACCGATTTTATCTATTCCAGACAGAAGTCCTGTATTTTCTCACGCGTCTTATCTGTCATGCCAAACTCTGCCGACAGATAGTGTTCAAATGTGCCATAGGTTTCGGAGATCGATTGCATCGCGGCTTCAAGAAATTCTTCATGGAGCAGAAAACCGTCTTCAAAGCGTTTTAAAGCCGTTCCGGAAATATAGTGTGAAGCCTCTTCAAACATTTCCTCGTGAAAGACGAAAAGTGTCTGATTTGAAAGCATATAGTCTTCCATAATGGTATCCGTCGGCACGCCCAGTGTTTTTAAAATTAGCATTGCCCCGACCCCGGTCCGATCCCGTCCTCCCGTGCAATGGTGGACCAACGGCAAATTCTGTTCCGGCCGAGCGACCAGGCTCATCATCCTTTGGTAAGAGGCATTGCGGATCGGCATCTGTGCATACACCTGTGTAAATTTCTCGCGGGTAAATGTTTTATAAAAAGTTTCCGGATCCCACTCCGAATGGGCGGTTGACTTATCCTCGCCGTTGACGGCAACTCGTTCATGTTTCTCGCGCCCAATCTGCGGATCCGGTTTTAAATCGGCTTCTTCCTTATCCCGATAGTCATAGATATACTTGATTTCCAAATCTTTCAGATAATCAATATCTCCCGCAGTAAGACCGGTCAGCTCAGCTGCCCGGAAGATCAGCCCTTTTTTGATCCGCCTGCCGTCTTGAGCTTTAATCCCGCCCATATCACGGAAATTGAAGACACCTTCCAAAGGGAGCAACCGCTCCGGCAAAACTTTTTCTTCCATCCGCATCCTCTCCCCCCTATAAACAATCACCGGACAATCATCCGGGCAAAAATGATTCACTGTTGATTTATCATATCATACTTCTTTTAAGTCTGAATCGAATCTATCTTTCTTTACAAATTATTATTGAAAACGGATTATCCACTCTGGTAAAAGGTATCGTAACCCTTCTTGAATACAGTTTATAATGGAGGAGTACAGCCCTTCCCGCGACCAGGAGGTGATTAATCTTGAAAAATATGGGATGAATCTGTACTATGGTTGGACAGCAGAATAGAAGTCTTTTTAACAGAAGACACTGTCAATTAGAGAGCCGCCCGCCATTGTGTCATTCTTTTTCAGAATCAGGATATGATTGATGAAGGAAGGCAAACATGACAGAAGCACCACCAATTTTAACGCAAAAAAGGTGAAGTGAATGATTTCAAGACGCATTCCGCTTTCTTCGACGCTAAATACCCGGGATCTGGGCGGATATCCGACTGCAGACGGCAAAGCGACAAAGTTTCGCAGGATAATCCGCAGCGGTGCACCTTTGGTTCTAAGTGGAGAAGACATCGCCCTCCTAAAAGAATCAGGTGTGACAGCCGCCATTGATTTTCGTTCAAAAGCGGAAATTGTAAAAAAACCAAGCGCCTTTGAACAGTCTGCCGATTTTAATTATTTTCACTGTCCGTTTCTGATCGGAAATAAAGACCCTGGTTCAAAGGATGAGGTTCCGTCACTTTACGCGAGGATCCTATCTGATTTTTCAGCCTTGAAAAAGATCATGAAGATTATCGCCGAACAAGATGGAGCCATCCTGATTCATTGCGCTGCGGGGAAAGATCGGACCGGTGTGGTTTCCGCCCTGCTTCTGCTCATTGCAAGGGTGGACGTCAGCGATATTCTTGCGGATTATCAGATTTCCTACACTTACTTACGTTCAGACATCAGGGAAAAAATGAAACGGGATCCGAACCTGCCATCCTATTACGGCCGTTCCGACATGGAATACATGGAAAAAACACTCGAACAGTTTTTCAGAACTTATGGCAGCGTGCGTCATTATTTTCGGAAAATCGACTTAACGGCAGATGAAATTGCATCCGTGAAAAAGAAACTGATCGAATGAATCACGGTAGAAAAAATTATTTTGGAGGACATCACATGTCGAACACAGAAAAGTTTAGCGGTAAAGCCGAAATCTATGCCCGATTCAGACCTGATTATCCTGAAGCGATGATCCGTGATCTGATCAGTGAAAACAATCTCGATCAAGCTTCGGTTGTCGCTGATATCGGTTCGGGCACAGGTATCCTGACCGCCCAGCTTGTAGAACATGGTTTAACTGTAAAGGCTGTTGAACCAAACACAGATATGCGCCATGTAGCGGAATCTTCTCTCCGTATGAATCCGCTGTTCACATCGGTGGCCGGAACGGCTGAACAAACCACACTGCAGAATCAATCAACCGATCTGATTACGGTCGCTCAGGCCTTTCACTGGTTTGATCCCGTGACTTTCAAAAAAGAATGCGGGCGTATCTTGAAAAGCTGGGGCCAGGTCGTTCTGATCTGGAACAGCCGGGTCCCCGACGCGCCACTCATTCAGGAAAGTGAAACAATCTGTAAACAGTTCTGTCCCGATTTTAACGGTTTCTCAGGAGGGCTTGATTCTATTTCATCCCGTTTCAAAACCTTCTTTCAAGACGGAAAGTATCAATTCAAGACATATGATCACCCGCTTTATTACAACCTGGAGGACTTTATCGGTCGGCATCTTTCAGCTTCGTATGCTCCCAAAAAATCCGCCTCAAATTATCAGCCCTATATCGGGGCACTGACCGAACTCTTTCAAAAACACAGCCAAAACGGCATGGTTCCTTTCCCAAATGAAACCCGGTGCTATAGCGGACACGTCTAAGTTCTTCAATTATCTATCTGATTCGCCAAATCCAAAATTCTCTGGTCTGATTTTTACTGGAGCAGGAAGACGGCGCAAAACAGGAATAAGAAGAACGTATACTGATACAAACAGAAATCCGCTGCTTGCGATTATAAACACAAATCTGCTCCCTATAGCATTGCCGATCACTCCGCCGATTAGAGAACCCAAAGGCATCGTGCACGTAGCGACGCTGACCATGACCGACATCGAGCGGGCCAGTAATTTTTGTGGAAGCAGGTTTTGCATCAGAGTATAGCCAAGCACGTTGTTCAGCCCGAGTGGAATCATGCTTGCTGCAAAAAAGACAACTTTAAGAACAACAGATGGAACAAGCGCTGAAAGCAGCCAGAAACAAAAACCGAGAAAATAGCTACCGATCAGCAGACGTCCAATGAAAAAACGATTGAATAATGGAGCAGCCAGCGCGCCCGTCAGGCTTCCGGCTGCTGAACTTGCTAGCAGAATGCCGTAGCTTTTCGAGCCGCCTAGCGAATCCGCGTAAGCCGGGAGTACTGCGGTCAAAGCACCTAGCGTAAAATTGGTTACAGCGCCTGTCACAATAATTTTCCCCAAAACAGAATGCAGAACAACCTGAAATCCTGCTTTCAAATCGGCAAAGTAGTCATTTACCTGATGCTTGAAAGAAGCGCCGTGAATTGGCTCAGATGGAACACACAGCAGTTTGAAGAGCGCGGCAGCGGCAATAAAGGTTCCGATATCGGTCAAATAAAGGGAGATGGCTCCCACTGTAGCAAGGACCGCTCCGCCGATCGCGTTAAATGCGGCGTCAGTCCCCTGATAAGCCAGGGACATCAAGGAATTGGCCGTAACCCGGTCATCTCTCTCTAAAAAACGCGGAATAAGTGCATTTTCCGCCGGGAATGAGAACTGATCAAGAAAAGAAACGGCAGGCATGACAGCGAGTATCAGCCCGACAGAAAGCAATCCTGAAAAATAGGCTGCGGGAATCAGACAGAGCAATACAGCCTGACCTATTTGCGAAACGATAAGTAATTTTTGTATCGGGTACCTGTCAACAATGGGTCCAACTAGAAATTGCAGTGCCTGAGGCAGAAGGATCAGGAACCCGGCCAGCCCTGAATAAAAAGCCGATCCGCCCAGCTGATAGACCAGCCACATGGCACCGACATAATACATGCTGTCTCCCATGTTAGTCATCAGGCGAGCCGAGATCAAAAGACGGAAATTCCTATTACGAAATAATGATTTCATTTGGATCTCTCCTTAAATATATTTACTCGGTAAAATAAATTTGACCGTTCAACAAAAAATTATTACTCCTGATCCATATGCTGATCAAAAGCCTTTCGATCAACCTGAAATCCAAAGGCGGACATAAAGTAAGTTTTTGCATCCGATTGCTCCCCATCCCGGTTGCACAGTTTATCGTACTTATTAAACAACTCCGCCGCTTCTTTAGAAAATTCCTGAAAGTGCCGGTCATTCATCGTTATCTCCCAATAGGTAGCCAGTGCCTTCATATTTCCTGGCACTTGGCCACTGATCGAAAAGGCCTCATCCGGAGCGGTCAGTGCACGCATATGTGTCCTGTCGATCATGCTCAGCACGATCTGCCTGTAGGTTTCACTGACTTCCCTTTTTTGCGGAAGCAGGGACACATCGGGTAAAAAAGCCTGGGCCACCGATTGGTAAAATTTTTGCACAATCCCATTGATCTCTTCAGTGCGGATCAATTCAATCAGATGGTTTTTTTCAAGTTCCCGCAGGTGATAGTGAATCCGCGCGCGGGATAAGTTGAATTGCTCGGCCAGCTGCTGGCCTGTATACGGTTTTTCAACGAGCAGCATCATCAATTTGGCCCGAAAAGGGTCACTTAAAACTTTCAGTTGATTCAAATCTCTAATGACGAGCGTTGGCTTCATTTTTGATCACCTGTTATATATTTTTAATCGGTTAAATTTATTTTACCGTTGATAATAACTATTTGCAATAATTTGAAGGTAATAGAACATCGTTAATGTGATTGAATCTGCTCTCTGAAAACCATAGTATTAAGTAAAACTATCAAAAATCTGAAATTATTTTAAAATACCACTTCGCTTAAGATGATACCAAATTGAAATCAGAGACAAAATAAATAATATCAACGGTATCCATATGAGGCTTGAAGAAAAATAAGTATACGTATTATCCCCATTCAGCTGACCGCTGTCAATCAAAAGTAATCGAACCTCCGATAATACCTGAATGGCAAAAAACATCACTGCACTTATGGAAAACAATGTAATCCCTATTCTTAAATACATACAAACTCCCTCCAGTCCTGATTGTAGTTTTTAACTCGGCATTTAAAAAAAGAGACAAACATCAACTCGAACTGGAAGAGCAACTGGTTGATTTTAGATCAACAGAAACCATGATTTATTTCAATGATTTAAACCTTATGATAAAAGTCTTGTAAAATTTATGCAATGCCTGTAAAACGTTTTCAGTAAATTCGTCACTGCCAGATTATTTACTTAAGAAACCACCTTGTTTCAGATCAATAGTAAAGCCTGTGAGAGGCTGAATCTCTCTGGTTTTTTTGTTGCTGAAAAAACCCGGAGGAACAATTCTTTGACTGCCTGCCCGTAATCTCTAAAATAAGAAATATAAGAATGAAAGAGGTGGAATGATGACTTATTTATATAAAATCAGCAGACCCAAGACTGTTACAGACACAATGCCTGTTCTCGTCACTCTTCACGGGATGGGCTCGAATTATCATGACCTGACTTCAATCGCTGGTAGCGGAGAAAAGACATTCGTGCAGATCGACGTTCAGGGTGATAAGCCGTTCCGGTCAGGTTATACCTACTATATCCCCGAGTTTTCCAGGCAAACTGAGGAAGAAGTAATATCAGGGACACTTTCCCGGCTCAATCAATTCCTGAACGATACCTATAAAAAGGAAAAGCTTTCGGCGAATCAGCCGCTGTTCTTTCTTGGGTTCAGTCAGGGAGCCATTCTTAGCCTGTCCTATGCCCTGACCTATCCAGACAATGTAGCCGGCGCGGTCGTCCTGAACGGAAGGCTGCCCCAATATATCACGGACCGCAAAAAAGCACCGGTTGTTCAGAATCCGCCTGCTTTCTTTATCGCACAGGGACAGTTTGATCCGCTGTTTTCACTCGAAGTCGGGCGGTCAATCAATAATTATCTAACGGAAAAAGGATTCGAAACGGGTTATCATGAATATCCGGTTGCTCATGGTGTGATCGCTCCTGAGGTGCAAGACATCCGCAGGTGGCTGAATGATCATTTCAATGCCTGACAATAATCCCCGCCATTTATTTCTCAGGCGGGGATTATTGTGTATACATTTTGCTGCTCAGCTCAAGCCGCTTTTTGAAATCGTTAGTGATAATCAAGCAATTCCTCCTGACTTTTGTGCAAATAACCGGCCAAGCGATCAAATTGTGAAGTGAATCCTTCAATGACACCCATATCCAATACCTGCTGAAGTGCTTTATCCGACGTGAAATGGGAGCGAACCGTCACCCTTGTTTTGTTTTCTTCGTCAAGCAGCTTCACGGTCACGAGTATCTGCGGCATTCCGTCGACCGGCTGGCCTTCCTCATTCACAAACATGTCGGTATAGACAATCTTTTCCGGTGCACTGATTTTGTGATAGACTGCCTTACCCCAAGATTCCTGGCCATAAAATTCACCCTGCGCTTCATCCGTGCAGCGCATGCAATAGTGCCAGACACCATCCGGCATAAACTCAAATCTTCGGCTTTCGGTCCGCCATCCTTCAGGGCCCCACCATTCTGCCAAACGCTCCTGCTCAGAAAAAGCCTTGAATACCAAGTCTCTCGGTGCTGCGAAAACACGCTCCATCAAGAGATCCTGTCCTTCAACCTTTGTGTTCATACGGCTTGTTGTTTCTCCGTCATCCATCCGCATACCTCCAGAACGGGAAAAAAATTTTGTTTATTCTCGGCTAAAGGTTCCCTGTTTCATTTGGAACGAAACGGAAGCTGAACAGCAATAATGCATCTTGTGACAGAGTCTCCGGTAAGCTTCTGTCAGCTGCCAGAAGCTTACCGGTATTTTTATATCCGTCACACTCTATATATACCCCTGATCAAAAAAAGTTAAACACAATAAATGTGTCCAAAAGTATACTTTTCAGAAGAAGAATTAGCCCTTCCCTTCTTTAAATTCCGGATACAAAGACATGCCGCCATCAACAAAAATGGTCGCGCCGGTTACATAGCTTGACTCCTCCGATGCAAGCCATGCAGCAACCGCAGCCACTTCTTTTGGTTCACCGATATAACTGATCGGAATCAGCTCCACGGTGCTTTTCTTCTGGACCGGATCCGCAAACTTTTCTGCGTTAATCGGCGTATTGATTGTCCCGGGCGCAATGCTGTTCACACGAATCCCGCGTCCGGCGTATTCGAGTGCGATTGTCTCGCTGAACATCCGTACTCCTCCCTTACTCGCCGCATAATGGGCGAAAGTCGGCCAGGGGATCCTCTGATGGACGGATGACAAATTAATGATATTGCCCCTCTTTTTCTGATTCAGAAAATATCTGAGCGCTGTTCTTGAGCCAAGAAACACACCTGTCAAATTGACATTGATGACCTTGTTCCAGTCTTCAAGGCCCAGTTTATCTGTCGGCGACTGGTTTTCCATGCCGGCATTGTTAACCCAGACATCCACGCCGTCAAAGTGTTCGATGGCCGCATTGACCAGCGCGCGTGCCCCTTTTTCCGTCCCGATATCGGCACGGACAGCTACCGCTTTTCCGCCCGCCTTTCTCAAAAGTGCGACCGTTTCTTCAGCGCCGCGGTGATCACGATTATAGTTAATGACTACCGACATTTTCTCTTCAGACAAGCGTCGCGCAATCGCATTTCCGATACCTTTTGATCCTCCAGTGACGACCGCCACCTTCCCTGATAAATCCGGATACATATATTTTTTCCCTCCAAAAAAATGTTTCTTCAACATTTTGGGAAATTTATCCGAAAATTAATCATTTTCATGTCTAAAATAACGAAACCCCGCGCTTTCCTAAAGGAAAATGCGAGGTTTCATCGATGCGTTTTTTAAATTTACAGAAAACTGGCGTAATGCCACGGATTTCAATCCGTGGATGTAAGCCCTGATCTTCGTTTTTTGTTCAGGGCTTCTTTGCTGTACTGGTCTTCAATGTACTGTTCAACCGTCTCTTTAGACATGTTGCCCAGCGTGGACATATAATAGCTGCGCGTCCAAAGGTGCCCGCCCCACAGTTTGGCAGCTTTGATCTCTGGATAAGCATCGAAAAATAGCCGGGCAGAGCCGCCTTTCAGGGCTTTGACCGCGTCCGTTGCCGATAGTTTCGGTTTAAAACTGATCAGCAGATGGACATGGTCCGGCATCACCTCCATCGTTTCAATCCGGATTTCATTCAGGTCGGCAATACGCTGCAGAATCGCCTTCATTGCCTGAACGAGTGGCGGCGTGGTGAATACCTGACGGCGATATTTCGTGATCCATATCAGGTGGAAGTGAAAATTGTAAACATAGGTCTGCGTATAAATAGCCCCAGCTATTTTTGACTTTTTTGGTTTCATGTCTAGTCTCCTTAACCGTTGATTAACTAACGTTTATACTATTTATGATACACTCATATCATGGTATAATAAACATATCCAGAAGAAAGGAGGACGGATCCATGAAAGGCAAAATGTCAGAAGAACGGAAAAAACAAATCAAAAACCGCATGGCCGCAGTTAAAGCGGAATATGTCTACACGTTAGGCTTCGAGCTGAGAGTTTATCCCAGCGCGCAACAAGCGGCCATCATGCGGTTTAACGCAAACACGTCACGTTATATCTACAACGCCCACGTCTTCCGCGATTGGGCAACGAAAAGCCAAGCCAAATGGCTCCGGAAAAATCCATGGTTGGATACAAATATGCCCAGTATGGCGTCAGCGGCCTATCAAACCTCCTGGTCTATGTGGCGCAAAGTAAACGCCGCCGGAACGCCGAAGCCGAAACGCAAAGACAGCTGCCGGCTCAGTTATCAGACGAAAAATGCCTACACGGCCAAAGCGCGGACGGAAGGCTATGATATTTTCAACGGAGCCAAAGTGCGGATCACGGATGCCCACCATATCCGCATTCCGAAAGTAGGCGTCCTGCGCGCCGCCGCTCGAAACATCAGCCGCCTGCCGCATGAGAAGGGCATCCGTATTGGCGTGACAACGGTCAAGCAGGAGGCGAACGGAAACTGGTTTGTCTCTTTCCAGGTTAAATCGAATCACCCTTTCAAACAGACCCTGGCTCAGACGGGCCGTTCCATCGGCATTGATCTGAATGTCTCTAATTTCTTAACCGCCAGCGACGGGCAAACGGTTCCTAATCCGCGCTTTTATCAACGGATCAAAGGACGGCTAGCCAAACAGCAGCGCATCGTGAGCCGCCGCCAGCTCCGGGCCAAAAAGGAGCACCGCAAACTTAAAAACAGTAAAAATTATCAAACCGCACGGCTCCGGCTCGCTGAAATGCAAAACCGCGTGGCCAGAGCACGATTGGACTTTCTGCACCGCACTTCCACAACACTCATCAAGAACCACGATGTCATTGTGTCTGAAGAACTGCGCGGAAAGAACCTGCTTAAGAATCATGCGCTGGCCATGTCCATCAGCGATGTCGGCTGGCGGCTATTCCTGAATCAATTGGACTATAAAGCCAAACTCTATGGCCGCACTTATATCAAAGTGAATCCGGCCTATACGACCAAAATGTGCCACTGTTGCGGCGCGATCAATCGAGCCGTGACCCTTGGCATTGAACAATGGACCTGCCCGACCTGCGGCGCCTTTCACAGCCGCGATCATAACGCGGCCATCAACATTCTGCATAAAGGCTTGGCTGCTCTTCAATCGGCTTAGTGCTCTTTCCAGGTGCCGTAGCAACTTCGGATTCCTGCCGCGAGGCGAAATGGCTTTGGTCATTAGCGTGTAAGACCTCAGAGCCCCTGTGTTCTGAGGCTGTGCCGTATCTAAGCAAATTGCGGCGGTTAGGCAGAATCCTACAGATGGGGGATACGGAAGTCAAGCCTCGGCTCGGCTTTTGGTATGGCTCATTTGATACTGCCGCTGCCAATCCACCGATTTTAATCGGTGGTAGTTGAACTATCTATTCTATGTCACTTATTCTTCAGCATTTCATAGACTTGCCGCACATCCTTGTCTCCTCTGCCCGAAAGATTGACAATGATGCTTTCATCTTTCGGCAAAGTCGGTGCCAGTTTCATCGCATAGGCAACGGCGTGGGAGCTCTCGAGCGCGGGAATGATTCCTTCCACTTTGGAAAGCGTCTGGAAGGCTTCGAGCGCTTCGTGGCCGGTCACCGTCACGTTTTCTTCGCGTCCGATCGATTTCAGGTAGCTGTGTTCCGGACCGACACCCGGATAATCAAGACCGGCGGCAATGGAATAAGTCGGTTTCGGATTGTCATGCTCATCCACCAGCGCATAGCACTTGAATCCATGAATAACTGCCGGAACGCCTTCCGCGAGGCTGGCCGCCTCAGCCGGTTCCACGCCGATCAGGCGGACATTTTTTTCATCAATATAATGTGCGAATGCGCCGATCGCGTTGCTTCCACCGCCGACACATGCGAGAACGGCGGCCGGAAGCTTGCCTTCTTTTTCAAGAATCTGGCGTTTTGATTCCTCACTGATCACCGACTGAAAATACTTGACCATGGTCGGATAAGGATGCGGGCCTACCGCTGATCCCAGAAGATAATAAGTATTTGCATGGTTCTCCACCAGATCCTGCAGTGCCACGTCAACGGCATCTTTCAAGCGGCCCTGGCCTTTTTCAACAGGAACAACAGTCGCACCAAGCAGTTCCATGCGGAAAACATTCAGTGACTGGCGCTCGGTATCATATTTTCCCATATAAATGGTGCATGGCAACCCAAACAGCGCCGCAACGGTTGCCGTCGCGACACCATGCTGTCCTGCCCCGGTCTCGGCAATAATCCTCTTGGCACCCATTCGCTTTGCCAGAAGGATCTGACCAATCGTATTGTTAATTTTGTGAGCTCCCGTGTGATTCAGATCTTCTCTTTTCAAATAGATCTTAGCCCCGCCGCACCTTTCAGTCAGGTTCTTTGCGAACGTCAGCGGATTCTCACGGCCCACGTATTCTTTCAGATAATACCGGAATTCCTTCTCAAACTCGGGATCTTTTCTACACTTCTCAAATTCACTTGCAATATTGGAAAGCACGGCCAGCAGTTCCTCTGGAACATAGCTGCCTCCGAAATCCCCGAATTTACCTTCTGCTGCTACTACACTGCTCTGAATACTCATCTCTGCTCAACTCCGCTTTTTAAAGTAGCCTGCGAGACTGGAAAACTCGTTCTTTCCAGGCGGCCGGCCCTCACGCTGGAAAAGCGTGCATTCCCATCTTTGACCAAAAGCAGTACGAAGTCAATAGATATATTATAAAATTATGAAATAAGTAAAACGTTCTCACAATTTTATGTTTTTTTGAAAAGTTGATACAACAATAGGATCACACATGGTACTATTTTTATGAAATGGAAAATTCCAGATAAACAGGAGGTTTTTTCACATGCTCGTAGTGACAACTGAAAATATCACCGGATACAAAGTGAAAGAAGTCAAAGGCGAGGTTTTTGGACTGATTGTCAGGAGCCGTGGCCTGGGAGGGAACATTATGGCCAGCCTTAGAAGCCTGGCTGGAGGAGAAATCCACGAGTATACAAAAATGCTTGAAGATGCCCGCCAACAAGCCATTGACCGGCTCATTGCAAACGCTGAAGACAGGGGAGCTAATGCGATTGTAATGATGCGGTTTGATTCGAGTGAGATCGGGCAAAACATGAGTGAAGTTCTGGCTTTTGGTACCGCCGTTGTGGTTGAAAAAGAATAAGAGTTCGCGAAGACGGCGCCCGCATTGTAGACGGCGTCTTTTTTAAAAGGTAAGAAAGTATAAGACTCAATCTGCCGGACAAACGTTCAGATTAAGACGCGGAGGGGCGAGACTCCTGCGAGATCAGCGAGCCAAGTGAGACCCCGCAGCGAGGGTACCGAGCGAGGAGGTTCACGGATCGCCCGCGGAAAGTGAGCGCCCGAAGCGTCACCGGAAGAAGGCAAAACCAACGTGCATCACGGTTTTTCTTAATGACTGATCCTTTTCATCAAAACACAAGGTATCTGCGCTCAATTTGTTTAATTTGAAAAGCCGGATGAACAAGCCAAAAATAGCTCCACACCTATCATTTGACATGGAGTGCACTCCAGCACCTATACTAAATTATATCAAATCATGGGGATGATACTTTGAAGAAAGTTTGGTTAATCACCGGAACTTCGACCGGCTTTGGATGTGCGCTTGCCAAGGAGCTGATCAGTCAGGGCTACCCCGTCGCCATAACTGCAAGGCACTTGGATCAAATCGCCGGATTGGTAGAAGATCATGATCAGGCCGTTGCCCTAACTCTGGATGTAACGAAGAAAGATCAGGTCAGGAATGCGGTAGACCAGGTCCTTGATCAATTTGGACGCATTGATGTACTGGTGAACAATGCCGGTTACGGTTACTTCGGCGCCGTTGAAGAAAGTGACGAAGAAGCGGTTCGCAAACTATTTGAAACGAATTTCTGGGGCCTGAGTGATCTGACCCGAAACGTCCTGCCAACCATGCGTAAACAACGCCGCGGCCATATTGTCAACGTTTCATCCATCGGCGGCCTGACCGCATTCCCCGCTTTCGGCTATTATCATGCGACGAAATTTGCTGTTGAAGGATTATCGCAGTCATTGGCGAAAGAAGTTAAGCCGTTGGGCATCCATGTCACTTTAGTGGAACCTGGCGCCTTCCGGACGGACTGGTCCGGACGTTCCGCTGTGGATCGGACGCAAGTCATCAGCGACTATCTCGAAACGGCCGGAAAGCGATTAAAAGCCTCCCACGCCAACTCCGGAAAACAGGCTGGAAGTCCGGAACTCGCAGCCAAAGCAATCATCAAAGCCGTAGAATCCGAAAACAGCCCCATCCATCTGTTGCTTGGCAAGGATGCCGTTAAAAATGAGCGGATTCAGCTGGAAAGTGTAAAAGAAGATCTGGAAAACTGGGAAGATGTGTCCACGCATGTGGATTACGGGAATGAAGATTTCTGGAAATAACGCATGGCAAAATTTAATAAGTAAGCATCAAATCTGTAGTGGTGCGTATCTAAAGGAGCTTTTCACAATAGTCTGGTGAAGAGTTCCATTTTGTTTCTGATGTACTAGTCTTCAAATTTTTTGCCCGGATGCCCGCAGCATCCCTCCATTTAAAAATCGCATGGAAGAACACTATAGATGTTTTTTATCCAATTCGTTTAATGATCCGCGCCGGATTGCCGGCAACAGCCACGTTGTCGGGCACGTCTTTCGTGACAACGGACCCGGAGCCGATAACGACATTATTTCCGATTCGGACCCCCGGGTTGATGACCGTTCTCCCGCCGATCCAGACATTATCACCGATCGTCACCGGTTTGCCGTATTCCGCCCCTGAAATCCGCTCTGCTGCGTTCAGCGGATGCGTTGCCGTATAGATATTGACACATGGAGCGATGAAGCAGTTGTCCCCGATTTCCACTTTGCAGACATCTAAAATAACACAGTCAAAATTGGCATAGAAATTTTCACCGACATGTATGTTATAGCCGTAGTCACAACGGAATGTCGGTTCAATATACAGGCTTTTTCCTGTTGAACCGAAAAGTGTCTTCAGGAGATCCGTACGTTGATCCATTTCAGTTTCAGACGTTTGATTAAACAGTCTTGTTAATCGCCGCGCATTTCTGCGCTCTTTCACCAGTTCAGGATCGTTTGCGTGATAAATTTCTCCATCGAGCATTTTTTCTTTCTCTGTTTTCATAGCCAACCCCTCCTTATAATAGCTCATCCGATTTCTTGCAACCCTATTCTTCTATTATAATTGGATTTAAAGAATTAACGAAGTCTGAGACGGGGAATGTGATTGCCATGAATGGGATCGATCACGAGTCATCAATTTCAATTAAAACACCTGAGCCGTTCAGTTTTTCAGAATGCCTGATTTTTCTCGGCCGCTCGGATCAGGAGGTGCTGCACCAGATACATGACGATTATCTATTTAAGCTTTTGAAGATGGACGGCTCTCTGATACTGATTAAAGTCAGCGCAGATCCGAATTTCATCCTTATTGAATTTCCGGATGGTGTTCCGAATCCGGCCGTTCGCAGCAAGATTGCTGCTTATGTAAAGGATTGGTTTGACCTCGGCCGAGATTTAAGTCCTTTTTATGCCATGGCCAGTCAGGACAAAATTCTGAAGCAGCTTATTCAAAAATATTACGGACTACGGATGATCTGCATTCCGGATCTATTCGAAGCTCTGGCGTGGGGAATCACCGGCCAGCAAATCAATCTGACCTTCGCCTATACATTAAAAAAACGCATGATTCAACAATTCGGAGAACACTTGACTTACAAAGGAAACACCTTCTGGCTTTTTCCTTCGGCCGAAAAAATCGCCGGATTACACATAGAAGATTTGAAAATTCTCCAATTTTCTTCCAGAAAAGCGGAGTACATCCTTGAAATCGCCAAGGCCATTAGAGACGGGATATTAACTAAAGAAAGCCTTCTGCAGGCTGGAAGTCCGGATCAAATTCAGGAATCATTAACAGTAATCAGGGGAATCGGCAAATGGACGTCCAGTCTGGCCATGATGCGCTGTCTGCGCATCCCTACAGCATTCCCGATCGCCGATGTCGGCCTGCACCTCGCACTGAAAAAACAGCTAAGCATGGACCGCAAACCGTTCATTGAGGAAATAGAAGGCATGGCATCATACTGGGAAGGCTGGCAGGCTTATGCCACCTTTTATCTGTGGCGATCACGCTACGAATAGGGATCAACACAAAACCATTATTTTTGCAGATAAGATATGTCGTTACGTAGTAGAATAAATGTTGTGAAGCAACTCAATTCCTGTTGCTCAAGATGTGATTTACCCAAAAATAGTTTGACTGATAGACTGAGGGACACGCTCACTCTGTCCGAAAAGTGGGAAATCCGATCGTGAATGGGCCTTTGTGTTCTGAACGTTTAGTTTTATTGATACTCCCCTCATTTTTATTGATAAAATGTTTCTTTTTATCGATAGATGATGGATTTCTATTGATGACACCCAATTTTTATTGATAATGATTCCGAGTTCGTTGATATGGTTCTCTGAACGGACAGAACGGTAGTTCCAGCCGATCCGTTTCCCTGGTTAGACCCATCTCTGGCTTCTAAAGACGTAATGTTGGTATTTTTTTGCTGCGCATTATCCGTCACTGTCCCCCCTCCACGCCGGTCATACCTATAAAAATAACCACCGGAAGACGAGCCCCGAGTGGTTATCACGGCTTATGAAATTTGAAAGTAGTTTATTTCTGATTATTTTTTGCTGTTTGTTGCTCCCTGTTGCTCTTTAGCCGCATTTTTCATCATTTCCTGTTTCTGTTTCATCGCTTTCTGCATCTTCTGTATCTCTTCAGTGGTCATTACCTGATGCTGTTCCGGAACAAAGAATACATTTCGTGTCGATACCTTCACATTTTCATCTCCGCTGAAGGCGAAGAGCCGACGATAAAATCCGTTTTGAAAGACGCGTCGCTGTATCTGAACTTCTAGATACGGAGCTTTGTCTGTTACTTTAAACTGGTTCTGGTCCGAGATCCCGGTGTGTTTCATTTTCGGTTTCCCCTGTTTGTTGACGTTGTAGATATACAGTGGGTCCCGACCGACATTCTGACGGAGAACGAGAAACGGGATGGCTGCAGGCTGCTTTGGATTTGATGCTACAGCCGAATAAATGCTGATTTTTTGGGTGCTTACGGCCGTCTTCATGCCATAATTGCCGTGCTCATTAAGGATCGTTAGCGTTTCACTGCCGAGGAAGAGAATCAGCGACAAGGCAACAAGCAAACCATTGATCCATTTATGCTGTGAAAACCACTTTGTGCCGCTTGTCAGAATAAATGCTACAAACAACGCGGCGCCGATGATTAAGGTAACGAGAATCATTTTTTCACTTCCTGATCTTTAATTAGTGCCTTCGGCAGAAGCGGCGTAATGGTTATGCCGCCTTGCTGCCTTCCTCGTGGACTTGTTTTCCTTTGACAAAAAAGGTCAGCAGCAGGGTCAGCAGACAGAAGCAGACAGCCACAAGAAATGTCATATTCATACCATTTAACGTCGCGTCCAGCGCTTTTTGCCCGTATTTAGCTGGATCAAGCGACATCAGGCCTTTATTCGGCATACCGTGCTTTGTTACATTAGTCAGAACACTGATGAGAATAGCCGTACCAATTGAACCGGCGACCGTACGGATTGTGTTGTTAACCGCAGTACCATGACTCATCAGACTGTTAGGCAGCGCGTTCATGCCCGCTGTAGTCATCGGCATCATGACCATGGATATGCCGAGAAAGCGGATTGCATATGAGATGACAATACTCGCAACACTCGTGTGATCCGTCAGGAACATGAACGGAACCGTTCCGGCGGTCAGAATAAAAATGCCTGTGATGGCCAGCTTACGCGCGCCAATCCGATCAAAAATAAGTCCGGTGACTGGGCTCATCAGCCCCATCATAATCGCCCCGGGCAGAAGCATCAGCCCGGAATGAAACGCGCTCTCACCGCGAACGTTCTGAATATATAGCGGCAGCACGAGCTCGGCTCCAATCATCGCCATCATGACAAAGCTGCTGATCGCGACAGACAGGCTGAAAATCGGTGACTTGAATACTTTCAGTTCCAGCATTGGCTCTTTCATCGCAAGCTGCCGCCAGACAAAGAGAATTACAAAAATGGCTCCGACGATCAGCCAGGATATGACTGTTCCGCTCTTCCATCCATTATTTCCAACCTCGCTGAATCCGTAAAGCAGTCCGCCAAATCCGACCGTTGACAGAACAATCGACAAGATGTCAATGCTCGGGTTAGTTAAGGGGATGACCTTTCTCATTGCCATAAAAGCAAGGACAATAACAATGACCGTGATTGGAATGATCATATAGAACAGGACCCGCCAGTTATAGCTGTCGACAATCCAGCCGGAGAGTGTCGGCCCAATGGCCGGGGCAAAAGCGATGACCAATCCGGCCAGCCCCATCGCAATCCCTCTTTTTTCCCTTGGGAAGATCAGCAGAAAAATTGTCTGCATCAGCGGCATCATAATACCCGCACCGGCCGCCTGAACGATACGTCCGGTCAGCAGGATGGAAAAATTCGGAGCCACCGCCGCCATCATCGTGCCGACTAAAAAAATGGTCATGGAAAGGATATATAATGTTTTCGAACTGATCTTGTTAATCATTAAGGCTGTAACAGGAATCATAATACCGTTCGTCAGCAGAAATGCCGTTGTCAGCCACTGTCCGGTTGCCGCGGTGATGTTAAAATCCTTCATAATATCAGGAAGCGCGGTGGCAAGTAGGGTCTGATTCAATATGGTACAAAAAGCACCGACCAGAAGCACAATAATTAAAAATGTCCGGTTATATGCTTTGCCGTCACTATCAACGGGTCGTGCGGTTGCATTCATGTGCAGAACTCCTTCATTAAAAAATTTCTGATCAATCGACCTGCCGACTATATTCCAGACTGAACCAGCAGGCCTGCACCAGTATTTTTGCGGTACAGAGTCCATCATATTCCTGCAATGTGAACAGTTTATGAACTGAAAAAAGGGCAGACATAATGCGAACTGTACGCCCGATTCATTCATTTTTCACCAATTTTTAATAGGATGCTTCAATTTCTTTGATTCTTCGGTAGAGAAAATCATTAATCGGTGTCTGAATCCCGTGTTTTTTGCCTAAAGCGATGATCGTTCCGGAGAAGAGTTCGACTTCCGTTTTGCGGTGTGCTTTTGTATCCTGGCGCATCGAAGGCATACCTTCAGGGTTTAGGGAATCATTAATTTCAAGCCAATGACTGATCTCATCCTCGCTCAGTCTGACACCCTCTTTATTCGCCACCCGGACCACTTCTCGCATGGCGGCAATCATAGTCTCCCGTGGTTTTCCCTCTTTCTGCACACCGCTATAATTCGTTTCGAATACAGCTACCGATTGATTGACTCCGGTATTAAGCATCAGTTTGCTCCACATATGATGCAGAATATCATCAGGAATGTCATAGGAAACCCCCGTGGCATCAAAAAAGCGGGCAAGTGTTTTCACCTTTTCACTTTCACTGTTTCCTGCCTCCCCGATGCTCAGCCAACCCATATTTTTATAAGTCAGCCGATTGTCCTGCTTCACAGCATCCATTCCCTGGGCAACACAGTAAAGCACCTTATCCGATCCGAAGGCTTCTCCGATTTTCTGCTCACTGGAAATGCCATTGAGCAGTGAAATGATCAGAGTATTTTCACCAACCTGATTTCTTGCACTTTCAATCGCATGTTCCAGACCGCCATATTTGACTGAAAAAATGAGCAGATCTGTCGGCGAGCAGGCGATATCTTTGTCTGTATACTGAAAATCACATTCTTCTCCATTGGAATAGACGCCTTCCGACTGATATCGGTCGATACGCCTTTTATTCGCTATAATCCTTACAGCTTTTTTGCCAAGCCGGTCCGTTAGGTGCTTGCCATACATGATGCCCAGCGCGCCCAGACCGATAATTGAAACGGTTTTTATCTCCATGATATCCTCCTTGAATGAGTCCAACATCTGCCTGATCTCACTTTATCATACACATCTGAAAAATGTTTCGCAGGACCCGAGTTTCTGTACGAGCTCGCAGACCGTGATCCAGGCGCATTTTTTAATTTCGTGGATAAAAAAGCAAATATGTGTTATATATAATATATAACAGTTAGAACAAAAAGGATTTGATCAGATGCTTTTATCCATTGATTTTGGCTCAGATCAGCCGATTTACATGCAAATCCGTAATGGAATTGTGGCCGGCATTGCTTCGGGCCAGCTTCAGGACGGCGATCCGCTCCCGTCTGTACGGACGCTTGGAACGGATATCGGAGTCAATCTTCATACGGTCAACAAGGCCTACAAACTGCTTCAGAGCGAAGGATTTATTGAAATTCAGCGGAGCCGCGGCACCTTCATCCATGCGGGGGACGCCGCTAAAAACGCCGCCGGTTTTCTCCAGGAATCCGGAAGCCTGATGCATACGATCATCTCTGAAGCGATCACTCGTAACGTTGACCGGGCAGTGATTCATCACATGATCGATCATCTCTATGATGAACTGGAAGGGGAAAAATCATGAATCTGAACGTCACGCCGCTTATAAGCACTTATCTGATTATCACCTGCTTTTTTATCCTGCAGCCCTGGTTTTCCCGTAAAAATGTAGTATTCGGTATTGTTTTTGCGGATGACCATATCTGGGAAAGCAGTCAGATAAAAAAGATACGGCGCCGATACATGATTGAATCCGCGGCCTCTGCTTTTCTTATCATAGTTGGTTTATATCTGCTGAAGGCTGCGGTCAGGATCACTGACGCGCAGATGATTAACGTGTCAGTGATCCTTCTGATTATTGTCGACAGCCTTGTTTTTGTGATCTCGAATCGAAGGACACGGGCATTCAAACGAACCATGCAGCCGGACGCCGCCCTGACATCCCGCAGCGTGATTGTGGAGATGAAAAAAAGTGATAGAGAGAGCCTGCTCCCACTCCGCTGGATGCTGCTTCTGGTACCTCTTTTTGTAGCAACACTTGCTATCGCCTGGTTCGGTTATCCGTATATGTCGGAAAGTATTCCTACACACTTCGGCCTGACGGGTCCCGATCGCTGGTCACATAAATCATGGCCGACCGTGCTTTCACCCGCGTACCTTCAAGTGATGCTGGCACTCATCATCCTCTTCATCCGCCGAGCGCCGGCTTCGGTGAGGGGCAATCCGGACGCCGCCCCGGATTATGACCGTTTCAGAAAAATAATGGGGATTCTGATGATCGCACTGGGTCTCATTGCAGAAGTAATCTTTTTAGTGCTCGAGATCAGTTTCATACACCCTGTTTCCCCCGCTTGGTTTTTTGCAGGTACCATTGCTGTATTCGCCGTGGTTCTGACAATGATTCTGCTCTTCATGCGACTAGCAAGAGCCAAACACGCTGCGGGACCCATTCTCGACGATGACGGCCGGTGGATTTGGGGCATGTTTTATTTCAATCCTTCCGATCCATCTATCTTTGTCGAAAAGAGAGTCGGAATCGGATATACCATTAACATGGCACGGCCAATGGCCTGGATTGTCCTGATCGGAATCATCGCTATTACTATTATTCTGTCGAACGTACATTAACTTGAAATGAGGGATTCACATGACTCAAATCTCTGATTTACTGCCTCTCCTAATTCCAATTATTGTCCTTGAACTCATCCTGGTCATTACCGCGCTTATTCACATCTTCCGGCACAAAACATACCGGTTCGGCAATCGGGTGCTCTGGGTGGTGCTTGTCCTCTGTTTCCAGCTGATCGGTCCTGTCGTCTATTTTATTTTCGGCAGAGGTGACGACTGATGGATATCCTGCGGGCCGAGCACATCAGAAAAAATTTTGGTAGTCAGCATGTGCTGACGGATTTGAATTTTTCTGTTTCCAAGCATTCCATTTTTGGCCTGATCGGAAAAAACGGATCGGGAAAAACAACCACGATGAAAATGATCCTCGGCCTGATCAAGCCGACCAGCGGTTCAATCTATGTCTGCGGAGAAAAGGTGGCTTACGGAGATACTCCGACGAACAGACATATCGGTTATCTCCCGGATGTGCCTGAATTTTACGGTTACATGACAGCACGAGAATATCTTAAACTGTGTGGGGAAATCACAGGCGTACGGCGATCCGAGATTCACAAAAGGACGGATGAATTGCTGTGCCTTGTCGGTCTGAACGGTGTTAATCGGAAAATTCATTCCTACTCTAGGGGCATGAAGCAAAGGCTGGGCATCGCGCAGGCGCTGCTGAATGAGCCGGAACTTTTGATCTGTGATGAAGTAACCTCCGCGCTTGACCCCGTCGGCAGGAAAGAAATTCTCGATCTCCTTTCCGCCGCGGGAAAGCGGGCAACCGTAATCTTCTCCACACATATTCTGTCGGATGTCGAGAGAATATGCGATCAGATTGGAGTGCTGAATAACGGGCAGCTCGAATTGCAGGGACCTTTAAATGAAATCAAGCAAGATTACCGTCAGGAAGCCCTGCAGATTGAAACGCTGACACCGGATCAGGCTCCGGTTCTTGCCGCCCACTTAAAGGCACTGCCATTTATCAGCAAAGCAGAAGTGTCGGGTCGGACGGTTAATGTTCAGCTGAATCATTATGAAGAAAACAGTCTGGACATTATCAGACTTCTGGCCAGCGAAAGTATACCGATTTTGAAGTATGAGCGGCTTGAACCGACGCTGGAAAATGTTTTTATGGATGTGATCAGATGAGCGGATTCACTGCATTTTTCAAAAAAGAAATAGTCGAATATCTTCGCAGTTACAAAGCACTGATTCTGCTGTGCGTCTTTATTATCTTTGGCATGATGAGCCCGCTTCTAGCTAAGATGATGCCGGATATTCTATCGCATCAAGCGATTAACGGGATCACCCTGAACATTCCGAAACCGACTTTTTACGATTCTTTTGGTCAATTTTTCAAGAATCTTTCACAGATGGGCATGGCTGTGCTCCTCTTGATCTTTGGAGGCGTGCTCTCGCAGGATTTGTCGAAAGGCACTCTGATTATGCTGCTGGCTAAGGGTCTGTCCCGTCATGCCGTCATTCTGGCTAAATTTGCCGCAGCACTCATTTTGTGGACAGCAAGCTACGCTTTTGCCGTGATGATACAGTGGGGCTATACGTTGTACCTGTTCGACAAGCTGCCCGTTCCACACCTGTTTTTCTCGCTCTTTTGCCTTTGGCTTTTCGGCATTTTTATTCTTACGATTCTTCTGATGTCCAGCACACTTGTTGGCGGAGCTTACAGCGGGCTGTTTCTCACGACCGCTGCATTGGGCGCACTGATCGTGTGTCAATTTATTCCGGGGACAGACCGATTCAGTCCGCTGGCACTCGCATCGGATAATGCGGGACTGATGACCGGAGCCGCGAACTTACATCACGCCGTCACGGCGGTGTGGATCACTGTTATCCTGATCGTCAGTGCCCTCGCTGTATCCCTGGTTGTTTTTAAGAAAAAAAGCATATGATCCGTAGCCGTTTCACTAGGGATTAACGCCTGCCATTGCGCGTCTTTTTCAAATATGTTATTTTAATAACATCGAATTTCACAGGCGATGACGTTCGCCATTAAACACTGCTTTGATTCAGTTGATAACGTCTGCCTTATAACCTTAAGTAAAGGTTTTTTAAGGCAGGCGTTTTTATTTACAAGAGGAGGAAGAAATTTGTATTATGTACTACTGATCTTTTTCGGCATCCTGGGTGCCCTCGCACGGTATTCTATAGAATTGACGCTTCCCACAACGCCCTTTCCGCTGGCCACGCTCTTCATTAATCTTCTCGGCTGTTTTTTGCTGGCCTTTGTGGTCCGATTTCTCATCTGGCTGCCCCGTCTGTCTTCTAAAATGGTGACAGCAATCGGGACTGGGTTTGTCGGTTCTTTTACAACCTTTTCAACCTTTGCCCTTGAATCATCCCTTTTAAGCCGAACCGATTTTCTTATCGCTACCAGCTACATGATAGCCAGTCTGATCGGCGGATTGTTAGCGTGCGTGCTTGGCTACCGCCTGAGCAAAATGCTTCTGATCCGATTCAAGGAGGTCCTCCGCCATGATCATTAATTATCTGCTCGTTGGCGTGGGCGCCGGGTTTGGTGTACTTGCCAGGGTGCTGACAACCCAATGGATCATGCAAAAGTGGTCCTCTCCTTTTCCGCTGGCTACATTCCTGATCAATATGTCGGGATCTCTGCTGCTTGGACTTTTAACAGGACTAAGCATCGGGGCTCACTTTTCTCTCCTACTGGGTACAGGATTTCTTGGCGCATATACCACTTTCTCAACCTTCAATGTGGAAAACGTCGAACTGCTCCGACGGAAAAAGTATAGGACCCTGATCAGCTACGCGGGCGGTTCTTACCTTTTCGGCATCCTGGCCGCTTCAGCGGGTCTGGCACTGGGAAGCATCCTGTAAGGAATCGTCAATCAACCAGTCGAACTGCCTGTGAATGAAACACTAATAGATGAACAGATTTAGTCGTTACATAGAACAAAGGGTTACTTTCTGAAACATTCCGCCAGCCTTATAATAAACATTATGAATCTGCTAAAGCAGGAAAGGGATTGATGAAATGGCTGAAAAAACAGCTGTTCTGCTTGTTAACCTTGGCACGCCCGATGCTCCAGATCCGGCATCTGTCCGCCGATATTTAGGGGAATTTCTCAGCGATCCCAGAGTTATTGATCTTCCGCGATGGAAGTGGCTTCCGATTCTTCATGGTATTATTTTACGCGTCCGTCCGAAAAAATCAGCCGCTCTCTATCAATCAATCTGGACAGACAATGGTTCGCCGTTACTCGTTTACAGTCTGAAGCAAAAAGAATCTCTTGGGAAACGATTGGCTAATGATGACGTCAGGGTCGAACTAGCCATGAATTACGGAAATCCCTCTCTGCCATCCGTGCTTGAAGAACTGCACCAGTGGGGTATGAAAAAGCTGATTGTCCTGCCGCTGTTTCCTCAGTATTCATCAACAACAACGGCCTCTGCCTGGGACGGAGTTGTCCGGGCCGTATCAAAATGGCGGAATCTTCCCGAATTGGAGCTGATCCGCGACTACCCGGACCATCCCCGCCTTATTGAGGCTCTGACGGGCCGTGTCCAAACTGCAATTTCGGATTACGGACAGCCGGATACCCTGATTCTTTCCTATCATGGAATACCTGTCCGTTACGCCGAGACCGGGGATGACTATCCGGAACGCTGTCGGAAAACCACCGACGCACTGAGGGACAAGTTCCCTGATCTGGACATTATTGAAAGCTTCCAATCAAAATTCGGCAATGAACAATGGCTTGAACCCTCAACAAGCGATATTCTTGAAGAATTGCCGGCCAGGGGAAAGAAAAATGTCTTTGTAGCTGCTCCTTCATTTACTTCGGACTGCCTTGAAACGCTGGAGGAACTGAAAAATGAAAATGCCGCCGTGTTTCATCAGGCCGGCGGAATCAGCTTTCACTATCTTCCTGCTGTTAATGACAGCCCGCAGTTTATGGACTGCCTTGAGGATCTGGTACGCAGATATCTTGGGACAGAGAAGTCCGCGAAAAAAGATGAGGGTGTTCTTCAGAAGTAACACGAACGCATTGTTTTCAGAAATGAAAGAGCACAAAAAAGGAACAGCACATGCTTTTTTCGTGTGCTGTTCCTTTTTTAAAATAACGCGCTGCATATTCTTTTGAGGTAGTTCAGTCACTTTGATTTACACTAATTATCTTATCGGGAATTTACGGCTTTTTTCTCCCGAAGTCTCTGCGGAATATAGGTGCAATAGGGATCAGATGCCTGGTAATCGCCGGTAACCGCATAGGCACGTGCCCGCGAGCCACTGCACATATAACGGAATTCACAGACACCACATTTACCTTTTAAGCTGTCCGGATCACGCAATGTCCGAAGTATCGGGCTTTTTCGATAGATTTCAGGCAGAGGTGTTTCCTTAACATTGCCGCATGTTAACGGAAGAAATCCTGAAGGTTCGACCTCGCCGGTATGTCCGACAAAAATAAATCCGTTTCCGTCATTCGTCCCGCGGGGAGCCTTAGCCAGATCATCCGCAAAATGCCCGATCACCGGAAGACCCTGAGCGCGTCTTTTCTCATTTTCCTGATACATGACACGTCGATAAAACTGGCCTTCAGTCGTCGTAATAATAAAAGGGGCGTGTTCCTGTAACTCAAAAGCCCAGTGCATCACTTCATCATGCCTCTCAGGGCTGATCGGCTGCAATAATTCGCCGCGTCCTGTCGGTACCAGGAAGAAGAGCGTCCAGACGACGGCACCGTGTTGAGCCATTAATTCGGCGATCTCAGGTAATTTGTCTACATTGTACTGAGTAACTGTTGTGTTCACCTGGAAAGGAATTTTTTCTTCATTTAAAATGTCTATTGTTTTCATTGTCCGATCAAAAGTGCCTGAAAATCCCCGAAAATAGTCGTGGGTTTCAGCATCAGGCCCGTCCAGTGAAAGCGCCCAGCGCGCGATACCTGCTTCTTTAGCCCGAAGTATATTTTTGCGTGTCAGACGGGGTGTTGCCGAAGGCGTAATTGAGACGCGCATCCCCTTATTGTTCGCATACTCGATCAATTCATAAATATCATCACGCATTAAAGGATCCCCGCCCGAGAAGACAAACAATGGATTATCCATTGAGTAAACCTGATCGATCAGCTGTTTTCCCTGATCGGTCGTAAGTTCCCCCGGATAGGGATGTAATTGTGCTGCTGCCCGGCAATGCATACAATGAAGCGGGCACATGCGTGTCGCTTCCCAGATCACAATAAACGGATTCTGATCATAATCACGAATCTTCGCCATAAATAACGCCTCTTTTTCTGAATCTTATCAATTTAAGTACATTTTCTACTGCTCGTAAAAGATTTCTACGGGTCAATTAAAAAAGCTTTCTGCAGCTTACATATTTATAGTGGCAAACTTCTCTTTCATTCTATATATCTTGTAAATCATGTCAATTGCTTTCAGACAATTGACACCGGATTGTTGAAAAGAGAGGGCTACGGACTCATTACCCAACTCTGAATCCTATCAAAACACGGTAGCGTTTTTGCAGGATAGCTGCAATTTGAGAAGGGCTTGCACGGAGGAGTATTCTGTAATTAGAAGCATTGAAGAGAGAGGAGGTACATCATCTGTGAAAAAATCCGCTTTTATTAAACTGAGCGTCGCTATGACAATCTTCGGGTCGATCGGTTTCTTCTCGCGGCTGACAGGCCTGCCGTCATTGGAACTTGTCTTTGTCCGCTGCATCAGCGCAACTGTATTTCTTAGTGCCTACTGGTTGATCAGTGGCCAATATAAGCACGAATCCTGGCAAAAAAAAGAAATGGCGACGATCATCATTGGCGGTGTTTTCCTTGTCCTGAACTGGATCTTTTTCTTTGCCGCCTTCGAAAAAACGGCAATCACGATCGCCATTTCCATCTATAATCTGGCTCCGATACTTGTTTTGGTGATCGGCTGGATCTTTTTCAGGGACCGGATTAGAATCCTTGGCATTCTGGCCGTTGTTCTTGCTTTTGTCGGCACTGTGCTGATCTCTGGTGTCAGCCTGGGCGATCTGACCTCGGGGAAGTCGGCGACCGGACCGCTTCTCGCATTGGCCGCCGCTTGCCTCTATGCGCTCGTGATCATCACCGGAAAATATATTAAAAAGGCCAGCCCCTACCTGGTGACAATTCTTCAGACTTTTATCGGCGTCCTCATGCTGATTCCTTTTGTTCACTACTCTTTATACATGCATCTGACCGCGGCGAACTGGTTCTACAGCATATTTACCGGTGTCGTTCACACAGGCATCGTTTATCTGCTGTTTTATGGAAGCATTCGCTCGCTTCCAACACCTGTCATTTCCGCACTGACCTATCTGGACCCGCTCGTCGCCATCCTGCTTGATATTTTTATCACGGGATTTGTGCCCTCTTACCTCCAGATTCTGGGCATTCTGCTGATTTTTATCGCAATCTCCTATACGCTGATCAAACACGAGCCCGCAACAAGCAAGAATAAAAGTGTTACAGGTTAATGCAAAGAAAGCAGCGCCCGATGAGGCACTGCTTTCTTTTTTACCTTGATTCATAGGTTTTAACTTTTGGAGGAATATAGCTTTCAAACTGCCGTTCGATCGATTCAATGAAATCGGCAATGATGATTTTGTTTCTGTTTTCACTGCTCAGAAACTGTGAATGGACCATTTGATCGAGAAATACGGTTAGTAAATCGTAGTAGCCTCCAATATTATAAAAAGCACACGGCTTCCGATGCAGCCCGATTTGTCCCCAGGTGATGGCTTCGAAAATCTCTTCCATCGTACCAGTACCGCCTGGCAAAGCGATAAATCCGTCCGCCAGTTCCATCATTTTCGCCTTTCTCTCATGCATCGATGACACGACATAGAGCTCCGATAAGTGAGAATGCGCAATCTCCCGCTGTTGCAGCAGTTCGGGAATGACCCCGATCACCTTTCCTCCCCTTTCAAGAACCGCATCCGCGCATGCGCCCATTAGTCCTACTGTAGCCCCACCATAGACTAACTCAATTTCACGATCAGCCAGCCAATAGCCCAGTTGTCTTGCCTTATCCAGATAGATAGCCTTGTCACCACTGCTTGAACCACAGAAAACAGCCACTCTTTTCATTATTGCACCTCTATTATTCAATATATAGTAATTAAACATTTAATAAACGCCATATATAGTATCATAATTTTTAAAGACAAACTACCCTTCTCTTTTCTTTGATCGCTGAAAAATAGAGTTTAAGTATTACAGTAGAAAATGCCGAGTGAGGTCCATTGATAACTAACTAACGTTAGTTTATAATTAAATCTGGAAGCAAGAAAAGGAGGATGATAATGAGTACAAAGCAAGACATTTTCGATTGCGCTCTCGCTCTTTTTTCGGAAAAAGGGTATAACGGTGTGTCCATGCGTGATATTGCACAGAAAGTCGGTATTAAAGGAAGCTCAATTTATAACCACTATCAGGGGAAAAAGGCGATCATGGATGATATTTGCCAAACCTTTGTGAACACACTAGCTTTTTCGCGGCCTCCTCTGGCTGAAATTGAAAAAAAGATGGAGACGATGACCGCCGGAGAAGTAATTAAATCCTTAATTATCGCTTATGGTACACGGATTAACGAGAAATGGACACAGATGGCCCGTGTCATTTTTTCAGAGCATTTCTACAACGATGCTGCGGGAAAAATTTTTCTTGAAGAACTGATTAACAATAACGTTTCTTATTATGTATCTATTCTGGCAGAGATGAAGCGTAAGGGAAAAATTAAAGAGATTGATAAATTGCTGGTCGCAACCCTTTTCAATAATGAACAAGTGATGCTGTCTATGCAGTACGCGCATTGCCGCACAAGCGAAGAGAGGAAAAAGCTTGCGGATCTGATGATGCAAAGCGCAGATTATTTTTTTAATCCATTGGAGGCGAAGAAAGATGCAAGCAGCAAGCAGTAAAAAAAACATATCCTGTTATGTCCTGATCGTTTTGCACTTCTTACTTGGTATCGGAGCATTCATCGGCGGTGGATTATTAATTCTTGCTCCGGACGGATCGCTTCTCAGCATGCCGCTTTCACTCCTGAAATACAGTTCGTTTCACTCTTTTTTAATCCCGGGAACCATCTTATTTCTCGTACTGGGCGTTTATCCCCTGCTTGTCGCCATTTTTTTGATCATTGAAAAGCCATTTTCTGCGGCGGATGTCTTTAATTTATATAAGGAGACGCATTGGGCCTGGAGCCACTCGCTTTATATCGGATTTATCCTGATTGTCTGGCTTACGGTGGAAATCTATATCCTGCAGGGGATTGGCATTGTTCATGTCATCTATATGTTTCTTGCACTGGCCATTCAGGCGGTTACCCTTCTGCCATCGGTAAAAGGACATTATACCTATTCGTAAATAAAATCAATGTTCAGTATTTTTGAAACATGAGCGGGAACTTATCTTAAGTGCCTGCCCATGTTCGTTTCTCATTCAATATTAAGTTGCCGCTCCTGCTCTTGTTTCTGCTGCCTGACCTGCGCAGAATACTTTTTCCCCCACGCTCTCATATTTATAATGATCGGCGACAATGTTAATCCAAATTCTGTTAAAGAATATTCTACTTTCGGCGGAACGACCGGATAGACTTCCCGATGAACGATTCCGTCATTCTCCAGTTCCCGGAGCTGCAGCGTCAGCATGCGTTGCGTGATTCCGGGAATTAGTCGTCTAAATTCATTGAACCGCCGTGTTTCATGAAGCAAATGAAAAAGAATCACCCCCTTCCACTTACCTCCGATGATATCCAATGTCACTTCAACCGGACAAGCATATTCGAGGCTGTCCGTACACCTGCCATAGCCTTCTTTTCGATTTCGCATGGTATGCCTCCTTTTGATCAGTATACATAGTGATACTATACCACATCATTGTGCGTACTTATATTTAATAGACTTATATCTTATATTAATACTGTAGAAAAAAAACGAAATCAAAAGGAGAAAACATCATGACCGAAATGAAAGCCGTTGGATTGTATCACTACCTCCCCATCAGTGACCCTGAAAGTCTGATTGACGTGACTCTGCCTAAGCCGAAAGCTGAGGGGCATGATCTTCTAGTTAAAGTAAAAGCGATCTCTGTTAATCCGGTTGATGTAAAAGTCAGAGCCCCAAAGGATAAGACAGAACAGACACCCAAAATATTGGGCTGGGATGTTGCAGGCGTTGTTGAAGAAGTCGGTGAGGCTGTCACTCTTTTTCAGCCGGGTGATGAAGTCTATTATGCCGGATCGATTAACCGTCAGGGATGCTATAGCGAGTACCATCTTGTAGAAGAAAGCATTGTCGCAAAAAAGCCCGCTTCACTTAGCTTCGCGGAAGCGGCTGCGCTGCCTCTGACAACGATTACAGCGTGGGAAGCCCTGTTTGACCGCCTCGGTGTTTCCAAATCAAAGGAAGATAACAAAGGAAAGTCCATTCTGATCATCAATGCGGCCGGTGGTGTGGGCTCAATTGCCACTCAGCTCGCAAACTATTTTGGATTAACGGTCATTGGCACAGCATCCAGGCCCGAGACTGAAGCATGGGCAAAGCAGCATGGCACTCACATCGTCATTAATCATCATGAAGCTTTTCCTCCGCAGCTTGAAAAGGAAGGAATCTCAGCCGTCGACTATATTTTATGTCTGCATTCAACCGACAAACATTGGGACAATATGGCTCAGGCTATTGCGCCTCAGGGACATATTGCATCAATCGTTGAAACGGAAGAGCCGCATGATCTGGGTCTATTAAAGAGTAAAAGTGTTTCGTTTGCATGGGAATTTATGTTTACGCGGGCGCTTTATCAGACAGAGGACCGTATCGAACAGCATCGGTTACTTGATGATGTAGCCAAACTGGTTGATCAGGGGATCATTAAGACCACAATCAATAAGCAGCTGCAAGGTATTAATGCGGAAACGCTTCGTGAAGCGCATCAAATCGTTGAATCGAATAAAATGATCGGGAAATTGGTCGTTATCGAGTAAAGTATAAAATCTCATATATACACGGATATAAAAAGCTTGACCAAAGCAGAGGTTCTCCTCTCTCCGATCAAGCTTTTTATTTACATAGATACGATGAAAATATGGTTATTCGTTGTCAGTGAACAAAAGGATCAACCATCACTTAATTTAAATCAATGCAGTCAATTTTCCGGTTATACAAATCAGCAATTTAAAGCAGAGCGAACGAGTTCACGATAGCTGTCATAATAGCAGAGCAGCCAAACAGGATCACCCACCATGCCCATTTATTTTCAGTGCTTTTAAATTTACCGATAAGCAGTGAAACAATACCTACAATTAACAATAATACACCTAATATCATTCCTAATATAGGACCTATTTCCATTTTTTAACCTGCTTTCTTTTACATCCATCTTGTCGATTTTCTGTATCAATTTCATCGTTATAAAAATACCGTTTAAGGTTTGATCAAAACGTTACTAAAAATGTTAATATACTGTTAATGAAAGAGCTTGTTTTAAATACTTTTCGACAATTTTAGAGTTATATTATTCCAATAAGCAATTAAACCACTAAACAACTATCACTTAATTTACATCAATACGATCGATCTTTCGAATTGCTGACGCAACAATACCAAACGCAATCAATGCTAAGCCAAGCGGAATATAAATGATGCTGGCGAGTGAGAAATTCGGTCCCACAGATGAACTCGTCACCATTACAATCAAAAGTGAGGATACAATCGTTGCCGGTGTGGAATATTTGATCATTCCAAAGTATAAGGGCACAAGTGCCGCCCCTGCCGTTGCCAAGTTAAATAGTATTAACTTTACTATTGCTGCAAGAAAATCTGCTGGCGTCAAATTCATCACAGAAGTCAAATGGACGATTTGATTCAGTCCGAAAAAACCGATGATCACTATAATATTTGAGATTGTCATCGCAATGAACGTCATACAAAAGATAAGAATCAACTTGGCACTCAAAATCTTTTTTCGATTAATTGGGTAGGAGAACATGACAAGGATCGTCCGATTCTTAAACTCTTCAATGATTATTTTCGCAATAAGCACAGCGGCAAAAACAATAAAGACCCCTCTGACAAAAGCCCCGATGAACATTAAATAATCTGCGGTATTATTTATTCCTTGCTGTCCGTCGTTCCTTTCCATTATTGGAAGCAGACATGAAAAAACCAGAATGAAGATGGTTGCAAGAATGGCCCCCTTAACAAACCATCCTAATTTATTTTTTTGCTGCTCAAGCTTTATCAAATGGAACAATGAAATCTCCTCCTTGATAATTCCGAATGGGTTGCTGTACCGGACTTCTTTTCTTTATCTGGAAATTAGATTCCTGGCTGATCGAGCTCAACTTTTTTTATGAAATACTCTTCCAGTGTTGTCCGTTTTCTATCAATTGACTCAATACTAATATCTTCCAGTATTAATGTCTTTGAAATTGTCGATTGAGGCACATCTGTGGCATAGACACGAATGATTTGATCATCGACCACCTTAAAGTTATGAATACCGAGTTTATCATGCAGAACCATTGCTGCCTTTTTCTGATGACTTGTCACTAATTCTATATACTCTGTATTTCTCGCCTTTATCGTATCCATAGACTCTTCTTCAATAAGTTTGCCATTCTTAATGACGCCAATCGTGTCTGCGATCTGTTCAATTTCACCAATAATATGGCTAGAAATCAAAATGGTCATTCCATACTCTTTATTTAGCATTTTGAATAATTTCCTCATGGCCTTAATTCCGGCGGGATCCAGTCCGTTAATCGGCTCATCTAAAATTAAAAATTCCGGTTTTGTAATGATTGCTCTTGCGACACAAAGCCGTTGTCTCATTCCTAATGAAAAATTTTTAGGAAGCTTATTTTCTACGTTTTCGAGGCTAACCTTATCCAAAGCGTCGCGAATAGCCTGTTTGTTATGGTATCCCATGTACGCACAATGCAGTTCTAAATTTTCTAATGCCGTCATTTTTTCATAAAAAATGGGATATTCAATCATACTGCCTATTCTCTTTAAAAAATTGAATGAATCATGTTTCAGTGGTTTCCCGAAGATTGTAATCTCTCCATGCGAAGGCTTAATCATATTTGTCAGCATCTTCATGATCGTTGACTTACCCGCGCCATTTGGCCCGAGAAATCCGTATATTTCACCTTGTCTAATGTTCATCGTTACATTAGATACAACATCCTGCCCTTGAAATGTTTTTGTCAGATTGCTTGTCTGTACAACATAACTCATTGTGAACCTCCTCGTTTTGCTAACTGTTTTCAGTGTAACGAGAGACCGTTGCTTTTTTCTGTCTTGATTCTTACGAAAATCTTAAGATGACGATAGCTACCTTTTGAGATATTTCAATGAAAATGTAAATGATGTTTTTTCAAATGGCTTGGATTGTACCGAAATATCTCCTTGCATCTCTTCAATCAGTCTTTTAGTGATCGTTAAGCCCAGACCACTGCCCTGAAATGCTTTGTTTCTTGACTCTTCAAGTGTGAACATGCGTTCAAACACACTTTCCTGCTCAGTTTCATTAATCCCTTTTCCACGATCTGATATTTCCACATAGACGCGTTCTTCATCATAAAATACCTTTAAACTGATCATCTTGCCATCCGCGCCATAGCGAAGGCCATTTGAAATCAGGTTATTTAATACACGGTTTAACGCTTCCTCATTCCCAAGTGCAAAAAGAGGTTTCTCAGGTATTTCGATAACAGCTTCCAGTCCTTTTGCTTGGATCAAATCATAAAACAATAGAATATTTTTTTTACATATCTCAGTTAGATTAACTTTATCAAGTGGAATATCTTTATCTCCGGACTCGAGCTTTGCTAAATCAAAAAAAGCATTCATTAACGTAATGAGTTCTAATGTTTTATCATGTACTTGTTGCAGCAGACGCGCGCGCTCTTTATCATCAATCTGAGGTTGGCTCTGAAGCATTTCCGTATAGCCTGCGATCACTGTCAGTGGTGTTTTAAGATCATGAGAGACATTGGCCAGCATACGCTTCATCGAGGTTTCCATTCTTATAAATTGACGTGAATTTTCTTGATTTTCATCTAATAGTTGATTTAATTGAACAAGTAACCCAACCAGCTGCTTATCATCTGATACGAGTAGGAGCCGTTCCTTTGACCGCGACATTGTGATCTGCTCAAGCTTATTTGTTATGTAGATGAGGTTCTTGTTTCTTATCTTCTTTTGTTGAAATTGATAAATGGTACAGATGAGAAGGATGATAACAATACAACTTAATAATGCGATCATTTAAAACTCTCCCAGTTTGTACCCGATGCCCCATAATGTTTTGATATAGACTGGTTTAGATGGGGTATCTTCAATTTTTTCTCTTAGGCGGCTCATGTGAACGTTAATTATATTTTCGTCACCATAGTAATCATCGCCCCAGACTGAACGATAAATTTGTTCTTTTGTAAATACCTTTTTCTGATTGATAAAAAACAAAAGGAGAATCTTCCATTCCTTTGATGTTAAGTTAATCTCAACACCCTTCTTCGTTAAACGATGATTATCCACATCTAGCACAAGCTCATGGACTGTAATGTTTGATTGATTTAATTCAGTCTGACTAACCATGTACTGTGTCGCTCTTCTTATGGCAGCTTTCACTCTTGCTGCAAGCTCAATCATTGAAAATGGTTTGGCAATGTAGTCATCCGCGCCAAAACCGAGCCCTAGTGCTTTGTCGACTTCACTATCTTTTGCTGACATAATAATGACTGGAATGTAACTTTTTGTCCTCACAATTTGAAGAAAGTCCATGCCATTTAACTTCGGCAGCATTATGTCCAACAAGACCAAATCATAATGCGTTCGTTTAAAGATACTCGCTGCTGCCTCGCCATCAAAGGCACATTTAACGTTAAAGCCCTCATTACTTAAATATCTTTTTACCATATCACTAATCGAGCGATCATCTTCAACAAGTAAAATAGTTTTTCGCAAGAAATTAAAGCACCTCCCGCTTTCACTTTGTAAAAAAAACACCTCTTAAAGTTACAATATCTTAAGAGGTGTTCTCCCACAATATTTTTTCATTTATTTTAAGTCTGCCTTATCAACTATCTTTTTCGCTTGAAGCAAGTCAAGTGGATAATTTTTTTCACGCAACTTTTTTATAACCGACACTTTATCGTTAGTTTTCAACAGTGTCTCTGCTTCCTGTAGTAATACCTTCTCATCAAATGTGATTAATACCTTGAGTTTATGAATTTCTCTTGACTGCAGATAGTTCAATAGCATCAGGATTACAATAAGTAGCGTCAATAGCAGCATCGTTTGGTTCCCTTCCTTTCAATAGTAAGGAATAAATTTTTAATGGCGCATGATCCGTCCGCTTTGCGGTAAATGACTAACTGTCCAGTAAACGTTCTTTACTCATTCAATGTGCTTCACCAAACAAATTTAAGCCAATTGCACCAATCACAATCAAACTGATGAAGATCATCTTCTGCAATGATAGTGGTTCTTTAAAAAACAAAATGCCAATGGTCACAATTAAAACAATACCCACTCCTGACCAGATCGCGTAGGCTGTACCGATTTCTATACTTTTTAGAGCGAATGACAGCATGGTAAGACTGATAACGTAACAAACAAACATGATCACTGTATATGAAATATGTGATAATCCATTTGACACCTTCATCAACAGGGTACCACAGACTTCAAACAAAATGGCCAAAGATAAATAAAACCAGCTCAAATCAATCGCCTCGCACTATTTTTTCAGAAGCTTTGCTTGTATACGTAAAGGCGCCGTAAGATCAAAATCAACGTTTGTTTTCATATCCTGCCACTTCCGACCGCTTTCAGTTTTCAAAATTAATACGACGCATCATATTTTTCAGCATTGCCGATACGATTGTTTTATGAAATCGTTCGATAACGAAAAAGTACAGTCTGCCTAACCCGTTATGAAAAAAAACGACAGTCGAAATCGTGACATACTTTCGTTCATTCACTTCATCCAGCAAAAGAGACACACGAAAATCCAGATGACGGTCGTCTTCCCCCAATAATACCTCATGGGATGTACGAGCCATGACACGGAAAATGCCTATTCTGCTTCCCTTTTCCAAGGTCAGATTCTGTCTTTCCGCCGTATCGGATGTTTTTAACCCAACCAGACTGACCAGCCGATCGCGTACTTTCATTAAGCGTGAAACCCAGGAAGGCACGCTCGTTAAAAATATTCGCGTGACAGACTCTACATCTTGTATCGATTTGCCAGGCAGGATCACTCTATACGAATCCGAATAATTGATCTGAGGAAAAGCTTGATTGGCCAAAGATTTTTCAGGAACAGGTACTTTTTCCACAGCACACTCATCCATTATTTTGTTCTCTCCTTCAATTTTATTTTAATTTCAGCACCGTACACTGCCAATCCTTAATTCGATATAAAAGGGCATCTGCGGATATATCGTTGATCAGAAACCTGGCCAACCAGAAAATTCGCAATATCTTCGTTTGTCATTTTCATTCCCGGCATGTCGTGCAGATTGACTTTAATTTTCTCCACGGCCGGCTTCTCTACTATGAAGGGCAGCCGTACCAGTGTCCAATCAGCCTCGCTATCCAACAAAATACGGAGCTCTTTTTCTTTATCTTTGATCATATCCCTGTACAGCCAGCGAAAAATTTGCGCACCAATTTGATTGAGCAGCGATTTCCGGTCACCCGGCTCATTTAATGAGCCTCCCGTAACTGTGATGTACCGCTGAATCCCCAGAGCTTTCATTGTGGTCAGGATGTGGCCTGTTACTTTGCTGTAGATGGGAGTTGCCTTATTGGGTTGCCCCAGCGTATTAATCACAGCATCGCAACCTTCGAGCAAGGTTCGAATCGATGCTATATCCTGTGCGTCACCTTTTATCACTTCGACTCGCTCGCTTGACAAGGTTGTTCTCTGCGGATTCCTGGCAAGCATTCGAACTGAGTATCCCTTTTCCAGAACCTTCCGCGCGACAAATCGTCCTGCCCTGCCATTCCCGCCGATCACCGCAATTTGTTTATTTTGTTCCATGTTTCAAACTCCCTTAACAAATTTCTTTGCCTCTGCCAGTTTCTGTTTTTTAAGTGTGCTTCTGAAAAGTACCATGACAAAACCAAGCGCAAGCGCAATAAAGCCGGCACCGGCAAGCAGGGACGGAAGCATATGATTGCTGAATGCTTCAGGAGAGGTAATCTTTTTTCCTGATTCAAAGATCAGCGTACAAATAGCTATTCCGAAAACACCCCCGAGTTCACGAGTGGCATTGCTGATTCCGCTCGCTTCCCCTGATGCATCTTCAGGAACAGCTGATAGAATCCCATGTGCAAGCGGCGTGAAACTCAGCCCCATACCGGTTCCCGCTGCCACCATGAACGGAGCCAGGTATCCGAAGGAAAAATCCGTACCTAGTCTTGAAATAAGAACCACGAACCCCATAAGTCCTATCGCCTGAAAAAGAAGACCAATGGATAATATCGTTTTTGTTCCGAATCGGGCAACTAAAAGTCCGGCAATCGGTGCGGCAACCATGGTGCAGCCGGTCCAAGCCATTTCGCGAACTCCCGCTTCAAGTGCCGTGTATCCTTGAGCCATCTGCAGGAAAAGCGTTAACAGAAAGATGGAACCGAAGATACCCGCATTCATGAGAAATCCGGCAATAATCAAAGTGGAATAGCGTCCATTCTTGAAAAAGTGAAATTGGATCAATTGCCGTTTTCGCGTTCTCTCCCACATATAATAAAGGAACAGTACAATGAATCCTCCGAAAATCGATCCCATTACATTTGGAGAGCTCCAGCCATCGGTATTGCTTCTCTGCAGACCGAAAATGATTCCGAACATACCCGCACCGAGCAAAATGATACTTAATGGATTCATCGGCTTCGCTTCTCCTTTGGATTCAGGCAGCCAGCTCAATCCGAAAATCAAGGCCAGTATACCGACCGGAACATTGACCCAGAAGATCAGCTGCCATGGTGCGCCTTCTAAAATCAATCCACCAACAAGCGGCCCGACTGACAATCCAAGGCCGGATATTCCGGACCAGATACCCATTGCCGCCGCTCGCATTTTTTCAGGGAAAGCCGTATTCACAAGTGTCAGGCTTAGCGGTACGATGGCAGCTCCCCCGACGCCCTGAAGTGCGCGGGAAAAGATCAGCTGAAGGGAATGGTGGCTCATTCCTGAAAATGCCGATCCTAAAGTAAACAGAACAACACCTGCTAAGAAAATTTTCTTGCGCCCGATTCGCTCGCCCAGCATACTGAAAGGAATTAAAAGCACCGCAAAGGCAAGTGTATAAGCATTTGTGAACCATTCCAAATCTGAGAGGCCCGCATGAAATGATTTCTGAATTGAAGGCAGGGCCACTCCGAGAACCAAATTATCCAGCATCGCCATAAATAACGCCGCACAAGTTACGACCAATAGTTTGACACGCAAAGGCGTAAACATAGGATCATCTCCTTTTATTTATTGATAAATAAATTTTATGTTAAAAAGGAGTATCCTCCTTTTAATAATCCTAAAGAAACAGTTTGGGAAGCTGCAGAACTTCTGCCATCGTAATCAAAAGTCCGCAACCGATAAATTCTTTCGCCTGGTTTTCAGGATCTTCAATTCCTGCTTTAGTAAACTCGATCCTGACTCGCTCATAGACTTCATCAAAACCGGCTCTCACATAATCCCTGATCGCTGGCTCCGGTGTGGTGAAAGCTGTCATAATCAGCAGCATTTCATTGCGGTGACTTTTCAGCAAAACTTCAAAAGCCCTTCCCATTGAAACCTGCAACTGTTCCATTGATGCTTCCGTATGGGAAAAAACATATAGAATGATGTCTTTGGCTTTTTGCAGAACTGCCAGATAAAGCGCTTCTTTCGTTTTAAAAAAATGGAATACATAGGGCTGGGTGACCCCTACTGCCCGTGCCACATCGGCAGTCGTCGTCTTGTAATAGCCCTTTTCAGCAAACAGTGCCGCTGCGGCCTTTAAAATTTGATCTTTTCTATTTAAAGGTGTATCTTCCTTGCTACTCATAAAAGATCCCTTCAGATTAATTTATTTATTGATTAATAAATAGCATGAACCTTTGAGATTGTCAACTAATGTTTAATCCTGTGTGGCCCTGTAACTAAGATACCTGATTTCAATCTTAACTGAATCAAGATTAAGACGATCACATCTATAACCGATTCCATGTTTAATAGACGCAGATCGCATTTTGCTATACGATTGTGATAAATGACAAAGCTTGGATTGGGGTCTTCAGGATGTGGCAAGCGCACTATTTAACCGTCGGAAAAGAAAAAATCAACTATAAGATCAGGGAAACCGGAAATTTGTCTGCATCAAAAGCCGTACTCCTTATACATGGTCAGGCATGGACCGGAGAAGCGTGGACGATGGTCGCCGAGAAACTGCAAGGAATCCATGTCATTGCTCCGGATATGGCGGGACACGGAGACAGCGATGAAACGAGCGACAATAGTTTTGATCATTTATCAGAACAATTGCTGGATATTTTAGATCAGCTGAATATAGAAAAAGTATGGATTGCCGCGCATTCCTGGGGTGCTTCCCTTGCCCTGAATTTTGCGGATAAGTATTCTGAACGCGTGAGAGGGTTCATGCTCCTGGATGGTGGCTATTTTAATTATCAGAAATGGCCCGGGATCAGCTGGGCAGCTTTTACAGATTTCAGCTTGCCTGAGGCTGCATTGGAGAGCGTCGATGCCTATGTCCGTTTTCAGAGTGAAGATACGCCCTTCTGGAATGAGAAGGTGGAGAAGGCGGTTCGGGATCAAGTTTCTGAAACTAAAGAGGGAAAAGCGACTTTAAAATGTCTCCCGAAAACAGAGTTAGCCTGTGCCAAAGCATTATGGAACTTTGATCCTGATCATCACATCGCCCACATTAATTTTCCAAGTTATTTAGTTGTCGCCCGGCCAGATGAAGAGAACGACAAAGTAAGGAAATTCAAAACGAACGCATTGAACCATTTCGAGGCAGTGGTCAAAGATTGCCAAGTAGTACGCTTAGAAAACACGTCTCACATGATCATGCTGGAACGTCCTGAAACAACTGCGGATCTCATATGGAAAATGATTGAAGAAAAATAGATATGTGAGATTCTCTTCAACGCAGCATCTTATCTCGCATTAAATATAATCAAGATCATGTGCCAGAGGCGTTTGGATCATTCGCCTTATTTCGGATGGATCTGTTGTCTGAGAGAGCACCCACATCAGTTTGGCGACAATTGCTTCGGTATTCATGTCACCGGCAGTAATGCCTCCCGCATCGGCAACTCTTTTGCCGACTTCATAGAGGTCCATGTTCTGCCCTTCTTCAAGGCATTGTGTTGTAATAATTACCGGGATACCTTTCTGGACCAGTTTTTCTATTCCGGATACCAGGTCTCTTGTCAGAAAAGGCAGTCCCCCGTTTCCAAAGCTCTCAATAATCAAGCCTTTAATGTGATCCTGCAGATAATCGAAAAACTGTGGGGCGAGCCCTGGGAATGCCTTCAGCAAAAAAACGTCCGGGCAAACACCGAGATGTTTTCTGAAGACGGTCTTCTCAGGTTCTGGACGAAAGGTGATCTGCGCACCGAATTCGCCAATTGCGGCAATGTATGGAAAATTGACACTTTCAAATGCATCATAGCTTTTCGTTCTCATCTTTACCGCTCGTGTTCCCTGGATCGCTTTTCCGTCAAAAGCAATAAAAACGCCCGGAATATCAGCTTGGTGGGCAAAAGTCAGCGCGTCCCGAATATTTTTTCTGGCATCGGTCTTTTTAAAACTAACCGGCACCTGGGATCCGGTGATCACAACTGTTTTCTTGATGTCATGAAGCAGATAGGAAAGGGCGGAAGCGGTGTAGGCCATCGTATCCGTTCCATGCGTCATAATAAAGCCGTCATAGGCGTTCTGATTTTCATCAATCGCCCGGGCCATAACAACCCAGTCTTCCGGCTGCATATTCGTACTATCCTTATTCATCAGTACTTTGAAATCCACCGAGACATCCTGATTGTGATGAAAATACTGGGCCAGCTGGTCAATCGTCAGACCAGGCGCGAGTCCGCCCCGCTGATGAGTTGATGCAATTGTTCCTCCCGTTGCCAAAACCAAGAGTTTCTTCACTGCGTCTTTCCCCATTTCATATCGTGATAATTTGATTATAATCATTTATTAAAAATGAAATAAGAGAAAAGGCCAAATTCGTGAACGCAAGTACCTCGTTTGTACCTCAATCCATGTGACACTTTTATTTCTAAAGTCAGGCATTTTCTACTGTGTAACCGTCCCCCTGTTACGCCTGAATGAGACGCAAAAATAGAAAACAAGCATCAGAACGGGTATCAAAAAGAGCAGAAAATAAGTTTTCCGACTCAGGTAAGGTCTTTCACTCAGATCATAAACTTGAAATCTCAGTTCCGCGTTTTTTACCACCGATCCATTTTCCATAAAATGGCCGCCTGAATAGATGCTGCCGCGATCGTAGCCGTTGCCGTACAGTGACAAACCAAGTTTTGATCTGTTTGTGCCGCTGACCTGCCTTAACGTAATTTGATCTTCAGTGCGCTGTCTTGTCCGGTTTTGATTCACCGAAAAAATTAAATCATGCCAAGGCTTGGCCTGTGCACTTGAAAAATATTGGGAGAAAAAAGTTTGATGCGTGTTCAGGTTCATCATCGAAAGATCATAGACCCCACGCCCCTTCCGATTCAAGATGTTTATTAAGACATCTGTAAACGGATGGGTTACCCGGAAGGTCTGATACACCGCATGATGCGCATCGACAAAGGCCGTCTGTTTCCCGGTCGCCGTTTCCTGATCGACAATGTATTGTTTCTGTCCGATCAATTTCTGCGTGTATCCGGAAACGTTAATCCAGGCGCAGATAACGACACTTGTCATCAGTACTCCAGAAATGATCAGAACAGGCGCTCTGCTCTTTGCTTTTGACTCGGAATGAATCCGCCCCGGGCGATTGATCAGAGTCATCAATTCACTAAAACCGATGACAGCGCCGATAAGCATGAATGGGGTAAAGAGCAGGCTGTACCTCGGTTCAGATTCCCAGACAAACGTATAAAAGATAAAATTCCCGACAAGGCAGATCTGGATCAGCAGTCCCAGAGTGATTTTCTTCGTTCTTAGATAAGTCACGGATGAGAGAATAAGGAAGAAAATCGTGACTATATGGAAGATCTGAATGATGTAAAGCATCAGCCGGTTCTGATGACCAAAAATGTATTCATAGGCTCTTGTCGGCTGGTTGGAAATCTGTGTATAAAGGTTGTATGAACGTGCGCCCATGCCCCAGGTCTCCGCTGTTTTAATCACCCAGAGGTAGGGCAGACCAGGTGCCTTCATTTGAGTAATCCTCGATTTAATCGTATTAAGATCTGCGTGGATTTTAGCCTGCTGCGTCGGCTGACTGCGGGTCAGTGTAAAATCGGCCGTGTTATACTCTCCATATTTTGAAACCCCAAGCATAATCCAGTGAACTGACGGCATGGACAAGGAAGGATCCGGTAGGTAGCCGAGCCGCTGATCATACGCATGAACGGAATAGCTTACTGCAATCAGCATCACAGCAATAACCGCTAAATTCAGCAGCACTTTTTTCAGTTTGAGTACAAAAAGCATATAAATTCCAAGAGCCGGAAGAAATAGAATCAGATTTGGCCGGACCTCATAGCCGATGCCGAGCAGCAATCCTAAGAGAATAAGGTACCTGATTTTCATGGACCGATGATAGAGATACCAAAAATATAGAAGCAAAGCGGGAAACATCAGCGTCATCGTGTCGGTATAAAAATAGGTGATATAAAAGAAAAGCGGAAAGCAGGTGAGTGTCATCATCAGTAAAAGATCAGCCATTTTTGTGTCGTACAGATGGTGAACGAGTTTCCAGGAAAAATAAATTCCGATATCCAGGACAACAGCGCAGGCCAGCTGATCGATGATTGTATAATCAGAGAAATGGACGATTGCAAAAAAGCGGTAGATCCAGTATCGAAGCACTGTCACCGGTATGTTGTTCGGGTAGACTTTGAAATAGCTGTCACCGGAGGCGTGTCCATGTGCCAGCAAATAGAGTGCCTCTCCATATGTATGTCCACCGTCAACGACCGGAGGGACGATCGAATGAAAAAAGAAAATAATCGCCAATTCAAACAGCAAAATTGCCGCGCTGAGACAAAGAGTGACCTTTTTCAGACCTGAGCGAGTCAGCTTTGAAAGGAACCGGTGAGCAGCAATAAAGAATAGAATAACGATCGCAGAAAAAATCAAAAGTGAGAGTGAAGTGCTGAATATGTGCTGATCGCTCTTTATTAAGAGTGAAAATAAAAAGCTGATGATCAGAATAACGGAAAAGCAAGCTGTGAAAATAATACTGAAGGTCGAAAGTAATACGTTTTTAAATCGTGAAATGATGGCCACATCCTTGATCCAATAGATTGCGGACCAGTTAATCCTGATCTGTGCTACATTTAATGGCATACAATCATTCGTATTATTGAGCTCTGAAAAGGGTGATCCCATGAAGAAGAAGATCATTCGTTAACAGTTTGCGAGCCCTGTCTGCATTTTATGGTGTAAAAAAAGCAAAGGAGATTCTCTCTCCTTCGCTTTTTCACTGACAGATCTATTCTTTGTGTCTTTATAATCGATCATTCGCATAAGCCAGAAGTTCATTAATTTCCTTCTTAGCGCGTTTGGTCAGCATTTTGTTGTCGTTCAGCATTTGTTCGCCCCGCGCTTTGATAAAGCGAAGGTAATCTTTTTTTCTGCTCTGGCTGTAGCCTTGTTTTGCATGATGCATGTCGCGGAAGTCGCCCTCCGCCTGTCTGGCCAATAGGAACCTGCCGATCAGCAAGGCAATTGCCAGGGACAGACAGACAAGCGTTCCCCAGCCGCCGGTCAGCTGATAGAGCAGAATGCCGATCACCATGAGCAAAGTCACCCATTTTGCGACGCTGAAAACATAGCCTTCTTCATTGTTTTTCCTAAGCGCGGTTCGTATATTTTCGAACATTGCTCTCCCCCTCCTTTTTTAGGATTTAAATTTATTTTTTATTACGTCAGGTTATACTCTTTGATCACAGACCGAAAATCCCTGCCCAGTAACCGAGGATACCTACAGCAAACATACCGAAGATGATCCAGATCGCGTTAACCTTATGTTTCAGAAGCCACATGCAGGCAAATGTCATCAGCAAAGCTACCAGGCCTGGCAGCAGTGAATCAAGAGTGCTCTGCAACGTTGTAGTTACCAAGTGACCCGCCTGATCTTTGTAATGGGCAAGAGTCAAAGGCATTTTAATATTGGTCCATTTGGAAACAAGAGAGCCCATGACAAACAATCCAAGAACCGATGCCATCTGCGTCAGTTTTTTCAGACGGTTGCCAGCGACATCCTGAACGATATCCGTTCCTTGTCTGTATCCAACTTGAAAACCATACCATCTGGTTAACATACGCACAATGTTAATGCCAAAGAAGAAAAGCAGCGGGCCGAGAATGCTGCCACTCAGTGCCAGCGAAGCGCCCAGTGCTGCGAGAATCGTGCGGGCGGTTCCCCAGAAAATAGGGTCGCCAATCCCGGCTAAAGGCCCCATGAGCCCTATTTTGACGTTGGTAATCGCGGCTTCATCAATGTCGCCGCCTTCCGCCTTTTTCTGTTCCATTGCAGCTGTTACACCAAAGATGGCTGATGCCGGCCAAGGCGTTGTGTTGAAGAATTCCAAGTGACGCTTCAGCGCGGCCGCCTGATCCTCTTTTTTATGATAAAAACGTTTGATCGCCGGAATCATGGTCACACAAACCCCGATCGCCTGCATACGTTCGAAGTTGAAAGATCCTAACATGAACGTACTGCGAAAATATGTGCTGATAATATCTCTCTTGGTCAACGGTTGAACTTTTTTCAATTCTGTTGATTCAGTCATTTATTGTACCCCCCTTATCCTAATACGTCATCGTCATCGGTTCCCGCGCTCGTTGCAGCAGCAGGGGCCTTGATGGAGTCATGAAAGTCCGGATTAAGCTGAACATAGACAACGGCCGCGCATGCACCGAGGATTCCAAGTCCGACAAGGTTCATTCCTGAAACGAAGGTTGCAAGTATGAAGCCGATGAAGAAGAACGGCATCAACGAGCGTGCTTTCATCATGTTAATAACCATCGCATACCCGACGACAACGATGAATCCGCCGGAAACCTGCAGCCCATGGGTGACAACCGGAGGAATGTCATTCAGCCATTGACTGACGATACTCGTTCCGGCAATCGCCGCAACGGCACCAGTCGGGATGGCCACGCGAAGACCCTGCAGGAACAGCGCGCCTATATGGCACCACTCAATGCCACGGAAATTAGCCTGAGCCGCGAAATGATCAGCCTGATGCTGAAAGAATACGGCAATCGTACGAACAAAGATGGTGAGCACCTGGCCTGCAGCGGCAAGAGGAATCGCAATCGCCATACCTTCACCAATGGACTGATGGCCTACAATAACGATAATAGCTGAAATCGTGGAAGCCAGTGCCGAGTCAGGAGCCATTGCGGCGCCGACGTTCATCCATCCAAGAGCGATCAGTTCCAATTGACCACCAAGAATAATACCAGTATGCAAATCTCCCAAGACAAGGCCTATCAGTGTACAAGCAACGATTGGCCGATGAAACTGTCGTTCATCCATAACGCTGGCCATGCCGCACACTAACGCAACAAGGATAACGAGAATAAATTGCATTGCATTCATAGAATAAGAACCTCCCTTTATTTTGTTTTTATATCAAATTCTTGCTCTTCAGCCGGTTCATAAAGTCTGACGCGCCAGTATTCGGCAGCTGCTGAAGAGTAAGTTTGACGCCGCGTTTATCGAGTTCCTTAAAAGCTTCAACATCCGCCGGGCTTACGGAAACAGCCTCGGAGATCAATGTCATGCCCTCCTTGAAAGTGATGCCGCCAACATTGACTTCTTTGACTTCCACACCCTGATCTATCAGGCGAACGACATCTCCTGGCGTTTCAACAACGAGCAGAACATCCAGATTTTCATAAGACGGGTTTTTGTAGCAACGCGCCGTTTTATCAATCGACATCACATAGGACTTGGTTCTGCCCGGTGCCACCTGCAGCAAAAGCGTCTTTCTCAGATCATCTTTGGCAGCGCTATCATTTGCGGCAATGATTGTACTTGCACCCACGTGGTTCACCCAGTTATTTGCCACCTGACCATGAATCAGTCTTGAATCAATTCTCAACCATTTAATAATCATCCTAGTTCATCTCCCTCTTCATCTTTGGAAAAGTCCGCCATTTTCTGACGGGCAAATATTTCGCGGAATGATTTAATCCCTTCAGCTCCCGCCTGCTTCGCTGTCTGTACCAGTTCTGTTAATGTACCGCCTGCCATCCGTCTGCCCAGAACTTCGACAAGCATCGGCAGATTGACACCGGTGACAATTTCCATGTTTTCCCGTCGGGCAACGAAACGGCTCGCCGCATTGTAAGGGCTTCCACCAAACAGATCAACAAGAAACAATGCACCGTCATCATCAAAATAATTGCTGGCCGCCATATACTTTTCCAAGAGATTTTCGGCTCCTTCGCCCGGATTAAATGTGACGGAATCCACATTTTCCATGTTTCCGAAAATCATCTTTGCCGTACCTATAAGTGCTTCTGAAAAATTCCCGTGGGACGCGATTACGATTGTTACCACTTTCCACCCTCCCTTCTTCCTTGCCTACACTTTTGTATAAGCAATTATCGTGCCAAATTGTGTATTAAAAAAGAAAGCCTTTTCAGGCCTTCTTTTATGCGCTTTTTTTATGACATTGATTCTCTTTGAAACACTGTATTTGGAAAACGAAACACTATTTGCCGAAATAAACCACTGATTTGTGTATTCCTAAAAATTAAAACACTATGCGTTTGATACACTTGAAAATAATACATTCTTCCCCAGTTCATCGAACATCATATCAATAAAATAATAAGTTTCCCCTTCGCTCAGACGGACATTTATTTTGTTTTTAAAGACTTCCAGTGCAGGCTTCAGTAAGCCAAGCACTTGTCTTTTCTCCTCGCCGAAATCACCCTCATACTTCAACTGCGAGTGTGAAACCTCACGTTCCAATGCAAACGCGAGATGCATGATCAGACGGATCTGCGTCGCATTTTTAAAATGGACGTCGAGAATTTTCTGCAGTGTATCGTTGAACGCGAGAATGGTATCTACTGCCCTTTTCGGATTGAGATAGATCAGCATATCCTGAAGACTGTCCTCACAGACTCCTTTAACAATAATATGGGAAGGATTCTCTTTGTTCGGGAGCGCCTGGTTAAAGAAGAGCGACTGCAGAATCTCCTGTCCTTCACCGCCGACAAATTGTGAGAGCGTGATGAACGGTACGCCCTCGAGCTTCGGATTTTTAGCGCCGATACTCGCCACGATCTGATACCCCGCCTGAATTTTCTGTGCGTGTTCATACAGTCCTTCGATGGACACAGGAATAACGTGGATCTCTTCATCTGTCATATTGCGGATATAGGAGCCGACAATGCTTTTGATTCTGCTTGCGATCCCGCTTCCTGTCGTGCAGATGGTCAGAATGGCTTTCGGCCGCTCATTCTCAGCCGGGCTGCTTTCCTGTCCGGACGCGCGTCTCAGTTTATATAAGGCATCCACAATCCCTTTTAGATCCATATGAAGATAGTTGGCATCCTTAACTGCGTCCAGTATCATTGGTGTAGAAACCATGTCAATCGCTTTGACCCGTACTTTGGCGCTTTCGGCAATCTTGTCTTCGAAATAATAAAGGGACCCCATATCGACCATCATCAGAACACCCGCGCCCTGATCCACCGACTGAACGGCCTGGACAATGGTATCAAAAATATCCCCGAAGTTCAGGCTGAGCGGCATATCCACAGCCGCAACCGGATAATCGCCCATCAGCTCTTTAACAACACCAACCATTGAACTTGCCGTTTGTGTGCCATGGGCAGCAACAACGATGCCGACATTTTTCTGCCGGGACAGTTCTGAGAAGGAACTGATCAGAAAAGCGATATAAGATACTTCGACCTCAGGCAGTGCAACTGACAGACGATCTTCAATCAGTTTTGCTATTTCATTGGCAGCCACGTAATCTTTTTCCGTATAGGAGAACATGGACTGTTCCAGCTTGGGCGGACAGTCCAGCTTTCGTTTCGGGTGCTCAAGGAACGAAGACAGATGCACATTCAGCAGCGACACGAACTGGCTGCTTAGATGACCGCCCAGTACCTTTGAACAAATGGCCTCCAGATCTTTGGTCAGGTCCGCAAGCCGCTTGTCAATTGCCGTCATCAGCATATCTTTCGCCGTTTTCTGATAAAATTCCTTGACCTGCTCTTTGATATCTTCCGCAATTAATTTCCTGATATCATGAACGGACAGCCCTTCCTCCGACAGCATGCTGAATTTTCCTGAAATCATCTGATACAAATCAAAAGGGGGCTCGTACTGATCCACATCGGTCAGCATCGGATCCTTTCTGCCAGTGATCACAAGGAATAAAGGCAGCTGTTGATTGAGCTGCTGATTGACTCTCGGATTATGAGAAATCCGGTGCAGGCCTTCCCTCATTTCCATCGGCAGCATCTTTGCGTCAATCTGTACAGATTCACTATTCATACTGTCAAGAAAAGCCTGGGCACAGACCAGCTGCACATTGGATTTCAGTTGCCCGATGTTGCCGAACGTGACACTGCCGATCAGAGCCTTAATCACATCGGCACTGACGTGAAACTTATGATGGGTCCGGTGTGCTTCACGTGACAAGAGAAACTTGGTTAATTCGATTTGTTCACTGACGCTTCTGTTCCTGAAATCCGGAATGTTGATCATGACCGGTACCCGTCGCAGGAAGGTCTGAAGGAGCGTCGATGCCGGATCAGCAGTCGTCGCACCGATGATCAGGACGCGGGATTCGCGCTTATTACCTGTCTCTCCAAGCTTGCTGTAACGGCCTGTGTCCATAAAATAGAACAGCATTTCCTGTCCCTCAGGAGGCAGGCGGTGAATTTCATCAAGAAACAGAATGCCGCCATCCGCTTTGGCAACAAGACCCTCCTGGTCACGTGCTGCACCTGTGAAAGCTCCTTTCACATAACCGAACAGCTGGCCGATCAACAGCTGCGGGTTATTATAGTAGTCCGCACAGTTAAAGTCGACAAAGGGCGCTTTTTCATCAATCCTGCCGATTGATCGGGCATAATGATGCATCATATGTGCGAACAGTGTCTTACCGGATCCCGTCGGACCGAATATGAGCGTGTGCAGCCCGCGAGGCGGATACATGATCGCCGATTTTGCTTGTTTCACACTGCTTTTGAGGCTTTCGCCGGCTCCGATCAGGTGAGTGAATGGATCTTCATTCTTTTCCTCTGAGGACTCGTGATGCACTAATTCCTTCAGTGAAGCGCTTTTCACTGAAAACTCACGGACAACATCTCCGAATTCCTTAAGGACAAGATCAGCAGGAATATATAAAACGGGCCGAGTCACAAATTTGATGACCCGTTTCTCACGAACGAGTTCATTCAGTTCTGAGCTTACATTGCTTCTTTGAATATCCAGGGCTTCTGAAAGGTCGGATGCCGATACCCCGGACTTTTCTAGCAGTGTCTCTTTATCAAGCTGGCTGCACAGTTTTGCTAATTCATCGAAAATTTTTTCGCGGCGACGTCCCATTGCATGCACCTCATTGTCTATCATTAATAAAAAAAATTCCCCGTATCTTTTATTATATAATAAGAACGCTTTCATAGAGCGACTATTTTCTATTAATGAGAAGATGCTTAAAAATAGTTCCTCAGATTATGTCATCTAAACAGCCACAGTTTTTATTTTTTTCAGGGTTTAGATTTCCGCCGCCGGCACCTGATTCACCTGATGCTCACTTTTACCCGTTTTAAGTACAGCCATCACGTCGTTCAGACTAATCTCCACCATATTCTTCACAGCAAGGTTTGTGTAGAACCCAACGTGTGGCGTGATCAGAACATTGGGCATAGCGCGCAATGTTTTCAACGCTTCGCTTGGCAGCTCCTTACCCCGCAGGTCAACATTAAAGAATTTTTCCTCACCTGGAAGCGTATCGAGAGCCGCCCCCGCGATTTGTTTATTCTGCAATGCCCTGATCAGAGCATCAACATCAACAACCGGACCCCTGGAAGCATTAATCAGGAATGCGTCAGGTTTCATGAGTGCCAGAGCGGTTTCATCAATCAGGCTGACCGTTGAATCCATTAGAGGCACATGCAAGGTCACTACATCCGCTTTTTTGAGCAGTTCTTCCTTTGTAGCATAAGTAAGCACATCTTTCAGGTCGTCACGCAGAACGATATCATGGGCGATCACATTCGCGCCGAGTCCTTTGAATAAACGTGCTACAGTGCCGCCGATCCGTCCGGCGCCAATTACACCGACAGTTAGCGAGCGAATTTCCCGCGCCATCAGGCCCGACCAGCGGAAATCCTGCTGTGCTTCCCGCTGTTCAAATAAGGGCAGGTTGCGGATCAGACGCATCGTCTGGGTGACTGCCAGCTCCGCCACTGAGTTAGGGGAATATGCCGGCACATTGGTGACTGCCAAGCCATTTAAGGCGGCCAAATCTATATCGATCATGTCGTAACCCGCTGTACGGGTGGAAATCTGCCGGATCCCGTATTCTTTCAACGCGGCAAAAATGGCCGGATCATCCACTTTTGTCCGCTGCTGAATCACGACCCCGTCATAATCCTTTAAAAGATGCACCGTATCAACAGTCAGTTCAATCTGATTGATATCGACCTGTACGCCGTTCTGTGCCGCCCATTCACTGATCGCTAATTCCTCGTCATCCCTGACTGTAAACATTAAAATCTTCATCATCTGAGACTCTCCTCGCTTTTTTTGTTCTTCTTAACATATTCCCCAATACGGTTCATCGCTTCTTTCAGCGTTTCCATACTCGCCGCATAGCTGATTCTGAAGTGGCCCTCGCTGCCCGGTCCGAACGAATCGCCCGGAATAACAGCGACTTTTGCCTTATGAGCGAGATCAATACAGAAGTCCAGACTGTTCTGGATCAGCCCTTCCGGTATTTCCGGGAACAGATAAAATGCCCCTTCCGGCTTCGGACAGTTAAAGCCCAGCTCTACCATTTTCTGATAAACGAAATCACGTCTTTTTTGGTACTGGACGCGCATTTCGGCGCCATCGTCCATCCCATTTTCAAGTGCTTCCTGTGCTGCGTCCTGAGCGATGGTCGCTGCCGATGTAATCGTGAATTGGTGGACCATGCCCATCTTCGTCATGATATCTGCCGGTCCGCAGATGAAGCCAATCCGCCAACCTGTCATCGCATGGGACTTAGACACACCGTTAATGAGGATCGTTTGCTTGGGAATGTATTCCGCCATTGAAACATGACCTTCGCCGTAAGTCAGTTCACTATAGATCTCATCACTGATGACAAAAACATCATGTTCTTTCAGGACATCAACCAGAGCTTTTATCTCCTCCCGGCGGTAGGTCACGCCGGTCGGGTTAGTCGGGAAATTAAAAATAATCGCCTTGACCGCGTCACCGTGTTTGTCGAGCGCCTCCGATAGCACATCCGGAGACAGGACAAATCCGTTTTTCGATGTATCCAGGAAAACCGGTTCACCTCCGTTCAGCAAAGTGACTGGAATATAGAGAGGAAAAATAGGAGTCGGAATCAGCACTTTATCGCCGGGATTCAGTATGGAGCCTAAAATCGTGTAAATTGCTTCTGTGGCGCCTGCCGTCACCAGTATTTCATCCTCCGGTTTGTAATCCAGCCCGTATTTTACCTCCATAAAATGGCTGAACGCCCGGCGAAGTTCGATCGTCCCGCTTGAAGCCGCATAGTGGCTGCGGTTATTCTCAATACTTTTCTTGCCGGCTTCTTTCACATGCTCAGGCGTATTGAAGTCCGGTTCACCCAGCGTCAGTTTGATAATGCCTGGAATGGAAGATGTCTCCTGGTCAAACTTCAGAATGTCCGAAGGCTCAAGCAGACTTAACTCTTTTTTCATTTTACCGGCTAATACGTTGGTCACCACAATCTCTCCCTTTTTCTAAGGCTTTGTTAAAATTGTCTGTTGTTTTTCGCTCCAATCAACGGAGGGGCAAAAACAACACTGAATTTAAACTTAGCTTTTTCTAAAAAAATCACCCACGGCTTCAATAGCTGTGGGTGATTAACGAATCTTTCGCAAGATGCATCAAAACCACACGGACTATTGAATCAATCCATGTGGTCATTTTTTCGAGTGCAACAAAACTACTCTCGGCTTCCGCATGGATGCAAACATCTGATGAAGTGTCTGCACCCCCGTCAATCGAATGCAGACACTACCGAAAGAACCCAAAGTAGTAATAATAGTTATTCAATTGGAGTTTTCTAAACACCTGACGGCTCACCATAAATAAAAACTCCCTAACGTTGGTGAATCTATTTAAACAAAATTTTCAAAAAGTGTCAAGGCAGCTTCTGCTTATTGCGGTACGTCAAGAAGAATTTTTCCAACGCTCTGACGGCTTTCCATCCATTCATGCGCTTTCGCTGCTTCTTCCAAGGTGTAGTGTCTGCCGACTTTCATCTTAAGCCGGCCATCCCCCAGGTACTGGAAAAGTCGGACCGATGCATCGTGCAGAAGATCCGGGCGATTTCTCACCGTTGTACCCAGGCTGAATCCCAAAACCGCCCGGCAGCTGGCGTGCAGATCCGTTGTCTTGAAATGCCCCGTTTCGCCGCCGGCACTTCCGAAGTTGACCAGCCGTCCATACATAGCGAGACAGGTCAGGCTCTTTTCAGCGACCTCACCCGAAAGCGAGTCAAGAATAACATCGACACCCTTTCCATCAGTCAACTCATTCACTTTATCCGCAAAATTTTCCGTCTGATAATTAATGACTTCATCCGCTCCTGCTTCAAGAGCAGTCACCTTTTTCTTGTCGCTTCCGACTGTTCCTATGACTCGTTTCGCGCCGAGCAGTTTGGCCAGCTGTACGGCTGTTGTACCAATCCCGCCGCCTGCTGCGTGAATCAGCACTGTTTCTCCTGGCGTGAGGCGTGCAACATCGGCCAGCAATTTATAGGATGTGAAAGCTACGGTCGGACATGCCGCGGCCGTCTCAAAATCCACTGAATCCGGAATAGAGAATGTCAGATCTTCATCGGAAGTCACATATTCCGAATAAGAACCGTTTTTGAGAAGCGCGATCACGCGCTGACCTTTTTTAAAATGCTTTACTTCAGAGCCGATTGCTTCAATGATCCCGGCCGAATCCAATCCGGGGATAAAAGGAGGCTTGCTACCCGAATGATACCTTCCCTGACGTGACATAATATCGGCAAAATTGACACTTGTCGATACGACACGGATCAGCACCTGCTTTGCGCCGATTTCCGGTACCGGTAGATCCGTATATTTCAAGACGGACGGTCCGCCAAAATCAGATACAACCACTGCTTTCATTTTTTGCCCCTCCATAAAATCAAAACTGCTATGCTTATTATAATGACTGACGAACAATGGCGTATAGTAATTCGTTTCAAGAAGAGACCAGATTCCCGCCAAACAATCTTAGTCATCAAATAAACCAAGCTGCTCGATTTCGCCAAGGCGTTCCAGACTCTGCGGATCATGGTCCTCAAAGAATGCTTTGCTGATCCTTTTTTCCTTAGTCATAACTTGTTTTCCAGCATCAGAGGATTCTCTCAATCGACAGCTGTAAATAATCGGAAAATAATCCTGCAGAAATTTGCCCTCAGCCAGGGCCGTGAGTGCAATGATCTGAAAACCGAGCTGCTGCGCGACAAAGAAAACGGGACTCAAGACATGATCGCTGGAGGCCTGACCGAAGGGATTATCAAGAATGACAGACCGATGCAATTGACCACTGGCCTGTAGATGCTTCTTTTTTTCCGCAACATAGTTAAGAATGCCGAGGAAGAGCGTCATGTTCTTGCTCCATCGTTCACCTCCGGACCAAATATTGCTTGTCTCCCAGGTGTAAAAGCGCGTCGACACAGTGCTGTCGCTGGCGACTTTGCGCAATGTGACCTTTAAGACATCACTACCAATGATTTCGCGAAGCAGCTGTTTCGATTGCAGCCAAGTATCCAGGGCTTTGTGTATTTTCCCACTGTCTTGCATACCTTCTTCGTTTTTAAAATTCGGGTCGTCCAGTTTGCTTAGAATCCATTCAATGTGATTGCGAATCCGCGCTTTTCCGTCTTCTTCTTTCCATTCAGGAATAGTAAAAGAATAAATCTGTTTCCAATCATCTTTCACTTTGACCTTTGTTTTCTTTGGAATCTGGCGCAGTTCTTCCGCCAGCGTAAGCAAATGGGTATGAATCTGATCGATGAACAACTGCAAGTCTTTGTCTCTTTGACGGATGTGCTCTCGGGCATAGTGAGAAATGCGTTCGATGCGCAGTGACATATTCTTCTTGAATGCAACAATGGCTTCATAGCTCTGCTTGGTTTCAATGCCGCTGATCGCCATTTGTCTGAGTTTCACATCGGAAATTTGTGTCCGGCAAAAGTTCTTAAATGTCTGCCGGGCATGGTCGACTTCACTCTTGCCGGCTGTCACATCATCTTGATTTTCTTCTAAAGTACGCGTAATAGCCGACACAGACTTTTTACGGTTATAGATAAGATCGTTGATTTCTTGGCTGGTTAACGTAATCGCTTCGAGATCCGGTGCCGTGAAATGATGGGCGATCTCAAATTTATCGAGCTGCGTTCTTGCCTGATTGATTGCCGTCAGTTCTTTCTCAATACGCCCGGTTTCCTGATCAAGATAGTGTTTGCGTTCGTTCAGCCGCTGCTTTTCGCCCTGAAGTTCCTGCTTTGCATCGCCTACATAAGCATGATAGTTAACAACTACTTCATTCGGGAAGTGCTGCTGGAATTGTTCTTTACAAGTTTCCAATTTTCCATCCTGCTTGTCCTTTTCCGAACGGGCTGTCTGTACAGCATCAGCGCATTGTTCTCTCTCCTTTTCAAGTGCTTTAATACGCACCCGGAGCCCGTCAATTAGATGATCGCCGTCACCTGGGAACACTTGCGTTTCATCAATGGAATCGTACTCGCGGCGCAGGCGGCGCATTTCTTCTTCCAGATGCTTGATTTCGTTTGCCGCGCCTTTACGTTTTTCTTCCCATTCACCGCGCGTTTTGCTGATTTGCTTCAGGCGCATTTCTAAGTCCTTAATCTGTTCCTTGATCACCGCTTTGCTTTTGTCTGTCTTTTCCGGAGTCAAGTCGCGTAAAGTGATATAGTCGTCATCCCGCCTCAGAATGCGCAATTCGGCAGATACATTGGTGAGCCGCTCTTCAATGCTGCCATTCTTCTCGTTCAGAGCATTGACTGCATCCAGAACAGCTGTCAGCTCCTGCTCGGCTACGCGCACTTTTTCTTTTGCCTGCGTTAATAACTCTTTCTCCTCTTCAATTGTTTTCTCAATGACCAGTGAGCGTTGGGCTTTTTCCATATATGGTGCCAGCCCGCTTCGTTCTTCGCGGTGCTGATCGATAGCATTCTTACCCTTGATCCGCTCAGATTCCAGATCGACTGCTTCCTGTTCCACCTTGCGAATCGTCAGAGTAAGCGTCTCAATATTATTTTGCAATTCATTCTTTTTTGCTCGCTGATCTTCGACTGTTTGATAAGGATACTCTTTTAAAAAGCTGCGGAATGTATGGAGTGTCTGCTTCCAGCGTGCTGACTCGCGTTCATTAGCGACTCGTCGCTCCGTCGCCTGATCGGCTTCATCGCCCAGCCGCTGTTTCCATTCTGCAAATAAATCGGGATTCGCATTGTCCCGCCAATGAGCCGGAGCTACCCATTGGCCGGCATTTTCTGCATCCGCCGACAGCGCTTCTTCCGTTGAAAGCACTGTGATCGGGTATTGCAGACGTGCCGCGAATTGATCCAGCTTTTCCAGAAGTTGCGGTTTTTCTGAGGCCGTGGTCACAAGGGTAAGTGGCCATAGTGAGTAACTCATCATCCGCTTTCGATCAGAATCATCAACCATTTGCAGGTATTCTACACCAGTTGCAAGAAACCTGAATTGATTTTTCCATGTAGGGATTCGTTTGTCTAAATAAGCATCGCCAAAAAAAAGACTCTGATCGCCATGGTCGTCAACAAACCTGCGAGCGACCCTTTCTTTATAGAAAAGCTCCTCTCGCTCTGATGTGAAACGATCAATTGTCTCGCAGAGCCGATGTATGATCGAATCCTGGTCCAAATAGACGGTCTCGAGTCCTCCCCATTGCGCGCGAAGTGACGCCAGTTGATCGATCACACCATGCTCTGCCCTTTCCATTTGCGCAAGTACATTTTGTAGCTGATCGGTCTCGCGTATCGTCTCACTTTTCTCAACCTGTAACGCCGCGTTCTGTTCCTGAGCCTCGTTCTGGCGCGCGCTCAATATCTTCTCCTTCTGTCCTAAAGCAATGATGGACTTGTCTAAAAATTGATCTCGAATCTTCCATTTTTCAAGTTGGTCTTTAACCGTTTCCTGTTCCAGATTGATTGGCAATTCACGGATTAATTGACCCATATTTTCCTTATGTGTTTGTAGGCGTCCCTCAATATTCGCACATGAATCACGCCTCATTTTTACTTTTTCAAAACAGGCTTTCTGCACATTTTCCTGCTCACTCATTTGACGAATAATCGGTTGTTGTGCTGTTTTCAGTTCCTGTTCCGTTGTTTCTAAGCTTTCAATTTTCTGCAGCAAACAGCCGAGCAGCTGCCGTCTGGCCAATTCAAACTGGCTGCGAAGCTCGCGTGCATCCGCGCGTTGATCCATTGCCTCCAGATGATGCTCACATTCCTGCAGCAGTTCCATCTGATCCTTGCGCCCCGCACATGCTTTTGCCCATTGCAATGAGGCAGAGATGCGCCGGTCTTTTTGCAGTTGTTCCTCCGTTTCCAATTGCAAAGCAAGTGCCCTTTTATAAGCTTGTTCCAACGTCTCAAGCGCTGTCTGTTCTGTAAAAATCTTATAGGATTCTACCTTCACTGCGTACGTAAAGCTTTCATTTTTCCATTCAAGAACCTTTGCATCCTTCGCCTCCTGCTCCTCCTGCTGTTTGCGCTGCTGATCGGTCAGTTCCTTCCAGATCCCTTTTGCCTGTTGCTTTGTTTTTATGTACGTCATTTCACGCTCATGCAATGCTTCACTGGTTTTACTATAATCCTCCAGCGCGCTGCTGATCTGCTCGTTTTCTTCAATCATCTCTTTCAGCTTCTGATAATTTTTAAAACTTTCAAGCTGTTTTTCAAACAAATCGGCGAACAGGTGCCGATCGTGCCCAACCATCGAATCCTCCACAGTTGGGATCAGCAATCGGTCAAACAGCTGACTCGTATTCTTGCACTCATCAAAAAATGCTTCAACGCCGCCTTCAGAACCGTTAATTTTGACAACACTCTCCCATTCACTGGAAATAATGTTGTACTGCTCCTCAATAAAAGCTTCATAATCTTTAATCGTTTTAAAGGTTTGCGCACTGAGCGTTCGCTCATGCATCCCGCTGTAATAATCTTGCATTTCACCACGATCAGCGGGTCGTTTACCGCCCCTGATGTCGCGGACAAATGGAATACCCTCAATACCGTTCAGATCATTCTCCTGGTATTCATAAACATAGCGCAGCGAATCGAGCGTGTTCTTCGATGTAAAAAGTGAAACCGCAGTCACCACGTAACGTCTCGGCCGCTCGTTGATGATCCATTCGATTGCAATATGTGCCGGTGCACCATCGAGCATCAATGTATTTTTAATTTTGCGATCGGCAAGGTCGATATGCGGCAGAATGGCCTGAAGCGCAGTTTGAATAAATACAGTTTTCCCGCCGCCGTTTTCAATCAGGATCGCACCGTTGTGTCCGTCAAAGAGAAACAATTCGTCATTATAGCGTTTGTTGCCTTCTTCATAGATGACATTCGTCAAGCGGATTTTACTGATCGTCGGCATGCGGTTCATCTCCTTCAAAGCCGTAAATAAATTCAAAAATTCCTTTATTGTATTCAACTTCCATGAAATAACGCTGAACGATCGTCTTCGCTTTCTCCGTCAGCCGAATCTCTTCGTTACCAATATCCTGCACCAGATTCTGATCGATCAAAAACCGTTTGACCGTGTTGATAAAACTCATGCGGCTGATCGTATTACCGCTTTGCTTTTTGGCAGTCTCTTTAATGTCATCCATGTCGTCCCATTTTTCAATAATCAGTCGCCAGTTATAGGAAAACTCTTGCTCCAGCTTTTTCAGTTCTTCTTCATCATGGATTTTCAATTGATCCATGCGTTCCTGAATAAAACGCACCCACTCGTCCAGACGCAAAAAAAGCCGTGTCGGTTCCTGACTCTGATACGTGTCGTAAAAGCTGCCAAACAGAATCATCGTCGCAAAATACAGCAGATAGAGATCACCGTTGGTTGACCCGGCACGCATATAATTGCGTTTGATCCAGTCATTACTGACATGAAAGGGGGAAAGCTTGGTTTCAGGCACGAGGAACAACTGCTCGCTGGTACTGATCACGACGCAGTCCACTTCCCCGGCAAATGTATCCAGCAGACCGCGAATCGCATCATCCGCACGATAATTTTGCACGGCATCTTCTCCTGCGGCACCGTCCCTGGCGAGAATCGTATAAAGTCGAAAAGCGTGGATCACTTTTTGTTCAGGATAGTTCATCGTTATCCTCCTCAAGATGGATCAGCATCTCCTGGATTGAGAAGCGCTTGTTTTTTTGGATGATGCCGCTTCCTTCATGCACATGGAGCACCTGGTCCCCAAGCAACGCCAGGGCTTCATCGAGCACTGTTTTACCTTTATCGCTGTCCTCTGTTTCTCCATTCCTGATCGGCGTACGCTGATGTAGAACAAGCCAAAACTGATAAAAATAACGATAATCAAGTAGATTCGAACGGTTGCGCTCTTCGAGAAAATTCATGAACTGAGACAGTTTCCGCACTTTTCGCTGTTGATAAGCGTGTAGAAACAGTTCCATTAATTCACGATATTTTTCCGCAAGAACACGTCGATAGGACAAGGTTTCCTCATCTGAATCGACAACGATAAAACCTGAATCATCTGCCAACTCACGTTCTTCACTGATTTTCTGATCGGCAAGGATGGTCAGCGGTGACCACTGTCTGTTCTCCTCTACCTTCACAAAAGGCTGGAGTATGCCGGCCATCGCTTCAAGCGGCAAGGGTGTCGCAATAATTTTCGCAGACAAGTCCTGATCGAAATTAAATGCCTGAATACCTGTGTAGTACAAAGACTCTTGTGCCGTCAGCAGTGTGGTATTTTTCAAATCACCGGTTTGATCCAACAGGCGTGTATGCTCGTAATGAACCGACTCCAATTCACGCGCGATCCGCAAAACCAAATCATACGTCCGTGTCTCTTTCTTATGCACATCCTTTGCGTACAGGCGCTCACGGGTCTCTTTCACAAAAGCGCGCAGTTCTTTGAATTCGTCATTCTCCCGATTCAAGCGTCCATAGATATCCTCAAGCAGCTGCTTATAGCGCTCAAACGTCTCTTCAGACACAATACTGCGCTGAATTTCGTGCTTGAGCCGTGTCATCCGATCAACTAGGCTTTCCACATCAATATGCATCTCATTGATCTGCCTCAATGCACCTTTGAATTCGCCTTTGTCCAGCTGTTTGCGCAGCATGAGCTGATTGATCGACAACTGAAATTCACTGTAAAATTCCTTCGTTGCAAATACGAGTTCAAGCCCGTCCTCATCCAGAGTATAGTACTGCGCATTTGTTTTCAGATCGAAACTGCTCGCCTTCAAAATCGAGTATTCAATACCATCGTCCTGACCTGTTTCCCAATTAAAAAAGGTATAACGTCGTTTTTTTCCAGTGGTTGGTCGAAAAGTCTGAATGATCAACCGAGCCAGCCGCTCATAATCTTCAGGATCAAGCCGGTACTGTGATTCAGCCGTTTTTTCAAGAAAAGCTGCCAATTGCCTGGCACCCGCCTTATATTGACGCATTAGTTTCTGTTCAAAGAAAAAAAGCAATGTGAGCAGGCCCAAACCCTTCATATCAATTTCATTGTTCTTATGATCCTGTTCACGTTTACGTTCCAGTTCGTACAGAGGATCAAACAAGGCTAATCGCCGTATCCGCTCTTTATAGCCATTCACAATTTCGTGCAGATCAAGTTCTTCCAATCGCTGTTCCTCCATATCTGCTGCAGTTCCTTCGTTTTCAAGATTTCCTGCGGATAATAGTTTCCTTCATGCAGTGCCGTGCGCATTTGCCGGATTTGTCCTTCTGAAAAAAAGGGGAAAAAGGCATCCGCCGCGGCATTCCGCAAGTGCTGATAAGCCTTCCCGACAGCAGCTTCTTTTCTCAGGCAAGCCTGATAGAAGGGGAGTGCAGGCTGTGCCGCTTGTCTTCGATTCAGTGAGTACCAGATTGAAAGTCCTTCCCAATCTAAATCGCCAAAATAGAAAAAGTGGTGCACAGCCTTAATCGGATACTGCATGGCAAACTGATCAATACTCTTGACGATCGCCTTTCCGCATCCATAAATCAGCGTTGCAAAGCTCGTTTCTTTTAAAACAGGCAGTAAACCCTGATAAGTCGTTTTATTTTCGACAATAAGATGAATGTGTTCTGATTCATTAATTAATTGAGGGTTGATCGCGAACATCAGGGGATCTGAGACAGGAATAATGTTCAGGCGGGGATACAAATTAATTTTTTCCAAAAGTTCCTTTCCGCCATTTTCATCAATCCATTTTTCATCCTCAACTAATTCAAAACTCCGCTCTGGAGCGGGAACCTGGTCCTCCGGAAATCCGTGGGCTTTAAGGTAGTGATCTATTTTGAGAAGATACGGCAGATCTTTCTCCCACAACCCCGGATCTCCGCGATAATAGCCGTCAAGGCTGATCGCTTTGTGCATCCGTGCCCGGTAGTGCTGAAGCTCTTTGTGGTAATCACTTTTCAGCGCATTTTTATTAATCCGATATCGGTAGGCAAGCGATGGAGTGCGATCCGTGCGCCCTGCCGCACGTATCATGACAAGAACGTCTTCATTTTCAAATTTGCGTAGCGCGTCAGCAAAATCCGCATAAGAATCATAGATAGGAGTAAATAGCTGCTCAAGTTCTTCTAAATTGATCGTCATCTTCGGAAACATTACAATCCTCTTTGCTGCTTCATCCATATTTAACTCTCCCGCATTGACACTTATAGTTCCATTGTACTAATTTTTCAAACTTCTCGCTCTTTTTTTGTAAAAAAAGAATGTATTGATAATCAAATTTTAATTTTGAAAAATAAAAAAGAGCAGGTTGATCTGCTCTTTTCTCAATTTTCACCTTAATTGGTCCAATCAATTGGTAATTGATAAGCAATCGGATCCACCTGTCCGGCTTCTTTAAATCCCTTAATCCGCAACCGGCAGCTGTCACAGGTTCCGCACGCTTCTTCTCCGCCCTTATAGCAGGAAGTAGTGAGATCATACGGCACACCCAGTTCGGTTCCGAGCCGAATGGTCTCTCCCTTAGTCAGATACATCAGCGGTGTTTTTATGGACAGGTGATGATTCGTCACTCCCGTTTTCGTCGCAAGATTAATCGTCTGGTTCATGCTTTCAATAAATTCAGGCCGGCAATCCGGATACCCGCTGTAGTCGACCGATGACACACCGGTAAAGATCGCCTCCGCTCCGATTACTTCCGCGTACGCGCTGGCGAGTGACAAAAAAATCATATTTCTGGCCGGCACATACGTGACCGGTATCCCGTTATCTTCTCCGTCATCAGGAACGTCAATCGACTGATCAGTCAGAGCGCTGCCGCCGATTTGCCTGAAAAAGTCTAGATCAATAATGCGGTGTTCCGTGACGTTGAAAAATGAAGCGATCTTTTTCGCCTGCTCTATTTCACGCTGGTGGCGCTGCCCGTAGCTGAAAGTTAGTGGATAAAGTTCGAAACCCTCACTCTTCGCGATGCCCATACATGTTGTACTGTCGAGTCCGCCGCTCAGTACAACAACGGCTTTTTTCGTCATACCCGGTTCCTCCCATCAATCCTATTCTTTTTATAGAAATCAGCGATTATCAATCTTCTCAGGATACAGGTCATGCCGGCTCAACCGGTCGAAGGCAACCTCTTCCCAGCGGGTTTCCTTCTTTCCGTAATTCACATACGGATCAATGCTGATACCACCTCTTGGCAGGAACTTCCCCCACACCTCAAGGTATTTCGGATCCATCAGCTGAATCAGGTCGTCGGCGATTTTGTTGACACAGTCCTCGTGAAAATCACCGTGATTTCGGAAACTGAATAAATAAAGTTTCAATGATTTGCTCTCAACCATTCGCACATCCGGCACATAACTGATATGCAAGGTTGCGAAGTCCGGCTGATGGGTAATCGGGCACAGGCTTGTAAATTCCGGAAAATTGAATTTGACAAAATAATCACGGTCCGGGTGTGCGTTCTGAAAGGTCTCCAAGAGTGTCGGATCGTAATCAAAAACATATTGCGTGCCCTTGTTGCCAAGCAGCGTCAGGCCCTCTTTTTTTCGGTCGTTCATTTTTTATCTCCTCTCACTCCTGATTAAATTGCGGTATGACACGTCCATTTTTGCTTCCATGGATCCATCGTACAATCAGATAGATCAGCGGAACACCAACGACCGCATATAAAAATTTAAGCACATATTCCGTGCCAATCGTTGTAAAAATCGCCGTTATCGGCAAAATTCCGGTAAATCCGATAAACATAAAAACGGTCGAATCCGCGAGCTGACTGATCGCCGTGCTGAGCAAACTGCGCAGCCACAGCATTTTACCCTGGGTCCGCTTCTTGAGTCCGACAAAAATAGTGATATCAAGCGTTTGTGAAACAGAATAGCCGCATAATGAGGCGAGCACAACTCTCGGCAGTGCCCCAAGAACCAACGCGTAGGCTTCCTGTCCCTTCCAGAAAGGCGCGGCGGGCAAGTGGATCGCCAGCTGAAGCAGCAGGACGAACAGGACATTGGCGAGCAGACCGACCCAGACAATTTTCTGAGCGACCGGTTTGCCCCAGCATTCGGTAATACTATCTAATACAAGAAAAGTAAGCGGGTAAATGATAATTCCTGAGGTCATTGAAAATCCGCCAACGGAGAAAAGCTTTGAGGCAACAAGATTTGCGGCAATCAGGCAGGTCATAAATACCATTGCCAGAAAAATGAGTTTGAAAGGAACGTTCACTTTCGTTTGAATCTGATCCAACAAGATCACTCCCGTAGTTTTTTTTGTAAGGCAGAGGAGGGTTTCGAACTCTGCCAAAATTGCAACCTCTTGATTATAGAAGTTGCGCGACTCATTGACAAGGGTCGCTTTGAGCGGTACTCAAATTTTAGCTGGTCTCTTGTGGCCATTTTATACCACTCTTAGAAACTCAAAGCGGACGAAGAACATATCAACAAAAAGATTCAATTACACACAAAAGCTCTCAACTCGAGATACGATCCCATGGGGAACAATTCTAACACGTTCAATGTATAATAATGGTTAGAATGTGTTAGAAAAGATTGGAGGAATTCAAATATAGTTCCTCCCACCTCTCTTATTATTGAAGTGAATCAAACGATAACAGTAGCACTTATTTGTCGAAAAAGTACGCTCTTTCCACTTTGCAGACGCGGACGCTGTATGCTGAATACCAGTTGCTTCGGCCATTTTTCTGAGCCATTCGGTGATCGGTATTTTCCTTCCACAGTTTGATTGACTCCAAAGTGTCCCAGTAGGAGACAGTGATTCCGAACCCTTCGTTATCCCGTGTACTCTCAACCCCCAGAAATCCTTTTTGTACAGAAGCCAGCTGATCCATCAAGTCAGCTGTTTCACTGTAACTTTTATTATCTTCTTCTGTTCTTCGGGATGTAAAAATAACGGCATAATATGGTGGTTCAGGAGTTTTTGCAATCGGCACGTTCCCACCTCCATATAGTTCAGTACGCATCCGCAGGCTCATTACCAGAATTGCCAACAGACAATTATGCGTTATGAAATAAAATAAGCTTGATCAGTAAAAAAATATCAGAACTCGGCCAATTTTATCAGAACTCAGTAAAATATATCAGAACTCAGGCAGATTTATCAGAACTCAGTAAAATATATCAGAACTCCACTAATTTCATTGATTATTTTCTAAACCATTTTCTCGTACACTTTCAGATTCTGATAAACAACTTTCAATAGCGGCGCATCTACATGAAATTGATCAGCGAGCTGCAATAGATAGCCCTGCAGGTGATCCCCTTCGATGGAGGAGCCCTTTTCCATATCCCGCTGCATCGACGATTTCATATCATAGCCAATCTGATCAATCGTTTTCATATGCTGATCAACGATGTTGTTCTGAATCGGGGCACCAGCTGCTCTCATAATCTGAGCGCCTTCTTCAAACATCTGCCGGATAAAGTTCCGCCCGCCTTCGCTTTCACGAATCGGTCCGATCGGGGCGCGCATTAGTGTTGTCACACCTGACAGAACGGTAATAAATAAATATTTATGCCACAAATCCTGTTCGATATGATCACTCAGAACAAAATCCGCTTTTGTGCCGCTGAACGCATCGGCGATCTCACGGATCCGCTTGGTATCCGGATGTTCCAACTCACCATAGACGAGCCGGTCTGCCGGGCTTGTCTGGATCACATCTCCTGTTTCATTTAATGTTGTTTCAATGAAGCATAATCCCCCAATGACTTTGTCGCCGTCAAATGCCTGCTTTAATTGAGACACATGGGCGATACCGTTCAGCAGCGGTAAAATCACTGTTTCCCCGCCGACAAAAGGTTGCAGATCCTCGATTGCTTCTTCCAGATGATAGGATTTTGTCGAAAATAAAACCAAATCAAATGGGCCCGCAACGTCCGTTTTCGTCACTAATTTTGGCGTGCACGTAAAATCTCCATTTACGCTGCGGATGATCAGGCCATTCTTCTCAAGCTGCTGCTTGCGCTTGCTGCGGACGAGAAAAGTGACATCTTCCCCTTTCTCCACTAAGCGGCCGCCAAAATAGCCGCCGATTCCGCCGGCTCCTAAAACCAGAATACGCATAGTAACCTCCCGTTTCCAAAAACGATTTTTTTAATTGTAACATAACTATGTCGCCGGCATCCTTTTCGAAAGCTCGATCACTCCTTCACCCTTTTAGGCAGACTGACTGTAAAGGTACTTCCTTCACCTGATTTACTTCTCACCGTAATGTTTCCACCCAATTTTTCGGCAATCTCCAGTGAGATAAAAAGTCCCAGACCCGTTCCGCCATATTTCTGATTACGTGATTTTTCGACGCGATAAAACCGTTCAAAGATATGCTTCTGCTCTTTCTCTGGTACACCTACCCCAAAGTCCTGAACGGAAATCTGAATGAAATGATCATTCTCTTTTTCCTGAATCTTAATCGGCGTGCCTGGATCAGAATATTTCAAGGCGTTCGCGATTATATTGTGCAGGATCCGGTTCATACCTTCTTCATCCGTGTATATGAAGGGTGTTTTACCCTTTAATTCGATCTGAATATCCCGTTTCTCCGTCTTAATCTGAACTTGGAAACTGTTCAATGCGGCGACCAGAATCTTATCGATCCAGACCTTTCTAACCACGGGTTTATGTTTTTTATTCTCCTGAGTGGTAGTTACCTCAAGCAGTTCATCCGTCAGCTGGCTCAGGCGCATCGCTTGATTTTGAATCGACTCCAGATAAACCGGTCTCTCTTCATCATCGACCATGCCGTCTAATATCGCTTCAATTTGAGAACGTATGGAAGTTACCGGCGTTTTAATATCATGGGATAATTGGGCAATCATCGTTTTTTTTTCGTCTTCTGATTTCCTGATTTGATTAAAAGATTCTTCCAACCGCTCCGTCATATGATTGAAGTCTTCCGCCAGTTCTGCCAATTCCTTCGGCGAGCGGATGTCCCTTATTTTTTCAAAATGGCCCTGGGCCAGCTTACGGCTTTGCCTGCTTAATTTTCTGATTGAGCGCAAAGCGGGCAGAAACAGCAGATAACTTAAAATGAACGCGAACGTGCAGGCGATAACCATAATTAACGTGACGATATAAGCGATGCCCTGCTGAAAGAGCATATATTTTACACTGAAAAAGACAATAACAATGACCAATGACAGGGCGAATCCGTAAGACAAAAGAATTAAACTGCGCAGTTTCACGTTCCGTCTCCCTCCAGCTTATAGCCGAGACCCCAGACGGTTTTAATCACAGGATGTGGGCTGCCGTCTGACGCGCGCTCTAGTTTTTCACGCAAATGATGGATATGGACGTTCATCGTATTCGCGTCTTCGTAGTATTCAGCACCCCAGACTTTATCGAAAAGCTCCGATTTTGAGTAGACCCTTTCCTGATCCAGAGCCAGAACCCATAACAAATCGAATTCCTTGAGGGTCAAATCAAGCGGAACATCATAAAGCGTGGCTGACCGTTTTTCGTAGTCAATTTTTAAAGCACCCCTGTTAATCGTATGGCCTGCATTTTTATTCACACGCCGTAAAATATTTTTGACCCTCAAAACAAGTTCCCGGGGACTGAAGGGTTTTGTCACATAATCATCCGCACCCAGTGTTAACGAATAAAGTCGGTCCTGCTCCTGTGTTTTCGCACTGATGAACAGGAACGGAATTTCTTTGCCTGAGTCAATGATCTGCAGAATAAAATCATATCCATCTACTTCAGGCATCATAATGTCTGTCACAATTAAATGGACTGAACGATGCCGGCAGATTTCAAGAGCTTCACCGCCATTCGAGGCGGTCAGCACTTTAAAATTTTCTTTTTCCAGATAGCGCTTCGCCACGTCAACAATCGTCGGCTCGTCATCGACAATAAGGATCGTTTCAGGCATTGATTCCACCTCTTTTCACTAAGATAACCGGGATGATCCATGGATTCAAGTCATAACAGACCCATTCCGGTAAAATGGGCCTGTTCCTATAAAAACTTACACTGAGGGATTACTTTCGCTTTTTCTTCTCATACGGTCCTTCAGATAAAAGTAAAGGTTCGCTAAACTGAAATGGGAGGCCTGTCTGATCGCTATCAGGAGAATTACGGCCACCAGCAATTGCAAGGGGTAAATATAAATCATATTGGCCAACCAGTAGTTAATGTTCATGAAGATCGCACCCGATAGGGCTGGCAGAGTAAGGATCCCCGTAATTAATCCTGCGCCGGCCAAAATCTCCCCCCAGGGAATCAGCAAATTGAACAGTGCTGTATTGGGTTCAACAAAATGCACCATAAAGACTTTATACCAATCCGGGGTCACCGTATTGCTCGTGACAGCTTGAGTCAAGCCGGACATTGTAAAATGTGCCTGGACTTTGAAAATGCCTTCATGCAGCCAGCTGATTCCAAGACCCACTCTGATCAGTGAAAAGAGAACATGGTTTGTCAGCGTTCGGATTTTCATGACGGATCCATCATCAGTTTGGCTTCACCGAATGTGACATGGGCTTTGTTGCAGTAGATGACCACCATATTGTATATCGTGGGATCAATGCCGCTTAGAGAGAAGCTCTGTTCCATTTTTTTCAAATCAATTTTGGCAATCTGTTTGCCGGTCGATAGGTCTCCGTCCTTAGTCAGGTACACATGAAGGTCGGGGCCTTCATCAGTTTTGAAGTTCGATAACGTTAACATGGTGTTTGTGACGGTAGCTGTTCCGCTAACCATCTTTTGGTTGGTGCCTTTAAACGAACCGGAAAAGCTCATGCCGGGATCCATGATCTTTGCTTCGCCAAATGCGACGTGCGCTTTGTTGCAGTAGATGACCACTGTATTGTACATCGCAGGATCCACGCCATTCAGTGAGAAGGTTTGATCCATTTTTTTCAAGTCAATTTTTGCGATGGATTGGCCGTTTGTTACATCCCCGTCTTTAGTCAGATAAACATGAAGGTCAGGGCCTTCGTCTGTTTTAAAGTGGGTCAACATTAATTTGCCGCCCATGACTTTAACCATGCCTGAAACCATTTTTCCATTTTTTCCACTGAAACTTCCTGATAAAGTGGTCATGGATTGACTCATTGAGGAACTTGTCATTGAATCGGGCGCAGAACTTTGGGTGCTTGAGCCATTCATATCAGTATTCCCGCTCCCGCAGGCCGCCAAAACGAAAATCAAAACCAACAGCAGAGAAAGGACACTTAATTTTTTCTTCATCAATCAGTCACTCCTTAAGGTTATTTATTACAGTCCTAACTGTAACAAACAGAAGTGATCTGATACTTAGGCAATTCTTAACCGTTTCTTAAGCATAAAATAACGTTTAATAAGCTATTCATAATTCTGTTTTCAGCCGTTCTTTTCTTTTTAAAAGGAACATCAGGCCGGCAGAAAAAAGACCTATACCACCGATAACCAGCCAACCCGAAGAAATAGAGAAGAGTGTAATGTAATGGCCCATCATCAAAGGCCCTAAAGTATAACCCGCCCCAGTAATTATAGGGATCAGCGCACTCACTCTGCCACGATGGGACGATGGTGTATAATTGGCAATAAATGTCGGGGAATTAATGGAGATGAGTATTTCGCCTACCGTCATGATGAAGATCGCCAGATAGAAAAATAGCAATGCGTGAATCAGGCCGAAAAGGCCAAATGCGAGAGCGTAGCAAAGCCCGCCTGCCGCGATCACTCCGATTGGTCGAAGAGATAGGGTTAGTTTGGAAAGAAGCGGCGTCAGTATTATCACAATAACTCCGTTAAAGCTTGCCAGAGTTCCATACAGTGCGGCTCCATTGCCACCAAACAAACTTGCCATCTGCAGCGGCAGCGTAAAACCCCACTGCGAATATTCAAACTGAAAGCAAAATAAAATCAGTGCAAAATAGATCAAGATACGTCTTTTTAATAGAACCCGGAACACCGATCCCTCCATGTCCTGCTCGAGTGTCCGTTCTTCCCCTGAATCGGCAAATTGAAGACGTCCTTTCGTCTCTCCGATAAAAAGAACCACCAACAGCATCGATAGGATTGTGGTCAGGCCGTCCACGATAAAAACCAGTGGAAGATTATTCTTGAATAAGATGCCTCCGATAATCGGACCAACCGCGAAGCCAAGATTCCAGCCCATGTAGCTCAAAGAGTAGGCTGACTTTCGATTTTCCGGAACCGTGATGTCCGCCAGTAACGCGTCATAAGCCGGGTCGCAAACCGAATAGAGAATGGACGATGCCATCAGTACATAGACCAATCCCATCGATGGTTTCATAAACCCGCAGGCGAGAAGGGCCAGCGCGCCCAGGCTTTGCGAGATCAGAATAATGTTCTTTCTTCCGATCTGATCAGCCAGTTTACCTCCCAGAATCATACCCGGTGCGTAGCTGATGCCAAGTAAAGTGATAAATAGCCCTGCCGTATCACTTTTCATGCCAATCTTCTGTGTCAGGATCAGTACAAGAAGCGGCTGCACAAAACTCCCGACACTGTCGACGAAACGGGACAGAAAAATAATATAGATTTCTTTGGGTAAACCGCGATAGACGCTGAAAAAAGACATTTTATTCACCGTTTCGATGTTAAACTTTGAGAAAAGGTCCCAAACCGTTATTTATTATATCAGAGTATTAGGACAAGCGATTTCAAAGTAGCATTAAAAAATAAAACAGAAAACCGTTTCTGCCCTTTTATTGTCTAATAGGTATAGAGATTATGAAGAACGCTGGTGAGCCTATGCCGGGAAACTATTTTCACCGGAACAAAAAACAAAATGATGAAGCTTTTTCCGAATTAATGGTATCTTACCACAACGAGCTCTATCGCACGGCGTGGCGCTATTTGAAGAATGAGCATGATGCTCTGGACGCGCTTCAGGAGGTCGGTTATCGGGCCTACAAAAATTTTCATAAAGTCAAAAATCCGCAGTATGTAAAGACCTGGATGATCCGAATTATGATTAACTATTGCCTGAACGAAATGAATCGGAGAAAACGGGTTATTCCTGTCGACTCCCTTTCAGAAAAACAGGGGCGTGATCAGGACCGCGCCATCAGTCTCGATGTCGAACGTTATGTTCAGAGTCTCGATGAAAAGTATCAGCTGATTATCGTCCTGAAATATTATCATCAGTACACACTTTCTGAAATTGCTGAAAACCTGGAGATTCCGATTGGAACAGTGAAAACAAGGTTAAATCACGGCCTCGGATTGCTGAGAAATAAGATGCAGAAGGAGGAGGGAAAATGATGCCTGATTTTGAAAAAGAGATGGAACGGTTCAGCAAAGCGTTTGACCATACCCCGGAGTCCGAACACTCAGAACAAGCGATCACTCTCGGTATCGAGCGTGCCCGAAGCAAGGCCAAAAGAAACCGCCGGATGCTGCAGGTCGCTACGGTCGCGGCCGCCGTCATTTTATTGTTTTTCTCTTCAGTAAAAATATCGCCTGCCTTCGCGGCTTATGTGGCTAAACTTCCTGGCCTGAATCAAATCGTCTTTCTGATCAACGGGGATCGCGGACTTAAGGATGCGGTTAACCACCACGCCCTGCAGCAGCTGAATTTATCCGAAACAAAAGGGCGCACCACCTTCACTATTAACAGTATGATTGCCGATCAGAATCAGATGATTCTCTTCTACACAATCAGGAATCCAGGAAAGAACGGAATATTTGCTATGAGTAAGATCGATGTGAAAAATACTTCAGGCGAATCAGTCATGGGCCATGCGGGTTTAGATTCTGATGCTCCGACCAAAAAGAATTCTGTCGTGCACCAGCGTCTGACGATCTCTTTCAAGAATAATAAACTGACTGATCCGCTTTATCTGTCAATCAGACGGAATGCTGTTTCCTGGCGCTTTACGATTCCCTTTGACATTAAAAAGTTTGAGCGTATGAAAAAAAGCTACCCCATCCATCAAACCGCTGTCCTGCAGGGGCAAAAGATCAATTTTGAATCGATGACGATTTATCCGACAAGAATCGCTATCCGGGTCAAATATGATCCGAACAACACAAAAAAGATCACCGCTTTGGATGACCTGAGGATTGTTGACGGAAACGGGCACCAATGGAAGCCTATTGTTAATGGCCTGGAATCGTCCGAGATTAACAGTAACGAGCAAATCCTGTATTTTCAAAGCAATTACTTTTCAGAACCGAAATCGCTCTATTTAATGATGACACATGCACGGGCCATTGATAAAAACATGCGGAATGTCGTTGTTGATCCGGTTAAGAAAAAGCTGATGAAGAAACCGAAAGATGGCTGGCTGACGCTGAAGTCCATTCAAACAGTCAAAGATCGTATGGATGAAACACGCAAAGATCAGATCGTCACACTCTCTCTGCGCTGGCCGAAAAGAGATGCCAACATAGGTTATCAGATCTTTGCCTCCACTTTTACCGATCAGACTGGAAAAACGTTCACACTCCGTGGCATGGGAACAGCAATGATTGGTGACACGCGGAATGATTTGCAGCTGATTATTGCTGACAGAAAATATAAAGGGCCACTGACCTTCAAGATCATTGATTACCCATCTAGGATTTACGGCAATGTCCGGATCAAAATAAAATAATCTTAAAACAGTCTACCTGGAGTGCCATCAGAACACTCAGGTAGACTGTTTGTTTAGCGTCACGGTTCAGTTTCTCACTTGTGTGTGCCCTGAGAGATGTACTCGTTTAACTTCTCTCGGCTCATTGAACAAGTGCTGGTGTTTTAAGGCCGGGAAAACGCACTTGTCAAAAACCCCGACCAATGTTCCCTGAAAGATCAGCGCAAAAACCGTACCGACATTGATTGCATAAATCTGTTGTGCATCCAGCCAGCAGAGAAAAATGATCACGACCGGTGGCGCAAAAGTAACCAGCTGAGCAATGGTCGCGTTGCCCTTAAAGTATTTGAAACGGATAATCTGCATCAGGTCATCGACCGGATGGAGAATCAGATTGACCCGTTGATAAATGGAAATTCCCATGGATATAAGGGATATTCCGGCTATATCGAGAATGATCCGTACGAAAAGCGGCAATTCATTGATCCCGAAACTCAGTAAGAGCTGAGTGATCAGACCAACCAGATAACTGAATGGAACCATAAAAATCAAGTTTCCCAAAATGCGGTGCCATTCAACCTTATGAACAATGATCGTATTAATGAAAATAACAGCTACACCAAATCCAAACAGCGTTACATCCAAAGGAATGGCTGTGAGCTGTGTCAGATTAACGGAAGACGCTGTCCATAAGGCGCTCCCTAAATTCAGTGAAACAGTCAGCGCATTTCCAAGAGCGTTAACAAGAATTGAAATCATAAAATAGACAATACTTTCTGAGCGGGTGATTGGTTTTGCCTGATCGGTTAACACAGAGATTTCCTTCCTGATTCGGGTATCTGCCCGGTTTTATAATCATGACTTTTTGATACAGTTTACATTCTAATACTTTTTGTTCAACAAAAACCAGATGAATTTGGCAATTTCTCGACGATCAATCTGGTTTTTGACTGTTCAGCCTGTATTCATTTCCGTTTACCCGCGGGTGCTCAGAAATTTCTTGAGTTGTGTCACTCCTTGAAGGATCTGCTCCGGCGTCAGGCTGCCATATCCCATAACCACTTGATGCGTGTGTCTGCCTTTATTCATTGCGAAGTGTTCCACCGGATAAATGCGCACTCCCTGCTTCTCAATTTCTCCAGCGAGCGCATCATCAAAATCAATATCCGGAATGTCAACGACCAAATGCATACCCGCCGCTCTTCCGATTATTTTCGCATTTTTAAAAGATGCCCGAACAGCTGTCTCGAGCACTTCCCGTCTTTTTCGATAAATTCTTCTCATCTTGCGAATGTGGCGATCCAGATACCCCTCTTCAATAAAACGGGACAAGACAAGCTGGTCAATGGAAGAGGTATGGCGGTCATGAAACCACTTCAGACGGCGGAACGTTTCAATCAGGTGTGTGGGAAGCACGACGAAACCCATCCTGAGAGCCGGCGACAGGATTTTGCTGAACGTCCCGACATAGATCACCCGCTCCGGATCCAGTCCCTGGATGGATGGAACCGGCGCCCCTTCGTATGTAAATTCGCTGTCATAATCATCTTCTACAATATAATTATTCAATTCCCGGGCGTATTGAATCAGCTGCACTCTTCTTTGAATCGACAGAATACCACCCATTGGAAATTGATGAGAAGGGATAACGAATACAAACCCGGTACCCTCCTCCTTTGGGAGACACTCCGGTATGATTCCGTTCTCATCCACTGGCACAGGAATAATGCCTGCTCCGGCACTGAAAAAAATATTGCGCATTTCGTCCGTTACAGGATCTTCAACAGAGATACCGGTCCGAGCTTTGATTAGCATCTCTGTTATAAGCCTCAGAGCCTGAGTGGCTCCTGTTGTAATCATGATCTGCTCCGGATGACAATGGACGCTCCTGACCCTTTGGAGATACTTAGCCAGTGTAACTCTGAGTTCTCTAATCCCGCCGGGCTCAGCATAACCAAAAATGTGATCCGGAGCTTCGTAGCAAATGTCCCTGGTCAGCTGTCCCCATTTTTTTCTCGGAAATTGATCCATCGCCGGATGACTGCCGCGAAAGTCAATTATGGGCTTCCGATCTGCCACGTTAGGCATTACTTTTTCGTATTCCGACGTTTTACCTTTCGCAGGTAAAAAAGAACCCTTGGCAACAAATGTCCCTGATTTTGACCGGACTTCCAAATAACCTTCCGCAATCAGCCGCTCATAGGCTTCCAGAACAACATTGCGTGATACGCCGATTGCCGCACTGAGCCCCCGTGATGAGGCGAGACGCTCCCCTTCCTCCAGATCCCGGTTCAAAATGCTCTTACGGATCTGATCATATATTTGCTGCGTCAGAGATACCGAACTTTTTCGATCGATGGTGACAAATAACATTCCAATCCCCCGATAAACAAACTGGTACCATAAAAGTTTTTATTTTTTGGATCTATTATAGGCCAGTATAGCATGCTACGATTTAAAAAAATATTGGAGGAGATTTTTAATGAAAACAATTGGTCTGATCGGTGGATTAAGCTGGGAGTCAACTGCCGAATACTACCGCTACATCAATACAATCGTACAAAAAGAAATGGGCGGCCTGCATTCGGCCAAATGTCTCACGTATTCTTTTGATTTTGAAGAGATCGCTGCGCTTCAGAGAGCCGGGGAATGGGATAAGGCGACCGATCTGATGATTCACGCGGCCACTACGCTGGAGAATTCGGGGGCTGACGTTCTGGTCATCTGTACCAATACCATGCACAAAATGGCTTCTGAGGTCCAGGGTGCCGTGTCCATTCCATTGATTCATATTGCAGATGCAGCGGCTAAGGCCATTCAGAAACAAGGATTGACGAAAGTCGGATTACTTGGAACAAAATTCACAATGGAACAGAACTTTTATAAAAACCGGCTGATGACACATGGCATTTCGACGATCATTCCGGAAGAAAGCGATCGTCAGGTCATTCATGATGTTATTTTCGGGGAATTGTGCCAGGGCGTTTGCTCCCCTGCCTCAAAAGATAAGTACCTGCATATTATTGATAAGCTCCTGTCTCAGGGTGCGGAGGGTATCATTCTCGGCTGTACGGAAATCCCATTACTTATCAGTCAACAGGATTGTTCCGCGCCGATATTCGATACAACCTATCTTCACGCTGAAGCAGCAGCTACATTGGCTCTAGAGACTGTCTCCTGTTAACCACTGACAAAAAACCTGCCTCCGCTGAGGCAGGTTTTTTTGGCACTTCATTTCGTGTTTGATTAATCCACTCAGAGATAGACGGATGATGCGCGGCCGTGTTTTTTTAGAGGATGCCCCTGACGGTTCACAGCGTAGATACCGGTACAGACGAGAACAAGTGCAACGGCATTCTCCCACTTATAAATATTTTCGCCCAAAAAGATTGCTGACAAAATGGCACCGGATACCGGAATCAGAAAGTTGTAAACAGAAATCGGACCCACTTTGTTATAGTTTAAAAGAATGGTCCAGAGGGTAAAAGCGAGTGCTGAAAGCAGGCCGAGGTACAGCAACACCAGCGTGGATCCGAACGTAAAATGCGCCACATAACCCTTGCCGGAAATGCCCATAAGAAGAAGTACAACGCCTCCGATCAGCAATTGATAGCCGGTCACAATCACCGAGTCCATTCTCTGGCAGATCCTTTTGCCATAAATCGCTGAAGCAGAAAAAGCAAAAGCGGCTACTGCAACAAAGCCCTCTCCGATGATTTTAAAGTTGAAACTCAGAAGGTCACTACTGAAGTTCACAAGTAGGACACCTAAAAACCCAAGAATGCACCCCACGGCTTTACTGAAATTGATGCGGTCATCTCTGTAAAGGAAATGGGCGAGGATCACACTGAAAAAGGCGGAGGTACCGTTCATGATTGACGCTTTGAGGCCTGTGGTGTGGGCCAGTCCAATGTAGAAGAACACGTACTGCAGCGTCGTTTGAGTTAATCCCAGAAGAATGAGGGACTCGATATTCTTCCAGGTGAGTGTAAATAATTTTTTGGACATCATCAATGCCAAGATTAAAACCATCAATCCGGCGATGATGAATCTGTATCCGGCGAAAGACAGTTCGGCAAATACATTGCCCGTGCTGATTTGAAAGAGCGAATAGCCAATTTTGACCCCCGGATAAGCACTTCCCCATAAGATGCAGCAAAATACCGCCAGCACAATCACAACTTTTTTGTTTGTAAAAAACTTTTCTCCATCCAATGATGTCAGCGCCCTCTTTATGAGTAATTGATCTTGCCAGGATCTGCCGTTCGATGAAACAAAATACATTCCCTTTATTATACGATACAGGCCATATTTTTTCAGATGATGTTCATAAAATTCATCGGTGTAGTACGCGAGACGTGCTAATATAAGTTTAGTTACTTGATAGTTATATCAATCATCTAAAAAAGGCTGAACACATTCAGGAGGCAATTACATTGGGGAATCAGAAAGTTATTGTCATTGGTGCAGGCATTTCCGGGCTTGCAGCCGTTTACTATATGAAGCAAAATTTACCTGAAGCCCACATTACTTTGTTGGAGGCCTCAGACCGGATCGGCGGAAAAATCAAAACCGTGAGGCGGGACGGGTTTGTTATTGAATGTGGTCCAGAGGGATATATGGCCCGCAAACCCACGCTGACCAACCTGATCAAGGACATTGGCCTCGGTGATCAACTGGTCCATTCAGGCACAGGTACATACTATATCTACGTCAATCATCGTCTCAGACAAATGCCAAAAGGTTCCGTTATGGGCATTCCAACCAAAATGCTTCCCATGGTGACGACAGGGCTGGTCAGTCCGCTTGGGAAACTACGCGCGGCATTGGATTTACTGATTCCACGTGTCTATCAGGACAAAGATATTTCACTTAAAGAATTTTTTGAAAGGCGCCTTGGATCGGAGCTCGTCACCAATATGATTGAGCCTCTGCTGTCCGGCATTTACAACGGCGATCTGGCGGACATGAGCCTTGAGGCGACACTGCCGCAGTTCGCGGCTATTGAGAAAAAGCACAGAAGTCTGATTCTGGGCATGAAAAGTATCCAACCGCCGAAGCAGGCAGGAACATCAAAGAAATCAGCGGGCCGATTCTTATCGCTATCATGCGGACTGGATGTTCTGGTAGAAAAGCTGGCTTCATACGCTGACGAAATCCGGTTGAAAACGCCTGTTGATCATGTCGAACCTGGGAAAGTCACCCTAAGTGATGGAACCGTTTTGAATGCCGATTCAATCATTTTGGCAACATCACCAAAACAGCTAGGACCTCTGCTTGATTTTCCGGAGGCCTGGAGCCTGAGCAATGACAAGCGGACAACAACTGCCACCGTGGCTCTCGCCTTCAAAAAAGAAGAGGTGGAACAGCTGGACGGGACAGGCTATGTCGTCTCCAGAAAAGAAGGGCTGAATATCACGGCGTGCAGCTTCATGAATCATAAATGGTCCTACACGGCGCCTGAAGATTGCGCACTCATCCGTACGTACGTTGGGACAGCTGAAGATGCGGCGATCGTTGAAGAAAGCGATGAAGCGATTGAGGAAAAAGCACTGGCCGATCTGAGAAAAATATCAAAACTAGGGACACCCTTGTTTTCCGTCATCACGCGACAGATTGATAATATGCCGCAATACACCGTCAATCACAATCAGCGTGTTCAGGCGTTTGAAGATGCTCTTGGGAAAATCAATGGTGTTTATGCCTGCGGCGCGTTGCTTCACGGCGTGGGTCTACCAGACTGTGTAGACAACGCAATGCATGTCGCCGAAGAAGCGGCCGGTCAGCTGAAAGAAAATGAGGATGCAGCGACAAACTCCTAATTCTTCATGCTTGTATTATGATCGGTTTATAAAGCCGAAAAAAGTTCTTTACCAAAAGGATAATCCACCTGGTAAAGAACTTTTTTGTGATTGACGGAGAGACAGATGAAACCAGCCTACTCTTTTTTCCGGCGACATGGCTTTTCCGCTCATTTCAGAGCTGTCTGTCTCTCCACTCTCCCGTCGATCATCCAATAAACGATGCTGATAAGAATCATCGCCGCCATCAACGCAGAATACAGGAGAATTGAAGAATTGAGTCCGATCCAGTGGGCAACAAAGCCCAGGCCCAGGATCGGAAGACTCACACCTAAATAGGTTATTACATAGAAGGAAGCGATAATGTCGCCGCGAGATTGATCCGGCGAGATATGATTCGTTAGGGCGAGGCTTCCCGCAAAAGTCGGGCCATGTCCGAAACCGATCAAAATGGTCGTTAAAAATAGGAAGAGTAATGATTTTGTCGATAGCGTCATAACGAGAGCGACGAGCCCTAGAATAATGAGAACGAAGCCGAGAATGACTAATTTTTGTAATGATAATCTTTTGAGGATGACCTGGCTGATCGTAGAGATGCTCAGAACCAGGGCAACGATTGCCCCGGAAACGGCTAAGTTCGAGCTCCCCACCAACTGGTCGGCATAGCTCGGGATAATAGAGAGCATCAGGCTCATGATTGACCAGGCAATAAACGAGGTCATGCCGGATAAATAGAACCGGTTCCGAATGCTGTGCGGCACAGCTGGCCGATGCACATGGACAGAACCTGTGTGTTTCACTTTTTCACTCATGTATAAGAGACCCACAAAACCCGGAATCGCAAGGAACATATGAATAAAATAAGCCAGCTTCATTGGAAAAGGCGCATACTCACCCAGAAATCCTGATAGTACAGGGCCAAGCGCATTGCCTACTGTCACGGCCATCGATCCAATAAAAGCCGCTTTGATCCGGTTATGCTTTTCATCCAGTTCCGTTAACGCCGCGACGGCCACACCATTCATCATGCCGACCGATAAACCCTGAAAGATCCGCGAGACGAGCAGCATCATAAAATTAGTAGATAAAGCAAAGCATACCGATCCGACGATGATAAAAAAGACTCCGGGGATCAGTAATTTTTTTCTCCCCACCTGATCGGACAGCTGTCCGGAGATAATAATCGTTGGGATCACCACAACCGCGTAAATCGCAAAAAGAAGCGTCACCATACCTGCCGACAGATGCCATTGTGTCTTGTATAGCGCAAGCAGCGGCGATGGAATATTCGTTCCTAAAAGCGTAATGAACAAGTTATAGGCCACAAGCCAAAAAAGGGTGGCTCGATTTGAGAAAATCCCGTTTAGCTTATTTTGGGCGCCCCAAAGCGTCGGGCGGGGTCGCGTCACATTGACCTGAATCACTTCCATTAAGCCGTCAAGCTGCCGAATCACCTTCTCAAGAGCCATAGTCTCAATCTTCAGTGAAATTTTCATTCTAGATGTGTGTACTTCTTTATATGTGCCAACCGTTAACGCATCGATGTTCAGACCCGACTGACTAAATAAATGGGAAACCTGAGCCAAGATACCTGGCTGGTTTTTGACAATCACGGAAATGCGGTGGGTTTTCATATTCTCCCCCCCTTCTGATTACTTGGGTTTCATGATATCATTCCATTATCTATACGAAAAATATCTGTTTTATTCGTCTACCATACCTTTGAGGTATACATCAGGAGGAACCATTGATGGATATCAGACAGCTTCGCTATTTTCTGGCGATCGCCAGAGAAGGACAAATTACGCGTGCGGCAAAAACATTGAATATGGAACAACCGCCCTTAAGCCGACAATTAAAGCTCATTGAGGAAGAACTTGGCGTCACCTTATTTGACCGGAATGGAAAACGTATGACATTGACCGAAGCCGGGACAGTCCTGCAGGCCAAAGCAGAAGCGCTGATCCATCAGCTGGAAGAAACGGTCACAGAAATAGCGGAAATTGATCAAGGGATCCAGGGTATGCTCTCCATCGGTTCCGTCTTCTCCTGTGTGTCTTTATTGCCGGAGAAAATCGCCTTTTTTCGCGAGTGCTACCCGCGTGTCACTTTTAAGATTCTGGAAGGCGATCATGTGGTGTTGGGTGACTATCTAGAGGACCGCAGCATTGAACTGGTAGTCACGAGACTCCCTTTTGAGTCGAGCTATGATTCAGAACGATATGCCGTGCTTCGTCTCCCTTCTGATCCCTTCGTGATGATTGTCCCGAAGAAACGGAACTGGCGACCGGCGCAGTCCTCATTTTTACTCCAAGATCTCGCAACAACGCCTCTGATCGCTTTAAAAAGCGACAAAACAATTCAATTAAACGAAAAAATCGTCAACGAGTGCCGACGATTAGGGTTTGAGCCCAATATCATATGCGAATGTTCCAGCGTCTCGATAACGATCGCCTTAGTCATCGCCGGAATCGGCGTGACCATCCTGCCGAAATCAGTTTTGTCCGCTTTTTCGGTCGCCGACATTGAATTATTTGATCTGCCCGATATTACGGTGCAATCCGATGTCGGCCTTATATGGCTTAAAAATCGTTATCTGACCAAAAAGGCGCAGCGGTTCATTGAGTTGTTTCAACCATCATAAAGGAGCGAGATAAGACGAGATGAAAATAAGACAGGTGAGAAAAAAGAACCTGACATGAGATACCAACACTTCTGACGCTCTCTCAGATATAATAACCCTGTATTGTTCATTTCTGTTTTTTTATCTAAAACCTCTTGAACGGCTTTTCGCATGAGTTCCGTAGTTTCCGCAATTGTATAACCTTGTTTTCCTCCTGACCTTTCCTCTTCCGTCACACCGGTATCAGGTGAGCATATTCCTGTTCTTATTTTGCAGATGCATTTATAATTTTCAGCAAAAATATTACAGTTCTTCAGAAAAATGATTATTACACGCACCGCGCTACATAATCGAAAGGAATGATGGACTTGGCTGTTTTATCGACCTATGAAAACACTCAGATTTATTATGAAGAAAAAGGAAATGGAAATCCACCTATCTTATTAATACACGGTGTAACAAATAGTCATTTAACATTTGATCAGGAATTTGAGTGGATGAGCAAAGAACACTTAGTCGTACGCTATGATTTACGGGGCCACGGCGACTCATCAAAATCTGAAAAGTACACGCTTGACGATCATATCCATGACGGGATTGCGCTGATCACCCGATTAGGTCTCAGGAATGTCATACTTCTGGGCGAGTCTCTGGGAAGCTACATCGCACAAGGGATCGCAGTCAAACGGCCTGATTTGTTATCAAAGCTGATCCTTGTTGTCCCAGCATCGCATGGTGAAGGATCATCATTTGGGAAAGTACAAAGGGAACACGCCCATGAATTAATCGGTAAAACAAGCGACGAAGCATTCAGGATTTTATTTAAATATGTGATTCATACACCCTCAAGATTGGATCCAATCGTAGAGCAGACGTTACAACATGATCATCTGTCCGTTACCCAAAAACAGGCGGCGATCCAGTCGATCACGCGATTTGATTTCCGAGAAGATCTCCCAAAAATAGAGCTGCCCACACTCGTAATCAGCGGAAAGTTCGATAATTTAAATCCGCCTGACCTGGGAAAAGAAGTTTCTGATTTAATTCCGGATGCGCAATTCATTGAATTTGACAATGAAGGTCATTTGCTAAGACTGGAAAACCCTGAACGTTTTAAAAGGGTCATAAGCAAATTTTTAAACATAAGCTAAACAAATCAATTTAAGGTTCCCACAGATCAAACTTTTTCAAAGACAAAAATTAATCGTATTGATATATGGACGTTCCTACCATATAATTAAACTTTTTTATAAAACAGAAAGTTCATTCAAGAAGAAAAGGATCCATTTTGATCAATCTTTTTTCAAAATGGATTCTTTTCTTTTGCTGTAAAGCATGGGTTTGTCGAACGTTTTTGAACAAATTTTATTTTAAAACTACAGCATGCTTTCTTCAATATCCATGATAACAAGATCACTTTCCCACTTTTTCGTCAGATAAACCGGCTCACCGCTTTCTCTGCATATTTCCGCGATTTCATTGTAGTTCTTTCTTATCGCTACTGAAGGCTTTATCTTCATGATGATCCACCTTATAGCAAAATAGTACACTTATTACGTAATAATATGACTACCTCAATCAATTAGAAACAAAACGACGATCAAAAGATAACCAGCTCAAGACTCACTACGTCTCGGTATGGCTTCAGTTAAACACGGCTTCGCTCGCATGAATTTGTTGACACCGTTTAAAGGGCATTGTACCATAGTTCTATGAATATAAAACAACCAAACAAAAATCTAGTTCTTGTTCCTATGTTAAAAGCTTTGGCTGACGAAACACGACTAGACATTGTTCGAACGCTGCGTGACACGCCAGGTGAATTAAGCTGCGGAGACATTGGCGAGAGGATGAGTATTGCGAAATCAACTGCTTCGTATCATTTCAGGACATTGAGAGAAGCCGGGCTGATCAGCACCCGCAAAGACATTCGAACAAAATATGTCAGCCTGCGCCGTGATGTATTTGATGAGTATCTACCAGGTTTCCTGGATTCCTTGTGAGTCCGGGTATTTATTTATTTTATAGTTCCATTATTGTAGAACAATAAAATTATGAAGGAGATCACAATGAAGAAAATTCCAGTACTCTTTTTTATAACCACGTTTATCATCGGAACAGACACTTTCCTCATTTCACCACTCTTACCGACACTTAGCCAGGTGTACCATACACCATCCAATCTTTCGGGATGGATGGTCAGCGCTTATGCACTAGGCTACGCCTTATTTGCCTTGATTGCCGGTCCTTTATCCGATGGCATGGATCGAAAAAAAGTCATGATCCTCGGCTTGTTTGGCTTTGCTCTGGCAACCTTTTTGTGCGCGATCTCTCCAAGTTTTTGGACAATGATTCTTTTCAGATTCCTGGCCGGCGTCAGTGCCGCTTTCGTTACCCCGCAAGTTTGGGCTTCCATTCCACAGCTTGTCGCACCCAAAGCAATCATCAAAACAATGGGCTATGCAACTGCCGGCCTTTCTGTTTCCCAAATGATCGGCCTTCCTGCAGGTAGCTATCTCGCAGCCTTCTCATGGCACGCGCCGTTTTTTGTCCTTTCTCTCTTTGCATTGCTCCTGAATTTTACGATCCTGTTGATGTTACCTTCAATACCTGCCACTCGAACAAACAAGAGTCGTCACATGGGACAAATTTACATATCTATTATGAGGGCCCCTCGTGCCCTAAATTTTTTTGCAGCCTACTTCATGTTTCAAACCGGTTTTTTCACCTCCTATGCATTTTTCGGAACCTGGTTCACTCAAGCCTTTTCTCTAAATGTAGCTTCTATTGGCACGAACATGATCCTGCTTGGGCTCGGCAACTTAATCGGATCACTTTTCGGCAGCAAACTCGTCGCAAAAATAGGCGTGGCAAAATCCATACTCTTTTCTTTAATTTTTTTATCCGTCACTTACGCACTTCTACCGTTCTCCGGATTCCTGTGGATCGCCGAAAGCCTGTTCTTTCTCATCTTTTTAGTTGGCGGTTTTATTTTCCCAGTTATGATGAGCACGCTTCAATCACTTGCACCGTCAGCACGAGGCACCGTGTCGGCTTTAACCAGCGCCGTGATGTATGCCGGTACCACAGTGGGAGGCGTTATCGGCGGGCTGTTATTTGGCCCATTTCATGGGTTTACCGGGATCGGGCTGTTTGCTGCGATAATGAATATAATCCCCCTCTTCATCTTTCAAAGAGCGGGACTGTTTCATGACGCAAAAGAAGAGAGGGCACACTGATCCTGCCACTCTGCATCCGTCGGTGAACGGTGGGCAGAGTCACAAGCGCCTGCCTTATTTGACTCGATCAATGATCCGGTCGGCAGCCTGAGAAGCGGTGATGCTGCTGACATCTATTTTTGTTGTATTCATTTCTTTATATAATTTCAGTCTTGCAGTACTGGTTTCTATTTGTTCCACAGTTCTGATCCCCTTCTCCACATCTTTCATGATATGTACCCGGAGCGCTTCCTCGGTGCAAATCAGCGAAATTTTGTGGAGTTCGTATTCTGTATTCAGGCGGGACAAAATTTGTTCAAAAATATATTCCTGGTGAATCACCCAGCAGAAAACAATGTATTGAAATCCTGAATTTTTTAAATAAGCATTCAGCAGGTATGTAATGTTATCAATGACCATTTTCTTGTTTTCTTCCGTGATATTCCATGGATTCATCTTCCAGCACCAATCTCCGTCCAAAAAAACGCTTGGCTCCAGCCGGTCAGACAAGATTTCGGATACAGTGGATTTCCCTACGCCCATTGTTCCGTTAATGATAATCAGTTTTTTCATTTGGTTTCCTCTGTCAAATTTTTTTGGCCATAAATATAGCCGTATTTTTATACTGACGATGAAGTTTAACCTCTTTAAAACCGGCTGATTTTAGCAGTTTTATTTGATTTTCCGCGGTACATGGCGTATCGATATGATAGAAACCGTGAGTCAATCCAAGTTCAGACCTGAGCCGCTTACTTTCTGCAAAGAAAAAGTCTTCATCTTTTTGTGAGTTCGCAATATAATCGGTCTCAATATAGAACCCGTCAGATGATAGGCAATAATAGATTTTCTTATACAGAGTTACCTTTTGTTTATGTGTAAAATGATGCATCGTTTGGACAGATAGTGCGCTATCAAATTTTCCCATCCCGAAGTCAACATCAAAATATGATCCATTAATAAGAGTCAACTGGTCAGCTTTATCAATGTATTTTGATTTCAAGCGTTCAAGCATTTTTGATGATAAGTCTATTCCTGTAACATTTATGGTTGGATTTAATTTAAGTATTTCGTCTAACTCTAAGCCAGTACCGCATCCCAAGTCTAATAAATTCAAATCCTCTCTTTTCGGGACCAGCCGCGCAGTTTCAGTATAAAACTCATTGGAATCAGTAACACTTTCAAGCATGTGTTTTTCATAGTTATCAACTCTTCTGTCAAAAAAACGGCCCATTTCTTCTAATAACTCACTCATAGTTTTTCTCCTTAAATGACCAAAGAAAATCTGTGAAAAGCGTTTTTCATTAACTCAACGACCTTTTCATGAGGTAAATCAATATCATTGGACACAATTTGTGTTGCAATTCCGTGCGAATAGAGCCAAACGTCTCTGAAAAGACATTGAGCGCGTTCAAGACTTAATCCTGTTACATTTTTGGCATTCATAATTGAAGGTTGGTTCCAATCTTCATGAAGTATTTCTTCAATGCTTTTTCCCTCACAGGTTTTATCCATAAACAGGGTATTAAAAATATTTTTTTCTTTTCGTGCAAATTCGATATAGGCAATGCTCTGCGTTAAAAGCCTATTTTCATCGCTCATTTTACTTTCCATAAATGAGTTATAGTAATTGTTTAGTTTTTCAATTACATCTTGTTTCAACGCGTCCATATTTTTGTAGATACGGAACAGTGGCTTCGTTGAACAATTCAATAGATCGGCGAGACTTCGAGCGTTTATACTTTCCATTCCGCTCTTCCTTACTAACTCAGTTGCTGCTGCTAAAATATCTTCTTTTTTTATAATTGGTATCGGTGGCATTTTTAACTTCCTTTAAGGTAACGTTAGTTGCGTAACGTTTGTTACCATAATAATGCAGTTCACTTTTAGTGTCAATTATTTCACTAACCAGCTCTTACGAATCTGGGGAAGTATTCTACGTACGGGTTGCATCACCTCGGTAAAATCTATTGAAATTTAATAAAAAGCCCTTAAAATTAAAGGCTTTTTATGCACCACTGTTTAGTTAATCGCACGATTATGATTTATTCCCTGATCACGAGAAGTACCCCGCTGAGGACTAAGACTGCACCGATCCAGAATGTTCCGCCTATACTTTCTCCCAGAAGAAGCCACCCAAGGAGTGTGCCCATTAATGGTTGAAAAAAGAAGAACAAACCGCCGCTTGACGCGTTCAACAATTGTAATCCGCGATTCCAGAGTAAAAATCCGCAGGCAGTTGAAACAACTCCCAAATAGAGAATGCCGCCCCAGATTACCGGATGAGCCAACTGATTCATATTGATTTCATGCAGCTGTCCTAAAGTAAAAGGCGTAAGTATCACAATAGCGACTAAAATGGAGTAGTTTGTTATTTCAATTGATGAATAGCTTTTCGGGACACCTTTTACAAGAACGGACATGAGTGCCCATGTCAGTGCCGCAATCAGAAGGAAAAACCCACCCAATTGACCGGGCATGTTAATATGACCGTTTCCGACAATCAATAATACTCCAATCGTTGCTAAACCAACAGACACGGCTTTTTTCACATTCAGCCGTTCTTTAAGCAGCAGCCGGGCAAAGATGACCATAAAAGCTGGAGTAGAAGAAGTAATAACAGCTCCCATTTGTGCTGAAGAAAACATCGTGCCGAATTCCTGCGTTACGATTGAAATCGTATTGCCAATGACCCCAATTAATACTACTAATACAAGATCGCGTTTATGGATTCTCCATGACTGCTTTTTTATCAGGCTAATGATCAGTAGCGTTATAAAAGCGACACAATATCTCATCCAAACAAGCTCTATTGGTGGTATCACGGCTACGACAACTTTAACGACAACATACATACCGCCCCAGATGCTGGCGGCCAAAGCTAAATATAGAGAACCTAACCAAGTGTTTTTCAATTTCTGTACCCTCCGTATTTGAAGTCTGGTCAATAGATGCCCCTGACGGAGAGAAGCGGTCCCTTCACTCCATTAAGGACGGAGGAGTGCCGCTGGTACATCATTTTCAAATAATGGAGCTGAAAACATTTTGTTTCACCTCTGTTTCAATTAACATGTATTCTTTAAAACTCATTCTACTTTGCAGAATTTATTTTTACAATCTCATTTTTTCTTGAAAATAATCTATCACCCGTTTTTTCTAAATTAAAGACGCGCCCATCTGTCACAGGATATGAAGATAGGCATATGGTGTAATTGAGTTTGAAGTATTAGAAATCACTTACAAGGAGATCTCATCTGAATGAATGAATTCTATTCCTATGATCCGCCTCAGGATTTTGAGACGATCAATCAACCTTATTATACCGATGACTTAACCCCTTATCAGGATCGTCAGACCGGTACGCCTCCTGCGATGCCCTACCCGATGCAGCCGCAACCAGGCGGACCTTACCCGACACAGCCCACATCGCCCATGCCTTACCCGGCTCCATCCCATCCAGGGGCGCCTTATCCGACGCAGCCATACCCGATGCCCTATCCGCCGCCCCCCTCCGGTCCGCCCTATTATGGTGTACCGCGCCCGAGACCGCCCTACTGGGGACCGGGAACAGGTACTCCCTGGCCATACGGCACGCCGCGTTTTTGAGTAAAAGATTTTTTCAACACGAACACTGGATTGGCCCTTATGAACAACAAGTTATTTGCCCTTGATTATGACCGTACAAAACAAGAAAGTTCTTTACCGGTACCAAGAAACCCACCAGTAAAGAACTCTTTCTAATAAGTGAAAGACGTCGATGGAATGACATTAGATAAATATAAGTCTCCTCTCTTCTAAATCTTACAGGTTATTTCTCACCCGCTCTTTGCCCTGGAACAAATTTCCGGTCGGGGTCAAGCGGGTTTTCTTTAGCGGACAGATCCTCTGGACTGAGACAGAATATTGCGGTGGCGCTTCCCATGGAAGAACGGTATTTTTCAACCTGGTTTCTTGACAACGGTCTGTTATAGTATCCGGGAACATATTTATCAAGCATCTTCTGCATCGCCTCTGTCCCTTCGTCAAGATTGGAAATGCGGGCGACTTTGCCAAATAACATGACGCTCAGATAAGCCGTGCTGGTATGCGCAGGCACGGTATGAGCCATTGTCCCGTATTCTTCACAGACTGTAAAACAAACGTTTGAATGAACCTGTAAAATATCTGCCTTTCTCCCCTCAGTTGCTCCGTGAAAATAAATTTTGTTGTTGTACCAAACAAAGTTCAAAGGAACAACATACGGTTGATTCTCTTCGGAAAGGCCCAAGAATCCAATCCGCGCGTGGTTCAGAAAGAGATTGATTTTTTCTTGATCCCGACATTCGTTCATCTGTCTTCTCATGGGGTGCATCTTATTTTTCCACCTTTCAGCCATCTATTGGTTATAATCTTTATTATAAGAACCACTGTATCTTTTGAAAGATACAGTTTTTGATCTTCAAACCAGTACAGAGGCGGGAGAGACTTGGAAATTGTTCCGGAACTTGATAACCGTTTAAAGGATCCTTTGTATAGCCAATTGTATCAGTACTTCAAAGCTGAGATTGAGAAATCCGCACTTCAAAGAAACACTCATCTTCCATCGATTCGTTATCTGGCAGATACTTTAAACGTGAGTCACACAACCGTACAAATGGCGTATCAGCAGCTTCTTGCTGACGGCTATATTAAAAGCAAGGAACGCAGCGGCTACTATGTTGCCGAACTGGACAGCGATTTTATTAACTCCGCTGACATCCGCAGCCCAAACACTTCTTCAGCAGGTTCTGCGGGGGAGAATACAGGCGGCGTTTTATATGATTTTTTTATTACGGGTTGCCAGCAGAGAAAACTCGTCATTTTAATGACGAGATGAATCCGCGTCTTGGACAACCCCGTACAGACAAGAGACAACATCTCAATACCGTGTTAAAAATCGAACATATGTGCTATGATCATCTCAGAAGGAGATGAATTCCATGGTCACGAAGGGCTTAAAATTGAGAATCTATCCCAACAAACAGCAACGCCAGCAATTGGCTCAAAACTTTGGCTGCACTCGCTTTGTCTGGAATCAGATGCTGGCGATGCTCAATGAGCGGCATGAAAATAGTCCTCAGGCTTCTTTTTTGACTGCTTATGCCCTGAATCATTTGCTTCCCTTGCTGAAAAAGGAACATCCCTTTCTTAAAGAAGCGGAGAGCACCAGCCTGCAGGTCACCAATCAACATTTAATCGAAGCCTTTCACGCGTTCTTTAGAAAAGAAAAAGGACACCCCAAGTTCAAAGCTAAACACGCCTTCAAACAAAGCTATACCTCAAAATTTGTGAATGGCAACATCCAGCCCGTCGGCGATCATGGGATTCGCCTGCCGAAACTGGGGATCCTACGCTTTAAAGCGGGACAACGAATCCCGGAAACAATCAAACAAGTCACCCTGAGCCGCACGCCGACAGGGAAATATTTTGCCGTCTTAACCGTGGAAGGCGAAAATCAAGCCTTCCCAAAAACCTGTCAAACGATCGGTTGTGATTTAGGGGTCGCAGATTTGCTCGTTGGTTCCGTGGAGGATCTCCGGTGGCCCACCACTCGTTTTGATCAAGGCTTAGCCCATAAGCTCCGGATCTGGCAGCGAAAACTGGCTCGACGGCAGCAATTGGCGAAAAAAGCCATCACTTGGGATCGCCATTTAAAGGTACCGGTGCCCCGAACGATGGATCACTTTAAAAATGTTGCCCGAGCCCGCTTGCAGGTGGCCCGCATCCAAGAAAAGATAGCCAATCAACGGGCCGACAAGCTCCATAAATTGACGACCCAACTCGTGAAAGCGTATGACCGGATCGCCCTGGAGAACTTAAAAACCAAAAATCTGCTTCGGAATCATACACTCGCCCGGGCGATCGCCAACCAAGCATGGGGCGAACTCCGGCGGTTGCTCACCTATAAGTGTGCGTGGTACGGCAAAGAGCTCGTGCTTGTCAATCCGTACAAAACGTCGCAGCTCTGTTCCACATGCGGGCATGACGATGGAAAGAAAGCTCTGGCGATCCGGGAATGGACGTGCCCACAATGTGGTACGCACCACGACCGGGACGTCAATGCGGCCAAAAATATTGAACGTCTCGCTTTGGTTAAACAAACCGTCTGTGGGCTCGGGACGAGCCCTGGTTAACAGCTGTGGCCTCTGCTTTGGTCTTCTCAAAGTAAGCGAACGGTATTCCCAGAAGCTCGCCATTTCAATGGCGAGCAGTTCACGTCGGACATTGATACCACTCATTTTCCATTGGCCGGCTGGAAAAAGTGTGTGAATCAACTGCTGAACTCCAACAAGGATTTTTTAACCTATGGCGATTATCAGGGTGAGTTGGAATTAAGAAAGGCCCTATCGGGGTATCTGCATCGTTCCCGCGGTGTGAATTGTTCTCCGGAGCAGATCGTCATCGCTGCCGGCACACAGTCCATTTTGCATATTCTCTACCGGATCACTGAGTGGAAGAACAAAGTATTGGCTATGGAAGATCCGGGATACCAGGGCGTCCGGCGCTCTCTGCAAAATCAGGATATTCGTATGGCACCCGTCCCAGTTGACAAGGATGGCCTGTCCCTGCATGAACTGTAAAAAGTTCCGGCAGATGCGGTTTATATCACGCCATCCCATCAATATCCTCTGGGGTATGGCGGACTGTCACCGAACGGGATAAAAGAAGGCATTCATCGATTGCACAAAGCCTGGCTGCCTTATTATCAATAAAAATGGGAAAAATGAATGACGAACAATGAAATCCCATTAAAGTACAGCGTTTTTATCAACAACATTTAATAACTCATTTAAACTTAAAATCAACCAAAAAAAAGTCATTCAGAGCAGGAGTTTATACCATTACCTGGTTTTCTGAATGACTTTTATTATATGATTCATTACAGGCAGATGCTTACTTTTGCTTTTGTATGCCAGATAAATGACATTTTTAACGCTTAAATTCTCTAATATTACCCTGGCTTTTTCTCTATCCATTGAATTTCTTAATATATAGGTCGGAATTAAACTGATACCCGCACCATTTTCTATAGCCTTAAGAATCAAGTGTAAGTTAGGAATGACGTGAACCGGTTTAATAATCGGGCGCTTTTTAAAGTGTTCCCGCCAAAATCTTCTGATGATCGGCAAATCCAGACCATAACTGATCCAGTCCTGGGACAAAAGCCATTTTTCTAGTGACTCAAAATCATTATTTGACGGTATTTCCATTTGTTTTGGCGCAGCGACGACAAATTCCTCATCATATAATCTCGTGAATTCAATTCCTGGCGTTTGGCACTTTTGCGAGGTAATAATGATGTCTACCTTATCTTCCTTCAATAGTCCGAGCAATTGATCAGCTGTCCCGAAATAAGAAATAGTGCTTGTCTTATATTCCTGAAGCTGATCCAGAATATTTTCAGAAAAGTATTCAATGGCGGATCCGATTCTGATGATCGAAAGTGTCGGCAGGGAAGCCGCCTTAAAGTTTAAGGTGGCTTCCTCTAATGCTTCAACAAGAGGCGCAAGCTGTGAATATAATTCTTTCCCTCTTTCAGTGGGTACCATTTTCCGTGCCGTTCTGACGAACAAAGGCTCTCCCACTTCAGCTTCTAACGAAGCTAAGTGCTGGCTCATTGCCGGTTGTGTCATGATGCGTGTCTTGGCAGCTTCAGACACCGAATTATATTTATAGATCGAAACAAAGCTTCGATACCATTCAAAATCTGCCAAAGTTTAAAAATCACCTCTTAATAAAGATATCAGGGATTAAACTGTAAATCGTCACTTCCGTTTTCTTGGAAATCCATTTTCATACTGCACCGGTATATCCGCTTCTTTATGGAGTTTAACGGCAGCTTCAAGCGTCCAATAAGGATTTCGAAGCATTCCTCTGCCTACAGCAACGAGATCGGCCTCTTCGTTTCCGACAACAGCATTGGCCAGCTGCGGTTCGTCCAGTCGTCCGACTGCGATGACTGGAATGTTGAGCGCGTGCTTAATTTCTCTGGCTAATGGCACCTGATAGGCCGCGTGTGTCCCCGGTCTTCCATCAGCGGAAATCGGGCCTTCTCCTCCCGCACTGACATGAAACACATCTGCACCTGCTTTTTGGTATTCTTTAGAGAAAGCCACACTTTCCTTAATCCCATAGCCACCTTCTACGTACTCCTGAGCAGAAATGCGCACAATGAGTGGCATATCTTCAGGCATCTCACTTTTCGCGGCCTGAATCACTTCTTTGCCAAACCTGGTCAGATCCTTACCATACTCATCTGTTCTATGATTGGTTAACGGTGAATGAAATTGGTGAATAAGGTATCCGTGAGCTCCGTGCAGTTCAATCGTATCCACGCCTGCCTTGACAGCACGCCGCACCGCCAGACGAAATTTCTCCACCATTTGTTTCACTTCATCCGTTGACAGTGCTCTTGGTGTTTTCGATTCACTGTCAAAGGGAACCGCTGAAGGCGCAACAGGAACAGCAGCATCCTCCGCTTTACGTCCTGCGTGAGCAATCTGAATGCCCACTTTCGCCCCATAGTGATGGCAGGCGTCTACGATGCGGGCCAAGGCCGGGATTTGTTCATCTGACCATAAGCCCAGATCAAAATCAGTAATACGGCCATCCGGCTCCACATCCGTCATTTCAATGATAATCAGGCCGGTCCCGCCGACAGCCCGGCTCACATAGTGCACGTAATGCCAATCTGTCGCAATTCCGTCTTTGTTCTTCACGGAGTACTGGCACATGGGAGGCATTACTACGCGATTTTTTAACGTCAATCCCTTCAGCTGGTACGGGGTAAATAGATGCTTCATATTCGTCTCTCCTTATAAAAGCTCATTAACGGAATAAACTTTTCCGTTGATTAAATTTTCATTTAAAATCAGGTCAACCAATGCCTTCGCTATCCGGTCAGGCTGCCGCAAAGATCCGTTCGTTTTGAAGCTTAAAAATTGATCAATATCAGTAAATGCTTCTTCATCCGCATTTCTTATGGTACCCTGCATATCAGTATCCATAATTCCCGGATTGAAGGCCACGATCTTATGAGAGCCCTTTACATTTTCCTGCTCAATACCTGCCACTTCCGTGTGCATATTGATGGCCGCTTTGGTCGCGTTGTATACATTCCATCCGTAAATCGGCCGTTCTGCTGCACCGGAGGTTACGTTGACAATAACCAGTTCAATCGCTTCTGCCCTTAATTCTTTTAACAATGTGTTGTTAATAAGCATGGGGGCAAGAAGATTTAAATGGATTGCTCGCCGAATCAGACTGTTATCTAAAAAACCCAGCCTTTCAATGGGCTCGACCATACCCGCATTATTAACTACATACAATCTCTGAGGTTTTCTGGCAACAACCTGCTGACATAACCTCCTTATCAGAGGTTCAATTTCTTCTACGTGAGTCAGATCGACAGGGAAATGCGAATAGTGGCCCTTTGTTATCAGATCCTGCACCTTTTCATTCGTGCTCCGGGACAAACCGATAACCTCCGTGCCCCGCTCAACCAAGGCATTGCTGATCTCATAACCAAGCCCTTTAGATACCCCTGTAACAAGTGCCATTTCCAATATTTTTCACCTCTTTTTTTCCAAATAAGAAAATATATCAGAACTCAAACAATTTTATCGGAACTCAGTAACGAATAGTCATTTAAAGTTTCCTAGAAAATTAGAAAAGCTGATATCCTATAAGATACCAGCTTTTAGTTAATTAACCCAGTTTTTCGATCACTGCTTGGGCTACAGCTAGTGTAGACTGCGGATTTTGGCCTGTGATCAGATTGCCGTCCGCCTCAACATGAGAGGTCCAGTTTGGAGCGGCAACATAAATGGCGCCTAACTCACGGATTTTACTTTCCAGCAGGAATGGTAGTACCGGTTTCAGTCCTGTCTCTGCCTCTTCTCTGTCCGTGAATGCATTCACACGTTTTCCAGCGACAAGTGGCTGGCCATTGGATAACGTTGCACCAACAAGTCCCGCAGGTCCGTGGCAAACGGCCGCCACGATCTTGTCCCCTTCATAGAAATCACGCAGCAATTCCTGAAGTTTTTTACTTTCAGGAAGGTCAAACATCGCCCCATGACCTCCTGGTAGGAAAATGGCATCGAAAGGATCAGAAGATATATCATTAAGTTTCACAGTATCATGCAAATACTTTTCTGTATCCAGAATTTCCTGTGATGTATTCTGATCAATGCTGCCTGGATCAGGAGTACTTTTCCCGCCAAGAGGGCTGGCAACGGTGACACTATACCCTCTCTTTTTGAATTCAAGATATGCTTCCGCAAACTCAGATAACCAGATACCTGTAGTTTTGCCTTCTGTGAGTTCCGTATGATTTGTGACCACCATTAAGATATTTTTTGACATCATCATAACCTCCTAAGTCATTTATGGTTCTTGATTAGTCTAATCCCAGGCAACGTATAAAACAAATTATGTTTTTATACGTTATCCATAAATATATTTATACATAATGGCAACCACGAATTTGAACCGACGTCTGTAAACCGAATTCAGTTACTCTTCCCTTCTGTACTCGAGAATATCACCCGGCTGGCAATCCAATACCTCACAGATTTTATTTAACGTATCAAATCTTATCGCCTTGGCTTTACCGGTTTTCAAAATAGATATATTCGCCATCGTGATGCCCACGCGTTCTGACAGTTCCGTGACGGTTATTTTTCTTTTAGCCATCATGACATCCAATGTAACATTGATCGCCACACGTATCACCTCAAATGGTCAGGTCATTCGTTTCCTTCAAATCACAGGCTTTATCCACCCAATGTGATAAAACCGCAAAGATCATTGACAGGCTCAAGCCGCCGATATCAATAAAAAAAGTAGCAATCAAAAGGCCAGGATGCAACATACTTGAACCAAACAAAATAATGCTGATAATGAAAAACAGAGCTGTATCAAACAAGAATAATCTGCTGATCATCAGCAGGCTCTTTGAATTGGCCCGGGAAAAAGAATTATCTCTGGAAATTTCATGACACACCTTCCAGAAGCAGATGAGGGCAGCGAAGCATGGCACGATCGTCACCCATTCCCAGATTAAATAGGGCCAGAACAGATAATCCAGGTCCGCATATGTACGCGTCAGACTGATACCTAGTGTCGGCAAAATATACAAAGAGAGCAGAATACCTATAATGCCTACAATAATCGTCATACCCTTTAACCATCTGGCCAGCTGAGCCTGTTTCACGATGGATTCCCCCAGTCATGCTGAATATATGTTAAATATAGCGCTAAAAACATTGTTTTTCAATAACGATATATCGTTTTTCAATAATATTATAAACCCCGTACCGACCGGGACCAAAGGCTTATCGGTGGATCGGAAAACCCTAGCTGTGCTTGACAGAGATTACCATTTGTGATTAAATAACCACTAACTTTTATATTCGTAAAAACGTTGAAAGAATCAAGTAATGCTTGTCAATTAAGTCTCAGAAAGTCGGCGGCCGATGTGAGCCGACACATTGATGAACATGAATTACCCTCTTGAGTGCTGCTGTGAACGGAAAGATTTATTCTTATTCATTAAGAATTTCAATTAACAGTGGCCGGTACCCAACCGTTATGATCGGGAAAAGCGGAAAGCCTTCGGGTTTTCAACTAGGGTGGTATCGCGCCACGTCGTCCCTATTTTTAGGGGCGGCTTTTTTTTATCATTAATTAATTGGAGATGGATCATATGAATGATTGGAAATCCTTATCGCTATCACAAAAGGAAGAAGTCGAAGAACAGTTTGAAGTACTAAGTCGGGGAACAGAAAAAACTATTCCAGATAATGGTTTAAAAGAAAAACTAATCGCATCAATCACTTCTAAAACGCCACTACGAGTAAAGCTTGGACTGGATCCTTCAGCCCCTGATGTACACATTGGTCATACAGTAGTATTGCATAAGCTGCGTCAATTTCAGCATTTCGGTCATATCGTCCAGCTTGTGATCGGTGATTTCACAGGAAGAATTGGTGATCCAACCGGGAAGTCGGCCACACGCAAACAGCTCACCGATGAGGAAGTCAAAGCAAATGCGACAACCTATTTTAAACAGTTCGGCAAAGTGATTGATATGGAAAAAGCAATGGTTGACTACAATTCGACATGGCTTGCGCCGCTTCACTTTGCAGATGTCATTCGACTGGCTTCACAAACAACCGTTGCCAGGATGTTGGAGCGTGATGATTTTGAGAAGCGGTACCGAGCAGGCCAGTCCATTGCTATTCACGAATTCTTCTATCCGCTCATGCAAGCCTATGACTCTGTTGCCTTAAAGTCGGATATTGAATTGGGCGGAACGGATCAAACGTTTAATTTATTAATGGGAAGGCACATACAGGAAAGCTTTGGTCTGGACAAACAAGTGGTGATGACGCTTCCCCTGCTTGAAGGCCTGGACGGGGTCAAAAAAATGTCGAAGTCTCTCGGAAATTACATCGGCATCGATGAGGATCCGAAAAGTATGTTTGGCAAAGCGATGTCCATTCCCGATAATTTAATGGTAAAGTATTTTACCCTTGTTACCGATATTTCTGCAAATGATCTGGAAAAAATAAAGACTGCTTTAAGCGACGGCTCTCTTCATCCAAGAGATGCCAAATTAAAACTAGCCTGGACGCTTGTCAGAATGTATCACGGAGAATCTGAAGCAAATGAAGCAAAGCTGAATTTTCTTTCAGTCTTTCAAAAGCACGCTCTTCCAGAACATCTAGAAGAGGTTCCGCTACAGATAAGTCAGGAGAAAATCTGGATTATCGACTTATTAGTTACGAAACTGCACTTATTTAAGACGAATGGAGAAGCCCGGAGAATGATTTTGGCCGGTGGCATCAAAATTAATCAGGAAAAAATAAATGATGTGCATCTAGAAATTAAAGTGGAGAACGATATGGTTATCCAAGTTGGAAAAAGACGTTTTCTTAAAATCAGAGGCTAACGGTAAAATGAACAATCATTGCTGCGGAGTTTCCCTTTTTTACCGTGCAACAGCAGAATGAAACAGTTCAACTGCTCAGTGATGCCCGACAAAAACAAAACATTTTGCTTTTGGAAAAAATGTATGTTATATTTTAACTAATCGAACGTTTAGTTAATTTTTAGAGAGGAGGCTTATTCAGTGAGCACCAGAATGACGAACCGCGATCTTCAGGCACTGGAACGCCGCAAACAAATCCTTGATGTTTCTAAAAAGCTGTTTCTGGAGCAAGGGTACCATGCAACATCAATGCGCATGATCAACAAAACCGTCGGACTATCGGAAGCACTAACCTATCATTATTTTCCAAATGGCAAATTGGAAATATTTAAAGCGGTTGTCGAGGCGGGACACGAGAATAGCATCAAACAGATACAGACAGTCATTCAAACGTTCCGGCACGATATGCCTTTGAGAGATGCGTTGATCACTTTTGGGAAAACCGTTCATCAACTGTTTGCTACCGATGACAGTATTATTCCGCTGGTTATTCGTGAACGGCAGCTGCTGGACAGTTCTGAATATAAGTTTATCAACGAAACGACTCAGCAGCTGATCGATACATTTGCTGCCTACTTAAAAAATCCTAAAGTCAGGCCAAAATTAAAATCGTTTGATCTTCGGTTAGGTATTCTGCAATACACCTATAATTTCACAACCAGTTCAATATTCGGTGAGTCCCTGTTTAATGATAATTACGACGAGTACGTTTCGGAACTGGCTGATATGACCCTTCAATTGTGGTGTGAATGACAGTATTTTTTTATTTGTTAATTTAACTAAGCAAACGTTTGGTTAATATACTGGAGGCGGATTATGAAAAATATGCGTAAATGGCTCGTTTTATTTGTTCTCGCTCTGAGTACTTTAGCAGTTGGTATTGATTCAACTGTACTCAACCTGGCTTTGCCGACATTGGCATCAAAATTAAATGCAACAAACTCCGAGTTACAATGGTTTGTCGATTCCTACAACTTAGTCTTTGCCGCGACACTGATACCGGCTGGTCTACTGGGCGATCGTTTTGGCCGTAAAAAAATGCTTATTTTGTCCTTGGGCATATTCGGCTTGTCATCACTGCTTTGCGCCTATGCAGCTTCACCAGCGATGCTGATTGTTTATCGGTGTACGCTTGCTCTTGGCGCGGCGACGTTGATCCCAACGTCCATGTCCATTATTCCTGTACTATTCACAAAGGGAGAACAGCCAAAGGCGACCGCAATCTGGGTAATTGCTAATACGCTTAGTATGCCGATCGGACCAATCATTGGCGGTTGGTTACTCAATCACTTCTGGTGGGGCTCCGTTTTTCTGATTAATGTGCCAATCGTTTTGATCGCGTTAATTGCTGTTACTGTTTTGATGACTGAATCGAAGCAATCCCACAAGCAGACCTTTGATCTTCTTGGCATTGCCACATCAAGCCTCGGACTAACCAGCATCACCTACGGCGTTATTCTTGCGGGTGAAAAGTCATGGTCAAATGCTGGGGTCTGGTACGCGATTATACTGGGTGTGATTTTACTTGTAGCATTTGTCATGTGGGAACTTAAGTGCAAAAAACCGCTCATTAATCTATCACTGTTCAAATCTCGATCATTTTCGCTGAGCAATATTTTTATGATGGTGATCAGCTACATTATGTTCGGCTATCTCTACATCCTGCCTCAATATTTTCAAAATGTTGAAGGCAGCGATACACAGCAGGCAGGCTTCAAATTACTGCCGCTTATTCTTGGCATTACATTAGGCTCAATTATTGTCAGCAGGATTCATCTCAACCAAAAAATGACCATTACTTTTGGCTTTATCTTGCTGATCGTGTCAGGATTAATGGGTTGGCGCACGGCAATCGATACATCTTATGGCTGGGTGGCTGTATGGACAGCACTCGCCGGCGTCGGCATTGGTGCTATTCTTCCAGCTACAATGAGCACTGCGCTCGCCGATCTTTCCCCCGATCAAAGCGGTATTGGTTCATCCGTCATAAAAGCCATTCAGCAGATCGGCAGCACGTTTGGTGTCGCAACGCTTGGGACCGTATTAATTTCAACTTATCAGGCGAATGTCAATTTCAGAGGCCTGCCTCCTGAAGCAGTATCCTGGGTCAAGAAAAGCGTCACTTCCGGAATCGCAGTCGCACATAAACTGCAATCCCAGGCGTTAGTTCATTCCGTACGATCCAGCTTTGTGCTTGGAATGAATAGCGTTTTATTCATTTGTGGCGTGATCGCATGTTGCAGTTTAATCGTTGTTTGGCTATTTTTACGCACGTCCAAAGCAAAACAAGTAAATTGAATCTATCGAAGGAAGGTCAAAATATGAACCGTAAAAAACTAGTGTCCATCGGATGGATGATATTATTTTTAACCGTCTTGAAATTTCCGATTATGGGTTTAGATACACATACAAACAGTTCCATCTTGGGATTTATTGGACCGTTAATCATTGCACTCATTATTTATTTGCTGCCCTTATATTTTGTGGCAAAGGATAAAAAGTGGGCTATAGTCGTCTTTTCGGTGATCCTGCTTCTAACGTTATTAATGGGCGGAAGTTCGGGAGTAGAATTTGCGGCCACAACCCATTCAGCCTTATTGAAAGGATTAATGATTACCCTACTGATCGTGCAGTTGGTTGCGACCATTTATTGGTTCTTTGCAGCGTTCGTGCAGAGGAAAAAATGAATTTGCGTATTCCGTCTTTCTTGCGGTAACCAACAAAATTCCTGATTAAGCATGATTAATAAGAGAGTACAGCTCGTTTAAAAACTGTACTCTCTTTCGTTTGTTTTGATGACGGCACATGAGGCGTGAATCTCTAACAGCTCCGGCAAATTTCTAGTAAGTTATGTATTTAAGCTCAATATTCTGCTAATTATGCTTCAACATATTATAATGATCCTATATTAAAAATCTGATATTTTTGTCAAAGATTGTCGCCACTTCATTTGGCGCATATCGATATAGGCCGAACCATGACCTTTCTCGTAGATTCAGGAAATTTTAAACTTATCCGGTTAAAATAGGCCCATAAAAGGAAGTGAGATCATGAGAAAATATCGATGGGTCATGTGGCGAAAGCTGCTGATCTTTGTAGCGATTATCGCAATTATTAGTGTATCCCTTTGGGCAGGGGGATCAAATGCGTGGAATATTGCCCTTACTATCTTAAACTTGCTGCTCCAATTGTTTTTTGCCGTACTCATGATCATTGTCCAGTTTGTTGCACTATTCTGGTTCCTCGCCAGAGGGCGGACCTACTGGATCATGCCCGGCGAAACCGGATCAAACTGGGACGACTATCGGGGCAATCCTGAAATCGTTGAGAATGCCAAACGAATTGTCACCCTTCTCAAAGGCGTTAAGGATTTCAAGAAAATGGGGGGCCAAGCAATACGGGGACTGCTGCTTTGCGGACCACCGGGAACAGGGAAATCTTATCTTGCACAGGTCATTGCCAACGAAGCTCAGATCCCTTTCGCTTATGCTTCCGCTCCAAGCTTTCAAAATATGTTCTTCGGCGTCGGCAATTTAAAAGTTATGAGTCTCTATAGAAAAGCACGGAGATTAGCCAAAACCTATGGTGCCTGCATTATTTTTATTGACGAAATTGACGCGATCGGTATGTCGAGACAGTCAGGCGGAGGGGCCGGCGGAATCGGCGCGATGTTCGGCATGGGTGGCTCCGGCCTGCTTAATGAGCTGCTTCTGCAGATGGATCCACCGAACATCGATCATTCGCGCTTCGCCAAGCTTCTCCGTTCGCTCGGACTTCGGCACAAAAAAGCAGAACATCGTGCTGTTCTGACCATTGGTGCGACGAATTTACCGGACGTTCTTGACCCGGCCCTGCTCCGTCCCGGACGATTTGACCGGAAGCTCTGGGTCTATCCCCCGGACTATGACGGCCGGGTGGATGTGTTCGACTATTATCTTCAGAAAGTGAACCGGGATCAGACGCTAACCCCGCAAAAAGCGGCTCTGGACACCATCGGTTACAGCCCGGCTCAGATCAAGCATATTGTTAACGAAGCAATTATCATTGCTCATCAGCGCGGTGCTCAGGATGCCAATTACGAAGACTTCCGGGCTGCCATGGAAACCTACGAATGGGGTCTTCAGCAGCCTCTTCGCTCCATGAGCGCCGATGAGCGACGTAATGTTGCCTATCATGAGGCCGGACATGCGGTTGCCCAGTACTTGCTGAAGCCACATGAACGTGTCTGGAAAGTAACCATTATCCGCCGCGGCGGTGCACTCGGGCTTGCGGCAACGAAACCAACGCATGAGCGCTATAACCAAAGCGACAGTGAAATGCTGGCAGAAATTCAGGTCTGCCTTGCCTCACGTGCTGCCGAAGAAATCTTTTTGGAGAAAAAATTAAATGGCGTGACCTCCGATCTGCAGCAGGCGACCAAGCTTGCTGGTGCCTACCTCGGGGCAGTCGGAATGGGTGACGAGCTGTTCAGCTGGCTGTCCACGGGCTCTCTGCCTGACGCACTTAAGCAACTCCGTCCAAAGATCAATGTGCTATTAAAGGATCAAATGGGGCAGGTCAAAAAGTTAATCGAAGAACAAACAGACTTTGTTCATGCCATTGCAGAAGAATTACTGAAACGCGGAGATCTCACAGGAGAAGAAATTGAAGAAATCTACATCCGACTGAACGGTCATGCGCGGCCTGCAACGCCTGAGATCAAAACACTGGTTGATTCTTTTGACACCGAAAAACCAACTGAAGAAGCGGCAAAGCCGTAACAAACACAAGCTGATTATTTCTCAAAAGAGAAGTAATCAGCTTGTTTCTATTTGGTGTCGATGTTTTGCATCAAATCGAAGAGATATGCACCTTAACAAGGACTTTATGTACCTAGGGAACGATATAACATACTCTGTAATTACCAATAATACTTAAAAAAATTATTTTTGAACGGTATATTTATAGAACTTTTTATCAACCTTCATGACTGGAAATTTGGGCGGCAAGTCTTCCAGCAATATGCTCTGAAAACCATTTTTCTCGTAAAATCGATGGGCAGCTTTAAACTGCAGCGTCGTTCCAAGATAGATTCCCTGTATTTTTCTTTTTCTTGCCCAGTCAATAGCCGTATTTAATAAGAACGCAGCCGTTTTAAAGATTTTCCCTCTATAATCTTTTGCGACAAACATCTTTCTTAATGCTGCCTGATTATTTTCGATGTCCAGTAGTGCAACAGTACCTACCACCTGATCATGATGGAGAGCGACCCAAAAGTTTCCTTTATTCTTCTGGTAGAAATTTTCAATATCAAGTAAATCAGGCTGGTCACTTCTGGATATAGGGATATGATATTCATCTTGTTGTATTTGCAGAATTAGATCCATCACTTGAGGCTGGTACACGCCGTGATATTCTTTGACAACGATTTCAGTATTCATCCATTCCACCTCCGAATCATTTTCACATGTTTCATTATAGTGAGTAAGCCTGAGACAATCCAATCTATGACTAAGGGGAGTTCCCGTTTATAATAAAAAAGTACACGGGCGAACAGCATAATTCTGCCCCTTCATGTAATAGAAATTAAGCGAGCATCTCATTGCTTCGTAGTGACTTTATAGTGTGACAAGGCGGGAGAAAAAAATTGAACAACTCTGGCGCAATCAATGCAGGCATACGAATTGAAATTTTTTCTGTATTATGGATGGTCCTTGAATTTATAATAGCGGTTTATTCAGGAATAGCCGCTCACTCTTTGTTATTCATTGCTTTTGGTTTAGACAGCTTCATTGAACTTGTTTCCGGTGTGGTTCTAATCTGGCGACTCAGAGTGGAACAACATGGCACGGACGCAGTAAAAATTGAGCGTGCTGAGCGCGTATCTTCCCGAGTCGTGGGGCTGGCTTTACTGCTCCTGGCGGCGTATGTACTCATCACGTCAGTGCTTAACTTATTTTCGCATCACTCCGCGGAAACAAGTTTTCTTGGTATCTCTTTAGCCGTAGGCTCTGTTATTCTGATGCCCCTGTTAATGATTGGTAAAAAGAGAATTGCAAAAATAATAGGCAGCAACGCACTTGCAGAGGATGGCATGTGCAATCTTGTCTGCGCTTATATGGCATTTACGGTTCTTTTGGGAGCCGGACTCACCGCCCTTTTCAATTGGTGGTGGGCTGACTCTGTATTTGCATTAATCCTTGTCTATTTCATTTTTAGCGAAGGTTGGGAAGGCCTGCATCCTGAAGAGGATGAGGAATAAGAGCCACATGATGACGGCATAGCAGATGGATAATAGGTAATAATTTTCTTAAGGGCGTAACTTCTTCCTCAATCTAATACCATATTCGTGGCTTATCAGCAAGATAAACAGAATTATTGATATGAAAACAAATGATACTCCTCCAAGGAATCCAAGCACTCTGGGTGACACATAGCCTAACAGGATGCCAGCAAAAAACATAGAGATTGCAAGCAATGTATTTGAAACTGCCTGTATCACTCCAAAAAGGGTGCCTCGTAATTGTTCTGGAATGTTTTTCATAAGCATGGTATTGAAACATGTATTGCATGTTCCCGAAAAAAAAGCGGTTAAACAAAAAATAATAAAAGCTAAAGTAACGATTGAATTAACACTAAGAATAACGAGCATTGTTCCTTCAAGACCCAAGCAAAGCAATCCAGTAAGAATAAAACGACTTCTTAAGTAGCTAGTTAAATAAAAACTACAAAACAAACCAATCCCTAAGGCTCCATAGAATAACCCAACTCCAAATTCTCCAAGATGAAATATTTTGACAGCATAGATGCTAATCAAAATATTATCAATACCCGTTATCAAAGATACAAGTAAGATATATATAATAATAAGCTTTAATGGGAAAGAATTTTTAATTACTTCCTTAATTTGAGAAATGTAAGTGTTCTCCCCCTTAAGTTTTCTTGAAATGTTTTCTACCTTATTTTCATTTTTTATCGTAGCATTAATTAATGCTGCAATTAGAAACGATATTCCGTTGAGCCAAAACGCAATATTGGAACCAAGTATAAAAGTTACAATTCCTCCTGCAAGAGCACCGAAGATAAGCACAATCCCTGTCATTACTTGTTCCATACTGTTTACTTTACCGTAATTTTCCTTAGAAACGGAAAATGGGACAAGTGATGTTCTTGCAGGAGAATAAATCGCTTCTCCGACAGCTAAAATAAATGCACTTAAATAGATTATCCATATTTCGCTCTGTGACTGTACTAATAAAAATGACAGTGCGAATACTATTCTTCCTAAATCGGTGATGACTAATATACGTTTTCTCGGGAAAAAATCAGATAATCTTCCACCTATAGGGGCAAATAACAAAAAAGGAAGCAGGCGAAGCATCATAACCACACCAATTGAAAGTCCAGAGCCCGTTAATGTTAATAGCATCGTAAGCATAGCAACTTGGCTAAAACGATCACCGATGCCATTTATCAGACCTGAGAAAAACAATTTACAATATGAATTATTTTGTCTCAACAATAAAATCATTCCGTCACCTGATTTCAAATTCATCTAATTAGATAATAGTTGAATTAATATGTAAGTCAAGTTAGAAATATTAAAATGGATAATTATTACTACGCAGCACGTGTTTGCAGTGCAACACCATCATGAAAATTCTTTTTGTTAGCCAATAAAGGAACCTTATTTCCAAAGAGACCGTACGTATATTAATCTGTATTTAGCACTAAAAAAGATCAGGTATCTATACCCGATCCTTTTTAGTACTTTCGATTCAACTTGTTAAATGCGCCTGCAGATGAATGAAATAAAATTCATGAGCTTGCCTGCCTCGGCATCAATAGAACCGTAGGGTACAAAATCATAAAAAGGTTAAAAACCGATGATCCCAAATGTTCTCATGGTGCTCAATGATTGTTTTCGCACCCAGAAGGTCATTGTTCACTGTGGTCGTTAACCCTTTTTTCATAAATAATGTATATCCTAAACCATGAGCCATTCGAATCGTCGTATCAACACAATACTCCGTTTGTGCACCGCAAATTTCAAGCTGATTTACATTTAACTTCAAAAGCTGGTCTTTCAGATTTGTTTTGTAAAATGAATTGGCGTGTGTTTTATTGACATAGATATCTGTATCCCTGCAATCTACCTCCGGAAAAATTTCCCATTGAGGAGAATTGAGAACGAGCTCACGATCATTATGCTGAATAAAAATCACTGGATTGTTGTTTTCTCTAAACAACTGAATTCTTTGATTGACTCCCTCAATGACATGAGCCAATTGATAAAGCGGGGCAGTTTCAGATTGAACACCTATTTGTAAATCAATAACGAGTAATGCTGCCTTGTCCATACTTAATGATCCCTCTATCCTTATAACATCCGTTTGACGCTACAATAAAAAATTTCATTCTGATAAAAAAGTGGCTGTCGTTTCTACCCTTGAAAAACTGGCTAAAGCAGAAAGAAAAGCATTTTGGACATTAATTGCAGAAATCGTGCTTTGGCCGAAGGGAAGGTTCCGCGTGGCACACGCGTCGGAAATCAGTGTAACTTGGTAACCTAGTTCGCTGGCCTGCCGTGTGGTTGAATCAACACACATATGAGTCATCATACCACATATGACCAGATGATCGATTTTTTGTTCTTGTAATTTTTCTTGAAGATCAGTGTGAAAAAAACTGTTTGGATAGGCTTTTTCAATTGTAGATACATGATCAGACACTAAAAAAGGTTCCATTGATGCATGCAAACGGACACCGTCCGTTTCAGGAAGAAAAAAAGTGGCTTCTTTAGATTCACTGATGTGTTGAATTAAATATACGGGTCTGCCTTCTTTGGTATACTTTTCTAATAATCGAAGAATATTCGCCAATGCATTTTCCGGTTGATAGAGTGGAAAAGCCCCGCCCTCAAAATAATCATTTTGTACATCGATGATGATTAGTGCTTCTCTCATGATGAACCTCCCTTATAATATACTAATAGGATAAGGATGAATCGATGAAAAAAGAAGACTTTTATGAAAGGGATTTTGATGAATCACTTTCACGATGAAAGGATGCATGAATTTGGATGAGATAGATCGTCGAATCGTGAACAAGTTAAAGGAGAATAGTCGTGTGACCTGGAAGAACCTTGGCAAAGAAATTCATCTGACCGGCCAGGCTATCGGAGCACGTGTTGAGCGGCTAATCGAAGAAAAACAGATTAAGAAATTCACCGTGGATGTAGCATACCAACACACCGAATTTATCACAGTATACATGGATACACAGGAATACCAGGCTTTTGAAAATAAGATGGTGTCTCATCCAAATGTTGAATCGGTGCACAAAATTTCCGGAGACGGATGCTATCTCCTGATTGCGCACTTTTCACCTGAAGAAATGGACCTTTTTTTCAAGAAACTGTTGACCTTCGGACGATACAAAGTCAATGTTTCATTGAATCAATTAAAGTAAATCATCATGGCATCGACCAGATCGGTATTTGGGGCTCTGAGTGTATCATTGATTTTGTAAGTGATCCTCTAGCAAAAATCATCAAATCAGGCGATTCATCTTGCCCTTTTACAAGGGATGAAATGAATCGCCTGTTGTGTGAACTCATATTCAGATGTTCCGCCAGTTAGTGAACCCCGACTTCCGTAAAGAATTCTTCGTACAAAGCCTGCACGGCTTTCTTCTCAACAGCTTCCTTGACACCGAACATCATGCTTGTTTCTGAAGAGCCCTGATTAATCATTTCAATGTTAATATTTGCTTCAGCCAATGCCTTTGACGCTCTTGCCGCGGTACCGACCTTCTGGCGCATGCCTTCACCGACAAGCATAATGAGTGCCAGATCATGCTCCACGCGTACCTCGTCCGCATCAAGATCACGGAGAATTGTCTGAACGATACTTTTCTCCATTGCTTCATCCATTTGATTTTGTCTTAAAATAATCGTTATGTCGTCAATGCCTGAGGGAACGTGTTCAAAGGATAGACCGAATTCCTCCAGGGTTAACAAGATTTTACGGACAAATCCAATTTCCTTGTTCATCAAATATTTTCCAACATAAATGCTGCAGAAATCTTCATCGCTGGCAATCCCGACAACAGGTCCATTGATGTTTTTCCTTGCGTTCACAATTTTTGTGCCGGGTGCTTCCGGGTTATTCGTGTTTTTTACATTCACCGGGATGCCCGCACGAAAAGCGGGAATCAGGGCTTCATCGTGGAAAACGGAAAAACCGCCATAAGACAACTCTCTCATTTCGCGATAGGTCAGCTCGCGAATTTCTTTCGGATGATGAACAATGTTCGGATTCACCGCATAAACCGCATCGACATCTGTAAAATTTTCATATAAATCCGCTTTAACACCGTTAGCCAAAATCGAACCGGTAATGTCCGATCCGCTGCGTGAGAAAGTCACGACATCTCCATCCGTGTTATAGCCAAAAAATCCAGGGAAAACAATAATACCAGGTCTGTTTTTCAATTCGTATAAACGTTTATACGACTCAGGCAGCACCTGAGCGTTTCCCGGATCGTTGCTTACTAAAAGACCGGCTTCTTTCGGAGAAACATACTGCGCGTCCAGACCCTTATGCCTGAAAGCCGCCGCAATCAGCTTAGCATTATTGTCCTCACCACTTGCCTTCACTGCTTCAATAAAGGAAGCGGGATTACTTTTGTCGCCATGAAGCAGGGATAAAAGATCATCTGATATTCTGCCAATAATATCATCTGAAAGGTTCAATTCTTCAGCGATACTCTTATATCTGCCAATAATGGTTTCGACCAGCTTGCCTGCGTCCGCGCCATTAAGGTATTTTTCCGCACAGCTGATCAATAAGTCCGTCACTTTTATATCGTCAGAATAGCGTTTCCCCGGAGCAGAAACAACGACAATTTTTCGTTCAGGGTCTGATGCAACAATATGATACACTTTCTCTACCTGAGCCCCGGAAGCAAGAGAGCTTCCGCCGAATTTAACCACTTTCATACCGACAACCCCTACAATGGTCACTTATAAAAAATGTACCCCTAGTATTACGTATTTCGGAGAAAGAATCAAACCTTTTTTGCATTTTTTATATGTTTCTGACGAAATTATTGCGGGATCGCGTTAATATGATAGAAACAAGCAAAAAAATAACGTCTCCTGCCTTTTTAAAGATACCATCTTCATTTTTGATCCTGTTCATTGCCCATTTTTCTTTTTTTCTTTTAAGAGCCGCTGAAACTCCTGCTCCAGCTCTTCGGACGGTTCGATGCTCAAGCGGCTGAGCACTTCTGTTATTTTTGTTTCAAGCAGAAGGCGTTTCTCTTTTTCATCATCATGACTCTTTTTCGGTTTGTCGTGTTTCCATTGCCGGTAGGTTCCTTCAAACACTCGGATGGTTTGATTGCGAATTTCCAGGATCCGTGTCGCAATGTTTTCGATAAACCTGCGATCATGGGAAACGAAAAGCACACTGCCTTCATACTCTTTGAGCAGCGACTCTAAAGCGCCAACTGCCTCCATATCAAGATAGTTCGTTGGCTCATCTAAAATCAGCGTATTCATATCACTTAAAAACACTTTTGACAAAGCAACTTTGACACGTTCCCCACCGCTCAGAACCCTGACACGCTTAGAAACATCATCTTTGAAAAAGTGCATTCGGGCAAGCACCGTGCGCATCAGCGTTTCATCCTGTTTTGATGTCGCGCGGACATTCTCAATAATCGATTTCTCTTGATCCAATATGTTTAGATTTTGGCTGAAGTAACCGATTTTCATTGATGGAGAGGCCATAATTCCAACTTCTTGATTGATCACCTTTTTGATCAGCGTTGTTTTACCGCTCCCATTAGGCCCAATAATCGCCAATTTGTCGCCGCCGCGAACGAGAAAACTCGTCTTTCGCCAAAGTATCCGTTCGCCAACTCTGCCGGATACGTCCTCTGCGCGGAGAATCGTTCGATTCTTAAACGTTTCTGCATTGGGCAGGTTCATCCTGAGTGGCTGAAGCTCTTTCACTTTTTCTACCTTTTCCAGTTTTTCCAACCGCGTTTCAATAGCATTCGCCGTCTCATATAACTTCTTTTGTTTCTTGGAAAGGTCTTTAATGCGTGCTTCGGAACTACTTAAATTCTTTGGTTTCTTTGTGGCCCGCTGAGCTTTTCTCTCTTTTAATTTTAGCGCCTCTTCCAATTGCTGTTTCTTCTTCTCGTAGCTTTCATATGCCGATTGTTGCTCTCTACGCTCTATTTCTTTTTGCGCGGCATAGTCGCTGTAATTACCTTGGTAAACTTTGATCTTACTTTCACTAATTTCCCATATCGTTGTGCACAGCATATCCAAAAAAGTGCGGTCGTGCGACACAATAACAAACGCCCCTTGCCACTCGCTCAACTTCCTTTCCAACCATTCAATATGATCTGTATCCAGATTGGTCGTTGGTTCATCAGCAAGCAGCAACTCCGGATTGCTTACAAGCGCTTTTTGAATGTATTCCTGAGTGACTTCCCCACCGCTTTTTGTTGTATCCGTCCGTTTGAGTTGCGGCAACAGTTTACATTGAGTACGTTGAATGACCGTTCCTTCTTCCGGAACCATCTTCTCTGCAAAAATATTCAGCAACGTTGTTTTCCCGCATCCATTTCGTCCAACTAATCCAATGCGATCCCTTTGATGGATGCGCAGCTGATCCACATCAAGCAATAACCGATCCTTTACATAATGCTTTACATGAAGCGCTTCTAATAGAATCACCAAATCATCCCCATTTCTTCTGTTTCCTGGGACGTAAAAATGCCCCCTGTCTGCAATCAGAATAGGAGGCACCAGTTATGGGCGAACACCAAAGAGAAATCCGGTCTTTTCGGACAGCCGCCGATACTAACCCTATCCTGAAATCCCGGTATGAAGACACACGTACAGAAAAAAAGTGCTTTCCGCAAACATCTTCAGTTACCGGTTTTCGAAAACAGGATTAGTTTTTCATCGGCCCTTGGTTCACCCTTCCGTTCGTTTAATTAACTTCAATTTAATAGATACAATAAGCCATGTCAAGTCATCCTCACGGTGTCGGAACGATCATACTTCTGTCCACGCGCGATGTGCCGTCAGCATAGTTGAACTGAAATCCCGGCTGAACATTAAAGATATAGACGTTGAAATTCAGTGATCCATCCGTTGAAATGGCCTGAAGCTCTACACCTTTAGCCATTAAATCATTTTTATCAAAAATAGCTTGTGCCTGATAGATCACTTTTCTCCCTTGTTTCAGTGCATTTCGCACTTTGCTTTCGTACAGGGTTTGTATCTCCTGATTCGAAAAAGCAGTCTGGGTGAACAGGTTTTTAGGATTATTCTGATCTCCAGATTTCAGGGATGGATCATAGGATCCCGTAAAAGCAATACCCTTTGATAGAGAATAAGCAATTAAATGGCCGCGGTTAAGGATGGCTTCACCCTTGACCATTTTCTGGTGCCAGCCGGTCGGACGAACATACTGACGAACCCTGAGTGAGTCGTTCGCCAGATTACGCGCTTCAAGATACGCTGTGTTGGGTCGTGACGTACGGTTCAATGAATCAAGATTGCTGTAGATCACTTTATTTTCCTTCCAGTCTTTCGGATTGAGCGTTGACTGGTTATGGTTCACTGTGATGACCACGCTTGATCCTGATTCATAATTGAGCGATGCAAGACGGGATGATGACGTATCTTTTATTGATTCATGTCCGGGCAGAGAGGGTTTAGCCGCGGAAACTCCTTTCTGGACATGGCTCACTGCCGTTGTAACAGAACTCGAAGATGATGGATCATGCCCCGCCTGATGACTATCGGGAATAAGCATTTTGCCTGCGAAAAAAACCATGATGATTAATGCAAAGGTAAAAATGGACCGGTTTATTTTTTTCATTACTTGTTCCTCTAATCACTCATTTTTTCATTTTCATACTTTACTATTTTCAGATGTCGGATCATTCGTGAGGGGCTTTGCATCTCTCTTTCTCAAAGGTACATATTTTTTGCTACATTCACTAAAGTGTAAACTCTTGATGCTGCATGCGTCAATGTGAAACGATCGCTTCCAGCTAACTAAGAATGCAGTCATTAGCGGACATTCAAACGTTTAAACGAGTTCGAACGGAGAATGCCTTTTGAATCAAAAGATACGGGCATCGACAAAAAAAGAAAATGAGGTTCAATGCGGACGGTAAAGCATTATTTACCACTGTCATGCAAGAAATGATTATACTATTTAGTACATACTAACTTTAATATTGCTAGGAGGGGTTAGACACATGTCGTTATTTAAGAAAAAAGTCAAGCCATCCCCCAATTTGAAGGCTGCCATCGTGGCCGGCATTGCCGCCGGGGTCGTTTCCGGACTGGTCAAGTTTGGATGGGAAAATGTTCTGCCGCCGCGTACCCCTGAACGTGACGCGACGAACCCACCTCAGAAACTTCTTCAGCAGCTGGGGATCCCTGAATCAGTAACTCATAGTACATATCAGTATTCCGACCATGACCTGCCATGGGTCAGTTACGCCGTCCACTTCGGTTTTTCGACGTCATTTGCCGTACTCTACGAGGTGCTCGCCCAGTACGAACCGAAGATCAAGGCCGGCGGCGGATCTGTCTTCGGTCTCGCCGTCTGGGCAGCCTTTCACTTAGGCATTATGCCAGCTATGAAAACAGTGCCATCTGCCAAAGATCAGCCTGCTGAAGAACACGTTTCCGAAGCGCTGGGACATGTGGCCTGGATGTGGACCAATGATGTCATCGCCGATGAAGTGTACCGCCGGCTGATCCAAACCAAAAAATAATGCGACAAGGTGCCCAGTGGCGGTGACCACTGGGCACCTTCCTGTTTCACAGAAAGAAGGTAACTTATGATCGAAAAATGGCAAACGGCCTGGCCGGAACGCATCAGCTACGGATTGAGCGATGCTGCCGACAACCTGGTCTTTCAAATGTTAACTACTTACCTGCTGTTCTTTTATACTGATGTTTATGGTCTGGACCCCGCCGCAGTAGCGGTTCTATTTATTGTCGCCCGAATCGCTGATGTCGTGGAAAGCTTTATCATCGGCGTGATGATCGACCGCACCCATTCTCGCTGGGGCAAGAGCCGGCCATTCTTTCTTTGGTTCGCTCTGCCCTATGTCGTGTTTGCCGTTCTGACCTTTGTCACGCCAGATTTCTCACAAACAGGAAAATTGGCATGGGCTTATGTGACTTATTTGGGCCTGGGATTCTTTTACACAGCGGTTAACTTGCCGATTACATCCATTCTGCCGACCCTATCGCAAAACACCCATGAATTGACCTTGCTTGGCGTGATTCGTCAGTTTTTCGGTAGCTCGGTTCAAATCATCGTCGCGGTCTTTACCCTACCGCTGGTCGCTTTTTTCGGACATGGGAATCAGCAGGAAGGATTCCTGCTGACGATTGGCCTTTTTGGACTGATCTCATTATTTCTGATCATCAACACGTTTTTCCACGTCCATGAGCGGTTCACAAATCCTGAAATAGCTCACCAGCCGTTCAGGCATGTGATGCGCATGCTCCGCAAAAATAGGCCGTGGATGATTATTTCCGTTGTGATTTTTCTTTACTGGCTGACGACAGCCATTAAAAATCAGACGACGATTTATTATTTTAAATACACACTACATCATGAGGACTTAGTCCCCTTGGCCAATAGTTTTACTTTGGCCGCCCTGATCGGGGTCATCCTGATCATCCGGGCGGCCGGATTGTTTGGCAAGAAACGGACGATGCTGATCGGCATTGTCACTGCTTTTATCGGTCAAATCATTCTGACCATCGGTGTTTACACCCATCTTCTGGCGATCCTATTTGCCGGAATTTTGATTAATTCTGTCGGACATGGCATCATTATCGGCCTCGTTTCCATTATGATTGCCGACACGATTCGCTATGGCACCGCCATGGGTATTCAGGCAGAAGGCATCTTAGCATCAACTGACGATTTTGGCGTCAATATGGGACTCGGCATCGGGGGCATGATCACGGCCGTACTGTTCCACCTGTCCGGCTATGTTTCCAATCACGCTCAAAATACGGAAACCCTGTCGATGATCAACGTCAACTATGCCTGGATCCCTCTCGGCTTGTATATCCTGATGTTTTTCATTTTATTGAGCTATAACGAGCAACGGATCAATGATGCCGTGACTGTTGAAAAATAAAAGCCAGACGGGACCAACTTTCAATGCAAATTATTTAATGAGACTCAAATGATAAATACAAATAAATTTGTTTACTAAATTGATCATTTAAGGTCATGCACAAGAGCAAATATGCTATCTGTTATTGATCTTGATGTTTAAAAGAGTATACTGCCATAAAAAGGCCAAAAAATGCACAAATGCAAATGGATGTAGTCGCCAGTACCGGCACAACTTGCATACCTGGAACAGTAATCAGAGGCACAGAAGACCAAGGCACTAAGCTTCCCAAAAATTTTGGAAAATACAATCCAGCGAAACCTATTCCAGTAAAGATTATGGTGCATAACAAAGATGGATAAAAATTCTTACGTTGTAAAACAGCCACCCATGCGATAGGGGTAAGAGTAACTAAATGAAGCAGGCCAAATTTTATGATAAAGCTAGCTATTTCATAAAAGGACCCGTATAGTGTTGCACTACCATACAAGATGCCAGCACCTAAGCATACTATTGCAAGATAACATAGCGTCATCGTAATATGCCAAGTAGCCCAAATAATGAGCTTTCCTATTAAAAGTCTTGTGCGGGTAACGGGTGCCGTAAGCATGTTTATAATTGTATGGTCGGTATATTCCCTTTGAATCAAAAAAGTAAGGACGAAACCACTTAGCACGGGATAAGCAAAATACTGACACAGGGAAGCTAGCCGGAATACCCATCCCATAATAGAGTACTTCGGCAGTGCTCCCTGAAAAATATCTGTTGCAATTACCATGACAGGCAAGATTATAGCAAGCGATGAGCATGATATAATCAGCCTGTTATGCCGCAATTTCAATCGTTCAGCAGCCAATAGATTATTCAATGCCAACACCACCTGTTATTTTTTTGAAATAGTCCTCCAAATTATCACTGCAAATCTGGATTGTAGAGACGCCGGCTCCTACGGAAACTAAAGCTTTATTTAATTCCACAAGGTCGATACCGGTATCATAGATACGCATGGAATTATCTGCTTCGGCAGTGTAGTTATTGGTATGCAATACGCGTTCAAGTACTTGTGCTGCTAAAGATTGAGAAGTCACTTGAATATGGATATACTTCTGATTTTTCTTTTCAAGATCAGCCATCGTGTTTTCTTCCAAGAGGTTGCCATGATGGAGAATGCCAATATCGTCAGCAAGCAAAGCAATTTCTGTTAGAATATGGCTGGATATCAGGATGGTTTTTCCATATTCCTCACTTAAGCTCCGGATAAATGCGCGCACTTCAGCAATACCAATGGGATCAAGGCCATTAGTCGGTTCATCCAATATAAGCAGTTCCGGATCGTTGAGGATTGCGTTGGCAATACCCAAGCGCTGTTTCATACCAAGCGAATACGAAGAAAACGGTTTTTTATCGTCATAGGGAAGACCCACTGTCTTTAGAGCTTCCTGGACCGCATTTTGCTTTATAGTACCGCGAATTCTTGCAAAAATTTGTAGATTTTCTGTGCCAGTTAGATGCGGGTAAAAACCAGGAGTTTCAATAATTGAACCAATTCGGGGATATAATTTACGTTCATTTTTTTTGAGCGATTCACCAAACAACCGCACTTCGCCAGAAGATATTGCTGACAATCCCAAAATCATTTTCATGGTTGTTGTCTTTCCGGCACCATTACGACCTAACAGACCATAAATACGTCCACGTTTCACATGGATGCTTACATTGTTGACGACGGTAGTAGATCCGTATCTCTTTGTCAGCATCTGCGTTTCAATGACACAATCATTCACTGTTATTAGCCCCCTTCATAAACAAGAATAGCATGCTAACCTTGCCATAATCTTGCCGCTATCTTGATTTAGTCTTGTTTTTCAGGAACTAATAAGGGAAACAATAAGAAAAAAAGTGTGCCTTTTTCTTTTATACTCTTAACAGTAATTTCTCCATGTAGTCCTTTCACCAGTTCGGCTACAATTGATAACCCCAAGCCGCTGCCCTTTGTACCACGAGCCGTATTGCACTTATAAAGCCGTTCAAAGATGTGTGGTAAATCGGTTTCGGATATTCCAACTCCATTATCCTGTATTTCAAAGGCCATTTTATTATCGTTCTCTTCCTCGCTTACTTTTATAAATGTGGCATGACCATGTGTCAATACATTTTGGAGTAGATTATCCAGTATGCGTTTTAGAGCGGTTTTATCTATTGAAACAAACAATTCGTTTTCCGGTACAGATATATCATAGCAGATGTCGTTTTTTTCAAATTGTGGTATCCATTCGGAAACAATTTCTCTCGCATATTCATGGATGTCTATATTCTCATAGTGATATATCCGTTCACCAGATTCCAGCTTAAGCCATTCAAAGAGTGTATCAACATAATATTTCAAATCAAGGGCCTTATTTAATGCAATTTCGATATACTGTTCTTTTTCCTTGCCGGTTACATACCCCAATTGGATGGCTTCAAGATAACCTGTCAGTGAGGCAAGTGGTGTTCGTATATCATGGGACAAACTGGTTGCAAGTTGCCGATATGATCTCTCTGCTTGCTGGTGCTTAAACAGCTCATTTTTGGTCTGGATAACAATCTCATTGATCTTGTAGCACAAACTAGCTACGGGTGACGTTTTACTAACGATTAACCGTCTGTTCATGTTTCCATTTGCAATTTCATCTACTATAGTGCTTGCTTCCATCAACTGCACTTTAGTTCTATATAAATAGAATGCCAAAGCAGCAATCACGAAGCACAGTATTGTGATGATCATTCCGCATACAAAAAATACCATAGCTAAACTCCCTGATTGAACCGATAACCCACACCGCGTACTGTTTGAATATACTTTGGGGTTTCAGGACACATCTCAATTTTTCTTCGTAACTTACTGATGAAAGACATAATGTTGCTGTCGTCAAAGGAATATTCATCATGCCAGACATTATTATATAATTGACGTTTTGTGAATATTTTCCCCTTATGTTCTGCTAAAAAGTAGAGTAGGTCAAACTCTTTTGCAGTAAGTTCTACGAAATTACCATTAACGCAAACTGTTCGGTTAGTGCCATTTATGACAATACCATCGAAGCAAAGCTTGCCATTCTGCAGATTTACTCCATAATTGAGTATTGTATTGCGCCGAATTAATGAATCGACTCGTGCAAGAAATTCCCTTATGCCAAAAGGTTTGGTCAGATAATCATCAGCCCCTAACCTCAAACCGTTTACTTTATCGTCCTCTTCATTTTTTGCCGTCAGCATAAGAATAGGAACAGTGCTTTCACTTCTGATTTGTTCCAAAAGGCTAAAACCATTTATATCGGGTAGCATGACATCAAGCACTACTAGGCAAAAAGTTGCACTCTGAAAAAGAGACATGCCTCTTGCACCGGCATGGGCTTTGGTTACAACCATGCCAGTGTTTAATAAACACCTTTCAAGTAAATTGCAAAGTTCAACATCATCATCAATAATTAGAACCTTATATTCAGTCATATATACTCCACTTCTCAATTTTCACCCTTCTATTTTCATTTCTTCTTCATCGGTTGGTTTTTAAGCATCCTTTAGCATCAGCGACATCGACTAAAATGTACCAAACCTGGGATTCGGTCTTCCTCGTTAAAACTTTATATGCGTCGCTGCTTCTTGAACTAAAAGATCTACAATCGTCCTCACATCTAATTTTAATATTCAGTTGTCCTAAACTCACGCGTATTCATGTACTTCATTTTTGTTGCTCCATGTACTGTTATCTAATTGGATTAAATCAGTTAAGCTGCAATCATATTGATTAATATGTATCATTTACATGATCTCTTGAAAAGTACTTTTATAATATTATCTCGGAGAATGTATAAAGTTTTCTTAGCAGTACGTCTGCACACAACATTATTCTCAGAAAAGAACTTTTTTGTCCAGTAAACAACTTTATATTTAAAAAAAGTACTTTACATCAATATATCATCAAAAAATTTTTTATAATGATACCCGGGGAGATGAAACGCCGTGTGCAGTGTGATAGCTGCTTTACCGGTTTGGCGTATGAGAAAAGGTAGAAGTAATCGTGCTACAGTAGAATAAATCACCCATAATGTTTGAAGGAGGAACCAGAATCATGGAGATTAAGACAGACGACTTAACTGGCGACAAAATTATTTGCTTAATCAGAGAGCACCTTCAGGGTATGGCACACGTTTCCCCACCGGAAAGTATCCATGCACTGGATCTTGAGACGCTGAGAAAACCGGACATCACCTTCTGGAGTGCGTGGGAAGGAGGCGAATTACTTGGCTGTGGGGCACTCAAAGAGCTTGACAGCCAGCATGGAGAAGTCAAATCCATGCGAACTGCTTCATCACATCTGAGAAGGGGTGTTGCCCGGCGGCTTCTGCAACACATTATTGAAGAAGCCAGTGTTCGCGGCTATCAGCGCCTAAGTTTGGAAACCGGTTCGCAGGAAGCATTTGAACCAGCGAGAAGATTATATACGGGTTTAGGATTTCACTCTTGTCAGCCGTTTTCGGATTACGCCGCAGATCCGAACAGTGTGTTCCTGACAAAGACGCTGTAAGTCATTGAAAATAGTGTGCTTTTCTTCTCGCAAGCGACTCCTGAAAATCGGGGAGCCACTATAAGTGTCCAAAGGTTCCGTGACTCATTCAGGAATCGATCCGATTTCAAGAAGCACGATTCAGGCTTTAACTCCCGAAAATGTTTATTATGGAAGTAGAAAAGATAAATTCCGGGATGGAGGGATTTCAAATGTACGATGTGGTTATTATCGGCGGTGGACCGGCGGGTCAGAGTGCTGCCATCTTCACAAGCAAAGCGGGACTGAAAACACTGGTTATTGATAATGAAAAAGGACTGACCCAGCGCGCGCTTCTCAAAAATCACTACGGCATTCTGGAGACGAGCGGAGCGTCACTGGTTGAAACGGGGAAAAAACAGGTGGAACGCTTTGGAGCCGAGTTTGTCAAATCGCAGGTGACGAATGTCACCAAAAACGGCGAAGCATTCGATATTAAAACAGAAGACGGTGCTTCCTATTCCGCTGGTCAGATCATTCTGGCAACCGGCTCGAACGCCAAATTGGCGCAAACAATCGGTCTGAAGACCAAAGACGGCCGCGAGAAATATGTGAAAACTGTGATCGAAACGGATGAGGCCGGACATACGAGCATTGACGGCATCTGGGCTGCCGGTGTGGCCGCTGGCGTCAGCGTCCACACGATTGTCACAAGCGGAGACGGCGCAAAAAAAGCGATCAACCTGATCAGTGAGCTGAAAGGCGAACGCTACGTGGATCACGACAAACAGCCAACGGACTGAATCCTCAATTCAGCCAAATCACATATTTTTCTGCATCACCCAAAGCAAGGCACAGATTATGGTGCCTTGCTTCTCTATTTTATTGACGGCAATCCATTGAATCGATGACAACAAGAGTCACTTTATAAATCCATTATTTTCATACAAGATTAACACGTAATATTACTTTGACTGTCACAGTAATATGATATATATTGATACTGTGAGGTGATGACATGCGTACGAATAAAATTACATCCGACCAGCTGCGCGGACATTCCGATACAATGATTTTACGGCTCTTATCCGAAGCGGATCACTACGGCTACGAAATTGTCAAACTGATTGCCGAGCGCTCGGGCGGTGACTACGAATTAAAGGAGGCCACGATGTATTCCAGCGTCCGGCGGCTTGAGGCGGACGGTGACATTGAGTGGTACTGGGGTGATGAGTCTCAGGGCGGACGGCGGAAATATTTTCGGATCACCGATAAAGGCAAAGCCACTTATTCCAGCAACAAAAGCAATTGGGAGTACACCAAACGAATTCTTGATAAATTACTTTGAAGGAGATTCCAGCCATGAATGAAAAATTAAGTCACTATTTGAACGACGTTTTTGCCCCTTATGACGGCGTGAAAAGTGTTGCCGATTTAAAGGCCGATCTGCTCTCCGATTTGCAGGAGCGGTATCGTGAACTCAAAGCCGAGGGCAAGGATGATGAAACAGCCTTCCAGATGACGATCGACAGCATCGGTGACATTGAAGAAACCGTACAGGAAGTCGCCGACCTCTCCCACTCTCTTGAGCGGCGAGCTGTGATCCATTTCAGCGCGAGCGACCTGCAGGGGAGCGATTTTGCAGGCGTCATCGCGCACAAAAGAAACTTTAAAGCAAGCGCGCTGCGCGGCTCCGACTTTTCCGGTGCGGACTTAACGGGCAGCGCATTTGTCGGCAGCGATGTGCGTGAAGCCAATTTCGATGGCGCAAACCTGACCGACTGCAAACTATCAATTATTGACCTCAGGGATTCAAGTTTCCGGCAGTCTATACTGATTCGCACCAATATCAGTAAGTCGGATCTGACGGGAACAAAATTCATTGATGTCCGGTTTACGGATGTCACGCTGTCGATGACCGATCTCAGAAAGACTGTAATGGAAAATTGTGTCTTTAACGGCGTCGATTTCAACTATTCCGACCTGCGGGGCATGTGTTTTGACGGTCATACCTTTATCGATGCCACGTTTGACAAGGTAGCACTGAACGACGCGTCGTTTAAAGACGCGACACTCAAAAACGTATCTTTCCGAGCAACGCATGTCTTAACTAATAAATATTACCGTGCCATCAAAACCATCTGCTTTGACGGAGCCATGATGGATAAGCTGACGTATGCCGCACTCAAGGGCATGAAGGCTGATTTATCAAAGGTTACTGTTATTTAAGGAAGGAGAATATGCATAACATAGCCATTCAGGCGGGGGGCTTGAGAAGTCCTATAAACAGCTTCATGTGCTAAAATGTGTAAATTTCAAGATGGAACAGGGTACTATTTTCGCCTTGCTTGGCTCCAACGGCGCGGGCAAGACGGCGGAACCGCCGGATTGGACGTTGCGTCAAAAACCGAAAATGCACGGCAGTCCTTAGTTTCTATGATCCTCAGATAAGGTCAAATTAAGTGTTAACTCCACAGTTCCTGTTTACTGCTCAATAGAATTGTGAGAAAATCACTCTATCAATTGGAAAAATGGGCGTTTGATTTTATGCTGCGGAAGGGTTAAACATATGGATATCGTTATTGAGTCAGGAAAAGCAAATGATAGTGATGAATTAGAACAACTTTATAACGATTTGAATGACCATTTAGCTCGTTCAGTTAACTATCCTGAATGGATAAAAGGTGTTTATCCTGTGAGACAGAATGCAGTTGACGGCGTAACACAAGGTAATCTCTATGTAGCAAGGTATGATGGGATAATCATTGGTTCTCTTATTTTAAGTCATAAGCCTGAGCCCGCATATGAAAAAGCCAAATGGAAATTTGCGTCTGACGACTATTCGGATATCTTTGTTATTCATACATTTGTCGTACATCCGAATTTTTTGAAACGTGGTGTAGGCAAAGCATTGATAGATTTTTCTATTGAATACGGTATTAAGTCACACGCAAAGTCAATCCGGTTGGATGTTTACGAAAATAACATACCTGCTATCAAATTATATGAAAAATGTGGTTTTAACTATATTAATACAGTTGATTTGGGGCTTGGACACTATGGACTGAAGTGGTTCAGGCTCTATGAACGGCTACTATGAGCGCATCATCTTCGACTTTCATTGTATGAAGGGGACTAAGAGTCATCATAAGTAGAAATGCAAAAAATGTTCCCATGAAAAATGTCTCGATTATGTCTTGGGCTATGGTCATGCAAATGATTTGTCTTCACGCGATCTCCAATTTAAAATGTCCCAGGGGCTCTTGGAAAAAATTCTGACGGGTTTTGTCCTATTGGTCCCTATAAACGGTGAATCTGATACCTAATTAAGGTTCTATAATAGATTCAATTTTGTTCATGTGGTATTCTTAATGAAAAGTTTTTTATAAGGGGAGATAAAACTGTGGTAGACTCCGTTACTCTGGTCAGTTTTTCACTGGTTGCTTTAGGAATTGTATGCGCACCCGGACCCAATATGATGTATCTCGTATCATGTTCTCTCACTCAGGGTAAGAAGGCAGGCTTTTTTTCATTATTAGGTGTTGTCACAGGTTTTATCGTTTATGTGATCGCAACCATTTTAGGACTTGATTTCATCTTTAAAACGGTTCCTCTGCTTTATTCAGCCATCAAAGTCGCAGGAATCATTTATTTGCTGTGGATGGCATGGAACGCCATAAAGCCGGGAAGCGAGTCTGTTTTTGAACCTCATGATGTTCCTCATCGCACGCTGAAAAAACTATATTTGAACGGGTTAATGACGAATTTATTAAATCCCAAAATAGCGGTTCTTTACATCTCTTTGTTACCTCAGTTTGAACATCCTCAAAATGGTCCGTTAGCTCTTCAAATTGGCGTGCTTGGAACTACACAGATTATCATCAGCTTTTCCGTAAACTTATTAATCGTGTTATTTGCTGGTCAAGTCTCCAAAATACTAAGGGAGAGACCGGTATGGAAAAAAGTACAAAAATATTTCATGGCAACGATTTTAGGCCTGTTGGCGTTAAATTTGGCATTCGTCAAAAATAAATAAATTCTGCTCCTTACGTATGCTGTTTGGGAAGAAACCCAAATGAGCCCTTCTTGAGAGGCAAGCCAGTGACCCTTTGCTGAGCCTGTCTCTATTTTTTCGGGAAGACTCATCAAGGCTAACACCTTACGTATTTGCGTTTGAAACCCAACCTCCCTCTATCCAGGTCCTTTTGAATACTTTCGGAAGCGTGCAGGATCCTGCTTTTTTTCTTGTCCCGCCTGATTTCGACTGGTCCGACCGCCTTTGCGGTTTCGAGCGCCTGATCATGGAGCGGCAAATAGGAAATCCCGACGGTGTAGATGAAATTATTCATAGAGGCTTTCGATCGATCAGGAAAATCGTGAATCGTATTTTCCACTTGATCAAGCATGCTGGCAATCTTATTTGAGTTAAATTCATTGTCCGGGCGATTACCCAGAAGCCAGCAGTAACAGCTCCAGCCAGCTGACATTCTCAGTTCTTCACCGCTTGCAATCCATTTATCAGCAATGACTTGTGCAATATCGGTTTCTGACAGAGTGACTGCCACCACGAAATCAGATAGCATATAAAAGTACGCCGCATCCATCCAACGCTCAAAATCCTCCTCAGTCATTGCCTTTGGGTCCGCAATAATGCCAGCAAAATACATGGCATCGTAGTTCCCTGTGGCGTAAAGCTGTTCTGCTAAAGGCTGATTGATCTTTATTTTCTTTGCGATCGGCTTCATTTGTCCTGTAGCCACGCCAAAAAGCGGTTCATGGGCACCATTGCTAATATAGGTCTTCTTGATTCGTTCCTTGCCAAGCGCTTCCAGTTCCTGCATCACCATTTCGCAATCCATCGTTTGGCACTCCCTTCCATTATCATTGTCCTTACTTCTTCCCTGACTCTATTGAAATAAGTTTCTTTCTGGACCACATAGGCTTACCCGTCTCTTTTTAATTGTTGCTTTTATTATATTACAGCAATGATTTGCGGACATCGTCCAATCACGCTATCATGAGATCAGCAGTTTTGAACTCCGTTTTCAGAGCTGGATCAATCTCCCGAAATTTATATTGGCAGTCATGAAGGGACACAAAAAAATGACGGATTTTCAAAAGCTGAAAGAACAGCTGATCACATATAGTAAAGAAATAGGCGTGGACAAGATTGGCTTCACGACGGCTGATCCGTTCGCCGAATTAAAGGCACGGCTCTATGAGCAGCGGGCGCTTGGGTTTCAGTCCGGATTCGAGGAGAAGGATATCGAGAAAAGAACTGAGCCATCTCTGCTCATGGACGGTGTGCAGTCGATCGTTTCGATCGCCATGGCGTATCCGAAGAGAATGCCCGAACGACCGGCAAACACGAAAGGTCATCGTCGCGGTGCTTTTGCCCGGGTCTCCTGGGGGCAGGACTACCATATGATTCTTCGTGATCGCTTGCAAAAGCTTGGTGAATTTCTCGTTGACACGATCCACGGAGCCAAATACAAAAGCATGGTCGATACCGGAGAATTGTCTGATCGGGCGGTGGCTGAACGTGCCGGCATCGGCTGGGCAGGAAAAAGCACCAACCTCATTACGAAAGAACTCGGATCGTATGTTTATCTTGGCGAAATGCTGACCAACATCCCGTTCCCGCCGGACAAGCCGGCAACCGACCTTTGCGGCGACTGCACGATTTGCATCGACCACTGTCCAACCGGGGCCCTGGTTCAGGGCGGACAGCTTAATAGCCAAAAGTGCATCGCCTATCTCACACAGACCAAGCAGGAACTTCCGGAAGAATACAAAAAAGCGATCGGCAACCGTCTCTATGGCTGCGACACCTGTCAGCAGGTCTGTCCGTACAACCGTGATGTAGACAGTCATTTTCATGAGGAGATGGAGCCGGATCCAGAACTGGCCCGTCCCCTTTTGCAGCCGCTGTTATCGCTGTCCAATCGTGAATTCAAAGAGACCTTTGGCCCGCTATCCGGCTCCTGGCGGGGGAAAAAGCCGATTCAGCGCAATGCAATTGTGGCACTCGGCAATTACAAAGAAATCTCCGCCGCACCGGAACTCCTTCGTCTGCTGAGCGAAGATCCACGTCCGGTGATTCGTCGCACCATCACCTGGGCGCTTCAGCAGATGTGGGATCGTTTTGAACCCGACACGCGCGCGCAGATGATTCAATCATTAGAAAATCTGCTTGCCAAAGAAACAGATGAAAAGATTCACCAGTGGATCAAAGAACGGCTGGATGCGGATAAAAGCACTGAAAAATGACACGACTCAAGTGGCTGATCTTGAATGATTTTCAATCCATGTGCTCGCTTCAGCAATGCCTATTTTGTTCTGCTGATCAGAAATCCTGACCGTAAAATCGATAACTTCATCATCGGTCGCGTCAAATCGAATATTATTTTTATTGAGAAAAGTGACCATTCCCACAAAACCTGTCCTCTTATTTGCATTGTAAAAAGGATGGTTTTGAACAACGCTTTGAAATAATGCTGCTGCCTTTTCATATATTGTTGAATAAGCATCTTGACCAAATGCCGACTGCTTGGGACGATTTACAGCACTATTTAGCAAAGAGGGTTCTTTTACCCCAATCTGTTCGGATGGCGTATATTTTTTAATCAAGATTGAATTGATAAAAATCAAGTCATTTTCACTCAGAAACAAAATTTCTTTCATTTCTTAGCCAATTCCTTAATTGCTCGATCATACTGATTCATTACTCCAGTAACCGTTTTGATCAGTTCAGGATCAATTCCATCAGGTAATTGAACATTATTTTTCTTTTTGATAGTCACTGTACCATCCGCTTGAAGCTTAAACTCAACTTGATCACCTGGTTTCGCATTGAGATGTTCCAGTACTTCTATTGGATAAGTCGATCCATAACTATTTCCCATTTTAAAAATTTTTCTTTGCACGTTAACACTCCCCATATTAATTCCCTCCTTGTTATAATATGCGAATGTATTTACGTATATACATTAACACGCATACTACTAGTTTACAATTGAGTTCCTATAATCATCCGGTTTTTTTATTTCCGCCAAAAAGTCGAACAGTCTGCTTTATCCGTAATATTAAACACGATTATTTTTTCAAGCAACGAGAAATCAACCGGTCGATCCCATGGAAAACGTATTAACAGCTTAGTATGATCATAACCAGCCCGTTTAATTTCATCAGAAAAGTGATCAATCCCTGCACGTTCCGGTGCAACTGCCAAGTGATGTTTAGACACACTAAAGCCAATAATGAATGTGCCATGATCCGTAAACATCGGTTGATTCCACGCAATTCTTTGCTTTAAATTCGTAAATTTCTCAGTGACCCAAGCCAAAACTTCTTCCGTTTGTGCCTGATGTTGCGGGTCATCAATATGCGCTAAATAGTCGGCAAAGACTTCCATGTTGTTCCCTCCACATATATTGGGTTTGGACACCAATAATCATATCAAGGATGAGATACTTTTTCATTTTTCACCTTTTTTGATGAAAAAGCGGGTGATTCTTAAATGTTAAGAAATGTCGGGTTTCACATGATTTTCTTGGTTTCTAATACCTTTTTAGTTGTTCAAAGATCTTAGAATCAACTATTTGTTCTAAATTCTAATTGCTGAATAACACCATATTCGTTGCAATGGAGTGTAGAAACAACGCGGCGGACAGAAAAGCCCGTGCTTTTCTATCCGCTCATTCACTTTTTAGAGACGACGTCCAGCCTCTTCATGTTTGTAAAATTTTAATTTTAGTAAATAACGATGAGTGCCCCTAACATACATACAATGGCTAGAACTTTTCTGCGGGTTATTCTATTTTTCACACTGCCCAGCCAACCAAAATGTTCAATAAACATACTCATGATCATTTGACCGGCTACTACAGCAATCATTGATATCCCTACTCCGACTTTAGGAACACCAAAAACTAGAATTGTTAAATAACTGACTCCAAACAAACCACCCAACAAGTACCATCTGGGCATACTTAATGTATGTGACAACTTCCCTCTGCCAAAAAACAAAACAATTAAGGTCAGTAAAATCGATCCCACAAAAAAATTATAAAAACTGCTTTCAAATTGACCAATTATTTTTCCTAGTTCTCCATAAATAGCGCCTTCCAGGCTTAAGGCGGTTCCTGATATAAGTGCAACTAAATAAAAGATTGCTTTTTTCAATTATAATTCTCCTCTTTATACGAATATCTATATATTTACGATTCATTTAGTTAGTCATTAAAGTGCTGTAAATCCTTTCATTCAGCTGGTTCTTCATGATCTTTAAACAACAGATACAACGCTGCCAGCATCAATAATAAACCAATTATTCTGTACCAAATCATGAAAACAACTTCCCACCAAACCAGCCAAATTGATCAATAATAAAGCTGGCCGAAATCTGACCAATAATGGCAGCAACATTTGCTGCACTCACTCCAATTTTTGGACCCGCTAAAATTGTTAGAAACAAATAACCGACTCCGAAAAAGACCGCACATAATTGCCATACTGGAGCTTGTGCTATAGCCAGCAAATTTCCTCTACCAAAGAAAATTAACCATAATGATAAAAATAAAGTACCTGTTATAAAGGTCAAAAGAGCCGTTTCCAACGCACCTATTTTCTTACTTAATTTCCCATTAATTGAAGATTGCGCGCTTAAAATAGTTCCCCCTATAAAAGTAATGACAACAGTTATCACATTCACTCGTTCCCGCTCCATATGTAGTTATTTGGTGATTTAAGCATATTTTCAAATAGTTATATATCTAGATATATAGATTAATAAAAAACAATATAAAAAAATCTTTTAAGCAATTTTTTTATATTGTCAGCTAATTTCCTAATTGCTTCTTCGTTTCTTCTATAATAAGTCCATTTACCGTGTCTTTCGGATTCTAACAAACCTGCATCCTGCAACATGGCAAGATAGGAAGAAATAGTCGATTGGGAAAGTCCGGCTTTTTCTTGAATATCTCCTACACATACATCGCCCTTTTCACTTATATTTTTTGATAAAATCGCCGTAGGTTTATCAAAATGTTTTAAAGGATCTTTAAACCAATCGAGTATTTCTAATCGAGTCTTATTTGATAATGCCTTGAAAGTTTTAGTGAATAAGTTTGCGAAAAAATCAATCATACTCTGTGTGGCTCCAATCCCATTAACTTTTTACATCCTTACCCTGAAGAAGATTCGCATCAACAGTACCGCCATAAATAAAATGTATTCATTTTGAATGTGGTCGCTTATCAATGGATACTTAGTGTTATATGTTGCTTGGTAACAAAGCAATTAATCATTGATTTCTGTTGAGATCTGCCCTGTGATATCGAATTTATCTTTTACTTGTCCGTAGAATGGACTCCAGGGCATTTCTTGAAGCGGCATCATGACGTCGGCACCTGCTTGAAGTTTCTTAAATACCTCTTGGCCTAAAAAGGTAGCCTTTAAATGAAAAATCGAGAGATAAATATAAATTCTCCCGATTTTTTGTACTTTAATTTAGAGTACAGACAAACCATCCCTATAATGCTTATTGACAACAAGCAAAACACTATCTTGTCTTCCCTATTGGAAATTTTATTTTTTAGCTTCATTCTTCAATCGGAATAAATAGAACCCATTCGTTTTCTTCATGAAAATAGCAAAAGCGTGAAACTGATCAGATAGTAAAAAATAGAGATGATCCACGCGTACCTCAAGTAGGGATTTTTCTTTTTTGCATTCCGACCCCGTTCATCCCTAGGCTTATAGTTTTTTAAGAAGAATCGTTTGCAACTCTCAGAAAAAGCGGAAAATGCTCTTTCTTGCCGCAGCCAGAGTGCTGTCAGAATAATCGTCAGCATCAGAGCAAACAGAAAGCTGGCATTGGAAAGGGTTACCATGTTAAAGTGACCGCCTTCCCAAAGGAAAAAGAGAAAATAGATAATCCATGAACAGAAAAAATAGATGATAAGTTTCCGCAGCTTAATTTTTCTTTTCATTTTTCAGCTGTTCCTTATACGCCTCGACTTGATTGTCCTGGGATAAAACAAAGTGACCTTTGCCAATCTCATGCAATTCACCATTCAGATCGCCTTCATGAAATTGATAAATGATCCGGGAACGATTTATTTCTTTATAAGGATCCGCATGGGGAATGGCCGACAGTAAGCTTTTTGTATAGCGATGAATCGGATAGTGATAGAGCTCATCGGTATCTCCCAATTCGACAATCACTCCGCGGTACATAACGGCAATCCGGTCACTGATGTACTTAACCATTGACAGGTCATGGGCAATGAACAAATAGGTTAGATTCCGCTCCTTCTGTAGTTTCTTTAACAGATTGACCACCTGTGCCTGAATCGACACATCCAGAGCGGAAATCGGTTCGTCACAGACGATCAGCTTCGGTTTGACCGCCAGCGCTCTGGCAATGCCAATACGCTGACGTTGTCCACCAGAAAATTCATGCGGATAGCGCCCTGCATGTTCTGGATTCAGCCCCACTGTAGCCAGTAACCCGCGGATCTGATGATTCCGGTCTTCCCTGGATTTAGCCAAATGATGGACATCAATGCCTTCGCCTATAATATCCTGTACTTTTTTCTTCGGATCCAGTGAGGCATAAGGATCCTGAAAAATCATCTGTACATTGCGACAAAATTCCAGCTGATCACGTTTGGATCTGATCCTAGCAATATCCTTGCCATCGAAAATAATTTCTCCATTAGTAGGATGATACAGTTTGACGATGCAACGTCCGGTCGTTGTCTTCCCGCAGCCGGATTCGCCGACCAGTCCCAATGTTTCACCTTCTACAATATCGAAATTTATATTATTAACCGCTCGTATCTCACCCTTTTGTTCACGGGAGAAGAACTTTTTCAATCCTTTGACTTGCAGCAAAACGTTCTGATCGCTCATGGTTTCCCTCCATGTTTTTTATAAAAGGTTGCATATCTTCGCTGTATTGAAGGCGGGGGCTCAACCTTGGGCGCCCGCTCATCGAGCAGCCACGTCGCTGCAAAGTGGGTCGGCGACAGCTGAAAATACGGGGGCTCATAGTAACGATCAGCTTCAAGAGCATAAGGATTTCTTGAATAGAAGGCGTCTCCTTTCGACGGATGGATCAGATCCGGTGGCGCTCCCGGAATCGCATAGAGTTCCTCATCGGCCTCATCTGCTGTTGGTACAGATTGCAACAGTCCCCAAGTGTATGGATGCTGCGGTAAATAAAAAATTTCTTCTGCCGTTCCTATCTCAACAATTTTACCAGCATACATCACGGCGACCCGGTCGGCCACCTTAGCAACAACGCCCAGGTCATGAGTAATGAAAATGATCGATGTACCGTTTTTCTTCTGGATATCTTTCATTAATTCAATGATCTGTGCCTGAATGGTCACATCTAGCGCTGTGGTCGGTTCATCAGCAATCAGAAGCTTCGGATTGCAGGCAAGCGCGATGGCAATCACAATTCTCTGCCTCTGTCCGCCTGAAAACTGATGCGGATAGTCCTTATAGCGTACTTCACTGTTTGGTATGCCGACGCGTTTTAGCAGCTCGATCGCCCTTTTCATCGCTTCGTGTTTTGATAAGTGCAAATGATGAATCATCGGCAAAGCGATCTGCTTACTGACACGCATGGTTGGATTAAGCGACGTCATCGGATCTTGAAAGATAATTGAGATCTCTTTACCTCGAATACTACGCATTTCCCGCTGTGATTTTGCTAAAATATTCTTTCCTTCGTAGAGGATGCTGCCGTCGTCAATCGACGCATTTTTCGAAAGAAGGCGAATAATACTCCGGCAGGTGACCGATTTTCCGGAGCCGGATTCACCGACAAGAGCCAGTGTCTCTCCATAATGTAAATCAAACGAGACCCCTCGGACGGCATGAACTTTCCCGTTAAGTGAGTCAAATGAAACATGTACATCATCTAAAGATAAGATTGTCTCTGACACGTGATCATCCCTTCATCTTCGGATCAAAAGCATCTCTGAGCCCGTCGGCAAAAATATTAAAAGCAATCATGATCAGACTGATAATCAGTGCCGGGTACCACATTAAATGAGGATAAAACTGGAACGTCTGATAGCCGTCATTGATCAGCGTCCCAAGCGAAGCATTGGGCGCACGCATACCTACACCGATGAAACTTAAGAACGCTTCAAAAAATATCGCCTCAGGAATGGTGAACATTGTCTGAATAATAATCACGCTGCTCAGATTCGGAAGAATATGACCCAGAACCGTTTTTACCGGTCTCTGGCCCAGGACTCTAGCCGCGAGAATAAACTCTTGATTTTTTATCTGCAGTGTCTGCCCTCTGACCACGCGGGCCATCGTGATCCAACCAATCAGTGCCAGTGCCATGATGATTGACGGAATGCCCGGCGGAAAAATAAGCAGCATCAGAACAACAACAACCAAAGTTGGAACACCAGATATAATTTCCAGCGCCCGCTGCATTATTGTATCAGCCTTTCCGCCAAGCCATCCGGAAATGAGGCCATAGGGGACGCCGATCGTCAGATCAAGAAATGCGGCGGAAAAAGCAATTAAGAGCGAAATTCTCGTCCCATAGAGCAGCCGTGACAACAAGTCTCTGCCGAATTGGTCCGTCCCTAAATAGAAATACACCGAAGACGGAACATCCTTTTCCTTATACACGTCAACCCAGACACCAGCCTGTTTGGCGTAGCCGTTAAAGCCATTAATATGTAAGCCTGGTATCTTAGGGGGTAGAAAGGAGTACTGAACTTGCTGAGTATCGGGATTGTGCGGTGAAAACCAGATTGATCCAACTGCAATCACCAGGATGATCAGCAGGATGATTAGTGATACCACGGCACCCTTATTCTTCTTGATCCTTCTCCAGCTGTCCCTATAAAAACTGAGCGAAACCGGCTGTGTGTCCTGAATATTTTCTTCTGCTTCGGACTGTTGACTCAATGTGAAGTACTTATCGGGAACTTGCTGAACGTTTGTTTTACTCATCTCTTGTTCCCCCAATCAAGCGTATCCGTGGATCAATCAAGACGTACAAAATATCAACGATCAGAATCACAATGACCAGCAACGTTGAGTAAAGGATCGTCAGACCCATAATCGTAAAATAATCATTTGAAAGAATTGATTTTGTGAACTGTTCGCCGATCCCGGGAACCGCAAAAATTTGTTCCACAACGAGTGAACCTGTCAGCAAACTGGCGACCATTGGCCCTAAGATAGTGATCAGCGGAATCACCGCATTCCGCAACCCGTAACGGAAGGCAACGGTCCATTCATCCACACCGGTTGAACGTGCCAGTTCGATGTAGTCACTGTGCAGGACATCGATCATTTCTGTTCGGATAAACCTGGCGGAGTCAGCCATCGGTGTAATCGCCAAGGCCAGTGATGGGAGAATGGAGGAAGCAAAGCCGTTATCCCACAAGCCTATCGGCAACCATTTCAAATCAATGGCAAAAAACAATTGTAATAGGACTGCAAAGACGAAATTGGGGACTGATCCCCCCAATATGGCAAACAAAGAAGTTGACGTGTCCAACCATGTATTTTGGAACCTGGCGGAAATGATGCCGAATAAGATCCCGACCACCGTCCCTATTATTAATGCCTGGATGCCAAGCTGAACGGATGGCCCGATTCTTGTTGCAATAATCTTACTGACGGGTTGATTTCCAAACTGAAGAGAGACACCTAGATTTCCTTTGGCCACACCCACCATGTAGTACAAATACTGAACGACCACTGGCTTATCCAGACCATATTGGTGATTCATCACGGCCTTCTGTACATTTGTTAATTTTTCTTCATTACCATAAGGCGAACCCGGTAATTTTTGCATCAGAAGAAAAGTAACGGAACTTATCAACAGCAATGTAACAATCATATAGATTACCCTCTTGAACATAAACTTGAGGAAACCCTTCACTCTGATCCCTTCCTTTTTAAAGACCCAATAAAAAAGAGGAAGACAGTTAAACGTCCCCCCCTTTTCCTAGAAAATTTTATTTTACAAGATAGGCACGGGTGATATCGAATGGTGCACCAAGGTTATGCGTAACAATGCCTTTAACTTTCGGGTTAATCAGATAGTTTTCCGAACCCTGATCGAGTGGTACAACAACCGCACGATCAAGCAGATATTTCTGTGCAGCCAGCAGATCGTTCCACCGCTGTTCCAGATTTTTCAGATCAGCCGGAGAATTGATCTTGTCAATCAATTTATCGTAGTTGGCATCTTTAAACTGCGCATGATTATGTTCAAAGGTAGAATAGAACTGCTGCGGAAAACTTACTGGGTCAAAGTCGCCGGTCCAGCCACCGAGCGCTAGATCGAACTTATAAGACATCATTTTCTGGAACCGGACTTTGGCCGGAACATTGCTGATATTAATGGTCACACCTGGTAATGCCGACTCAATCTGACTCTGCAGATACTGGCCAACATTTCCTGCCCCTGTAGAGTCATCGGTGAGCAGAGTAAATGCAATTTTGCTTGTACCCAGTTCTTTCTTTGCCTTATTCCACAGTTGTGTTGCTTCCGCTTTGTTATAAGGCGACTGATTTCCGGCTACCTCTGTAAAGTCTTTACCGTCTACCGGACTCTTGGCAATCCCTTTAGGGATGATGCCTGTTGCCGCTCGCGAACCGTCATCCAATACATTGTTGACTAACTGTTCACGGTTAATCGACAGGCTGATCGCTTTGCGCAGGTTTTCATTCTGCAGATATTTATTCGAACTTGTCCCGAATTCAAGATTTGTCGCACGCAAAGCTAAAACATTATGATATCTCGGGTCTTTCTGGAATTGTTTGACAAAGTCTCCATCCAGCGGTGCTGCGTCGGTTTTTCCTGCCTGAAAGAGGTTAACCCCTGTCGACGTATTTTTGAGCACCTGAACATTAATCTGGTTTAAATGAATATTCTTTTTATCCCAGTAATATTTATTCTTAACATACTTCCAAGTCAGGCCGGTACCATCCCAATCGGTCAGAACAAACGGTCCGTTGCTCAAGGTATCCGCGCTGCTTGAACCGTATTTGCTTCCCTTCGAATTGACAAACTTCTCATTTTGCGGGAAGAGATTTTCCGATGAAAGTTTTTCTTCGAAGTACGGATCAGGATTGATCAAGTCGATTTGCAGCTTCGTATCAGAAAGAGCCTTGATACCTAACTGATCGACGCTCTTCTTCCCTTCACTGATTGCCTGTGCATTCTTGATGTTGAAATAAACACTGGCATTCTGTGCAGCCGTCTTCGGGTCAAACAGACGTCTCCAGGCGAACACGAAATCATTTGCGGTCAACGGTGCTCCGTTTGACCATTTCAAGCCTTTTTTAAGATTAATAATGTACTGTGTTTTGGCACTGTTGGTCGGCTGCGGTTTACCAGCAGCAAGTGCCGGTACCGGATCGTTCTTGCCGTTGATCTTGTACAGACCTTCAGCAAATATATCAATTTGTTCTGAACTGACGGTATCGTATTCCTTAACAGAATCCGCCGTCGGTATTTCTGCTGTGGTCACCCAGTTTAATACCTGCTTTGATGCTAGGTTACCCGTCGATGACTTAGATGATGAGTTACTGCCGCTGGCGTTTGAACCGCAGCCGGTCAGTGCGACGACCATCAACAAAGTACCGAGCAGTGCACTCACTCGTTTACTTATTTTTTTCATCTTTATAACCCCCCACTTTCATTTGTTAAAAACTGTTAAACTATTAGTTCCAACTGAAATGGTTATCTGTTTTCAGGATCACCGGATCCCTTGTCTTATCTGAAACAACAACACCTTTTAAACCGTCTGTTTTTACGCATCATCTAACCCCCTTGTTTCTTTGATTCCTGCCGACTCTCTCTTTTTTTGCCAACAGCAACAGTATAAAGTCTAATTATAAGTAAATCAATATGATTTTAGTGATTTAATAGTGAAAGTTAATGATACCTTTCTTAATCATGGATCAATAGGCTCAAATACTAATGAACTCTGAAAATCATTCTACAGCCCATGCTTTTTGCACTTTGTCTTCACGGCTTTTATCTTCATTGTGTCGGTCAAACCAGTTGAGAATCTCATTAAGACGCGTGATTCTGTTCTTCGGTTTTCCGCTACGGGAAAGCCCGTGATTCTCTCCTTTGATCCGTACAAACCGCGTCTCAACGCCCAGACGACGGAGCACCCCATACCACTGTTCGGCCTGTTCAATCGGGCAACGGTGATCCTCTTCGCTATGAATAATCAGGGTTGGTGTCGTAACGTTTTTCGCATTCCGAATCGGTGAAAAATGCATCAGCTTTTCTTCATCGCTCCATAAATCGGCCCCGTTAAAATAGCGTGAGAGGAAATAGTAGCCAATGTCGCTCGTCTCATACAAAGTAAACAAATTGGAAATGGAACGCTGCGTCACCGCAGCCGTGAAACGATTCGTTGTCCCAATGATGGCGTTGGTCATAAAGCCGCCATAACTGCCGCCGGTAACGTATTGCCTGATGCGGTCGAGCTGCGGGAAGCGGTCAAGCACATAATCGAGGCCTCTGAGAATGTCTTCTTTATCCTTTTCTCCCCAATCGTTATACACCCCGCTGCAAAACTTGGCGCCATACCCCTGGCTACCACGCGGATTTGTATAAACAACGGCGTAACCCTGAGCAGCAAGGACTTGAAATTCGTGATTAAATGAATAACCGTACGCCGACGCCGGGCCACCGTGAATTTCCAAAACAACAGGTATTTTTTCCTTTGTTTTAACTTGAGTCGGCGGAAACAGCACCCAGCCGTCGATTTTCCAATTGTCTGCACCCTCATATGTAAACGAAACAGGTATAGCCAAATCCAGTGTGTTAAACAGGGTGCTGTTATGGTCACTCAATTTCCGGACCGTTTTCTCCCCGTCGAGCACATATAAATCTCCTGTGGATACAGGTGTCGAAAGAACCAATGCAAGACGCCCATGTTTTTGATCAAATGACGTCACGACTTCTTTATCCTTTAGATAAACAGGTGAGATTGTACCGTCCAGACCGACACGCTTCAGACCCGCGTTCGGTCCTTCATCGACAAGATAGATGAGCGACTGATCCTGATCGTCCCAAAGAAAGACCGTCTTGCCCCCATCAAATCGTGCATCTGTTCCAACATGGTTACCAAGGGAATAGAATTCCTTTTCCGTTACGTTGCGCGCTACCCCGCCTTGTGACGGTATTAGCCATATGGCAATGTTTTCAGGACTGCACTCACCGTCTTCATTGCCAGCAAAGGCCACGAATTGCCCGTGGTGCGACACCTGAAGATTGAAAATGTCTCCTTTCGCCTGATAGAACAAACTTTGTTCGTTATTCCGGAAGTCGTGCACATAAATGTCGGCTAAATAGTCAGTCCGATCGGCATTTACTTTTTTCTGAAGAAAATACAGTTTGAAATCGTCCGGAGAAAGGACCAAACCATATGCGTCGAGGTTCTGATCAGTCAATAATTGCTTTTCATGACTTTTAAGATCGAGCTTGAACAATGCGCGTGTCGATTGAATGAACCCTTTCCCGTTTGCCTGATAACGGAGCCGTTGAATCACAGTGACGTCCTCATTATCCGTCTGTTTTTCATCAGGAACGGAACTCTCAACAACCAGAAACGTTTCATCGGATGAAACATTAAAATCGGTGACCTCCTGATCAAAATCTGTAACCGGCTGCGCTTCACCCCCATTAACTGGTAGTCTCCACACCTGATCTTTACCCGTCCTGTTGGATAAGAAATAAATGTTCCTTCCATCTTTTGAAAATCGGGGATGATGATTTTTCACTAACTGATCTCCAGCAAGATCAAATGTCAGCCGCCGAGGTACAGACGAGTTGTCCGAAAGATAAAGTGCTGAAGAATATCCGTTGCCTTTCTGATCCACTTTCGTTACAACGTAAACAATCTGCTCGTCCACAGGTGAGACAACGGGTGACCCTGTAAAAATAAAGTCGTTCAGATCATTAATGGTAATTAATCGTTTTTGCCCCATGCCATGCTATCTCCTCTCCCCAATTGATTACTTTTCTTTCTCCAGCAGATCAAATGCCCAACGTTTATCAGGATTCGTACTGACCCCGCCCGGGGACGATAAATCAATGTTCTAAACCCATGATAAAAGTTGTCTGCCAGCCGACATTCAGTGAACCGCATTCGATTTACTGGATGAATTTAAATCCTGTGCCAGTTTCTCGAAGATAGCCGTCACAAAGTGAATGCCCTGATAGTAATTGCTCAGATGAACATTTTCGTTTGGTGAGTGCGCACCGGAACCGGGATCACCGATTCCGAAAGACATCAACGGTGCATGAAGATAGTGATTGAAGAGGTACATCGGACCAGTCCCAGAACTTGTCGGCAACAGCTGAAGATTGTCCGTTCCACCATAAATTTCCGCAGCGATGTTCAGCACGTTCCTGACAATCGGTGTATCTAAATCAGAACGGTAGCCCTTTTCACCCATCAGGTACTCCAGCTTTACGTCGCTGAATCCGCGCTTATCCAGATACTTCCGGACTTTCTGTTGAATATCAATCGGATCCTGATGCGGAACCAACCGGACGTCGATTTTCGCCCGTGCTGTATGTGGCAGCACCGTCTTGACACTTTCGCCTTCATAGCCGCTGGTCAATCCGGCAATATTAATCGTCGGTTCAAAAGCATAAGCTTCCTTAATATTGTCGAATAGGAACGGCCGATTGAGGTCATGCAGTGTTCTTACCGCATCCTTATCCAGGTACATCTTATTTATCAGTTCCCTGGCACGCGGCGACGGCTCTTCTACATCATCATAAAATCCGTCGACGAGAATCCGCCCGCTTTCAATATCACGTAAAGCAGCCAGTGCCTGGGTAAGTCGCCATCCTGGACCTTCGATGTAAGCCGCCGATGATGAATGGATATCATCTTTGCTCGTCCGGGCCACCAGATCAAAGCAACTGATACCCTTATTGCCACCGGTTATTTCCAATTTCCCCTGCGACGTCTTTGAGCCGCCTTCCCAGACAACAAGATCCGTCTGAAAAAGATCGGCATATTTCTTTAGATAGTCCTCGAGATTCTGACTGGCGATTTCCTCGGCACCCTCGACAAAAAATTTAACCCGAAAAGGAAAGTCACCATGCTCCTGCTTATAAATACTCAGTGCCGTCAGCCGGACAATCAGTTCGCCCTTGCAGTCAGCCACCCCGCGTCCCACCAGTTTGCCGTCCGTCTCGGTCAGGGTAAACGGTTCCGAATGCCATTCCTCCAGCGGTTCAGGTGGTTGCACATCATAGTGGTTATAGAACACTATCGTTGTTTTATTTTTTTTCGCATCTTTAGGCTGAAAATCAGCATAAACCAGCGGATGCTCATAATCGCTGAATACTTCTGCATGTCCCCCGGCCTCTGTAAATAATTTTTGCAGAAAATCTGCTGTTTCTTGAGTTGCCCTGTTCTGAGCAGACACTGAAGGTAATTTCACATAATCAGCCAAGTATTTTTTATACCGTTCGATAATTTCGTCTCTTTTACTCATTTACATCACCCTTTTTTAACTAAATTAGTGAATCATCCTGACCAACTCAGGTAACGGTGCAATCATCTTCTCCTAAGAGATGAACTTCAAGAGCCTGATAGTCTTCAACAATTTCTGGTAATCGCCTCTCTTGAAACAAAAAAATGAAAAATAAAAATGCCGCTTTCTATAATAAGAAAACGACATGTGCTTCTGACTTGTACATTTGTTTTCTTATCTTTACAGATGATCTCTGCTGGAATTGACACCATACACATTGTGCTGGTTGTCGGGTTTCATTGGGCCAGTCCCTCCGCCACTCTGGATAAGAAATGTTACATCCTATTAAGTTGTGTACCATCATCATAAATTGATTAATAAGCCTTGTCAATACATACCAACTAAATGGGTATTAAATATTTAAACTTCGAACTTTCAGTCGAGTAGCTACAGGAATTTTTCAACTGACTCATCATCTTTTATAATTAGTCATTCAAACGTTTGATCAAAATAGCCTGCCTGTTTTTCTGAGGGGATACTGATAATTGGCGGCGCTAAAGTAATGCTAAAGGAAAGAAGTATGCTGAAAGCAATGGGTAGTCCCTGTTGATCCGGTTTTTATCACAGAACTTGTCATTCTTTTCTTTTCACCAAAAAACTTTTAAAGTAGTAGCAGACTGCCTCCCCGGAACTTATGTTTTTATAAATCCAGTCAGTCTATCCAGTCCTTAAGATAATAAGTAGTAGGGACAGCACCGTAAACGAATCACCCCACGAATCTAGTGACAATTCTTTATTAATAACTGCTCATGTGCTTTAACAGATAGTGAAATATGAGAATCGACAGGCCCATTAGAATGATGATCACTATATAGAGGTAAGTATAAGAGGATCGTTCCACAATAATTCCGCCTATTACTGGTCCGATCGCTCTTCCGATGGTGGATGACATATTCACAAAACTTTGACAGGCTCCCTTCTGCCCGGTTGGCGCAATCGTACTGATCATGGCCGGTATCGCCGGAAACGCGAACATTTCACCAAAGGTCAGTAAAACAATCGCCACTAAGAATCCCGCATACTGCACGCTGAACATGAGAACAACGAAAGACAAAATAAATGAAATAACACCGATATTAATTTGTACTTTATAAGTCCGTGCCGCTTTCTTAATAATCTGCGAGATAAGCGGCTGCCCAATAACAATCAGCACGGCATTGATGGTCCACAAGAAACTATACTGCTTCATTGAAATATGTAATTCTGGTAAGCGGGCTGAAACGTTGCTCTGCCACTGTACATAACCGATCCATATAACGAGATAAAGAGCACAAATGACAAGGACGTTGATGAACTGTTTCTGACTTCTGCGGCCCGTCTTTATTCTCTTTGTTTCTTCAGGATGATCCGGATGATGCACAACCGCCAGATCTTTGTAAAAAAATAAAACAATAGCTAAAAAGGCGATGTATAACAGCAGGTTAGCAGTAAATATAAGCGTAATATTGATATCAGCGATGAACCCGGCAATCGACGTGCCGACAGCCACCCCGACGTTAAGTCCCAGATAAATTGAATTAAAAACATAACGGTGTTCATAGCCGGACATACTGGCGGCAAACGAATTAATGGATATGACGACGATGCCCGTTCCTAAGCCGAGTACGACTAAAAGTACCGCGTAAGCAGGCCAGCCATGGTACATGACCAAGCCAATCAGTGAAACGATGGAGGTTAAGAGACCGATCAGGATCGTCTTATAGCCTCCGATCCGGTCAAACAGGCGTCCGCCTGCGAAATTACCAACCAACGTTGTGATTGAATTTAATAATAAAACAAACCCGGCCGCACTTAGTGATTTTCCCAGATGATCGTGCATGTAGATCGTATTCAGCGGCCAGATAAAACTCACACCCGCATTATTTAAAATTGATCCGGTGACTAACCATTTTAACTTTGAGTTTTTCAAGCCGACCCTTCCTCATAGGTGCTGTGTGTTTATAATTCCCTTGTAGACGTTCATTCGGTCGATGATCTTCTTCCTGTGATTTTCAATGGCTTTTCTTTGTTCATCGAGTTTCCGCAAATGATCTTCCAAGACCTTCAGACGCTTCTCTAAGACACTTCTAAGTTCCGCATCATTGGTTAATCTTCTTATCTCACTGATGCATCCTTCTTTTCCAAAATGAATGATCTCGTCCAGCGAGAGCCCCATCTTCTTTAAATCCTTGATAAATTCGATAAATGCAATGTCTTCGTCGCTGTAGCTTCTCGCCCCCGAACCATTCTTTTCCACCTTTGGAATCAAACCGATTTCTTCATAATAGCGAAGTGTATAGGCGGATATCCCCGTCAGCTCCGAAACGTCACTGATTTTATTCATCTTTCCTGTCCCCTTTTCCGTAGTATAAAAATTAGAGTTACCTCTAAGTCAAGAGCAATAACGTCTGATTTTTTTAATGGCAATCTTCTCAAGTGTTGTATGTGTCTTTTTGTGTCACTAATAAAAATTCCTGAAGGGCGGGAGAGATGTAACTGTCCTTTCGTGTAATGAATTGCGTGGGGACACTTGCGTATTTTTCAGGCAGCGGAATCTGTACCAGTTCGGGGTCATCGACAATTGCCTTCATCATGACCGCAATACCCATCCCTGCTTTAACACAGCCAATGATTGCCTCTATCGATCCAAATTCAAGAATGCGTTGTGGAAAAATAGCTTCTTCATGAAGCCACTTTTCCAGGTTGCTTCTGTAAGAACAGCCATGACTGAAAACGATTAAATTAGATGCACCGATATCCCTAAATGAGGAAAGTGAATGTTTGCTAATCAGGATCAGTTCTTCATTACGGAACAGCTGTGCATTTAGTTCAGGATGATGGACAATACCGGCAACAAAGGCACCTTCTAGCTTTCGCTCTGCGACAAGGCGGATAAGCTCAGTTGAAGTATGAGTTTCTAGAATAAGGTCCACTTCTGGAAAATTATTGCAGTAGCCGGCAAGTAATTGGGGCAACCGAACGGCAGCGGTCGATTCTGTAGCGCCGATTTTAAGCGTTCCGGATGGTTGTATCGAGCGGCTGCGAAGAGTATTCACGGTTTGTTCCATAAGCTGAATCATCTGTTCGGCATAAGGGAGGAGTGCTTTTCCATTTTCGGTCATTTCAACACCTTTGCCATTGCGGATAAATAAAGGAGCGCGAAGTTCATGCTCCAGTTGTTTAATTCTCATGGTAACAGTTGATTGGACATAGTTAAGTTTTTGAGCGGTCCGGGAAATAGAGCCTTCTCCTGCAACAGCTTTAAAAAGAATGAGGTCTTTGATCTCCATTGGGATACCTCCATTATTAACATCAAAATAAATGATATCAAATATTAAACATCATCATTTTACACGATATCTTCTGGCTTTTAAAATGAAAACGGGAGGTGTAGCGTCATGACTCAGCCGGAATCGGAGAATCTGGTTCTTGAGGGAAAAACTGGAGGTTATAAATGGATCGTGCTGCTACTTGCGACAGGGACGCAGGCAAGTGCGACAATGGTCAACTATGGGGTCGGCCCTCTGGCATATTTCTGGAAGCAGGAGTATCATCTGACTCAAATGCAGACCGGGACAATCATATCGGCGATGAGCATTGGGCCACTCGTTTGCATGCTGCTTATTGGCCGAATGCTGGATCGTTGGCAGGAGCGGCAGATTATCGGCTGGGGATCCATATTGCTCGGGCTCTCATTCTTGGCGGTAGCGAAAGTGCCCAGTTTTCCAGCCCTACTCTTCACTTTACTTGTAGCAGGAATGTTTTACAGTACGGCACAACCCGGAGGAAGCAAAGCTGTAATCAAGTGGTTCCCCCGTGAAATTCGCGGGCTGGCAATGGGGATACGGCAGGCAGGGATTCCTATTGGCGGTGGATTAGGAGGATTAATTATCCCCCCGATTTCGGTCATGTATGGATGGCCCTCTGCTGTTTTTGTCATTTCAGGATTATGCGCGGGAGCAGGGATCTTATTCCTGATTTTCTACAAAGAACCACCAACTTCTCATAGAGTTTCTATACATGGGTATGGAAAAACGTTTCATATGCAGATCGGAGCCATCCTTAAAGATAAGTCGCTCTATCCGATCTTTTTCGCAGGAATATGCATGATCTCCTTACAAATGGTTATGATTGGTCATCTCACTATCTTCCTTGTTCACAACGAGGCGCTCACTCCTGTGTTTGCCGGATTCGTATATTCTGTTGCGCTATTTTGCGGCATGGCGGGAAGGGTTCTGCTTGCATGGATCAGCGATTACCTTTTCCATGGCAACCGTCGTAGACCGTTTTTGATTTCTATTGTATCAACTTTTTTATTGATCTGTTTGTTTGCACTCAAACCGTTGACTTATCCGGTGTGGATCCTTTTTTTGATTAGCGGGTTACTCGGTTTTTTGGGGATGGGATGGTATAGTCTTTTTATTGTGGAAGTAGCCGAGAAGGCGGAAAAAGATTCGGTTGCCGTCACGGTAAGTTTTGCCTTGACACTTAATCAAGCAATGATTATCGCAGCACCCCCGCTGTTCGGATGGATCGTGGACACAGTTGGATATTCGTGGGCATGGCTGAGTCTTGCAGCACTCGTTTTTCTGGCAGGAGTAGGAATGTGGAAAAGCCAATAGTCGCCTTCATCTTTGCTGAAAAGTTGACGAAAACGCGTAATAAAAAGGCGACCTTGGTCACTCAGATGGGCTGTTTTTTATGTTTGGGCAGTAAAAGACAATCAGTGATTAAAGACCATTTCGCTTTCTGCCTTCTCGCGATATTGCTCCTTCAAAAGATCAACGAACAGTTCTGCCGCTTTCGATAATTGCCGCCCTTTCAAATAAACGATCTGCACCAATTGAGAGAGTTCTTCCGTGGCAAATGGAAGGCACGTCACGCAATCACTGTTTATTTCGCGGACAAATGGCTCAGGCAAAATGGTCGCTGCCACTCCGCTTTCAGCGAATTTGATTAAAGAATTCATCGTCGAGAATTCAAATTTAGGATCAATCGTAAAACCTTGTTTCTCAGCTTCATCATTTATCATTTCACGGACAAGAAAGTTTGACGGATATAATGCTAAAGGTAGTTTAACAAGATCACAAATCGACAGGACTTTTTTCTTTTGCAGATCCTTTAAAATGTCTTTGGTGGCAATTAATGAAAAATGTTCGGTGTAAAGCGGAATGGAGGTCAGATCAGGTAAATGATATGAGGAACGGACAACCCCTATCTCTTTTTTATTCTCCTCAATGTCCTCTATTGTCTCTTTCGTTGATTTTATATTTGCCTGAATCACAATGCCCGGATGTAAGTGATTGTATTGAATCAAAACACGCGTGATTAACTCGTTGCATGAAAAACCAAGCCGCAGGGTGCCTTCTGAACTTCCTTGAAGCTTTTTCAGCTTGGATTCAAATCCGGACAGTTCATTGAAAATGCGAGAAGAAGTTTGGTAAAGAAGTTCTCCAGCCTGTGTCGGATATATCTTTTTGCCGACACGGTCAAATAAACGTGACCCAATCTCATCCTCTAAAATCCGAATCTGCTGGCTCAAAGTGGGCTGTGAGATCCCCAACTTTTCTGCAGCTCTTGAAAAGTGAAGCGTCTGGTAAACCGATACAAAATATTTAAGATGCCGGATCTCCAAGTAAATCTCTCCCAACAAAAAAAGTGTATGGATCATTGTCCAAAAGTTTGTTCATAGTATATATCTATCATTTCTATAGAATAAATAGTATTGATCTATTATTATAGCCTATCTATACTTAGGTCACAAGATCGCAGGAGGATCAATTAATGAAATTATCGTTGGAGGCCATCTATTTTAAGCAAGATTTTTGATTCAATATCTAAAGAAGGGGATCATTCATTATGTTTGAAGTTATTATTGGTATGGCGACCGGGATTATTTTGCCGATACAAACAGCCATCAGTGTTAAGCTCCGAAAAGCACTTAAATCACCGCTTCGTGCAGCATTTGCCACCTTTTTCATTGCAGCCATTTTTTTAGGACTTATTCTCATTTTGTCCGGTCATTCGCTATTAATCGATCCAATCATTATTAGTGAACAGCCATGGTGGTTGTGGATCGGTGGATTTTTAGGTGTTATTTATGTGACCGGAAATATTATTTTATTTCCTCGTTTAGGCAGCGTACAGACGGTCATTATGCCGGTGCTCGGTCAAATTATTATGAGCATGCTCATTGACGATTTTGGATGGTTTGGCTTAGCACAACATCGTTTTGACTGGATACGTGGTGTTGGCTCTTTGCTGATTCTTGGAGGTATTATTCTCGCAGTATTAGTAGATCAACAACTGGAAAAGCAGAAAAGTAAATCAACCGACAATGTTAAATCAGGTATGCTTTTGCCATGGCAAATTATCGGCGTTTTACTTGGCATGTGCAACGCGACACAGACCGCTATAAACGGTCATTTGGGGGAAGTGATTCATTCACCGATACAGTCTACCTTCATTTCTTTTGTTATTGGAACGCTCACATTATTGATACTTACTCTTGTAAAAGATCGATCTTTAGGTATCTATCAAGGGTTAACTTCTGGTCAACCCTGGTGGATTTGGACAAGTGGATTATTCGGTTCCCTGTTCATTTTAGGTAATGCCTTTTTATCACCAAAAATCGGAACAGGTCTAACCGTTTCGATCGTACTCTTCGGACAAATTGCTGGAAGTTTACTCATTGAAAAGTTCGGCTGGTTGGAAGCTCAGCAAAAACGAATATCTAAAACTAAGCTCATCGGGCTGGTTATCATGTTAGTAGGTGTCATTTTAATTAAACTCGTATAAATAGAAAAATGTGTCATCTTTTATCAACTCACGTGTAAGAAAGTTTGATGAATATAATTGGTAAAGTATTAGTACAAGGTCACAAGATTGAAGGAGGATAAAATCAATGAAAATAAAAGCCTGGCTGCTTTTGCTCTTCTGTAATTTGTTTTGGGCCGGTAATATGATCGTCGGGAAAATTGTTACCGCGCAATTTCCAACAGTTTGGATGATATTTGCCAGATGGCTGATCGCTTTCCTTTTTTTATTGCCACTTGCCCACTTTCTGGAACATCCAAAATGGTGGAAACTATTTAAAGAAAATTATCAAATCCTTCTTTTTATGTCTGTTATTGGAACCGCTCTTTACAATTGGATCACCTATACGGCTTTAAGATACACAACATCACTCAACGCTTCACTGATCAACGCCCTTAATCCAGGTCTGATTATCTTATTCTCGGCAATATTGCTGCACGCCCGAATGAAGATCGGACAAATAATTGGATTAGTTCTATCTTTCGCAGGTGTATTACTTGTCATTACTAAAGGACAGCCGCTGCTGGTCTTCCAGACGCATTACAATAAAGGGGATGCCCTCATGCTGATTGTTATTTTTATGTGGGCGATCTATTCCATTGTCGGACGGGCGGCAAAAAACGTGCCCCCAATTACACTAATCACCATCACTTCATTTATAGGGTTTATTGTAACGCTTCCGTTCCTGCCATTGTATCCGATAAAACTATCAAATCTCAATTTGTCGGCAGTGATTGGAATAGTTTTTATTGGTATCTTCCCGTCGTTTCTTTCCTTTGTGATGTGGAATATGGCAACGCGAATGTTAGGTCCCGGAGTCGCCGGACTGTCGATGAATCTAATCTGTATCTTCACAGCGATCATCAGCGCCATACTGGGTGCAAAACTTCTCCCGTCTCAAATAATTGGTGGCTTAATTATTATTTTCGGCATCGCATTAAGTTCGGGAACCCCGCTTTTCCACAGAAAAGTATCTTTGAAAAAAGCAGAGCTGTTCAACAAACCATGAGCAGTTCTGCTTTTTTAGACCATAAGTTGAACAGCCACGCATATCACCTCTGTAGAATTGGTTGGTGCTACTATTATATTGAATCATTCAACCCCGAAAAGATAGATGATGTCTGCGCGGGATGCTACAATCAAATTGTTCTAGGTAAAAATCTAAGATTCAGAACTTAACTTTGAATTATGAGGAGTGCTATATTCGATGATCTATAATTATTGCCCTGTGTGTGGTGAAAAATTACTTGGTAAGCTTGCAGGTGACGATGGACCAACCCCATTTTGTCCCCAATGTGACAAATTTTGGTTCCCAACATTTTCCGATTGCGTGATTGTCCTCGTCACAAATGAACTAAACGAAATTGCTTTAGTAAAAATGCCGTATCTTTCGCAAAAATATGAGTCATTAATCTCTGGTTACATGAAGCCGGGTGAGACTGCTGAAGTTGCAGCTCACCGTGAAGTACAAGAAGAACTGGGAATCTCTTTAACTAGTCTTCGATATTCAGGAACATATTGGTTTGCCAAAAATGAGGCACTAATGCATGGATTCATTGGTACGACTGTTAAACAAGACTTCAAAATATCTGACGAATTAGCCTCCGCCAAGTGGGTTCTTGCAAAAGATGCACCACAGTATATGTTTCCAGATAGCCCAGGTAACGCTGCATTGGCAGTCTATCGAAATTTTATTCGAGAAATCCATTAAAATACTTCTGAAATTTATAATGTATTCGTTGGGTAGAGTATTTTGAGATTGTCCAACATTAGCTCGTTTGGTATCATATGGGGTTGCCCAAGAAGCAGATTCATCTCGTCATTAAAATGGACGAATTTTCTCCGCTGGCACCCTTTAATAAATCCATTTTCTCAGGGGAAACTTCACCATACCTCAGCTCTCTCTATAAAATACGCCAATATAGATTATTAATATTTACTATGTGGTCGAGCCGTTTTCGCAGCCTGTTTGGATTGATGGTTGAATAGAGTGTAAGAAAGCGCAACAAAAATAACTACGATCCCAAAAATTTGAAGACGGCTGGGAATAAAGCCACTTATCAATATATCAATCAGGATCGCAACGAGCGGATCCAAATAAGTAAGGGCAGAAACGGTTGTCACTTTGAGCCGGCGTATGCCCCCGTAAAAAAGCAAATAAACGATCCCCGTATGAACAACTCCTGTAACTATACTATAAAACCATTCGGATAAAGTTAGCTGCGTGTAAAGTGAATAATCAACAAATGGAAATAACATTACGACCCCCGTCAAAGTTTGTATCAGGGTTACCGCATATGGACTGGCTCGTCTGATTTTTTTGCCCGTCAGAATAACAAAGGCATAAAAAAAAGCAGCAACAGCAGCATCCAGTGGTCCAATGAAGGATTGACCTCTGTGCATCGTTTCCAGCGTAAGCCCTGAAGTAAAAAGAGAACCAATAAAGGCTAGTATAACAGATAACAGACCGAGCCCTTGGATCGGTGCCTTTAGAAAAATCCAGCTAATCACAAGGACGATAATCGGTGCAAGATTGTAAATTGAAATGACAATCGTAATCGCTGTATGCTCAAATGAAGCAAAAAACAGGATCCAGTTCAATACGAGCAGAACCCCGCCAAGGACAATGATCGGTACCTCTCTCTTTCCCCATTTCTCTTTTTTATAACGTCCGCTGAAAAACCAATAGGCAGCTAAAAAAAGTGCTGCGCTGACGCAGCGGATAAAAACAAGTTCCATTGACGGCAGTCCAGACAGTCGCGAGAAAAATCCGATGGTACCGACAATGATCATGGCCAGACTTAGCTGAATAAAAGCAATTTTATCCACTGATTAAACCCCTTTCGTGAAGCGGATATTTCCAAGCGATTGTCCATACAACCTTTTCTTTTATGACTCAATTATAGGCAGGAACTAATTATCAGTAAAATAGATGTTTATGAATTGATATATCGGAATAAACGATGTTAAATAGAAATAAACAAGCATAAGAGGAGTTTTCCAATGGAAATCAGACAACTCAAAACGTTTCAGGCCATTGTCAATGATGGAGGATTCATGAAGGCTGCAACTAAACTTGGCTATGCTCAATCCACAGTAACTGGACATATTCAGGCAATCGAGGAAGAGTTGGGAAAACCGCTGTTTGATCGGATTGGAAAACAAATGGTTCTTACGGAAATCGGGAAACAACTGCTGCCCTATGCTAATGAAATCATCGTATTGATGGAAAAGGCAATCCAGTTACCTGCAAACAAAAAGGAAATGACCGGAACACTTGTGATTGGTGCATCTGAATCATTGACAACTTATCGACTTCCTTCAGTCATCCGCACTTATAAAGCCCAGTTTCCTCGAGTGCAGATTATTCTTAAACCGTTAACAGCTGAAGATATGTACGAAGAACTGAAACGAGGGCAATTGGATCTTGCTTTTCTCATGGACAAGTTGATCACTAATGAAGAATTATGCACCATACCTCTGGTTACTGAAAAAATGGCTCTCGTCCTCTCAAATCAGCAGGCAAAAAGAGCAGGAAAATCCTCGAAAGATTTTCTTCCTGCTGATGAAGTGATTTTATATACCGAACGTGGATGTGCCTATCGTTATTTTTTTGAAAAAATATTGAACACCCATGCCTATACTCCAAATAATACGCTTGAATTTTGGAGTATTGAGGCTTTAAAACAGTGTATCATCTGCGGATTGGGTGCTTCCTTTTTGCCATTAGTTACAGTCAAAAAGGAATGGATGAATCATGAGTTGACCTGCATTCTGACCAAGGAAGATAGGATTAAGACGCAGATGATTTATCATAAAAATAAGTGGTTGTCCCCCGCTACTCAAGCGTTCATCAAAATGGTAGAAGAAGAGGCAGAGGTCTGGAAAAAGGCCTGACAATTCAGAGAGTGCTTTATATCAATCTCAGAATTATCAAATAGGCTAAAACAAAGTTCATCATTATCAATTACAATAGTTGATTAAGCTAACTAACCATTCGTCACGCTAATTCAAATAAGGAAGAAGATCTGAAATTGCGGATCTTCTTCTTTATTCCTTGAAAATCCGTTTCAGTATTAAGTCAAAATCAGTCCATTCGTTTAGCTTACGGTTTATTACTGAAGAATGTCTGTCCTTTACGCCTCTTTTCCCTCATCGAAAAGTAAGAAATAATCCAGAAAAGAATCCATCCGACCCCTATGGATACTGCGGCTATGATCTTCCCCTGACTGGCCGCCATCCATTCTTTCGTCACAGGAAGACGCAGCGAAATGCCGATGATCCCCATAATGCAGATCCATGGAATGAATCCCCACCAGGTTTTTCGTTCCTCTTTCTTGCGGCGGAACAGCATCACTATCACAGCGATTAAAAATATGGAGATGATGGTGATCGCCGCAGTATCAGGCACGTAGACGGTCAGCCAATCCGGCGAGAAAACCGTTATCAGGACAAACAGACCCAGCACGGCACAGCAGACGAGCCAGAGCAGTAAATAACTAACTGCTTTTCTCTTGAAAATTTTCGCATAGATCGTTCTATGAAGGACAGAAAAGATGAGAATAACAACCAGATAACTCAACAGCCCATTCAGTATAAGGACAATAAAGTTGATCCCCTTTCCCGGACTCGTAAAAACGTTAAGCAACTCAAAAAACGAGCTGATGGCGAAAATCAGGCCGGACAGCTTCAGAATTTCAATTTTACTGGCTTTCCCAAGATTTCCGATCATCTCATTGGCTGCCTTCTGAGGACTTTTTCCAAAAAATACGGCAGCACTTTGGCCTTCATTTTGAGCCGAGCGAAGATCCTGAAGAATCTGCATCAGCAAAGTTTCCACTTCATAATCATCATAAAAGATGCCTGCTGTCCGGATGTACAGGAGCAACTGCTCATAATACGCCTTATTTTCCTCATTCAGCTCACAGCGGAGCCGATTGTTCTGCTCAATCATCTCTTTCACTTCATCATTCTTTTTCTTCATCGATGTACCCTCCATTACGCGTGATCAGATGATCAACATTCGTTGTCAGACGGGCCCATTGGTCGATAAATTCCGCACAATGGATCCTTCCCTGCGGCGTGATCCGATAATATTTCCTGTCCGGACCGTCCGGCGAATGTCTCATCATACTGTTCAGATAGCCCTGCTTCTCCAGTTTCTGCAGCAGCGGGTAGACGGTTCCGGCAACAATCTCCGTAAAGCCATAAGTTTTTAACTTCTGAACCAGTTCATATCCGTATACCTCGTCTTCCAAAACGACGAGCAGAACACAACCTTCCAGAACACCTTTCAGCAGCTGGGTCGCTTTCACGTTGCTCACCAGATCCTTAGCTAATTTGTATAACATACTAGTATAGATGTTATTATATCGATATTTGCCTATTATGTAAAGCATAATAGTGTATGCTTCAACAAGATGTTTTTACTGGACAAAAAACCCGTTACTGAGAACAGGAGATGTTGCTTAGTAGGGTCAAACTGCGCGACTCTTTTCTCCACATGATTGGATGACTAACCATCGTCATCAGATTTTTTAATTTTCCATATAATCTTTTTATCAGATCAATTCAATGTTGGATCGAGTTGCTTAACGACTTTTAAAAAGTTGTTAACAATTGGTGAATTATTTCCCTTTTTCCAAGCAAAAGACATTTGATAAGCCTGTTGAAGTGTCCCAAATAATGGCTTGTACACAATATCATTCCGTATATATTTTGCTGATTCATTGATTAATGCAATACCTAATCCAGAGGAAACAAGTGCTAATACCGTCTGCATGTCTTTGGCTGTTTGAATGTTTTTTGGGCTAAAACCCGCATCCATGCAGACCTTAACCATTGAATCATAATAAAAAGAGCCTACTTCTCTAAGGGGCGCCACAAAAGGCTCATTGCCAAGATCGCTCACAAAAATTCTTGTTTTTGAAACTAAGTTATGATGAATGGGCAAACCAACTAAATATGATTCAAATCGGCATTCGACATCACTATCGTCAGACAAACGTAAGAAATGATCACTCAGCCACCAATTTCGTTTATGAGTTCAGCTCACGACGAACAGGCCGTTTAACCGATTTTTTATTGGTTAAATAAACGCCAAAAATGACAACGAGACCACCGATAATTTGAAAAAGGTCAATCCTAATTCCTAATAAGACACTGAGGATTGCCGTAAATACCGTAATCAAATTCATAAAGATGCCTGTATGGCTTGCCCCCACCACCGGGACGCCAATATTCCAGAATAACAGCGAACCCACAGAAGGGAAAATGGCCAGATAAAGAATTCCATAGGTTGTTGCGGGGGTAAAGGACCAATTAAAATTTGAGTGAATGAAAAATGGTAGCATCAGCAGCAAACTGAAGGCAACCGTAACAGCAGTTGCTCCAATTGGTGGTAAATCTTTGATCCTCTTGCTGAGCAGCGTATAAAAAGTCCATGAAATAATTACTATAAGCATGAACAAATCCCCGGCATTGTAATTAATCGCAAAAACGCGCAAAAAATCTCCATGGGTAAGAACCAGCAGCACACCGACCAATGAAACAAGCAATCCTAAAGCATTGACTTTACTTAATTTTTCTTTTAATAACCAGGCTGCAAAAATCGCAATCATGGCCGGATTGACCGAATTGATTAACGCTGCATTCAGAGATGTCGTAAAGTAAAGGGCTTCATATAATAAAATATTGTAGCCAATGATACCCAGAACGGAAAGAAGAAGTAAGATTTTCCACTCCTTCCAAATGGATTTCCAATCCGGCTTTTCAATGAGTTGTGCGAGTGGGAAAAGAATAATCGCTGCGATCAGCCAACGTAAAAAATTGATCTGAATAGGTTGCATTGCACCGATTACATACTTACCGCAAATATAGTTACCTGCCCAAAAAAGGTTAGCAAAAATAAGAAAAACGACAGCCGTTGATCTTCTCAAAACACTTACCTCCCGGATTTTTCGATCGTTATTAATATTTTTTATAAATAATGTTGTTTTTTGCCACTCCGTCGTTTGGAGCGGGAGGTGCGAGACTCACGGATCGCCCGCGGAAAGCAAGCACCTCTAACGGAAAACAACCGCCAAGTTGAACACTTTTTAGTGGGAAGGAATCATCAAGTTCATGCCGTCCCCCAGATTCAAAAACATCCAGAGCAGCGACGGTGATCTTCTTCGTAACCAGCACCTGATATAATCCGTCACTATCGATCAACTGCCCTCTTCCCTTATTGATCAGATAAGCTGAATTTTTCATGACTTCAAACGCTTTTCATTAACGATACCCATTGTCTCTTTAAGACGCCAAGAAGTTTTTAAATGATTCATCCAAACCCTGCCATTTGCGCGTATGCTCCGATTGCATTTGTGGGAAATTGATCCTACTTGTCGGACGCTCTAATCTATTCTGTTTCGGCAAGACCCCTTGCCTTTGACTAACAGTCGCCATGCCAGGTGCACTAAAAAAAGCGATACCCTTCTTCAGGCATCGCGCATCTAAAATGGATCAAATTTATGCTTTTTCCATTACTGCAAAGTAATTTTCTTCATCATCTGCAAAGTTAAAGACTCTTCCGGAGGGAAGTTCTACAATTTCTCCAACTGTGACATTTTTGTTTGTCAAATCACGATATAATTGATCGAGATTTTCCGTAAAAAACATGATAGACGGTGTTCCTAGATTCATTTCAGGATTCATTTTAGCAATGACCTCCTTATTATGAAGAACAATGCTCGTTGCTGCACCCTTGGGAGCAACTTCTATCCACCTCATCTGCTCATTGTTTTCTTCAGAAATGACCTCAAAACCCAATTTTTCTGTCCAAAAATCCCTTGCTTCGTCCTGATTATTAACGTACAACATGATTTGACCGATTTTACTAATCATTGATTTTACACTCCCTTATAGAAGTAATGAATAAATTTAATGCTTCTACCCCTACTGACGCAGTGTTACAAATTAGTTCAGGGATTCGACAAGTTCGTCCAAACGGCTCCATGTTTCGGTAATACCCTGCAGCATGCCCATGTCCATGACCGTCTTAAGTGCCTCTGCGGACACATATTCAGCGTGGTTGATCAGCTTCGTCTTTTCACCCAAATCGATGAATTCCAGTGTGATCTCACTCGATGGCATGGCATCATTCACATGACCTTCAGCATCTGAAAAGTAATCGGTATAGACGATCTTCTCAGGCTCGATAATCTCCTTATAAACCCCTTTACCCCACGATTCCATTCCATAAAATTGGCCTTGATTCTGATCGACACACTTCATACAGTAGTGCCACGCACCTCCCGGATGGAAATCAATGGTGCAGACCGGAATCTCCCAGCCTTTCGGTCCCCACCAATGTTTCAGATGTTCCGGCTCTTTAAACATCTTGAATAATAGATCGCGTGGTGCGTCAAAAACGCGCTCCAGTACAAGTATCCGCTCGTTCTCTACTCTCGATACCATGGCATGGTTTGACATTGTCGTTCCTCCTTGATCATGAGAAAATTTTACGGCTTTTCCTTATCTTGTAGTTCCTTCAAATAATCATCCAGATTGTCGAATCTTTCCTGCATTACGCGCTGGAAGGACCGTATCCATGAATCCAACGCCTGGAATGGCTCGGGCCGGAGCCTATAGATTCGGCGGTTCGCTTCGGCCTTCACTTCGACAATCCCGCTGTCGCTAAGCACTTTTAGATGCTTCGACGTTTGGGGCTGCTTCAATCCCAGCTGTTCGGTGATTTCCCCCACGGTCAGGGGGCCGCGGCGCAAGAGTTCGACGATATTCAGACGATTGGGTTCAGACAAAGCGCTCAGTGTCGACACGTTTACGTCTGGCATGTCACTCACCTCGTCAAGTGATGGTCGCCAGTAAACTGTCAGTTACATCATCACTAGTAGTATCATCCCGGTGTTTATATTATACGCGAAGAGGAATATTCCTGTCAAGGAATATTAAAAAACGAAATGTCGTCAACTCAGTGGATCTATACGCCTACAGATTTCATGACAAAAATGTTTTTTCCATTCTATAATTAGCTGTAAGAAAAAGTCTGTTGCTGAGTTGACAGATAATACGCATCAAAAAATACCAACAGTACTTATTTAGGCATCAGGGAGGGATTTAACCAGGAAAGTGGATCTGCTGAGCCTACAATTCTGTACATTCAGAGAGCCATATCAACGAGCTTGGAGTCATTATCAATAAAAACGCGGATGCCATCAATAAAAATCTATCACCTATCGATGAACACCGAGTTTTTATCAATAAGAATGAGAAAAGTATCAGTAAAGCTAAATATTCAGAACAAATATGCCCATTCATGATCATGATTTTTCTGTTTTTGGACAGAACAAGCGGGTTCCTTAGTTTACCACTCACATCTCATAAGCGAAAACGATCAGAATATCGTCCCAACCATTTTTTGAGTGCATCATGTCTTGAACAACAGCAGCAAAATGAAACAACTTTATTTGTAGTTAAACATCTTTATTGTCATTCAACACGATAATAGTAATAGCAGACGAACAATGATGCTGATAAATACAAATAAAGTTGTTTACTCACAAAAGCACAAAACAGCATTCTTCCGGTTAAATAAGTGGCCATTTAAAAAAATGGTTGTTTACTCAAGCTGCAATTCCTTTGATCGCCCACAGACATCGTGACAAAAAAGTTCTTTACTGATCAATAATTGGAGCAATAACCTATTGTGCAATAAGCAACCAATACCCAAAAACCCAATCGAAAATTTTAACGTAGTTGCTTGCAATGTTATCGTGCCCACGGCTTTTTAACTGCATTCCGTCCTGCTGCTCCCTTTTGTCACTTCGTTGCTTTTCTTATCCGCATTCCTAACCTCTGGGAATAAGAACATGATAAGTGGACAAATCACGCCGAATAGTACCCCACTGAGTATAAGCACAAAGGACATACCGGCACCTACACCACTCCCAAGATATTGGCCTTAATAAGGTACTTTCTTAAAACTCTATTTCACTAGAATTTTTTGTATCAGCAAACCAGCGTAAGACTTGGTTGTGGTGATTAATGATTTGTTGTGCAGTTAAATCTTTTGTATCCCACGTACTATGTGTATCTTTAACTAGCGTGACACCATAACCCATACTAAATGCTCTTCTACAAGTCGTATCAACACATACTTCAGTTTGTATTCCAGTCAGAATCAAATGGTTAATGTTTCTTTTCTTTAGTTCTTCATCTAAATCAGTGTTTAAGAATGAGTCCGGAGTTGCTTTTTGGATGAAAATATCAGAATCAGTTGGAGTAAGCTCCGGATATATCTCCCACCCTTCTGTTCCATATTCTAATGGTTTTCCAACAGGGGCGTTGTGTTGGATAAAAAAGATCGGTACATGAGCAGTACGAGCTTTCTGAATTAACATTTTTAAATTACTTATTAGATTTGTTCCGTTATATACTGGATTTTCATCGTAAAACATACCATTTTGTACATCGATAATTAATAATGCTGTCTTTTGCATTTTGATTATTCCTCCTATAAAAGAACGCACGTTCCCTTCAAAGGTACAGGATAATCTAATTCTTGGCAAGAAAAAAGTAAAATACCACAGTTCAACGATACTGCGCAACATCACCTGTCCTCGGTAAAGGACTTTTTTGTCCAGTAAACAACTTTTTTTGCAAGTAAAGCACTTTATTTCCATGCGACAATAGATAAAAGCAGACGAACAATGATTGTAGTTTTAGAATAAAGTTTGATCAAAAATACCTCATAAGCCCACATCTTGCGTTAACTTAAAGGAACCCGTTTCGAAAATAAGAAGTCGTCAATGTAGTGGGAACAAAGTGCCAACAGTTGGCATATCAATTCTTCAATTCACGCTCTCTAAGTGAATATTAAATCTCTCCCCAATATAACTCCGTTTCATATATATAAGGTACTTTACCGTTTTTCTCATATCGATTAAATAACTTTTTTAATTCATCCATCATAGGTTCGTAGTTAGGATGTTCAGGCATAGGCGTATAGGAGGAAGACATGATTCTTCCACGTAGACCTTCAAAATCAAATAATTGTTGTATTTTAAAAACGGACTTTTCCATAGTGTTTTCTTTAAAGAATAATTGCAATTCATCTTCCGAAATGTTTTTATGATTCACTTCGGAATAATCAATACCATAGTGAAGCAATAAATGTTCTATCCCTTCTAAAAAAGGGGTTCCTTTTATTTGACGTGTATTCCAAACTAAAATAACCTTACCACGTTCTTTAAGAATTCGTTTAAATTCCATTTTTGTAACAGTACGATCGAACCAATGGAACGATTGTGCACAAACTATAAAATCTACGGAATTGTCACGTAAACATGTTGATTCTGCTGAACCTGCCACAGCACGAAAGTTCGTTTCATGTCCAAGTATTTGCACAGAAGCTTCTCGCATTTCCTGATTGGGTTCTACTCCAATAACTTTAGTACCTCTTTCAACTAATAATTTTGAGAATATTCCTGTTCCTGACCCAATATCAGCCACGGTCGAATTCTCATCAAGTTTGACAATATCATATAAATAATCAATTGCATCACTAGGATATGTTGGACGATACTTCACATAATCCTTAACCCTGTTTGAAAATGATTGTTTTATGCCCATTACCTACCATACTCCTCCATTTGTATTTTAGGTTTTTTCAGTAGAAAAGGATTGTCTATGTATCGAATATATCCATCTGAATCTGCAATCAGCCCTTCTTGATACAAAACGCACCCTTTAGTTGCAAAAACTTTACTAAACCTGGGTCTTTACTTATAAGGCAACCAAGGTTTGCCTGTTAACGGCTGTATCTTCTTCAAGAAACGCTTTTTCTATCATATCAAATTGGGTTAATTAACATCGTTGGCTAACATGTCCCATAACTTTTCGCTAATAAGTATTCGTTTGTCCCAATGATTTTTAATGCCTGTCAAACCACACATCGACCTTTTGGCTGATGTTTTTTGCTGAAAATTCCAGTTTCAACTTTATTTATCCTTAACAACTGTTCATTTATGCAGCCATTCCATGATTCACCCACAGATTTAATAACAAAAAAATCCTTCACTGCCCTATAATTAAAGAAATGAACTACTGCGCAGCTGCCGAATATTGAGCAATAGGAGATAAATGATTTGAAATCAATAAGAAAAGCCGACATAGACGAACTTAATGCCGTTTATATGATGGGATATGATTCTTGGGGAAAAGGACTTTCAAAAGATGATTATATTAAATTGTGCCATCAGTCTCCAAAATATCCAACGGGAACATGGTTTATATTGGAAGAAGAAGGAAAATTATTGAGTTCTCTTATCATCTATCATCTTAACAACAGTCTAATTGGTATCGGCTCCGTTGCTACAGCAGTTGACGTTAGAAAACAGGGAAACGCGACTATATTACTGAAAAAGATAATTGATTTGTTTCCAAAAGGAACAGTTTTTTGCTTGTATAGTGATGTTGAGCCTAAAATATATGAAAGAATTGGATTTAAATCTGTTGCAGAAGAAAATCAGCCATACCATGATACAGTATTGATGTATTATCCTGACAATTTTAATTTTGAACAGAACAGTTACCCTAAATATTTTTGATCGTCTTAATGCTGATTTTACTTTTTCTTGTTGCACTGTACGACGATACTGCGCAACATCACCTATCCTCAGTAAAGGACTTTTTTGTCCAGTAAACAACTTTTTTTGCAAGTAAAGAATTTTATTTCCACACGACAATAGAAAAAAGCAGACGAACAATGATACATTCGTCTGCTTTTACTATTATTCCACCGTTACCGACTTGGCAAGGTTTCTTGGTTTATCAACATCGCATTCGTTCTGCAGGGCCGCGTAGTAAGCGATCAGCTGCAGAGGAATGGCGCAAACAAGTGGTGTATAGGTTTTGTGCACTTTCGGGAGCACGATTTGGTCGCCCGGCTGCTCCGTGACACCTTCCATGCTGATGATGCAGGTGTGGGCGCCACGGGCAAGGACTTCTTCGACATTATTGCGGATGCTGTTATTAACGTTCTCTTGTGTGGCAAAAGCGAGAACCGGTGTGCCGTTTTCGATCAACGCGATCGTGCCGTGCTTAAGTTCGCCACCGGCAAACCCTTCCGCCTGAATATAGGAAATTTCCTTCAGCTTCAGAGCGGCTTCCATGCAGACATAGTAGTCGAGGCCGCGGCCGATGTAGAAAGCGTTGCGCGTGATTGACAGAAAGTCGCGGGCGATTTCCTTCAGCTGTGCTTTATCATCGACCATCTGCTCCATCGCCTGAGCGGCGATGCTCAGCTCGTGGACGGGGTCGAAATCAAGAGCAAGCCCTTTTCTTCCGGCGGTTGCCACCGCGATGAACGAAAGGACGGCCATTTGGGCCGTATAGGCCTTCGTTGAGGCAACAGCGATCTCCGGTCCCGCGTAGAGCAGCATTTTGTAATCTGCTTCACGGTACAGCGTTGAGCCTTCGACATTAGTCAGCGTCAGCGTCGGGTAACCCATTTTCTTTACCTTCACAAGCACAGCCCGGCTGTCCGCCGTTTCTCCGCTCTGCGAGATGAACAGGAACAAGGGATTCTTTGACAGAAGTGGCATATTATAAGAGAACTCACTCGAAATATGCACTTCAGTCGGAATGCCGGCCAGATGCTCGATCAGATGTTTTCCGACAAGTCCCGCGTGATAGCTTGTGCCGCAGGCAATAATATACAGACGGTCGCAATCTGTGACAGCCTGAATGACGTCCGGGTCCACCGTGATTTTTCCATTGTCGCCGCTGTACTTCTGAATCAGTCTGCGGATCACAGCCGGCTGTTCGTCGATTTCTTTCAGCATGTAGTGCGGATACGCGCCTTTTTCCGTATCATGCGCATCAAACGATACTGTATAAGGCTCACGTGTTTTGACGTTTCCATCCAGATCCTTGATCGTATAGCTGTCTCTCGCCAGCTCGACAATTTCCTCATCCATCAGTTCAACGTACTGTTTCGTCTGCTGAATCATAGCTGTAGCGTCACTGGCTACAACGTTGAAACCATCGCCTGTACCGATCAGAAGCGGACTTTTATTTTTAGCCACATACAGCATATCGCTGTTTTCAGAATCAAGCAGCGCGATCGCGTATGATCCGTCGATGAACTTCAGCGTTTTCCGCAGCGCTTCTTCAACACCCAGTCCATTTTCTACAAAATGCTCAATCACCTGAACAACGACTTCCGTATCCGTGTCACTCTTCAATGTCACATCGGGAATATACTCTGCTTTCAGTTGGCTGAAGTTTTCAATAACCCCGTTGTGGACGATCGTAAAACGTCCGGAAGCGCTCTGATGCGGGTGGGCATTGCGTCTGTTCGGCACGCCGTGTGTCGCCCAGCGCGTATGACCGATACCGAGTGTTGATTGAACGGCAGGATCAACAATTTTCCGCAAAACATCAATCCGACCCTTTTCCTTAAAAACATGGACACCATCGCTATTGAGCAAGGCAATGCCTGCCGAGTCATAACCCCGGTATTCAAGATTGCTGAGTCCCTTCAGCAAAATGTCGCGTGCATCCTTATCGCCAATATAGCCTACAATACCGCACATAGGATTCCCTCCTCGTGAGGCAAGAAAGCCTTGGGGGTTGAAATCTTGCCCCACTTGTTCAAATTGGTTTATGCCTGCTGTCCGGCTTCTGTACAGAAAGTTGCCCTCCTGTTTTGTGCTCGGACTAACGGCTGCAAGCAATCCGAGAGGCATCCGCCGAATCTTTCGATAAACCTCTCCCTCGTCAACTATTCCTGTGTTTCTCCGTCTGCCGGAATAGTCCAGGCGCTTTATATTTAGTTATACGACCCTCTTTTCCATTTCCGAGTAAAGCTCAATCTGTTCACAATCAATCAAATTTTACTTAAAATCAAGGACACTGTCAATCAGAGGCTGATTCATTACACTTCCTATATATATTCGCACAGATCATATCCGGTGATACTGAAACATACCCTATGCTTAGAAAGCTGCTAAAGCCGGGTTCCGTTAATTATCCCTGGATCTGACCGTCGATTTCTTTCACAACAGACTGGGCGATCCGGTCAACATAAGCAGCACATTCTTCTTCCGTCGGTGCTTCTGCCATAACGCGGATCAGCGACTCGGTGCCGGACGGGCGGACCAGAATGCGTCCGTCACCAGCCATTTCGTCTTCTACCTGCTTAATGGTTTCGGCGACTGCCTGATTATCCGTGACATGAAACTTGTCGACAACCCGAATGTTGACCAGTTTCTGAGGATACGTACGGACACCGGACGCCAGTTCAGATAGCTTCTTGCCGGTCACTTTCATGATGCTGACAAGCTGCAGAGCGGTTAGCATGCCATCTCCTGTTGTCGCGTAATCCAGAAATATGATATGTCCGGACTGTTCGCCGCCAAGCGAGTAGCCGCCTGCACGCATTTCTTCCATGACATACCGGTCGCCGACCGTCGTCTGTTTGGTTTCGATCTGGGCCGTCTGCAAAGCCTTATAAAGACCCAGATTGCTCATGACCGTAGTCACCAGTGTATTTTTATTCAACTGGCCCTGTGATTTCAAATACGTGGCGCAGATATACATAATCTTATCGCCGTCAATCACGTTGCCCAGTTCATCCACAGCGATCAGCCGGTCACCATCGCCGTCAAAAGCGAGTCCGCAGTCCGCGCCTTTTTCCTGAACAAACGCGGCGAGTGCTTCCGGATGTGTCGATCCGACACCATCATTGATATTTTTCCCATTAGGCGATGTACCGATTGTCACAATATCCGCTTCCAGGTCTGCGAACAGATGGGGAGCGAGCGAGCTGGTCGAGCCGTTGGCGCAGTCCAGAGCGATGCTCATTGATGAGAAGTCGTCTTCCTGAATCGTTGTTTTCAGGAACTGCAGATATTTTTGGCTGCCTTCAAAATAATCGCTTGAAGTGCCGAGATTTCCGCCAACCGGGCGCGGAAGATCATCCGTCTCCTTTGCCAGAAGCGATTCAATATCCTCTTCAACTTCATCGCTGAGCTTGAAGCCGTCACTGCCGATAAATTTGATCCCATTATCCGCAAAAGGATTGTGCGAAGCCGAAATCATGATGCCAGCGCTGGCGTCCATGGCCTTTGTTAGATAGGCAACACCGGGAGTAGAGATCACGCCCAGTCTCATGACTTCAACACCGATTGAGAGCAGTCCCGCATTCAGCGCGTCTTCGAGCATGTTCCCTGAAATACGGGTATCGCGCCCGACCAATACTTTCGGGTGCTCCGTCGTCTTGGTCAGAACATAGCCTCCCGCTCTTCCGAGTTTAAAGGCCAGTTCCGGTGTCAGGCCTTCATTTGCAATTCCTCTGACACCGTCGGTTCCAAAATACTTTGCCATTTTTCTAATCGCTCCTATCTTTCCGCTCGTCCGAGCTCGCCGCTCTATTTTAAACTCCGGTATTCTTTCTGTCAAAATAATGATTTAGCGTCCCCAAGTTGCAAGAATCAACTGATACGTACATCCAGAACTGCTGGCGTGGCTGATGCGATCAGTCCATTTGGGACGTCCACATGAACAGCGACCTGCTGGTCACCGGTATTTAGCCCGTTAAGATCAACATTTGCTTTAATATCATTCGTGTTCAATTGATCAAGAGATGAGGAGCTCCCTGTAACTGAGACATTGACGTTTCCGCTGTTTCCGAGGGTCGCCGTTCTTCCAGCGGCAAGTCCTGTAACCGATACCGGGATATTATTGAATTGCTTCGACACATTCCCCTGGTTCGATCCTGAAGTGGCGGAAGTGGTGCTGCTTCCGCTGCTAGGAACGCTGCTTCCTGAGGTGTTTGGTGCTATATGAACGGTCACTGTGACTTTGGTTGGTGAAACAGTCGTTGCTCCTGCGGGAAGCGGCACATCTACGCTGAACGCTTTATCCTGTTTCAGCCCGTCAACAGCTACAGAAACAGGAAGGGTATCCACAATCTGGTTCAGTGTATTTCCATCCTGCGCAGAAACAGTGACACTATTTGTGGACAGATCGATCGAAGTGACTGAATAACCCTTTGCCGGAGTCCCGGTTGTCAGTGCCTGGAGGGTCACCTGCTTTGACGTTTTGGTGATCGGCACGCGGACATGTACAGAAGACGGTTCAACCGTTACGTCCATCTGATTTCCGTTACTATTGTAGGCGTGCAGTGTGATCATTTTGTCCACTGTCGCATCGGCGCCTTTGACGTCCACGACGCCTCTGATAAACGCGATTGAATCAATCGTCTGCCTCCCGCCTGTGACCGTGACCGTGTTCGGATCAATGGTCGGGCTTCCTATAGAATAAACATTCCCTATCGTATTTTTATTCAAAACATCGATAGCTATCGGAAATTCTTTACTTGTCCGTTCTTGAATCGTCACCCTTACAGTGCCCGGAACAGCCTTCACCGACAATCCGTTTGGAAAACCTGATGTCTGAACCCGAACGTCATACGTACCCGGTTTCATCCCGTTCAGGTTAACAAACGCACTCTTAGAACCCAAAAGTCTGGCTTTCAGGATCAGATTGCTTGAGCCGTTCATCCGAATGTCTACTGATTGGGGCGCCCCGCTGACCACAAATTTATTCGCGTCATATTTCAGATTCAGATTCTCCGTAATTGTTGATTGTTCCAGAGGATTGACAGCAATTCCGGACGGATTTGGCGAGGGAGTCTGGCCGGCCGAAACAATGGCATAGAGCATCAGCGCCATGACAAAAGAAATAATTTTTACGAGCCAGTTTTTGTGCAGAAGTTTATCCATTGCGTTTCCCTCTCCAGTTCCACCGTAAAGAAGATGCCGCGCTTTCAGGTTCATTCAGCTCATGCTGCAGCATTTCCGTCAGCTGCTCTTCCGAAATGTCGCGGAATAACTCGCCGTTCTTCGTCACTGTAATCCCACCGGTTTCCTCCGATACAACAACAGTCAGAGCATCCGTTACTTCACTGACCCCCATCGCAGCCCGATGTCTTGTCCCGAGCTCCTTGGAAATAAACGGACTCTCGGATAAAGGAAGGTAGCACGCCGCCGCGATGACTTCATTGCCTCTAATAATCACCGCGCCGTCATGAAGCGGCGTATTCGGAATGAAAATGTTAACCAGCAATTGGAAGGTTAAGTTGCCATTCAGAGAAATTCCCGTTTCAATATAATCATTGAGTCCCGTTTTACGTTCAATGGACATCAAAGCGCCGATTCGCCGTTTCGCCATATATGAGGATGCTTTGACAATCGCATCGGTCATTTGTTTGTGCTCTTCTTCCACGATGGCGCCCCGTGAAAAAAGTCGACCCCGGCCCAGCTGCTCAAGCACGCGGCGCAGCTCGGGCTGAAAGATCACGATAATTGCAAAAAGGCCATATGTAATCGCATTATTAAGAATCCATTCCAGCGTTTTCAATTGGAACAGACTGCTCAGAAACCATACGGCAACAATAACCAGTATACCCTTCGCTAGCTGGACGGCCTTTGTGCCACGAATGATCAGGATCACTTTATAAATGAGATAGGTCACAATTAATATATCTATAATATCTGTTATATAGTTCAGAATGTTAAAATGAGTCCAAAAAGCCATGGCTTTCATCCTCCAGATCAGCTGCTCTTCCTCAAACGCCTAAATCCCGCTTAGCACCTCTCTTTTAAAAAACGGAGCCGGGCACTCATGCGTCATGCAGAACAAGTCCCTTTTTAAGCCTGAGAGTGCTTTACAGACCACTCGAACAAACTCCTCAGGATCTTCTTAGAGCAGAAAACTCACTTTATTAATGATAACCCGAAATGAATGATTATAGTAGTGCCGTTTCAGTCACAAACGGCGTGTTCCTCATTCTATGCCTGCCTGTCTGAAAAGATGATTAAGGCAGTCACAGCCTGTTTTCCGGTGCCTTGAGCAGAATGAATCGGTCTCTGTCAGTCTTTCCCTGCACCATATTCTGGCGTCCTGCCGCAATCACAATCAGTGACATGGGCAGTGCGCAAACGGCCGCGGCAGCGATGAAGGGATGGCGGGATGTCCATTTCCTAATCGCGTGACGCTTTTCTGCCGGCAATTGTTCGAGAACATTTTTCGTAAAATCAATGGGCAATTGAGGGTGTACCAGCTGGTTCAACAGTTCAGTTGATTGCTTTAACTCTTGAAAATGTCTGCGGCAGTTTTCACAAGTGGCCAGATGTGCAAAAAGTTCATCCCGCTCCGACTTTGTTGCTTCGTCATCCAGAACTTTATTCATCAGTGACACGTATTTTTTATTAAAGCATGTCATCCTCTTCACCTCTTGAAGCTTTCATATTCTTCCTCAACAATTCCCGCCCGCGGTGAACCCTGGTTTTTACTGTACCGACAGGAATGTTCATGATTTCACTGATTTCTTTCAGACTGAGATCCTCAATGTATTTCAGAATAACGGCCGACCTGTATTTTTCCGGCAGCTCTCCAATTTCATGCTGAATCCATTTCTCGGTCTCATCGCGCACGATCTGCTCATCAGGCGGAGTTTCACCACCTGGTAGTATCGTGTTCAGAGCCAGCCCCTCGGTCCCGGGAATTTCCGCATCAAGAGACACGCTCGGTTTCTTTCGACGCAATGAATCAATCGAGAGATTGGTCGCAATGCGGAAGATCCATGTTGAAAAATTGCGGTCGCTGTCAAATTGAGAGATATGGTTATAGGCGCGTATGAAGGCTTCCTGCGAGAGATCCTCAGCTTCCTCACGGCTTCCGACCATTCGCAGGCAGATAGTATAGACACTGTTTTTATACCTGTCAACCAGCTCGGCAAAGGCCTGGTGGTCTCCTTTTTTTACCTTCTTAATCAGCCGCTTTTCTTTCTGGTCCATTATAATCCTCTTTCACAGCAGTATTTTATACGGCAGATCCTTATTCCAAGTTTCAAAATAAAGCCGATCATTAAAAACAAATTGAAAAATTTTCAAACAGTCCATGGTTTACATATTTATTAATAAGGGTATTTTATTCTATTGAAATCAGCTCTTAAAGACAGATCATTCCGTCTTATAGCACGCTGATTCGCTTTCGGAAGACACATGGTCACATTCATTTATTCCTGCGGTTTTCATAAGGGAGCGGCCGCCTGATTCAGTATTCTGGATGCCGCTCTTACAAAATTCGGAGGTGGTTAAATGGACAAGCAGCAGTTAAGCTCGAAAATTGAAAAAGTGCGCGGCCAGCTGGTCCAAACTGCCAGCCATGAATCCCTGTCTTCTTCAAAAATGCAACAGATCAGCAGCCGTCTCGATCGTTTATTGAATAAATACGAGCGGCTGATCAAACAGCAGGAACACAAGGTCCTTTGATCCGGCGTTTTGCAGCTGATGGATTAATCAGATTATACCATAACCGGGGCTAACTTTTTGATATCGCTCCATTCTTATGATTGACAGAAGCAGTCATATATCGGACAATAAAGTAAACTGTCAGTTTACTTTATTGTCTTTTTTCGTTAGAGGAGGCGCTATTCAAAACGGTAAAAGAAGCTGCGAAGGAAATACGAAGAAAAAAAATCATTGACGCCGCGGAAAAGCTCTTCTTCACAAAAGGTTTCGATCGCTCAACCATGGATGACGTTGCCGCCGTGGCACATTTCAGCAAGCGGACTGTTTATGCCTATTTTCCAAGCAAAGAGCAGCTAAATTTTGAAGTGATGATCCGGGGGTATCGGCTGCTCATCACCATGCTGAAAAAGGAAGAGCAGATTTGGGAAAAGGGCAACAGGCTGGAGCGGATGGCCAATACGCTTTACACATTCAGTCAAAAGTACCCTGAGTACTTCGCCGCTATTTTCTCATACGAGAATAGCGACAATGATTTCAGGGATGACATCCCGGATCAGTCGAGAAACGAATGCTACACACTGGGAGAAGAAGTTTTCGGCATGCTGACCGGCATAATCAGGGACGGGCAGGCCGCCAGGCGCTACAAAAATGATCTGGATCCTGTTAAAACCGCGCTCGTTCTATGGTCGTGCATGGCCGGGGTATTCAATACTTCAAGAGTCAAAGCCAGCTATATCCAAAACACCCATCATATTTCACCGGACGACTTAGTTTCTTATGCCTTTCAGATGATGATCCATTCCATTAAAACAGAAAATGGAGGCCCTACTGCCTGATGAAAAAGCGAGGAGTGAAAAAAACAGTGCTCTATACTCTGATTAGCCTCTTGGCTGTCCTGATTCTGGTATTATCCGTTCTTTTCCTGGCCAGCGGCGTTTTTCAGCCGAAGAAATATCTGGAACCGTGGGATAAAAATTATGCCCAAAAATTTGAAGATCCGCGGATCAGGCTTTCAGCGTACGGACTGCTCGCGGCGAACGGCCACAACATGCAGCCGTGGAAGATCAGGCTTGACCAAAATAATCCGATGGTCTTTTACCTTTTTGCGGACAGCAGCCGAATGACGCCGCAGGTGGATCCGGATTCACGTCAGATGATGGTAACCCAGGGAACTTTTCTGGACTATGTGGAGGTTGCGGGCCAGGAAATCGGTTATCAGCCCGACATCGCTTTTTTCCCAGACGGGCTTTATGATGAAAAGCATCTCGCGGAAAGCATGAATGTGAAACCCGTCGCCAAGATTACCCTGCGAAAAACGGTGCCGCGGCACACACCCCTTTTTAACGCACTTTATCTGCCGGACACCAATCGTGCGCCCTACAAGCCGGAGAAGCTGACCGGACAGCAGCTCAGCCTGCTTCATCAGAATCTTCCTGAGGATCAGAACCTGTCAGTGAAGGTTTATCAGGATAAGGAGAATATCAGCAGACTCGGCAAATTGGCCATGGAGGGGGCTGTTATTGAGTCCGGTGTCTCACGAGTCATGGCGGAATCCGGTGCCATTTTCCGTTCTAATGAATACCAAAAAAATAAGTACCGCTATGGGTTTTCTGTCGAAGGCCAGGGCATGTCCGGAATCATGGCTCAGCTCACTCAGGGACTGGTGACGCTCTTTCCATCAATGAACAGCGGAAAATCAGCGTCTGATCTCTTCATTAAATCAACCCAGGATTCCGTTAATGGGACGCCGGCCTATGCCATGATCCTGACAAAGGACAACAGCCGTGTCAATCAGGTGAAAAGTGGCATGCTTTACAGCAGGCTGACCCTGACAGCGCATCAGCTTGGCCTTGTTTGTCAGCCGCTCAGCCAGGTTCTGGAAGAATATCCCGAAATGAGCCAGGCTTACAAAAGGATTCATGAACAATACGCTCCGGATGGAGGAACAATACAGATGCTCGTCCGGATCGGCCGGCCGACCCAATCGGTTCCGGTCACCATGCGGCGCGATGTCATGGACCTGATCGTCAAAAAATAAAGCTCAGTTAAAAAGGGAACATTTGATTTAAAAAAAGGGACGCCTGACAACAATCAGGCGTCCCTTAATTCATATGTAGTTCTTGAAGTGGAGCCTAGGAGGATCGAACTCCTGACCTCCTGCGTGCAAAGCAGGCGCTCTCCCAGCTGAGCTAAGGCCCCATAAGATGGAGCGGAAGACGGGATTCGAACCCGCGACCCCCACCATGGCAAGGTGATGTTCTACCACTGAACTACTTCCGCACATGAACACTGTTTACCAGCATCCAGTATAACCAACATGAAAAAAATAATGCGGATGAGAGGACTTGAACCTCCACGTCCGGTAAAGGACACTAGAACCTGAATCTCACCCGAAATTTATACGTGCATCAATGCTCTCTACATCAAGCATTTTCAAAAACGTCTCGTTCAACGTCACAAGATATATCTTAAAAGAAATGTTACTGCTTGTCAACAACAATTTCAATAAAATAAAATCGTTCGTCAAAGAGTTCTTTTGTCTTGAAGTATTTATCGGCTTTTCTCTGTGCCGATCTTTCATTATTCCCATAACCATGCTCTTTATGCAGCCAAGTACCAACCTTATATTTCGCATCAAAGGTTCGAATGACGTTTTTATCTCGGCTCAAAACAGCCGCCTTCTTACCATTTAACGTTCTTTTCCCTTCTGTGGCTCTCTCTTTGTACCATTGTTTTATTCCTCTTGATACGTTGTCCTTATGTTCCTGTGAAAGCGTCCTACCAGTCAATGTCTTAGATATCTTAGCACCGTTCGTCTTCTCTCCGCCTTTTGTCATATTACAACAAGGACTTAGTTCTTTTATCTGCTCTATTTCAAGCTGACGGCCTTCCTCATAATCCAGTCCATCTTTGAACACTCGAACACCGCAGTTATTCTTTGCATAATACGCTTTGAATAACTTGTTTCTGTTCCTTGTCTGATATCGACGATTGCCAGTACCCAACCCTACATAGAACACTTCGTTCGTTTCAGCATTGAACCAATGATAAATGTAGTACATAAATAATCACCTCACCCTCTTTATATCTGGGTTTGGTGATTTGTAAAAAGATCAATTACTAAATCTTTTGGCTCGATCTTCTTCATATTTTATCTTTGGCAGAGCCAACGTGAAAAAGCCTTCAACATCTTGATTATCTAGAATCCTTATATACTCAGTCCGCTCATCCTTTTTAATAATCAATGGAGCGATGTGATGTTTCATCAAAAAATACATCATCAACATTCTTCCAGTACGACCATTACCATCCATAAAAAGGTGAATACGTTCAAAGTGAATATGATTTTCCAACGCCAACCGAATAATATCATCATCAGATTTGGCAATTTGTTCTTCAAAGATTAGGTTCTCAACCCACTGCTTCATTTTCAAAGAAACCCGAGTAGCAGGAACCGTTTTAAAATTTGCTTCGAGGATTCCATTATCCTGAGTTTTGAAGTGACCTTTCTCTTGGTGGATTCTGTCCATCAACTTCTCATGAATCCCATTGATTAAGGCTATGCTGATTGGCTGATCCTTCTCCAAATTATTGAACATGAACTCAAAAGCTAAACGATGATTTTCAACCTCAAGAAACTCTCGAATCGGAATCATTTTTTCTGGTAGCGTTTGATAAAGCAGAATTGAATTGACATCAGTCTGAGAGAGCCCATTTCCTTCAATAGCCGATGAATGATGAGCAAATCGAGTAAGAAGATCCCTTTTATATTCTGGATTCCATTCCATAGAACGTCCCTCAGATCAATTGGATTGTTCTTATCTTATCACAGCAACAGGGACTATTATGAAATCAATATTTTATTTTCTTTATATAAAAAAACTGAACTGTTATAATTATCCATGTTCATAGTATATTTTGGCTGAGGAGGGAAAGATTATTGGAAGAATTTTCTGACTACAGATCCAAAGCAACAAGTTACATTACATTTATAGACTCAGAATACTATCCTGATTCGCTTCATGAAGCAGTATCGCTTTATACGCCTGTATTAGAAAAATTTTACGATTTAGTTTTTTCAAGTACTAATTCTCAGGAACTATTACGTTCAATACAAGCGACAAAACAAGAAGAACGCATACAGCTCTTACGTCTATTCCGAAAATACATTTCACCAGACACATCAGTTGAAATGTTAAAAAAGAAAAAAGATACAGAAACAATAATCGAAGCCTTTAGTTCACGCTTTAGACGTATCGAAGAAGTCCGTAGCAAAATATATAAAAAGGAAAGCCCAGATCCTACCATCGCAACTCTTCTTTATGAATATAAAGACAGAGGTAAAAAAGGGTACGAATTGACTGAGTATTTCTTTAAATGGTTTGAAGAAACGTTTGAGAGCGAATATACTATTAACGGTCCAAGAAGAGCAGGAAAAGACTTAATCTTATCAAAGGAACTGGACGATTTTACCGAATCAGTCCCTGCAGATTTTATTATTTACCGAAAAAGCGACAATACTCCTCTAGTAATTGGTTTTGCTCGTTATGACTCTGATAGAGGAGGAGCGCAGGAAGATGACAGAACTAGTGGTAACAGGGATAAAATTACCATAATAAGTAAGTACGCACTGATTAAACACATACCACTCAAAGTTTTATTTATTAATGATGGACCTGGTCTTTTATTAGGATCAATGTGGCGCGATTATTCTGATCTAGAGGACTATGGTCATGGCAGAGCGATGGTGTGCACATTAAAAATGCTTCCTGAAAAATTGACAAAAGATTGGATAGAAAGTTAATTACTCAACTATCTTTTTCCAAGTGTTTAATTCATCTAAGGATGTGTTAACTTCGCTATCAACATAAACTTTTAATCCACTCATTAAAATCCGGTTTGCAAACAACTCTGTTTGTAGGCTCTTTTTTTTCCTATTTTCTATAAAATCGCCCATCTTTTCGCTACCATTTATGAGCCGATTCAAAATGGTTCTGATAGACAGCTCGGAATTATCAATTCCAATCCATTTTCTCCCTAATGTCTCAGCCACTGCCAAAGTAGTTCCACTACCTGCAAAAGCATCAAGAACAAGATCTCCTTTATTCGAAGAAGCTAAGACAATTTGCTTAAGCATTTCCTCATTCTTTTCTGTTGGGTAGCCTGTAATTTTTACGTTCTGATTATGAGCATCCTTAAAATTCATCCAAATATCTTGAACGGGGATTCCTTTGCTATTGTCAAGATAGACTTTTCTCCTTGGATTCCCTGTGGGAGACCAATAGATTTCCCCCTTCTTATCAAATTCATCTAACTTTTCTGGTGTATACTGCCAATGTTTGCCTACCGGAGGCATCATTCCTCTCCATTCTTTACCTGTCTCGCCATTTCGAACCCCAGGTGCATGAATCGGAACTTTTTTGTATCTTCTACCAGTTTTTTCTTCAACGTATTGATATTCTTTATTGCCAGTTCCCTCATCCCATGGAATATAGGGTTGATTAAATGTAAAATCTTTAGTTTTACTATAAAACAAAATATAGTCCGAAATGTTACCATATTGTTTTTTTGTGTAATTTTTAGGATTACATTTTTTCCTAGTGATCCAGTTTCTAAAATTGTGTTCACCGAACACCTCATCCATAATTATTTTAATAGGGAACGCCATTGTGCTATCAAGATGAACATATATAGATCCATCTTCTGCTAATAGTTCTCTCATTATTATTAATCTTTGCCTAAGAAACTCGATGTATTTTGATCCAAAAAGCGTATCTGAGTATGCATGTTCTTGAGAGCGACTATTGAACCTAGCTTTTTTTGCATACGGTGGATCAATATAAATAAGTTTAACGTTTCCAAATATTTTTGGGTCGCCCATCAAACTCCGCAGTATATGTAAATTATCACCAAAGTACAAACGATTTTCTGGGTTCCCGGTTATACCGATCACTTGTTGCACATCTGCATTAGAAGTGTTATTAATGATATCTTCTTTAGAATTTTTCCCATTGTAGTTTAGAGAAAAGCTTAAATCATCGTCCACATTACTATTAATGCAAGTGGGTATCCCTGTAGCCAATCATCACACCTCGTTTTCGCCTTTTCCTTCGATAAAATCATTAAAATCACTTACTTTAATTCTCCATATTCTAGGACCCAACTTGACACCTTTAAGTCTTCCAGACAATATCCATCGTTGAACAGTTCTCTGCTTTACATTGCATATTAAAGCCACTTCTTGAGTAGACATCATAAGATCCTTTTTTAAGGTAGACATTATCATTCACACTCATTTTTGTCGTTTATATACTTTCATGTCGCTTAAATACTATAATATCTTGTCGGTCTAAATAAATCAATATGATTAACAGTTCACACATACCCTTTTTCTTTTAAAGACACATAATTACTTTCATCCCCGATTACAATGTGATCCAGCAAATCAATACCAAGCATTTTCCCTGTTGATACCAGTCTTCTTGTGACATCAATATCTTCCCTGCTTGGTGTTGGATCCCCGCTCGGATGATTATGAGCAACAACCACAGCCGCTGCACTCAATCGAACTGCTTCCTTAAATACTTCTCTTGGGTGAACGATTGAAGAATTAAGTGTGCCCTTAAATATGTTCTTTCTACTGATGACTGCATTCTTCGTCGTCAGATAGATTGCATCAAAACATTCCTGCTGTTCATGTTCCAAATTAGAGAAATAATTAGCAACATCTTGAGGACTTCTGATTTTGTAGCTTTCCTTTTTGCCGAATTTTCTAAGTTTGAAGGCTAGGCCGAAGGCTGAATTGATTCGTTTAGCCGCTGTCTCTCCAAGTCCCTGAATATTCCTTAGTTCTTCAATACTCAGATCGGCCAAACGATCAATTCCTAATGCCGATAGCTGACCTGTAATTGAAGGATTTGCTTTTGGACCAATCAGTACGGCTAAGATATTTTGTAAAGAAGCGTTTTCAGCCCCATAAAATGCGAGTTCTTCCTTCGCCAGTTCATAGTGTTCATTCATCATAATTCCTCCCTATTCCACAGTTTATTCAAGTAGTAAGCGATTCCACTTCTTAGCTGATCAACAAAAATCAGATGCTTTATCGTCTCTGTTGCGAGGAGTTGGTGCGAGTTATTGGTACGGAGATTTGATTCCTGAGATTTCTTGTCGAAGACTAATTCAAATTGGTCGTTAAAAATAACAGTAACTTCTGGATCGCTATCATAATGCAATTCACTGAGAATATACGGTAATTCTCTTACGCCTTTAATCTGACAATTCTTTAAGAAACTCAGCTCCTTTTCAAATTGTTTCATGAAGAAGGATTGTTCCATCATCAGTCCTCCATATGGAATTTTTTTACATCTCTCACATTTATAATTATAAATTGTTTTTGCGCCACCGTACACTATTTTGTCTGAATTTTCCGATATTATTTTGATACATGAATCTATCCATTTTCCTCGATGAACAAGATATAATTAGCCTAGGAATTACAAGAATGCAGCCTAGGAGTGAATCAGATGGGGAAGAAATTTGATACATCATTAGATGAAATAAGGCAAGGATTCGAGAGAATAAACGAGACTATTTCACAAGGGTTCCAAACGATTAATGAGCGTCTTGATCGTATAGAAATGCAGCTAGGTAAAGATGACAAACAATCAGCTGACTTATCTGAAGAAGTGACAACTTTAAAAGCTCAACTTGCTAAGCATGAATTATTGCTAGAGACCCTTTCACTCCACTCAATCAAATATGAAGGAGAGATAAGAGACCTGAAAACTGAGAAATAATATGTAACTGAAGACCCTTAGGGGTCTTCTTTTTATTTACACAAGATCTTCGTGTCATTTTTTTACGTGGGAGCCCTTCCTTAGGCTAGTCACCATACTTGTTTGATAGTTAAATACCTATTTTAATGACTGAATATTCAATTATATATGTACGGTAGATCACGTGCTATTTAAAATAGATATAGAGAGATATGAGGAGGTAAAGAATATGTTATACAACTATCAAATCACCGTTATCAATCAGGACCGGTCAAAGCAAATTGTTGATCGTTACCGTCAGAACTTAGAAGAAGACCTTGGACTGTTTCTTGTTAACATCGGTGGTGAGACTTGGGAGGCAATCGATAATTCCGAAGGAGCCTGCTACATTGAAGAGTTCGATAATTACGATGATGCCGTAAGATATCTGATGGGTGACGAAGAAGTAATGGTGAAATTAGGTTATTGAGAGACTTTACGTGAAAAGGCGTTTTGGGAACCGTAGTGTCTCTTTACCTCCCCTCGTTATTTCATGACTGTGTGTATTTTTTTTAAATGAGGTAGGGCGTTACCGCAGAACCTTCCTCGTGTCGTTCAAATGCCATTCATTCCTGAACTCTCTTCCATTTGTGGCAGTACACCTTCATCACCACTCGATATGTTATTCGTTACAAAACTATGTATGTGATACACCAACAACAATGATGTATCATGCAACAATCAACCTGCTTGCTTATCTCTGTCTGCCCTCAATCGAATGAAACTGTAGCTTACTTCTTCAATGCCGAGAAACCGAAGATGCAGATTAACAATCTCGAATAACTGCATTTTGCGAATGTTCCTCGTTCTTATTCTCATTGATTTGATATAGTGTTCCGTTAGAATTGCTGCTGCACAAAGTCGGTATTGCTCTTCACCGATATAGTCTTTGATTGCTGCTAGATGATCAAGCTTATTTTGATACATGGATGACTCACCTCCTAAATTTAATGGGTTATGTATTAGAGCAAGGAATAATCCTGCTCTTAATTAATTATGCTCCTGTTTCAACGGTCAGCGCACCAGAGCCTTTAAGCGTTAGTTTATAAGACACAAGATCATCATAAGGTGCTTCAAGACTGAAGTCCGTAATGACGCAGTTGCCTGTATACTTTAAACCACTTGGGAACTCAAGATACACATCAACATTCTCGGAGTTGACAAAAGCTGTTTCAAGAACACCATATGCTGCATCATTCACAACATAAGCACCATCCGCATCAATTGAATATTCCTTGAAACCCAGAAGATTTTCTTTCCAGAATCCTTCAGTATCTTTGGAAGTTGCATCAATGCTATCTGCCTGACGGTTCAAAGTAGCATTCTTCTGACCTGCAAGTACCTTTCCGGTCGAAGCATCCATCACATACAATTTGACCTTCATACCAGTAATTTTTGGCATTATCTGTTCCTCTTTTCATAAAAAAAATAAAAAGAGCCGAATGAACGACTCTTGCTTGTGAAATATTTCACTTAATCAACTAACAGAAAGTTTTACCACAGCTTGAGGATTCGTCACCGCTGCATCCATGTAGGCATCAAATACATAGAGCTTTGAACCACGAAGAGCTTGCTGCGAATCCACAATTTCTTGAATTCCCTGCTGCTGCTTAATCATAACTGTGACCGCTTCAGTAATGTTACCAAAGACGATCGGTGTTGCTGCAGGAAGAGCTTCAGTAATCTCAACTGGCAGACCGAATAAGGTGTAGCCGATTTTTCCGTTCACAACACCACTCTGCAAATAGAAGTGACCGTTTCCATCCTTCAGTTTTGCAACCAACTGAAAGAAATCTCTTTGCATAATGAAAACTGAGTTCTGCAAGAAAGATGGATGAATAGCGAGGTACAAATCGAGAAGGTTGTCGATCGTAGCAGAACCTGTCACATCAACCTGCGCCAAATCGGCGTCATTGATAATGCCATTAAACTCCACGCCACCATTACCTGTAAGAATTGATTTTTCAACCGCTTTCGCAGTTCGACGAGCAAGCAGGTCTTTTGCATAACTATCAACAGCAACTGCGGAGTCATTGATTAATTGATTGCTCAATGTGAGTGCTGCTCCAACACGCTTCTGAGTCAATTCAACCTGTTGAAAAGCCAGAGCTTGTTCGAGGATATTTTCGCCTTCCCCGACAAAGCCTGCCTGAACTGTATCATTTTCTCGAGCGACCTTGATTGATCCAGATACCGAATTGAGCTTACGAGCACGTGCAAATACGCTCGAGGCTTCTTCCATCTTCTTTACGATTTCGCTAGCAACATTTTCCGGAATTAATGCTGCACCGTCTGTTGTCTTAACTAAGGCACGTTGCTCTCCACGTAAAATAGCTGCAAAATCGTTTTCGTGTGATTCCATTTTCATCATTGTTCTTTTCTCCTTGTGTTGTTCTGATTTTTTATTAGATATCTGTTCCTTTGCAGGAACCTCAATTTCTTCAATGACATCAAGACCTCGTGCTGAAATCGTTGATTGGCTGTACGCTGGGTCACGAACGACCGAAACTTCAATCAGTTCAAGTTCCTCAACCGTTCGAACCATTTCATTACCAACTTGTTGCCAGCTATCTTTGAGGCTTCTAAATCCAAACGACATGTTTTTCAAAATTCCAGACTTAACCAGCTCGAAGGTGTCTTTGCCAAATGAGGTTGGTGTAATTTCAGCAGACATAAAAAGACCCTCGTCATCTTCAACGAGGGATAGAGATTGATTTCGAGTTGATGCAAGAATTGACTGAGCATCATGATTTGTGAGAAAGTCGATATCTCGCTTGGTATTTCTTAGAGCACGTGTAAAGGCACCCTTGGCAATCTTTTCTCGGAACTTTTTTACGGAACCGAGTGGCTGGCTCAGCTGATCTGTTTTGTTGACATACCCTGAAACCTTGAGGCCTTCACTGCCAGAGAGTTCAACTTCATGAGCCCGAATTTCAATTTTCTCCATTGTGTTCCTCCTTCTTTAAATCTTGAGCAATTCCCATATTGGGAACTGTTAACTTGCCAGTTTTTGAATCTTTGATAACGCTTCCTAAATTAAGCAAATAATAATCATCTTCAATCGCAGGCTTGTCCAACTGATAGCGTGCTTCATTGAATGAGATTAGTCCTTTAGTGAACGCTGCGCTGACTGAATCAACTTTTTCTTTTTCAGTCGTTCTAATAATTTCTGAAGTGTCAAAACGGAAGTAATAGCCTTGTTGTTTCTCTTGAGTTGTGAGAAGAGCTTGATTGAAGGACGATTCGAAGTTCGTTAGGATTGGGGCAATACAGTATTGTAGGAATGATAGATTGTTCTGTTCAAGTGAATTATATTTGTTGGCTTGAGCATTTAAGAGTGATTCAGGCATATTGAAGAGCCGAGCTACTTCAGCAATCATCAACGTATTTGCTTCGGTCATTTGAAGTTCGTTCGGTCGGAGAGACAACGCCTTAAAGTCCAAACCCTCCTCAAGAACGACCGTTTTCCCTGAGTTCTTGGAGCCACTGTATAGCTGTTCCCAGCTTGTTCTCAAGCGATCAATAGCTGGCTGCGTCAATCTTGATGAGGCTTTGAGAATGCCCATAGGCAGCGCACCATTGTTCATTATTGCATTTTGATAATTAATCAAGCCCAGTGCTGTATCAAGAATGTCTTCACCTGAAGCTAATACACCACTCGAGCCAGAATTGATCATGATTATTTGCGCCTCAGGTATCATTATTTCTTTGACACCATGGTATTTGAAACGCTTCTCAGCGATCGTTATGCCATCATTTGTGTAGCACTCTTCATCGACTTTGCTTGCTTCTAGGTAATAAAAATTGTCGCTGACAAGGTAAAGGAACGCTCTTCCATGCAGCAAATAATCTTTAACGAGCTGCTTTTTGAGTGTCTGAGCAATCTCGTAATCATTCGCTCGGTCATTTAGAAGGTCTACTCTGCGATCTTTAACTTTAGAGATTGCTTGATCAGATTGTTCCTCATACAAATAGATCGGTAACGTAGCGATTGAATCACTTATTAAGTCAACAGCAGCTTTTACCGCAGGAATCTTTAGTGCTTGTTGTTCGCTAATTTTTCCTTTCGGCCGTGTAGAAAATATTGCCGTACTAAAGTAGTCCCTTCCATCATCGTTTAGGGGCTTTCCCCATCGAAATAATCCCATATCATTCATCCTTTTGTTTTTATGTTGTGCCTTTGAAAGCAAATGAGGGTAAAGAAAAAAGCCACTACCATTTAGGTAGTGACCGTTATGTAGTAATAACCAGCTCTGGAGGATAGAGCTGATTTTCACTGGAGGTTATGAATTTGAAAGCACATTGAAGAAAAGAAAAATGGACAATCAGGTTGGTGAACACCGAAGTCTGTGCGGCGCTCACATAATATAATATATACAAGTGGGACTTTCTATATGGGTTTCTTGAAAAAAGTTGCTTTTGGGAGCAAGTTTTTGAAAGTCGGAAGCCCCATATCTCATTACTTACATCACTTCATAACTTAGTAATAATCCAGACCTGCTGCTTCTTTCCATTCACAGATTTAACTTTCGTTTGAAGGGAATATTTCTTTTTTTGATAGAGATAATCACGAATTACTTTGGGGCCAACCGTACCTGATCTGCTTGTAATCTCCGATTTCTTGAAAATCTCTTTCATTTTTTGCTGGTCCTCTTTGACCAATATATTTTCAATATGCTCTTCAAGGAATTTTTCAATACTCTCAGAAGGGGATTTAAGCCAGTGTATGGAGGTTGAGGGGTAATATTTTTCTACGATTCTCTGATATGTGCCGACTGTATTACTGCTCATCGACGCAAAATCAGAGATATCAGATTTCACTTTAGCAAGCCTCATTTTATTTATTTTAATATGGGCCAAGTCTGGGTCTATTCTATCGGTTTCGTGCCATATAAACGATGGAGTTCTCTTTACGCCATATTTCCTCTGCCATTCATGAATCCCAATGTCTATAAACTCTAAGTCTCTCTTCATTGTTTCAACCTTTGTCCGAATCGCTTGTCCAAATGGAACTTGAAGGTAAAGCCTAACCTTTCGATTCTTCTCACCTTTTCTAACGCGAGCAACAGTTTGTCGAATTTCAACTGAGGTAGGTGAACCCAATATAACTACATTTCGCACATCTTCATTAAAGTTTATACCCGTGTTCATCGCTGCTGTCATAAAGCCTATCTTTCGATTTGTTTGCTCACATTCAATGATCCTTTCTCGAACGTCTTCATCGTTTTTGGACTTGAAAGTCTGATTATTCTTGCTGCTAATGAAAAAAGGGTCATGCTCCAAAAACTTTTTGGAAAGTTCATATGCTGAAGTGGCTGAAGATGAAAATACTAAGGTTTGTTGCCCTTTTTCAAGTTGCTGCTTTATCTGTCGTTCAATCAATTTAGTATTTCGAGTTAGAAAGACCACTTCGACGTTATGATTTGAGTAGTCCACAAAGCACATGTCAATGACTGGTTTGATAAACTCAGCATATCGAAGAGGCTCAGGCGTTCCTGAAAGAAGTATTTTTATTGCATGATGTTCCTGATTAATGTAATCAAAGGACCGCTCTGTCTCATCATTAAAACTAGCATCTTCTATGAAGTAATGAGCCTCGTCACATACAATGTAATCATACTTAGGCAAGATAATTCCTCTCGCTAAATCACTCTCTATGGACTGATATGTTCGGTAATCAACTGACTCAGAGACATACTTATTTTTTAGCTGGTCTCCAATTGCAGAACGAGGATAAAGAAACAAGATTTTCCTTTCATTCTGCTCTGCTAAAGGAACAAGGTGCTCAAAGATCATCCTTGTCTTGCCACTGTCTGGCTCTGACCAAAATCCGTAATTAAATCCTGCCTTCATACCTCTAAAGTCATCAGCAGTGAATTTTTCTGATAAATATGCCATATTCATTTCCTCCATCTGATTTTTGTTATTCTATCTGAGGCACGAATAACGTAAATCAATTGGAGATTTTAATTGGAGAATATTTGAAAGGTAAAAAATAAAGTCCCATTGCTAATATTAGTAATCCGCTCTTTTTTTTAACCCTAATGAATACTACATTAAATCAATAAGGTTTGGGCAAATCAGAGCGTTCAAAAAGCCGAACGCCCTGCTTCACCCAAATAATCTAGTGATCGAACGAAGAAGAATGTCAAAAGCCGAACGAAAAGCGTGTTCGCCATTTTGAACATTCTTTTCGTCCTCACACTAGATTAGTCAGAAGAACGTGTATTTTAAATTGATTCGTTTCTGCCCATCTTTCATACATTTCATTCATGAGACTCTCCTCGTTTAGCAAACTGAAATACTCAGAGTCAAATAATGAAATGAATGATTCTCCGTGTACTTTGAACTTTAATCCAAGTAAATCCTTGAAACATTGAACAACTGATGCACTTACATGAATATCCCCCTCAGAATCCTTACACACAGAATTTATCTCAATTCTTTCTGTTTCAAGAATAAACGCTTCATCAGAATTATATTTCCAAAGAATTTCTTCAGAAACCATCGATTGAATATCACTAAGCCGAATCTTTACATTTTTCATGAATAGTTCCCCCATGACAATTATTTTTTTAATACCGCATCATTATATCTAGGGATCAAACAATGTAAAGCAGCAATTGATTGGGTAACTCCTTTTGAAAAAATTCATAGAATGTCTTTATTGGGCCTTTAAACTAAGCAACTATTTTTATACACTATCCTCCTCGGAATAAATCAACGAGGGGCGTTCTGGGCCCTCTAGAGACTATTCCAAATCAGCATTGAGCCAATCATAGTCAGGTAAACCTGGCATTGTGATTCTAGGTGGCTCCTTGAGACCTCGTTTAATGTCTGCTCGATTAAGAGCTGTATGTAATGCTGCAGAAAAGTATCGCTCAAAGTCATCGATTCGATTTCCTTCAGCTTCTTGAGACTCTATCTGAGTGAGAACTCGAAAGAATAGTTCTTTGTTCATTCCTTCGAACGAGAAATGCTTCCAGAGCTTGTTAACGATTTCGTCTCTCTTGTTAACAAGTAATTCTTTATTCTCTTTATATTGTTCTTTTTCTTTTTTCTTTTTAATAGTTGGACCCTTTTGTCCAATCTTGGTGATACATTTTGTCATTTCTTGCTTTGACTTTTTGTCAATGCTGGAGCAGTTAGTACTATCCCGTTCATCCTTTGATTCATTCAGCTTTGACTTTTTGTCGGAACTAGCCTTACCCTCAGTTAAATGTAGATCGTTAAAAATTTTATCCGTTATGCAGAAGTATTTTTTCGCCGGAACGCCCATTAGCTTTGTCTCCAGATACTTTGCCTCTTCAAGCTCCTTAATCGCTTTGTGTTGTTGTCTGTAAGTAAGGCCTGTTTCTTCTTCAATTGATTCACTTGTAAGGAAGAAATACTCTTTCCCATCCTTATTCGTCAGCATATTCTTCTTTTCAAAGCTCTCATAACTTGAGCAGAGCTGCCCGAAAATAATCGCTCCATTGACAGACACAGAACGAGCAATCTCTTTGTTGAACATGACAAAGCCCTTGCCACTAATCACTGACATCAAATTCATTTCTGTTCTTCTCTCCTTTGACAGAACAGAAGGTGACATGCTAACATTTAGAAAACAGAGGTCAGACTTCTGTCTGGATGATCGAGAGATGGTGAGCGGCCAAACTCATAGCCATCTCTTATTTAATTATATAATATGTCTGAATTTTCGTACAATTATATTTAAAATATTCCAGAGTAATCGTGTTTCTTCTCAGCCTGAACCTCTAAATCCGATCCCCAGATTTGGACATAGCGTTTCGTTATCTCAATCGACTGATGACCGAGTAACATTGCCAAAGAAAATGGGTCCATCCCTCTCATAACTGCATTCTTAGCATAGGTTCTACGACAAACATGGGGACTAACTTGTTTCGTAATGCCAACCTCTCTTGCAGCCTCCCTCAATTGAGCCTGAAATGATGATTTGCACAAAACTCTATCGTCACAATTGATGAAAAGATAATCATGCGAAAGCTGACCTCGAACCTTTATATAGGACTGTAATTTCTCGACCATATTCTTCGATAAAAAGACTAATCGTTGTTGAAGATTTTTTGTCTCCCGAACAATCAACCTACTTCCATCAACGTCGTTGATCTGTATACCTATACATTCGCTTATTCGAATACCTGTATCCAAGAGCAAATAAAACATGACCAGATTACGATAGCCAGAAAATGATTTCTGTTTCTTAAAATAATCGGCAATCTTCTTCACTTCAAAGTCCTCAAGTGTTGCCCGAATCTGTTTGCGCTCTCTTAGTAATTTAATATTTGCTGTCGGATCTTTTCGAATCATCTTCTTTTCCTTCATAAACGAAAAGAAGGGCCTAATACCCCTTAGTTTACTGTTTATAGATGTAATCTTTATCTTTGACTTCCACAACAAGATAATGTCCTCAACGTCGCTCTCAGTCAGCTCAATAAGCTGCTTGTTAATTTTCAGCTGAGCCATATCCCTTTTTAAGACGTGAATAACATTCTTGTAATACGTAATCGTCGTTTCACGAACATTCTTTAATCGTCTACTTCTGATAAATTCTTCAATTGCACCTTCGTCATCAATTTTGACCGATCGATCAATCAAACTTTGCTGCTCTTCTGTCAACATTTTCCTGCGCATGTTATCCCCTCCACTAGACTACTGCATTAGATTTTTGCTTGATTTGTCTAGTTGCTGAGAGCATAAAAAAACAGTCTACGTTTCCGTAGACTGCCCGCCGTATAAGCATTAATGCGGATGAGAGGACTTGAACCTCCACGTCCGGTAAAGGACACTAGAACCTGAATCTAGCGCGTCTGCCAATTCCGCCACACCCGCAAAATGGTGGGCCATGAAGGTCTCGAACCTTCGACCCTCTGATTAAGAGTCAGATGCTCTACCAACTGAGCTAATGGCCCAAACAAAAAACATTATTAGTGGTGGAGGGAGAAGGTTTCGAACCTTCGAACCCAAAGGGAGCGGATTTACAGTCCGCCGCGTTTAGCCTCTTCGCTATCCCTCCGCATAAACGTTTTGAACAATGGTGCCGGCCAGAGGACTTGAACCCCCAACCTACTGATTACAAGTCAGTTGCTCTACCAATTGAGCTAGGCCGGCGTAATGGTGGAGGATATAGGGCTCGAACCTATGACCCTCTGCTTGTAAGGCAGACGCTCTCCCAGCTGAGCTAATCCTCCAAAGTGACCCGTACGGGATTCGAACCCATGAACCCACCGTGAAAGGGTGGTGTCTTAACCGCTTGACGAACGGGCCATTATCTTTTTTGTCGCAATCGACGTTCTTTATTATATACAGATTGGACAGGCTTGTAAAGTGTAACTTAAAAACCTTTATTTTCTGATTATTATACAACCGGTTTTTAGGCCTGCCCTTTATCGAGTTGTCCGGATTCCAGGCCACTCTCAATTTGCCTTAAATTTCCTGACGCATTAAGACCAATGGCCAACCAATCATCATTTGGACACCGGAACGGCGCCGAGATACTCCTCCAATGTCAGGCCCTTCTTAACGATGGTCTGAGATGTGGGCAGTCCGACATAACGAAGATGCCAGGCTTCATATTCGTATCCGGTTATTGCCTCTTTTCCTTCAGGATAACGAATAATGAATCCGTAATCCTGTGCATGGTGGGCCAGCCATGCCGCTTCAGGAGTTTCCCCGAATGCCGGTGTCGCGGCATACTTTCCATCAATTCCCGACACATCAATAGCAAGTCCGGTTTCGTGCTCGCTTGTCCCAGGCTCGGCACTGTAATCCAGCGCCTTTTCTCTGCCGTCTCTCCCAACATAATAATTAAAGAGCTCCGACTGCGTTTTATAAGAACGGTAAGCCGACACCCCAGCTAACTGAACGGCGTCTTTTTTTGCTGCCTGAAACATCGCAGTCAATGCATTGGCTGCAACAAGACGCATTTTTGATTTTTCGGACCGATGAGAAATAAACGGGACATCTGGATAAACGAGTTGTTTCGGTACATAATTGTCCGGCAATTTAAAATGCTTATTCACGAGTACAAATATACTGTCCGGATCAGCAACCACATGGACACCCTGCTGATTCATTGACGATACAGTCTTATGTATTGAACGATCCTTTGATCTTATCGAATTTCGGCCGCCCTCTGTCTTTTTATCATAGTTCTGCTGCGTTGCGGAGGTGCCGCCTGACTGATCATGCTGCTGCGCCGGGTGAGCGGTGCAGGCCGTCAGTCCGAACAAAAGTACGGTGGTGATTCCTGTAATCTTTTTAAGTTTGACGCTCATTTAACTCTCCATTTTCATTAGAAATAATTAAAGGCTAAGTAATGATTTTTTGATTATCTCAATAAAAATAGTGCAGGTCAAAGTAAAAGGATGGAAAACCAGTGTTTTCCATCCAAAATACGTCATTTTATGATCAATTATCCAATTTCTGATAAAAAAGCGACTATTTCAGCAACAACCTCAGACCTTTTTAACCGAAAAAAAGTTTTACATTGATAACAATGGATATGGCAAGCACACAATTGGTCAGAAGCAATTTTCGGTTCAGATGAACCTCTGTTTTACTCATTTCATCTTTCTCCAATCGTTCATTCCCCTTGGTCTCTCTGAGTTCCATTTCTATCAACTCCTGTCCGGTTTAGGTTCGTTTCGCTTAACAGTTTATCCGGTCGGCCACGCATCAATTATCCTTGATTTAATCCTAACTTGAAGATGTTGAGGCACTATTAGTGTTATTTGTGTTTTATGTAAAGATCCTGATCACACCTACCTGAACCATCCTGCCCATCTTTTTCTTAAATAATCAGCAGTAAAGTCAACAATCGCCCGTTGGGACATTAATAACGAGTCCGCCTGGCCGATTATCCCCGTTTTCAGATTTTCCGTCTCCTGGGCGTCTTTCTCAAAAGCCTGGCCAATCTTAGAAAATCTTTCTTCATGATAATCCCAGTCACGGTAGCTCACCCATCTTCGTTCTCCGTTAAGAATAACCGGGCTTTGGCGGGTAATCATTTTCAACTTGTTCGAATGGCATTCGCCAAGATGCATGGACGTGTTATTACCAAAGCCAACTCCAAGAAGGAGCACCTGGCCGTTCAGCTGATAAATTTGAGCCAGCGGCGACTGATCACCCAGCCCGTCGTCAAGCGGGTGGCCTGAAACAATCCGGTCACGTGCCTCACCCCAAGCGGAGAAAGAATAAATGGGATGACTGCTCCGCTTCACTCCAGGGAACTTGCGAAAGGTCTCAGCGACTCTTCCCATTCCTAATGTCGGCGTGCGTTCCGGATCAAACGGCGGCATTTCTTGGTAAATAGCCTGTATCCAGCTTTTGGGAACCGGCGGATTTTCCCAGTCTGCAGGGTCTGAGACATCCGCGCTGTGTGCGGGCATCACCAGTGTCCCGCCCGGTGTCAGAACCTCCTGCAGCGCCTCAATAACGGTAACAGGGCCGCCGCATACCCAGCCAATTCGGCTCATAGAAGTATGGACAATCACTGTCATCCCTTTCTTCAGCCCTAATTGTTTCAGATCCCGCACTAATGTGGATCGCGTGATTGCTGTTTTCGTCTGTTTGATTGCATCCAGTTCCGTCATTGATCATCTTTCCTTCTGCATGGGTCACTATTATAAAAAGGCACTCTTCGCGGAGATTCCGCTCCGGGTGCCCGCAGCCATTTGTATCGTTCTACTGCACTTGATCTATTTAACAATCAGCACGGGTACCTTTGAACGCTGGACAACGCCATGGCTGACGCTGCCAAGAAATTCCTTGACACCGCTTAAACCTCTGCTGCCAATGATAATCAAATCATAGCCATTGGATTCTGCGAATTCAAGGATCGTGCGAACCGGCTGTCCTTCCTGAACAAATGTATGCGTGCTATTTGGAATCTGATCCAGCCATTCGTTGGTTTTGGCGACTACTTCATTTCCATATTTAAAAGTCGATTCGCGAACCTCACGATAAACGTCGCCAACGATAAACTGATTGGTTGGTACGGTAACCACATTAAGGATGTCGAGAACCGTCTTTTCATCCAGCCGGGCTATTTCAATCCCCTTCTTCAGCGCCTTTTTCGACAAATCCGAATCATCATAGGAAATAAGAATTTTAGAAAACAGCATCACGTTCACCCCGCCCTTACATTTTTCTGTCAGTCTGTTCAAAACAAGAGGGCACAAGCATGGAACCCTCATCAGGCATTCGGTTTTTCACCAGTTTTAAATGCCTCTGACTTTGAACAACCTCCACCCTTATTTTATAGCACACCGGAAGAATATGAAAGCCCTGTCAGAGCTCAGATCAGATGCCGCGCCCGTCCAATTTTTGACTATTTAGTGGCTGGAATTAATTTCTTTCACTATCTTTACACTTTATCCCTTACTTTTTTTTAATATCTGCGTTATATTTATTAGTGTAGAAAAGAATGTATTATGTATTATTTGTGAACGTTTTCATAACATCTGTCAAGCCGGTCTTTCGCGGCTAAATATGATTAATAGCGATCAGATCACCTGAATCCGGTGAAAAATCGAGGTTTTGTAAATGAAGAAAGGGTATATTTATATCGCCTTTTCTACTTTGTTCTTCAGTACGATGGAAATTGCCATTAAGCTGGTGGCATCAGATTTCAACCCAATACAGCTAAACTTTATACGTTTCCTGATTGGATCGATCATTCTCGCACCTCTGGCCATCCGTCATTTAAAGGGAAGCGGATTTTCGTTTAACCGAAGCAGTATCCTCTATTTCCTCTTTTCAGGTTTTATGTGTGTCGTTGTCAGTATGACTTTCTTTCAGCTGGCCATTGTGTACGCAAAGGCAGCCACTGTAGCGATTTTGTTCAGTTGCAACGCCGTCTTTGTTATTCCTTTCGCACATTTCTTCCTGAAAGAAAAACTGACGAAGCTATCATTGCTTTCGCTGGTAGTCAGTGTCGCGGGTATGATCTTTATCGTCAATCCTGAAAATTTGACGAACGTAACCGGTATTACGCTATCACTTGTGGCAGCCGTGACCTTTGCCTTGTACGGAATCGTCGGCCGCAAAGGCAGCCTGAAGTTCGGTTTTGACGGCATTGTGCAGAGCAGTTTCAGCTTTCTGACCGGCAGTCTTGAATTACTTGTTCTGATTTTTATCACTAAAATAGGGCCGGTTGCCGCATGGCTCAAAAGCGTCGGACTGGTCGACTTCAGCAACATTCCCGTGCTTCAGAATGTATCTTGGGGTACCGCACCCATTCTTATCTATCTGGGCGTTTTCGTTACCGGGCTGGGCTTCAGCTTTTACTTCCTTGCGATGGAAGCAACCTCTGCGTCAACCGCTTCGCTGGTCTTCTTCATTAAACCAGCGCTGGCGCCGGTTCTTGCTCTGTTCATTCTTGGCGAAGCAATCACACCGAATGTTCTGTATGGAATTCTGCTCATTCTCGGCGGATCCTGTATCGAGCTGTTCTCTGATAACCGGGAAGCAAAACTCGCGGAGCATACAAGAAATGCTACAAAACATGCACCCGTTCATTCAGGCAGTGTACACGCGAGATAAATATTTAACCACTAAGATCATTAAAGGCAGGACGTGTGCAAAAGCGCCCTGCCTTTTTTGTACTATTAAGAAGTAAAAGTTCAGGGGGAAGTGCAACCAGGACTCTGACTGCGCCTAAAAGCTTGCTACTCGGCAAGCTTTCTTTATCATTCATTTTTCTAAAAAAAGAAGGCCCTGTAAAAGGCCTCAATGGGGGAGATTCATTTGATCATGTTTCAATCATAGCGGATCAGGCTCCCTATTCCATCGTGCCTGCGTATAATATTCAACTAAGTCTGAAGTCTGATTTTTAATTCCGAACCAGCGGCGGGAAATCCGCGCGACTCCACAGCCAAAGTGGGGTGTGGACGTCAATAGGCGCGATCCCTGTCCCGACAAGTAGCTCTCTCCACGCGTCTGACACATGCTGACGATCCTCCGCACGGCCGTTCAGTACTTCTGGAGGACACAAACCAAGTTTTACCATAGCCTGCAGGACATGGGTGTCCGGAGCAATAGTAATCCGTTCTCTCGAGGTCCATTGGATCCCAGCATATTTTTCCAGTACGTAGAGCCAGTAATTGAAAATCTTGGGCCCAGACAAATAAGGGAATTCTTTTTTTCGCTCCACTTGTATGATTATCTTCAGTCTGGAAACATCAAAATGGACAGAACCCAGCAATCCCTGGACATCTTTTTCTGTTGAAGAGTGGCTTATCCCTGACGCCACCCGAAACCAGATGTCCGGATGCCGGTTTGGCTGAAGGGCGATCCTGAAACGGAGTAAAATTTTCTTCAGTGATGCCTGATCTTCCGCAGCAACTTTCTGGGGACAAAATATCCATCTTGAAGATTCATCGCGGTAGGCATTCGCTATCGCTCTCCAGAGCGCATAGGAGCTTCTCTGATAGTTCAGGGACATGCCGAGAGTCAGGACATCAGGCAGTTTGTTCTCTGGAACAACGCCTATCAAAGCGTCTTCCGGCATAACCTCTCCTCCGAGTGCCCCATTTTCATACATACGAAGCAAGCATTCTATTTTTTGCAGTAAAGGTGTATTTGTCATTCAGATCGCCTTTTATAGCTTTTCTTCAGCTAACTTCTTCAAAAAATATAATACACCAGAAACCATTTTGCCGCCTCTTTCTCCGGTGATACCGAGCCCTAGCTATATCATTTACCATGTGACTCACTTCAGAAATTGCTAACCCTGGATCGTTTAATACAAAGTAGTCAATAATTTGATCCCAGTCTGAACTGGTTCCGGCTTCTTCCCGGACTGCAGATAGGTCAGTACAGCCATAAAATATTCATTTTTATTCGTCGTTTGTACCTTACCTACTTGTCAAATTGTAAATATAATGCAGTATCATGTGATGAAGGGAGATAAATAATATATGTGTAACACTTACTGCCCAACCCCAGGATATGGCAATACGTTTGTCTTAATCGTTGTACTGTTCATTCTTTTGATCATCGTTGGTGCAACATTCGCTTACTAAAAAATAAACTCCTCATCTTCTCAATGTTGATTCAAACCTCTTTTTGGACCCCTTTTCTAGGTGTCCTTTTTTTCTTCCAAAAGAAACAGGCTTTTTAATTGCTCCAATTGTCCCTTTCCCGTATTTGTCTCAATCATAAAATGTATTATCACATGATAAGGAGGTGCATAGATTGAGCGATGGTGGATACAGTAGCTGTGGCGGTGGCTATGGCCACGGCAGCAGCTTTGCACTGATCGTTGTTCTTTTCATTCTGTTGATCATTGTTGGTACGGCATTCGTCTATTAAAAGTGGAGCCGTCTAGCCACCGGTAACCCATACAACATCTCCTTCGATTAAGGGTACCTTGCCCGGGTACCCTTTTGATTTACTCAACATTCTTCTCGCTAAAAAAAGAGGCATTAAGCCACCCAAGTTCCCTCATCATCATTGCAGCTGTACTTTTCTCTGTCGATGTTCACTTCCTTCGACTTTACATAATTATAAAATTATGCTAAATTCATTTTCAAATAATAAAAGCGATGACGAGAAAAGTAAGTAATTATTGTTCTTTTTAGAGAGGTCAGTTTGGTGAAAATGACTATGAACAATATACTGAAAGAAGCCTCCGAGCTGTGCCTTGAATTCTAATATGATGATAACGCAACAGATGCTCCTGTTATCGAGCAAAGGTATGGTATTTTGATACCTGACAAGGTAAATAGGGTGACCTATTTACAAACTGGGGTGGTACCACGATTATATAATCTCGTCCCCAAGACCCAATCGTCTTGGAGGTGAGATTTTTTATGTTGAAACGATGTTCACTACCTCGTTTAACCCCACCATCTATTAAAGGTTAAATGGAGGTAGTACTTATGAAAATCAATAGGACGTTAATGCACTGGAAAAATTCATTACTGTTATTACTTGGAATTGGAATTTCAAATGTTGGTGATTGGATCTATCTGATTGCACTCAACTTAATTGTTCTCGACATGACCCATTCACCGTTAGCGGTTACTGTTCTTTATATACTTAAACCAGCTGCCACTCTATTGACTAATTTTTGGTCCGGTAGTTTAATTGATCGACTAAGTAAACGTAAACTTATGATTGTGCTTGATTTGTTACGCGCTGGACTGATTGCATTATTACCCAGCATTTCATCGATGTTCTTTATATTTCTCGTTGTTTTTATGATTAACATGGCAAGTTCGATGTTTAACCCAGCTTCTATGACCTATATTACAAAGCTTACTCCTCCAAATCAGAGAAAACGTTTCAATTCCCTTAGAGGTTTAATAGAGTCTGGAGGTTTCTTGATTGGTCCTGCTATTGCAGGACTACTGTTCCTGATCGGTTCCCCTATGTTTGCTATATATATCAATGCTCTATCATTTGTTCTATCAGGACTAGTGACTTTACTCCTGCCCGATGTAGAAAGGCGCACTCGAGTTGCATTTGGAGAAAAAATATCCTTGAAAATGATTAAAATGGATTGGCGGGTTGTAATCCAATTCAGCCTAAAAAATTCATTAATAATGACCATCTACTTTTTATTTAGCTGCATCATGGTCATGTCGGCAGCCGTAGATTCACTCGAAGCGACTTTTGCCAAGAGTGTTTTAGACCTGTCAAATACAAGCTATGGATTTCTTGTAAGTATTGCTGGAGCAGGAATCGCCTCTGGTGCTTTAATCAACTCAATATTTGCTCGAAAGATATCAATCTCAATATTAATTCAAATAGGTTCTTTATTTTTTTCATTTGGCTATATACTTTATTCTGTTTCTCATTCATTTTCTGTTGCTGCAACTGGGTTCTTTATTCTTTCCTTTTTTCTAGCATTCGCTAATTCCGGGTTCTTAAATTTTTACCAAAAAAGCATACCCACACAAATTATGGGAAGAGTAGGCAGCCTTTATGACTTAATTGAAGCAGTCCTTGTCATTGTAACAACAATCGTAATTGGTTTGGCGGCAGAATATTTATCGATCAGAGTGGTCATCATAACGGGGACAATAATCATGTTATTCGTTGCGTTGCTTTTATCTCTATTCACTCGTTCATGGGCTAAAAAGAGCAATAACGAGTGAGTAGGTAGCGTGTATTCGAGAGAAAGCTAACCATGCGTACATATAATAATCGGTTAGGGGCCAAGCTGTTAAACGGCTATACTTTATTTGAACAATTTCTGATCATGACGACCTGCAACAGGCGGCAGATATATTCAACTCGAAGAAAGAAGAAAAAACGCAAGGAAAATGGAATGAGCAAAGATTTAGGCAACATTGTGAAAAAACGAATCAAAATGAAAAACAGCGGGGCTTCGGGTATCCGAAACACTCCGCTGTTATCATGTTTTTAAGTAAGCTTCCAACTGGACTTGAACCAGCGACCCCTTCCTTACCATGGAAGTGCTCTACCGAACTGAGCTATGGAAGCAATGGCTCCACAGGTAGGGTTCGAACCTACGACCAATCGGTTAACAGCCGATTGCTCTGCCACTGAGCTACTGTGGAATAATTAATAAATAATTGCTATGTATATTATAATGTACCCTTCCTTACCATGGAAGTGCTCATTATAAAATAAAATATATAAATAAACAGGTTGCTACCATCTCTGATAGCTTCCTGCCATTTATCATTTGCCTGGCAGTGACCTACTCTCACAGGGGGACAGCCCCCAACTACCATCGGCACAGAAGAGCTTAACGGCCGTGTTCGGGATGGGAACGGGTGTGACCTCTTCGCTATGACCGCCAGACTAAAACCCG
>NZ_SRJD01000059.1 GCF_004684935.1 Sporolactobacillus shoreae
CCTGCATTCCCATATAGTGTAACGATAATCCTACTTAAAACTGCCGAAAACACTTATATACAGCGGTTTTTTTATTGACTTTATCCTCGTTACATATTATAATATATGTAACGAGGAGTTGGCAGCCATGGGCATTGTTTATCAGACGAACAAAAAGACCGGCATTACCTACGTGTATCGCAACGAACCGTATTGGGATAAAGAAAAGAAACAATCACGGGCTAAACGAACGCTCATCGGGAAACTGGATTCAGAGACGAGAGAGATTATTCCCACACGCGCGTATAAGAAAAAAGAAGCACGTCAAGCAGAACAGGTGAAACCAGGCCCTGTCCCCATCACACGGATGCGACGCACCTTTTATGGTGCGAGTTACCTTTTTGATCAGATTGGCAAACTAACTGGCGTCCGTGAGGACTTAAAAGCTTGCTTTCCTGACACCTACAAACAAATTTTATCCATTGCTTATTACCTTATCCTTGAAGGAAAAAATTCATTAAGCCGTTTCTCCCATTGGCAGAAGCTTCATGCGCATCCCTTTGGTCAAGATATTCCCTCCCAGAGAAGCAGTGATCTCTTTCAATTGATCGATGAAGAAGGTCGTATGACCTTCTTCCAGAAGCAGGGAAAACGCCGGATTGAAAAAGAATATTGGGCCTTTGACAGCACCTCGATCTCAAGCTATTCGGATACCCTGAAACAAGTAAAGAACGGGAGAAATAAAGAACACGATTTCTTGCCTCAGATCAATCTAGCGCTTCTATTTGGGGAACAATCAGGGCTTCCTTTTTACTACCGAAAACTTCCGGGGGCGATTACAGATGTCCAAACGGTGCGGCAATTGATGGCTGAATTTGACGTCATGGGCTATAAAAAAGTGAACGTCGTGATGGACAGAGGCTTTTATAGCCGTGAGAATATCAATGCCCTCTATCGGCATCATCAGAAATTTATTATTGGCGTGCAGGTGCGGCTTAAGTTTGTTAAAACGGAGCTGGAGCAGGTGCGTGAAAAATTAAAGCTGTGGTCCAATTTTGATGCACAGTTCAACACCTACGGTGTCTGCCAAATGATCACGTGGGCGTATGAACAGGAACGGCCGTACAAAGGGGATGTCCTGAAAGGAAAAAGACGCGCGTACCTCCATTTGTTTTATAATCCTGAAAAAGCAGCGAAGGATCAGGCGGCTATGAACGATTATCTGACGGGACTTCATCAAGATCTTGTGGATCATACACTTAAAGAACACCGAATGAAGGATTACGCGACCTATTTTGAGGTGACAGAAACCCCGAAACGGGGTCGGAAAATAAAACCTAGAGAAGAGGCAATGCGCGAAGCAGCTAAAAATTACGGCTACTTTGCCTTGTTATCCAATGACGTCACCGATCCCTTTGAGGCATTATCCTTATACCGGAGTAAGGATATCGTTGAAAAAGCATTTGGCAACTTAAAAGAGCGACTCAATTTCAGAAGAATGCAGGTCTCCTCCGAACTTACATTGAATGGAAAAATTTTTGTTGAATTTATCGCTTTGATTTACTTGTCCTATGTGAAAAAAAGAATGCAAGATGCCCAGTTGTTTCATCAATGGACCTTGCAGGGCGTACTCGATGAACTGGACACCATCGAATGCTTCGAAGCTCCGGATCACGGACGGGTACTGGGTGAACTCACAAAGAAGCAAAAGGCGCTCTATGATGCTCTCGGTGTAAGTTATCCATCGTTATAAATTCCGGGAATTCAGG
>NZ_SRJD01000060.1 GCF_004684935.1 Sporolactobacillus shoreae
CCTGAATTATTCACGGCCAATCTATTTGATTAGCTAAAATGCTTACTTACTCAGTGTTGTAACGATTTTCTCATTTTCACTGATTGGGTGATTAAAATTAATGAAAAAGGAGCCACTCCTTTGTATGATTATAGGTGACCAAACCAAAAACATACAAGGAGGCTCCTCATATGCTCAGTGTAGAGGAAAAGTCATGCCTGTTCAACAAGAAAGTTAAGATCAATTTCACCGGTGGTGCGCTTTCCTCCGACTCCGGGCTGCTTCTGTACCGGGAATTTGACGAAAAGACAGGCTTCAGTCAGCTCGTTCAGGAGGGGCTCAAAGTCAAAGATCCTGTTTTCCACGCGATTCATTCCAACGCGGAGGTGGTGATTCAGAAAATCTACCAGCATTTGGCCGGCTATCACACGGATGATCAGGCGGATGAACTGGGAACCGAGCCCGTATTCACGACCCTTCTTGGGAAAGACCGGCTCGCCTCTCAGCCCACACTTTCCCGGCTCAATCAAAAGGCAGATGAGGAGACGGTTCAGTCACTGGAAGCGATCAATCAGGCCTATCTGGATCACCTTTTTGCCTTGCATCCCCGCGCACAAATGGTCCTTGACGTGGACTCGGCGAATTTTGAAACGGCCGGAAATCAGGAAAAAGCTGCCTACAATGCCCATTACCAGGATACCGGTTTTCATCCACTCTTCCTGTTTGACTCACTCACTGGATACTGTCTGAAAGCCGACCTGCGGTCGGGCAATGTCTACACCTCCCGTGGCGTAGTGGACTTTATCCAGCCTGTGCTCAAGCACTATCGGGCGCTCGTCTCCGGTCAAACCTTGGGCCTTCGCGGGGATAGCGGATTCGCCGTTCCCGGGCTGTATACCCTGTGTGAGAAAAACGATGTTTTTTATGCCATTCGTCTGAAAGCCAATCACAGGCTGAATGAAAAAGCACAGGAATGGGTCGAGCAATATCAAAAGAAACAGGCGATACCGACAGGTGCCCGGGCCGCGTTTTATACCGAATTTCAGTATCAGGCGGCTTCTTGGGACACCGCCCGCCGGGTGGTGGTTAAACTGGAACGACCGGAAGGCGAACTGTTTTTTCACCCCACCTTCATCGTCACGAACATGAGTCTTCCGGCCAAACGTGTCGTCAAGTTCTATCAGAACCGGGGCACGATGGAGAACCTGATCAAGGAGGGTAAAAACGGATTTGCCTTTGACCAGTTGAGTAGCTCACGTTTTGAAGCCAACGCAGCCAAACTGCAGATCCGGGTACTGGCTAGTAATATTCAAGCTGGGTTTCGTCTGCTTTGCCTGCCGAAGGCCCTGAAGGAAAAGGTGCTTCGCATGGATACCGTTCGTCTTCGTCTCATCAAAATTGCCGGGAAGCTGGTCCGTTCTGGCCGCTACCTGATATTCAGGCTCTGCAGCCACTGCCTCTATCAGAAAACATTCTGGCAGACGCTGACTAACATCCGGAGATTGCCGATTCCAAAGTAATATCACCCCGGGAACCTGATAAAATTCAATGGAAACAGGCGGAGACGGGATCAGTCTGCCCACAAGTTGGGCAAAACGTCTCCGGGTCGCTTAAAATACGATCAGGTACGTATGTCAATTGCCGAAACTTTGATGAGCCGATTCATTTTGAATCTGGACGTGTCAAAAATGGCTTGATTTTTCGAGAAATCTCCGCTCAGGAACGGAAAAAACTCGTTCTATGAATAATTCAGG
>NZ_SRJD01000061.1 GCF_004684935.1 Sporolactobacillus shoreae
CGTATGAGTAAAATATTTGTAGGCAAATTACCTTCCTGTCCATACCGTTAACGGCAATTGCCGTTAACGGTATGGACAGGGCACCAAGCGGGAGCGCGGTAGGTAAGTGAGCATTTTCCATGAAAAAGAGGGTTACTCCTTGGTAGAATCAAAGTCGACGAAAACCAGATTCTAAAGGAGATAACCCTCGTGAAACAGGATACCACAGCCTATTTAAATTTAAAACAGATTGAGCAGCTTGTGTGGCGGAAATTACAGGAAACCTTCGGCTTGGTGATGAAACACCTGCTGGAGGAGATGGATCAACAGATCGCTGAAGAACGGGACAAGAAGCAGTACCGCCTTTTGAATAAACGATCCCTCCAGGTCGTCAGTCTCTTCGGCGAAATGAAACTGGAACGCAATTATTATCTAGATCGAAAAAGCAACCGCTATTTTATCTTCTCGACCGTTATCTGTCATTTGAGCAGGAGGGTCACTTAAGCCCGATGGTTGAGGAAGCGGCCATCCAACTGGCGGTCCAGGGTCCTTCCTACCGAAAAGCCGCCCAGACTCTGGAAAACCTCTTAGGCTATCGGGTCATCAGCCATGAAGCGATCCGACGGCATCTGTTGGAGATCAGAGCCCTTCCCAAAGCCCGTGAACCCGTTCACCGCCCAGTGCTGTTCGCTGAGGTTGACGGACTGTTCGTGAAACATCAGGAAAAAGGAATACGGGGCAAAGAGGAGAAGATCGTAGCGGTGCACCAGGGTTGGGAGAAAAACGGGAAACGTGTTCGGCTCAAAGACAAACGCCATTTTGTCTACCGTGGGAAAAAGCCGTTCTGGGAAGCCTTTGAGGACTTTCTAATCGACAACTATGCGTACGACCCCACCGTACACAAACTAGTCATTAATGGCGACGGTGCTGGGTGGATAACGGCCTGTCGTGAGCACTTTCGGAACCGGGCGTTCTTCTGTATTGACCGCTTTCATGTGGCTCGGGAGTTGCGTGGCCTGTTCCGCAAACATCCCCGCTTGAACAACGTGAGAAAAGCTTTCAGAGCTTGGGACGGGGAAGACCTGTTGGTTGAATTGAACAGTGCGGTGGGCACTCTGGGAAGCAACGCAAAGGAAGACCGTTTAAACGATCTGATCCAGCAGCTGGAACAGTATCCGGAGGCGTTGGGCGATTACCGCAACTGGCTGAAGGCCCAAGGCATAGATACGGAGGATATGCGTCCCATGGGGAGTGCGGAGGGAACGATGAGTGTTTTTGCCAAGCGCTTGAAAAACGGCCGTAGCTGGGTAGAAAAAGGGAAACAGGCGATGGTGACCGGTCTCGTCGCCCATTTGGATCACATGGGCTTTCAAACGCTGTTCGGGCGTGCCGAGAGCTGGGGTGAACCCACAACAGAAGAGAAACCGCCCAGGCATTATGAAGAGAAGGTGGCGCACACCGTTGGCGAAATGACACGTGGGAATATACAGTACTTACAAGGGAAATCCGGTCTTCCTGTATACCGTGCCCTACAGGCATTACAGAGTTTTTAAACAAGGGTCAGGGTTCACCAAGGAAACGCTCTGCAATCATGAATTCGTTTACACTATTGGGTACACGCTGGCAGATAAAAATTTGCCTACAAAGACTTGACTCAATC
>NZ_SRJD01000062.1 GCF_004684935.1 Sporolactobacillus shoreae
GGTCAAGTCCTTTTTTGTGTGTAAATTCATCTCAGGAAGGATAGAGTGATTAGCTTGGATAAATAGCTGTCACTTTACTAGAAGGAGTCGTTTTGGGCTGTTTGGCCTTCCAGTCAAAATAGTCTTCCATTTTCAAATAACAGCGGCCATCGGACCACTTTTCATCCTGTTCCATGAGAACAGCGCCCATGAGACGGACGACCGAATCTTGATTGGGAAAGATGCGAACCACCCTTTCGCGACGGCGAAATTCCTCGTTGAGGCGTTCCATGCCATTGGTCGTTCGCAGACGACGGCGATAAGGTTCGGGTAAGGCAAGCACGGCGGTGACATCATCAAAAGCGGCGTCCACAAGTTCCGTTACGCGGGGGGCTTTTTCTTGATAGACCGCCAGAAAAGAGTGAAGCAGTGTCTGAGCTGTTAACACGTCAGGTGCGTGAAGAATGGCCTTAACCTGCTCGCTGACTTCGCTTTTCAACGGTTTAGGGAGCCGGTCGCGGACGTTGCGCAGAAAATGTGCCTGGCAGCGCTGCCAGGTCGCGCCCTGAAACGCTTTTTGAACGGCACTGACAAGCCCTCCATGGTCATCACTGACGACGACATCAACCCCCTTCAAACCACGTGCTTTCAGCCAATGAAAATAGTTCTGCCAGGCTTCGGTGCTTTCACTATCATCGATTTTAAGACCCAGAATGGTTCGATATCCTTCTTCGTTGATGCCGTAGCTGACCAAAATCCCCCGGGAACGGATACGCCCATTTTCACGGACCTTTGTATAAACCGCATCAACAAGGAGAAAGGGGTAGCTGCCCTTCAGCGGACGATTATTCCAACCCACGACAATGGGATCCAGATGCCCGCAAAGATCGGAAACCGTCGTTTTTGAAAAGTCTGTGCCGCAAAGTTCCTCAGTAATTTGGCTGACCCGACGTGTCGAGACCCCATTGATCACCATTTCCATCAAAGACAGAACCAGTGCTTGTTCGCTGCGTTGATAGCGATGAAAAAGATCGGTTGAGAAATGCCCGTTACGTAACCTGGGGACGTTTAGCGTGAGGTTTCCCACGCGCGTCTTCAGTTGATGAGGGTAAGAACCATTTCGGTAATCCGTCCGTTCTTCACTTCGTTCGTACTTTTCAGCCTTCACCTGTTCGCTGGCCTGTGCTTTCAACACTTGATTTAAAATCGCCTCCAAAAGGGCGTTCATGCCTGAATTTTTCGCATCGCCAAGAAATAATTGATGCAGAAGTTGTTCATCTAGAGTAATCTGTAATTGAGCCATCCCTGAGTCTCTCCTTTAGAATTTGGTTTTCGTCGACTCTATTCTAACTGAGATGATGGGCTCCGGCTCATTTTCTATGAAAAAAATGAAAGAAACAGGGGAAATCGAATCCCGCTGTTTTTCTGGAGGGGGCTGGCCAGCCCCCTCCAGAAAAACAGAA
>NZ_SRJD01000063.1 GCF_004684935.1 Sporolactobacillus shoreae
AGGAGTTAGTCTTTTAAGTGGACACGTCAGAATGGGATCCCATATGATTGTACTATCCTAAAAAAGGGCGTGTTCGAAAATGGCTTTTGATTCGGAGTACCGAGAATATGTCGCCAAATTGGTCGTTGAGGATCGAAGAGGGGTCTTGGAAGTCTGTCGAGAACTGGAGTTGTCCAGCACGACAGTAACCCGCTGGGTGGCAAAGTATCGGGAGAAATTGTCCCGGAACAACAAGGCACCCTATCGGACCCAGAAGGAACTGGAACAGGCGGAAAAACAGCTTTTGAAAAAGATTGACCGGCTGAAAGAGGAGAATGACATCTTAAAAAAAGCTATGCACATCTTCACGCAAGACCAGCCATAAGGTACAGGTTCATTGAAGCTCATCGAGATGAACATTCTGTCGTGCTGATGTGCCAAATTCTAAACGTATCGAAGAGCGGCTACTATAAGTGGGCCAATGACGAACGACAGAACAAGCAGACGGAGCGCGAGCAGTATCGCGCAACCCTGAAACGGAAAATCAAGTATTATTTTGACCAGAAAGAGCAGCGGTATGGCAGTCCGCGTATTTATCGCTACTTGATCCGCAGGGGCTTTTGCGTTTCGCTCAAGACGGTGGCGCGCTATATGAAGGCGATGGGATTGAAGGCCGTGCCGGAACACCGATATGTTGTGACCACCGACTCCAACCACGATCTGAGGGTCTACCCGAATCTGTTAAACCGCCAGTTCCACCAGGAAGCGCCCAACCAGGCCTGGGTCACGGATATGACCTATATCTGGACACTTGAGGGGTGGGTGTACCTGGCTTCGGTGATCGATTTGTTCTCCCGAAAAGTGGTCGGCTGGCACATGGCACCGACCATGACCCGAGAACTCCCGTTACAGGCACTTAAGCTGGCCATTCACAAACGGAAGCCAGGTGAGGGGTTGATTCATCACTCTGACCGAGGCTCTCAGTACTGCTCCAATGATTACATCGATGAGTTGAAACAGGCCAAGATGCAGATCAGTATGAGCCATAAGGGCGACCCATACGACAATGCCTGCATGGAGTCCTTTCATGCCACGCTGAAGAAGGAGCTGGTTTACCGCCGTCGGTTCATCACACGGGCGGAGGCCATCCAGTCGATCAATCACTACATCCATGATTACAACACAAAGCGGATGCATTCCACTCTGGACTATTGGTCACCCAGTCAATTTGAGGCCATGTACCTGAGGAACCAGGCAGGATAAGGCCCGAAAGTAACCCAAAGGGGTTCCGTCATGAATAGTCGGCTCTGGGACTGTTCATGACGGAAGCCAGACCAAGCGTAGCGCGGTAGGCTTTGAAGCACAGTAAAGTTCATTTTTAAGTGTCCATTTTCTTGACAGAACTTCATA
>NZ_SRJD01000064.1 GCF_004684935.1 Sporolactobacillus shoreae
ATCTCTACGATCAAAACTATCAGGAACCGACCGATTGCGAAGGGTACAACCTGATTAAATACGGCTTTCGCTATTTTACACAATACGATTTTTTCCGCGATGTGGATGCGCTTCGTCACCTCACCGGGAACGGGTATTATCAGATTTTCAGAGATATTAACGGAAAAGTTGTTGACTTTGGCCTGATTAAACCGGGCTGCTGTGAACCGCTCATTGACCTAGATTCCGGAGATTTATACTATGCGATCTCAGCAGTTGATAATCGGTTGATGCAACAGACCATGTATGTCCATTCAAGCGAGATTTTGCACTTTAAATACATGCGATTTGGCGAAGTGAAAGGTATCAACCCAACAGAATTACTTAAGGGGTCGCTGGATTATGACCGTCAGGTACGTCGTATATCGTTGAAACAGCTCTTTGGTACGAATGAAGGTATTATTGTCGCTTTTGAGACGAACATGAACGAGGGCGAAAAGAAAGCAGTCATTGATTCCGTGGCTGATTTTTACAAAAATAATGGTGGTTTGTTGGTCCAAGAAAACGGATCAAAGATCGATCGTTTCCAGCGTGAGCTAGTTGATACTAACCTGATTGACGTGGATAAGGTGACGCGGTCGCGGGTGGCGATGGTTTATACCTTGCCTGAACACTTTCTGGGCGATACCGGTTCCAGTTTTGCCACGCTGGAACAGCTGAACCTGGAATATGTCACAGGCAATCTCGTTCCTGCCTTAACGCAGTATGAGCGGGAACTCGATTTCAAACTACTGACGCCCGCACAACGGCGTAAAGGCTATCACTTTAAATTTGATGTGCGTGGTCTGCTTCGAGCAGATACGGCCACACGAGGCGCATTTTATCAGCTTGGTATTCGCAATGGCTGGCTCCATATCAATGATGTTCGAGTGGCTGAGGGTTATCCTCCGGATCCCAGTCCAATGGCTAATAAGTTATGGATCAGCGGCGACCTGTATCCGATCGATACGCCAATCGCTGACCGGAAAGGGGGTGATTCTAAGAATGAATCGAACACAACAATCGAAACCAACTAAGTTTTATCGTATGGAAGCATCGGCTGACGGGCAATCGGCTGATGTTTTTTTGTTGGGCGAAATCGTTCCTGCAGGCTGGGAATGGGATGCGGATCAATCCGCAGCGTCCTTTAAAAAAGACCTTGATGCGCTGGGTGATGTCTCAACAATCAACCTACACATCAACAGCCCAGGTGGTTCCGTCTTCGAAGGTGTGGCGATTGGCAACATGCTGAAGCAGAACAAAGCGCAGGTAAACG
>NZ_SRJD01000065.1 GCF_004684935.1 Sporolactobacillus shoreae
ATCTCTACGATCAAAACTATCAGGAACCGACCGATTGCGAAGGGTACAACCTGATTAAATACGGCTTTCGCTATTTTACACAATACGATTTTTTCCGCGATGTGGATGCGCTTCGTCACCTCACCGGAAACGGGTATTATCAGATTTTCAGAGATATTAACGGAAAAGTTGTTGACTTTGGCCTGATTAAACCGGGCTGCTGTGAACCGCTCATTGACCTAGATTCCGGAGATTTATACTATGCGATCTCAGCGGTTGATAATCGGTTGATGCAACAGACCATGTATGTCCATTCAAGCGAGATTTTGCACTTTAAATACATGCGATTTGGCGAAGTGAAAGGCATCAACCCAACAGAATTACTAAAGGGGTCGCTGGATTATGACCGTCAGGTACGTCGTATATCGTTGAAACAGCTCTTTGGTACGAACGAAGGCATTATTGTCGCCTTTGAGACGAACATGAACGAACCTGAGAAGAAAGCGGTCATTGATTCCGTGGCTGACTTTTACAAAAATAATGGCGGTTTGTTGGTCCAGGAAAATGGATCAAAAATCGATCGTTTCCAGCGTGAATTGGTTGACACGAACCTGATTGATGTGGATAAGGTGACGCGGTCGCGGGTGGCGATGGTCTATACGTTGCCTGAACACTTTCTGGGCGATACCGGGTCCAGTTTTGCAACGCTGGAACAGCTGAACCTGGAATATGTCACAGGCAATCTCGTTCCTGCCTTAACGCAGTATGAGCGGGAGCTCGATTTCAAACTACTGACGCCCGCACAACGGCGTAAAGGCTATCACTTTAAATTTGATGTGCGTGGTCTGCTTCGAGCAGATACGGCCACACGAGGAGCATTTTATCAGCTTGGTATTCGCAATGGCTGGCTCCATATCAATGATGTTCGAGTGGCTGAGGGTTATCCGCCGGATCCCAGTCCAATGGCTAATAAGTTATGGATCAGCGGCGACCTGTATCCGATCGATACGCCAATCGCTGACCGGAAAGGGGGTGATTCTAAAAGTGAGTCGAACACAACAATCGAAACCAACTAAGTTTTATCGCATGGAAGCATCGGCTGACGGACAATCAGCTGATGTTTTTTTGTTGGGCGAAATCGTCCCCTCAGGCTGGGAATGGGATGCCGATCAATCCGCAGCGTCCTTCAAAAAAGACCTTGATGCGCTGGGTGATGTCTCAACAATCAACCTACACATCAACAGCCCAGGTGGTTCCGTCTTCGAAGGTGTGGCGATTGGCAACATGCTGAAGCAGAACAAAGCGCAGGTAAACG
>NZ_SRJD01000006.1 GCF_004684935.1 Sporolactobacillus shoreae
GGCTGCCAACTCCTCGTTACATATATTATAATATGTAACGAGGATAAAGTCAATAAAAAAACCGCTGTATATAAGTGTTTTCGGCAGTTTTAAGTAGGATTATCGTTACACTATATGGGAATGCAGGATTCATACGTGTTCTTTGCTCGATCAACAACCAGACTGTCATGCTCAACCCCACGGTAATATCGTCCGCTGACCCGCTCCAGCGGGTAGCCATTCTGCGCGCAAAAATCGACAATGTCAACGTCCTGAGCGCGCCGAATCGTATCCTTGTCCAATAATGCCATAATGATTCGCTCTCCTTTTTTAACGCAAAAAAAGACCGGCACAAGGCCCGTCTCTTTGTACGATCATTTATTTTTCTGTCACCGATGTTGTTCCATTTCCCACTGCAGCTCTTCATACTTGCGTCGATTCTTCCGGCTCTGCAACTCATTGTCCAGCGCCCGTCGCAGCCGGCGAAGATCGCGTCGGGAAATGCTTCTGGGCGAAGAATAAGAAGCTCCCGAAGCATATCCGCCGCTTTGCCGGCGCTGCTGCCATTCTTCATTCTTCTGCGCTCGTTCCTCCTTCCGGATCGTTTTCATTTCGCGAAGAAGCGCATTGCCCAACTTGCTGTAAAGCTCGTGCTGCCTATTGTCGTAGTAATCCTTATAGCGCTCTGTTTCTTTTGGACCGTCTCCATACAGTGTTTTCCGGTAATTCATTTCGCTTTTCAGCGCTTCGTCCAGCTGTTTCAGCTCTTCCGGATGCTCATGTTCCAAATAGTTTTTCACGGCCTCGTCGATCAATGGACGGATCCCATTCATGGCATTGTTATTATATTTCCACAACCGCATATCACCTGGAAGCTGGGCATAAATCTGATTAAACAGCTGTAAGCTTTCGCGATCATAAGCAAAATTAATCGCGACCTTTGATGGTGCCATGCGCTGTTGGATAAGTTCAGAGATCCGCGCAAGTTCCTGGTCACGATTTAGAAGCGCATTAGCCACCGTGCTTTTCATTTTATCGAGCGTCGACTTCTTTCGGGAGCCGCGGCGCGCTTCATACATCTCTCCAGTTTCCTTATCTTTAAAAACCTGCTTCGGGCGCGTCGGCTGCGGTTCCACCATCGCAACGTGTATATGGATATTATCCGTGTTGTAATGGATCGACGCCGTCCAAATCGCGGAAACTTCAAGTCCCTCCGCATGCATCATCGACCGCATTCCCGAACGTATCGACCGCTGAAGCGCGCCTTTATTCAACCACCCCGTTTGCGAATTGTAAAAACCGTTCGCCGCCAGCCAGGCGTTGTCAAAACTGATCACGTCCTGCCACATGCATGATCCGTTTTTCTGTGCGATTTCAAACTGCTTTTTGATAGCCTGCTTTTCTTTAAAGTTCAGTGCATCTTCGTCTGCAGTAAAAATCCCTTCAGACTTCAAGGGATTGTTCATGTACTGATTGTAGCCGTCGAAGGACAGGGCATTAAACTGCTTAAAATGATCGTTTCGTACAGCTTCACTTCGATCTACATAGTCAATGTAATTCTTAAATTTCGCGGACCCGGCTTGAACAAATTTTGAGACAAGCACAATGCCAGGCCGGGTCACGATTCAACCGCTTTCTGAGCGGACTCGCGCTGCTTCTTTTTCTCCGCACGTTCCTTCATCTTAATTTGCTGTTCTGTGATGACATTGGAAACGGTCGCCGTCGCCTGCTCCAGAATCGACGACTTGAACATCGTCGTTGGGATGAAGTTTTCTTTACCATCTTTCGGTCTCTGTCCCATCAGCTGATTGTTCCAGAGCTCCATCAAAATGCGGACATTTTTATCGACATATCCGCTCCGAATGCGTAACACATCCAAGCTCGTTCTGAACCGATCATAGACCTTTTCAATCCACTCGTCTTGGGACGCAATCTGAGTGCGTAGCCGGTCATGTTCCGCAAGCACTTTCTCAATCGTATCGGACAGGCTCTTGCCGCCAAGACGCTCCTGTTGCGCCTCAAGATAGGCGAGGCCATACCTAGATTCTTTTTCTTCCTTCAGTCGAATGTTTTTTCGGATCATTGACTCACCCCGCTGCTCTCAGTTAAACCATTCAGGTCTTCCTTCATGTCTGAAGAAACGTCTTCTAAAATTCTCTGAGCACCATTTAGAATTGCCGTTGTCTGATCGAAAAGTTCATTTCTTTCTTTCAGCAGACACTCATGTTCTCCTAAAATTATTTCAATTAATTTTGATTGGCTATCGATCATTTCCGCCGACATACCTTCGACAAGATAGCGTTCATGCTGTGCCGATAAATAATCAATCCCCCATCCCTTCTCGCCAGACTCTTTAAAACTAATCTTCTGAGCGATCATCTCAACAAACCCTCCCTTTCTTGTTTTACTAAGCCGCCCACAACTTCCGTATTTTCACGAATGGTCATGGCACAAATTTTCATTGTCTCTTCCATCCTTTCCAGCAAGTCGGTGATTTCCGGCTGGGTCAAATTCAGGACAATCAGGCGACGCAAATATTCTTGCTGAGACATATGATTATGGCTGGCCCGCATACTCAGCGCGGCCAACGTTTCTTTTGAAAGACCATGGATTGTAACGCCTGGCATGATAACCACCTCCGATTATGGCAAATTCTGGGGCAAGAAATTTGTAAGAGCATAAGGGGAATCTGTAACCATTTCATGGTTAAAACCGCAGTGCGGTTTGATTTCTCGTGGTTATGCTTTTACTAAGGAATGTGCCGTTTTTAATCATTTTGGCACGCCATTTTCTGGTATATGGCACGATTTCCCCTCATTTCTGTGTCCCATTATTTCCCTTTAAAAACTAAACAGCCCAAAATGTGCCGTATTCTGCCATTTCAGCACACCATATTTTGGGAGTGTGCCACTTTGGCACGCCATTTTCTTCCTTTTTTAAAGCTCATTGAGCCATTTTTTTGAGCTTTTTTTGTAATAAATCAATCTCCTGACGGTTATCCTTGGCTCTGATCTGGCTCTGCCGGATGTCGTTTTCGAGGCTGACAATCTGCGATTGATAGCTCATAATATTGCTTTCCGTGTCCTGTTTATCGCTGCCGGTCTGATAGCTGGCCTGATCCTTCAGTGCACGAATCTGGCTGTTAAGTGCGCTGATATTTTTCCGGTAGCGGGCTTGTTTCTCTCCCTCTTTTGCCATCGCCCGATTGCAGTCGCCGATCAGCATCCGATAATAGCGGGCGGCGTATGCGGATGCCTGAAGGCTCTGAAAGTGTTTCTTTTTAACTGCGGAAGGCTCAGAAACATAGAGCTTCTGATTCGAAGAAAATGACGATTCACCGGACGAACCTGCGGCATGGACCAGTATGGAAACATTCGTCCATCCGGCCGGCAGGCGGTGAATATAGAGCAGGTAATAGTTATCGACAATCTTAATCAGCTGCGTCTTGTAATGCGCTTTTAGATTCGTTTTTTCGGCGACGTCGACTGAATAACCGGTGGGAATACTATTTGCATTGTTGTCGATCATCAGCCCGACTTCTAGCAAATTCCGGTCGGCATAAAATGTCTTACTGGTCATCTGGACGGTCAAATCGCCGGTATTCACTTTCGCGCGAAGTGCGGTGTTCTCATAATCGTCAGGGACATGCACGAGCAGCCGACTGAGAAACAAAAATGTGTACACTGTGATCAGGATGATCGCGAGTGCGCGATAAATATTCTCTTTGTGATCAAAAAGCTGTTTGAGTTTTTCAAGTAAACGTTTCTCCATTTTGACCTCCTTTCTACTGTGCGAGTTGCACGACGACGCCCTTGAAATGGCTCTTCCAATAGCTGTTTGACAGACTGGAGATCGTAACGCCATGACTATCGTTGCAGTTTAAAAATTGATCACCGCTGCCCATCCAAATGCCGACATGCCCATTCGTTTTGTACGTATCGAAGAAAACCAAATCCCCGGCACGGATCTGGCTGAAGGAAACACGGTGACCTTCTGTGACAAGTTGATCCGTTGTCCAGCCGACATTCACGCCGGCCTGTGCGAAGGCATAATGCACAAAGCTAGAACAGTCAAAACGACCAGCTGCAATGTCACTCTGATTCCGCCCACCGCCAAATACATAAGTACTTCGACCGATGTATGTCTCGCCAGCAGCAATTGCCGCAGCGACCTGCGGTGTGCTGGCTAAGATGGGACTGCCTTGACCAGCCGTGGGAACCAGGTAGCGCTCGACATGAGGCACGTAATCTTGATCCCCGTAAGCATAGGTCCCGTCTTTCCGCATCCGACCGTTGCTATAAATACTGGCGAAGGCAATTGCCGTACTCTTCGAATAGCCCCCGCTTTGTTTGATCGCATAGTCAATAAAGCCGTAGCCAAAGTTGTATGCCTGGAGAGCTGTTTCCAGCCGGTTCTGCTCGGCTTTTTGCGCAGCCTTGTAGTCTTTCGCGTACTCCTTAACACCGTTAATAATCGAGTCTGTTGGATTACTTGCTCCGTCTTGCATCACATCGCTCCTATCTCCGCCGGACTCTTGCATCATGATCGCAAGCACGACATTGACCTGATCGGGAATGCCGTTCTTCTTGCAGTTCTGTTCCACCAGTGCTTTGTAGCGAAGAACATCTGGAGAGACGTTCAATGTGCCGTCTGTCGTTCCAGTATCAGGTGAAGAGAGGATGCCGGTCAGCATTGCGACCAGGGCAAGAACGACCACAAGAATAAATACACCAGAAAAACCGGCACCACCGAGCAACCAGAAAAGCAATTTACGGCTCACGGCTTTTCGGATAGCTCCTGCGGCTGGTGCAGCCATAACACACCCCTCCCTATTCTTCTAAGCTTGACGCGAAGTAGGCCACTTTCAGCGCGCCGTTTTCTTGTTTTAAATCGACGCTGACTGTTTCCGTCTGGCTCCCCGTCGGTTTGTTTTTTGAGTCAAAAGTCTGAACGTTCATCGATGCCTTAACGCTCTCCACGGCATCGTTTTCACTTACCGTTTGGACCGCAATTTTTGAAATTTTCCGGAATCCGTAGGATGGTACATGTGTGTCATTCGTCTGCGACTCGGACAGCTCTTTATAAAAACCGGCGTCCGTAATCGACTGCACATCAGCCAGATGCTGATAGGGATTGGTTCGGTCATAAGCGAAATACTCGCTAATGAATTGCGTGACCAGTGCTTTGGCAGCTTTCGCATCCACAGGAACATGAGCAGCCGAAGATGAGGATTCGGAAGACGCAGCTGACGACTCTGACGCTATACCGGACAGGCTGCTATCGTCCGCAGGCCGCTCTCCGGCAATCGTTACCGATTGGTCAGAGGCCTTAGATGACGTTTGAGCAGGTGCTAAATGTTCCCATACATATACCCCACCAATCAGCAGAAAGCTGGCAAGAAGCAAACAAAACAGGAGCTGGCTACGCCGAAGCTCCTGTTTTGAAGGCTGTGGGTGATTCGCCTTCGGATGTTTGTTGAACACAATTAAGCCCCTCCTTTAAAGAGATCTAATTCGTCCTGGGTGACTTCCACATGAAAGATCAGGTTCTGATCGCCGCTGATCGACAGCAAGCAATCGCCCTTTTCAAACTGCGGTAACATCTGATATTCGTTTTCGGTAATCTGATCGCCGAATAGCCGACGGACGAGATCCATCGACGACTGGTCCATCTTCATGATGAGCTTGTATTGCGTGAGCCCGAAGATCTCGGCGAGCTTATTAGCCGCCTGAACCATCTTCGGATCGCTGACGCCGCTTGCTTTCGGAAACATGCGCTCCAGTCGCTGCGTGGCCAAAACCACGCCGCCGAAAAATTTTCGAGCTTCTGACTCCAGCGTGACAAAAAAGTCCGCTGCAAACGCCTTTTGGATGTTCAGGATGTTGTGGCATTCATCGACCATAATGAGGAAACGGACAATGTCTTCCCAACGTTTTTGATGGTTGTCGTAGGCTTCCTTCTCAGGCCTGCCAATGCGCATCATATCGCCCCAGATCTGTGTCAACGCATTGTAAACCTGAATATCAAAAATCCGGCTGTCAAACTGGCTAAGCACGCCGATGTCGTAGAAAACGACCTGCTGACCGCTGAGATCTGGGATGGTCGTCACGCCTTCAAAAATATCGTTATAGTTAAGCACCAGAACCTTCAGCTGTTTCGCAATGTCGCCGATCCGTCCTTTAAAGCGGACATCTGTTTCTTGAGCATAACGTTTTTCGCAGAAGACCATAAACTGGCCAAGCGTCGGATAGGCCTCAGCACCGAGATCGGTAACATGCGTTTGCCCGTCTCCCCACAGGCCGATTTCCTTGTAAAAGTCATACACCAATTCGTCAAATTGGCTGAGGTCATTGCTGTCGGCTTCCTTGTTCAGGATGCGATAACACATATCCAACTTGGAAACGTGCTGCCGGAATGAGCCGGCTTCATCGATCGCGACATTGTCTTCTCCGGATTGCGTCACAGTTGGAAACACTTGCATGAGATTGATTCGCCCACCGGTGCCGTCCAGGTTAATCGTCTGCCCGCCAAGATCCTCCGTGACGGCCAGGAATTCACCGGACTTGTCAAACCCGCGAATGAAATTACCTTTTGCGGCGTTCTCGCGTAATATTTTTTTGATCGTGGTCGATTTACCACCGCCCATGTCCCCGGTAATAAACACATTGTAGTAAAGCCGCTTTTTTGTTTTATGGAACATGTCCCAATAGACCGTGCCCCGGGTGCGCGTCAGTCCATAAAACGAAGCCGATGGATCGCGCAGGCTCGTCACGTTATGCGCAAAACCAATACCCATCACTTCGGCCGGAATTTCCACCCCTTCCCGGTGCGTTCGCAGAATTTTCTGCGTCGGTGCATCCAAAAACAGCGACTGCCATTCTTCTTTCGCTTCCGAGAGGAAGACCTGGCTCTTGTATCCATCGCTATCGAGCTTCTTCACGATCTCGCTGACTCTTTTTTGCAGATCCACCCGGGTGGCCGCATGAAGAAAGATGCGCGCCTGTACGCGTTTAATGACTTCGCCGTTTTGCCGAACGTCCAGGCCGAGCTGGCGGAGCGTGGTAAGCTCTTCACCAGCGACATCGGCGTCCTGCTGGTGCGCGGCGTCTTTGACCCGTGCGGCCAATTCGTCGGTGGAATATTTGATCTGCGCGCCATAATCAATTTCTGATTCCGTCATCGTATCGACGGTAACAATCGTGTCCGGTAAACTGGTGATGACGTTTAGCCAGTAAGCCGAAAACTGAAAGGGAAAGCGATAAATATGAATGCAGCCTTCATAGCCAGTGCCGCGGCAAATAAACGCCTCGTCCTTGAAAGAAAGCCCGCCCTGAGGCTGCGTATCGTAAACAAACTGCAGTTCCTGTTCAATGGAAGGCATGGCAAATGCCCCCTTTCTTTTCGTCCGTGTCCTGCGAAAACGCAACGTTGTCGCAGGGACTGAATGCATAGGCAATATACTCAAAATAAGCGTTCCGATCGGTAGGCATTTCTCTGGACAACAAAGTAAGAAAATTCGAGAAGGGTGTGCTCTGAAAATCTTCTGCATTATAGACCCGCGGGCTGATGTGCCGGCCTTGTTCTTCGGACTGCCGCAAAACTGCGCAGCGGCAGTCCTTTCCTTGAAGCTCTCGCATGCGTCCGCCGCGTTTTAGGTAACAAAGCCGGACATGGACAGGGTCGAAAAAAACACTACCCAGATTTGCATTCCGCGCATACTGATTCACCACATCGCCGGCCGTTGCTTCAACCGTTTCTACGGGTACTTCGATTTCAAATCCTTCTCGTTCAAAAAAACCGGAAATTCTAAATCGCAAAAATCTCACCTTCCTGGTTTGAGTATTAAAAAAAATGATCCGCCAGCTGCGGATCTCATCACCCCCTTTCCATATGTAAAAAAAGGAACGACCTAAGCCGTTCCTCCATGATCATTAGGTTATTAAAGAACATGTTCTGCCGCGGCTGCCCGGCTATTGCCTAAGGACGAACGAGTGGCCGAGTGCGGTGGCAATGTGTAGGATGGCCCTGCTTTTCGGTCCGGCGTTTGCTGGCCTTTCTCCTGAATCTGTTCACGCAAAACGCGGACATCAGGGGCGCAGTCTCCTAAATCCTGATCGAGAAAAGCTTGGCGCTTCGCTGGTGAGGCAGAAAGGGTATGTCCGTTTTCTTCCAGCGCCGCATCACGTTGAATCAGGTATTGCCGAAACTGCTCTGCCTGCCGATCTTCTGGACGGCCGTGACCAAGAACAGGTCCCTGCTTCAGCCAAGTGCCCAATGCTTCTCGGCGTAATTGAAAACGCGCTTCCGGAGAAAACATCGTGTCACCGGCAGCGAGCGCTGAATTGTTGACTTTGTAATATTTACCGCCGACAAAATCGTTAAAAACAGCCTTTTGATAATTGAGCTTATACGCTGAGGCAATACGCTCATCTCCCGGTAGTAGCGTTTCCTTCGGGACGCTGCGATGCAGAGCCAAGCGTCGCGCCGCCGCATCCGCATGGGCGGAAATCCGCCCATTCAGGCTGACAAAGCCATCAATTACTTTATCTTGCAGTGCTCTCTTTAAGCGCCCAGGTGCGGCTTTGAGTGATCTTATTCGATTGTCTACTTGATTTTTCAAGCTTTCCATTCGGCTGCCCAGGCCTTGTTTGTAATCCCCAAGCCGACTCTTCCAGCTTTTACCTTGAACGGGCATTTCTCGGTCAGCAAAATATTGATCTAAAAGATCATGAACCTGCTTCAGATGATTATCCAGAAGTTGTTTCACGTCCTTTTCTGAAAGTGTCTGGCTCTTGACCTGGTCGATCTTCCTTTCCAAATGACGTTCGAAGTGCCGGTAGACGTTGAGCAGATGACGACTCGTCAGATTCTTTAATGCCAGATCTTCCAGGTGTGGGCTGGGCTCGCGACGCTGCTCTGCGTGCGCGTTCGCTGCCTGACGAGTCTCAGTTGCGTGTTGCTCTTCCTCTTTCGACTCGTGCACTTGTTCACTTTGTTTTTTCTCCGTTTCGGCTTCGGTATGCTCATCTGCATGTTCCTTCGTAGGAAGAGTCATATCCATCTCTTCCCGGGCGGCAAGTTCCTTCTCCGCCTTCTCATTTTTTTCGAGAAATTTCTGCATCTCTTCAATGGAGAAAGAAGGCGTTTCATCTCTGCGCTTATCTGCAGGATAATCTTCGGGTGGCAAATTATCCTGCAGGTTATCAAAATCTGAGCTCATGGGTTCACTCCCTTTATTTGTTTTAAAACAAAATATTTAAGTAGCTGCGTTCTTCACCTCCAGACTCCTGAAATAAAAAAGATCCGGCAATAGTGAGTCTCATCACCTCCCTTTCTTTTCTTGCCAAGCTACAAATCAGCTCGGTTATGTATAAAAAATAGAGACCCTGAGGGTCTCTAAGTAGTTCTTTATGGAGCGCTGGTCAGTTGCCAATTCAACTTTGTAGTATAAGTACCGGCAAAAGCTGATGCCGGCACATTGATCTCCAGTGCATCGGTACTGTCAAGACTGACCGTCGCTGATCCTCCGGTTGGGGTAATTGCCGCAGTCACGCTCGATCCGGTGTCAATCGCCGAATATCCAGAGTGCGGTGTAATGCCGCTTGCACCGGTCAAAGACGGCGTCCCCAGCAGAATGGATCCAGTCGGAAGGCTGTGTCCACCACTCGACAGCGGGCTCGCAGCGATGCTTAAGGACCAGCCGGATGAATTCAGCTGATTATCCTGCACACGAAATGTGCAATTTGCCAAACTTAAGGATTGCCCAACACCAGTCAATGTTGAAGCGACAGCTACAGAGCTGACCGGATTATCATCCCCTGGAGAATCTCCACCACTGCTGATATAGAGCAATGACCCGATATTGCTCACCGTCACGCTACTTGCCATCGTATTTCCGGCGTTGTCTTTCACATGAAATACATACGTCCCGTTAGCGTCCGTCTGATAAGTAGCCGTGCTGCCGTCATGCCACACGCCGTCCGGAGTTTCAACTTGATCAACACCGGAATCTGCATCCATTCCTTTTGCCGTCAGCGTCACCGGGGTATGAACCGTGTTGGTTGGGTTACCTGAAACGCTCAGCGAAGGCGCGGTCGTGTCGATGTTGGATACCGTTTTTGTCACTGTGGCCAGATTGCCTGCATTGTCCGTGACTTTAAATGTGTACGTTCCATTCGCTGACACCGTCTGTGATGCCGATGAACCAGACACAACGCTGCCATTTGGCAGCGTAATTGACTTAACCCCGCTACCGCCGGTATCCGCAGCCGTTGCCGTCAATTTTACTGAACCGTTCGTCCAGGCCGATGTTGAGGGTGTCACGGAAAGCGTCGGGGCCTGAGCGTCCGTAATAATCAACTTTGTCCGGCCGTCCAGGCCATCTGCCGCCTTCGCGCTTGAGCTGAATGTAATTTTGCGCGTGCCGCCGTCAGCAGCTTTGAACGTCACAGTCGGCAACCCTCCGGACGGATAAATCAACTCGTTGTTTGATACGGATGGTGTTCCGTTTGAGCCGCTTACTTCCGTCAGATCATATCGGAACAAATACGACGTGCCGAGCGACAGGTTCTGAAGCGTGGATAGAGGGATTACAATGTTCTTTTTTCCAAAGCTGAAACCATCTGAAACACTGTATTCCGTGCCTGATGACGTCGTATATTTAGTGATATAACTGCTTTGCGCTGAAGCTGACTGAACAACGGATGTCGTCAGCGAAATATTGGATAAATTGCTGACACCGGGTACAAGAGGATTGCCGCTCGTATCCCCCTGATAAAAAGATGTGTTTTTAAGGAGTTCTGAGTCAGATGTTTGATCCGTGTTGGGAACAATAGCAGTCCCATGCATATCCAGATGCAATCCATCCGAAGATATAGTTGCACTGATCTGATTGGCAATAGCCTTTATACTGGCCAATGTCAGCGACACTTTATGATCAGCGTTTGCCGATTGATAGATACGCCCGACCCAGCCATGCGCATTATTTCCAATCGTTACCCACCCCGTATCGCTCACAGACGAATTGGGTGAATTGAAATACGTATTATTCGAGTTTCCGGAAACAACGGCGTTGTGGAAAAACAGATAATGCGTCCCTGCCCCACCGACGGACCAGGAAGCAATCGATCCTTCCCAGGAAAACGACTTATGATCGCTTCCAACATTGGTTGATAGATTTTTATAGAGCGTTGGTGTGTCCGAACTGTGGTTATAAACTGCCAGTTGAAACGTGCTTGGGGCCGGTGGACTCGACGTATAATAATGCTGACCATTGATGTATATATTTTCTGTTCCGTTGACGTTGGCAAAGCCAATACTTGAACTCGACAGCGTCCAGGTTACAGCCAATGCCGGATGTGCTGTCATGCCAAGAATAATCAAACCTGCAAACAGGGCGCCGGCAAAATGTTTCCGACGTGCGCGGATCCATTGCTTGATCATCGTTTTCTCTCCTCTCGTTCTTAGTTTTTAAGTGAGGATTCAGCTGAATCTTTTTCCTCTTCCTCTTTCTTACGCCGTTTAATGAATATAAAAAATATCAGGAAAACGATCAGACCGCCCAACGCAAAAGCGCCGATGAGCCATACCCACCAGTGAATACCCGGAGCAGCGACGGGACGCTCTCCCGTTTCACTTTGATAATTTCTAACGGTCTGATCCGGAACGACAAAATTAAAGGCTTTGCTGAACTTTTTCCCATCGATGGTGCCTTGCATCAAGAGTCTGTACTGGCCAGGAGCAAATGTTTTCGCTCGCCAAGGAATCGAATAATAGACTTCAGAGGAAGGGGCCATTTCCATGTCCGTTGATTGTCCTTTAAAAATAAGCGTACCGTGCGCATCTAATACTTTGTAATTGAAAGAAACATGTTTGACAATGATCGGCGAAACATTTTTAAGCATTGGAAGCACAAGTGGTCCCGACGGCGTGGTTCGAACAGTCGGTTGATTGATCAGGACATTTTCTTTTGGCTGGTTTTTATAAATTCCTTCAATACCAATGACCCGCTGCGGCTGATTGATCAGCAGTTCAGTTAGCTCGCCGTTTTTCACTTTGGTCTTTAATTTACTCGTGGTGCGATCCAGGGGACTGCTAAACCCAAGGGCGCCGACGATCAACCCGTTTTTAATATTCTTGGGTGTTTCGAATGTATAAGTGACAACCTTCCGCTCCTTTCCCTGAAGCTTAATGTTTGCCGGTCCGAAAATGTATTGCGACGCAGCACGATTCATATCAATCAACTTAGAATAGGGTTGCTTCGTCTCTGGCTCATACGCAATTCTGCCGCCATTGCTTGAAGTCAGAGCGTTCAGTTTCTGTACGGTAACAGTCGTTGATTTTGTGCTGCCGTTTTCAAGCAAGAATGAGGCTTTGTACGTGCGGCCAGGGCCAACGCGATATTGATAATAGCCAACCTGATTCGCTTGCTTCGATGCAGGCTCAACGCTGAAACTTGGGCTCTGCGCATGGGCGGAAAATCCCGAACCAACTAAAAAACATCCGGCCGCAATCAGTGTGATAAACTTTTTATGCACAATAAATACATCATCCCTTCTCAATTTTTTTGCCTTTCAATTAATTTAAAAGGCTATGTATGGAGGGCTTTTCAGCCCTCATCAAGAATCAAATCAAGGAGCGGTAGACAGATTGTAGGTCAATGTAGTTGTATAGGTCCCGGCATAAGCAGACGCCGGAATGATCACCGTCAGATTTTTCAGCGCCGCGCTATAGCTGCCCATCCCGTCACCAGCTGCTGCATCAAGCAGAGTCACCGATCCGGTATCCACTGGTGCAACGGAAGATGTGCTAATTGCTGGTGTCGCAGAAGAAGTGGTGTCCACTTTGCTGACGGACTGCACTGGATCGAGTTGCACACTGCCGGCCGGCAATGTTTTGGATCCTGCCGAAACCTGTGGCGCATCAACCGTCACATGCCAACCAGCCCCACTGCCAGACGCATCAACAATTCCCAGATTGCTCAGTGCCAAAGCGGTCGTCTGCTGAGCTCCGTTCAGGGTATCCGCGGGAAGAGTGACATCACCGCCGGAGGTTATCGTACGCGAGCCTGGATTAATCGTAATGGTCGCCTGTTGGCTCGCGGTCGGATCGGCCGCGTGGCTCGTACCCCAGAATCCAACAAAAAGCAAAGCGGCCACAAGTAACGTGACCGCCATTTTAAACCAAGTGTTCGGTTTGGTTAGAGCGTACATGCAAAACACCTCATTTTATTTTTTCACCGGCTGGCCAACGGGAAACGATTCCTCACCTCCTTTAGCGACTCCGTGTCAACGACGTTGATTTTGATAAGCCGGTAGGCTTGAGCGGTCGTGTTGGTAAGGAATAAACAGGCGCGCCCTCAGTTTTAGATAGAGTATCAGTCTGCTGATGTTCACCGGCAAAGCAAGCACCCTTATAAATCCATTCACCGTCTTCTTTTGCAAACGTGATGAACGTGTTTTTGCCGTCCTTCATTCCATAAGGCTCCCCGCACTGCATGACTTGTTCGTTATTCACGCGCGGAGGCAACACGTGCATCAAATGTTTTTTTAACGCATCATCAACGCGATCCCCAACCTGTAAATAGTCAGTCAGACTCCCTTTTTCCCATTGATCAAGTGTCTTCATCGGTTTTTGATCGAGTTTCTCACTTATGTTTCGACCCTCCTCCTTTCCCTTGGCCAGTTCGCTTTCCAAGGTCGTGATAAAGCTCAGTGACGTCTCATGGACTTCGCCGATTAGTCTCTTTTTATCGGCCAATGTTTTATTTTTCGTCCAGCTGGCCAGATAGTGCAGAGACTCATTCTGAGTGTCAATGCCAAAGTGGGCATGCACGACATATGCAGTCATCTCTGCCTGAAACTCTCTTTCTCTAACGGTCGTTTTGACTCTTTTATCCTGTGGATGAAGCGCCGCATGTGCCAGTTCATGAGTTAAGACGGTGGCGTTTTCAAACGACGTGTTCCGAGGGTTCAACTGGATCTTATTAAGTTTTGGAATAAAAACGCCTTTAGCTGCACCAAATGTATAGGGGGTGGTCTCATCAATCGTCACGCCCAGGTTTTTTGCCACCTGGCGCAAACCATGCGACCAAAGATCAAAATTTTTGATTTCCCCTGTGATATGGCGGTTAGGAAAAAGCTCCGGCAACTTCTCAATCGGGCAGGTTGTTTGAGAAATATCAAAAACCGTTCCGATCGTGTAACTTCTGTGCGCCTCAATTTGCCGGAGTGTGCCCTGTTCAAGCGCAACCCGCTCAGTCTCTGTTGCCTGACGGATAGGTTTCCACTCGCCTGTCTTAGTCTGAAATTTGGCCGGCACCTGAATCGGCACCCAAATTTTCTCGCCATGTTCTCCTTTTCTAACGGTGTAGTCCTTGGACTTCCAAAATTGAAATGAACCGACCGCTTTTGCACCAGGAAACTGCTTTTCAATCAGTGCAACATTGGCTGGCGAATAGCGATGAAACTGGCTCATAAACGAAAGATACTGTTTGAGCTTCTCCGGGTCGACAAAATAACTGTCCACAGCCTGATCCATCTGGCTGACCAGAGCTTGAATCTCCGCTTGTTTTTGCTTAAACGTTTTTTGATGGGAACTTTTATTTGGCATCGGAAAGTTCCTCCTCTGCCTTGACCAGTTCCGGAAGCTCGGGCTGGTTCATCCACGCTTCTGGCTGCTCGTACGCGTCAAGTGTCACCGGTGCATCGTGGTCAGGCTGGCTATTCGTCTTCATTGATAAGTCCCCTTTCATAACTGATTGTTGAGACTGGAGAGTACGCGTTTTTTATCGCTTAACGAGAGTGCTTCTTGCCCCAGGTGATCTTTAAAACGTTCCAGATCCTGCAGGCGAGACTTAAGTTCCTCTTCGGTCTTTCCAAAAACGCAAAGATAGACATTGCGCATACGATGCTTCTTTTCAATGTAGCGTAACTTTTCCAATTCAAAATTCTGAACACGCAGCCGGTTCGGATCCGTCGTATGCTCAATCTTATATTTCCAATAGTTCTGCTGCTCCTGATTGTCCTCCGGAAAATTGAGGTAGACCTCTTTAAGCGGCGGCGCATACAGTTTGTTTAGATTCCACTGCCCAGACGTCAGCGCATCATACTGCGCGGCGTCGAGTTTATAAAGATCGTACTGGCGGACTTTTAAGATCTCGAAAAATCCATCAATGAATCCAAGCGCCTTCGTCCGAACAAATCCCTCATCGGTATAACCACAAACCGGGTAAATCCGATTAATTCCGTTCAACTCGGCAAGTGCTTTCTTCTCGCGACGATTCTTCGGTTGTCGCGCCTTCTCGCGCTCTTCGATCGCATTAAACGGCATGATCTCTGCCCCCTTCCGCGGATTCCACTTTGTCCGGCGGTAGGACGGAGCGGTACACCCCGTGATCGCGCAGCAGCACAATCACCATTTCCTGCACCATTGACTTGCCCGCAGCATGCCGGCTGGGCATCAACAGCACGTACAGCGTAATAGGCACTAGGAAAACATAGAGGTACGAAAATCCGGGCAACACGAGAAATTTCGTTAAAAAAGCCATCCCAGCGCTGGCAAAGACAAACAGCCACTGCGGAATCGAAAGCCCATAGAATCCTGGCTTGACCTGCAGATTGTGAGGCGTTTGAATGAATGTGCGCATTTGGCTCACGGTTTATCTCCCCTTTTTCTTATTTTGAGAAAGCCATCCTGGAACGCTCGCAGCGGGCATTGTGGTCTGGCTAATGTCGTAGACTTCACCAGAATCAAACCCTGTGACCTTTCCTGCGGCATCCTTGACAGGTACAGAAACAGAGATCGGCCGCGCATCGGGTTGAATGGCCACACCATGACTGCGCCAAAAACTAGCCGATCCTACCGCCTGCGCGCCAGGATACTGCTCTTGAACACTGTTCCAGTTGGCCTTTGAGTATTGATGCAATTCCTGCGGAACGGACGGAACTGCGGACGACTGGAAATGTGCAACCGAGCGCGACGCATCCGCCATAGCCGGAATTGAGAGAGATGTCGGCATAACCGGTGGACCGGCCGAATGACTGGACGAACCCGCAGAACCTGAAGTGGACGACGAACTACCTGAACTGCCCTCATCTTGCACGGGAACACTCTCCGGCGGCGGTCCCGCGATTGAGTTATACGTTAAATCGCGGCTTTTACGATAGGCCTGAAAGGGCGCAGAATCGGAAACACGCTGGGCCATGCCAGCATAGCCGTCAGTCAGCTTTCTGCGCGCTGCCTGGCCCAGGGTTTCGCGCGTCGTAGGTTTCGGTGCGGAAGCCGCGATTGCTTGCTTGCCCGCAGCGGCGCGTTGAGCAATTGAAGCCGGCAGGTTCGCATGTGTTGGTAACGGTGCGGATCTCATAGACTGGGGCGAAAATGATGAATGACCAAATCCCGCAAACGCCCCTTTTGCTGCTGAAGCTGGTGTCGAGAGGCCATCAGAAGATGAACTACCCGTGGCTGCGTCTGGCGAGGATGTGGGCGCGTCAGATGCCCCCAGGCTTTCATCAGACGACTGATCAGACGGCACCGCACCAGTGGATGGCCCAGCCGAGGATTGATTGCTTCCTTGAGACGCGTCTAAGGCCTGACCGGCGCCACCTCCCGGAACGCCTAATCCCGATCCCTGAACCGCTTTGGCAATCTTGTCTTTCGTTCCCTGTGCTGCTGCTTCGTTGGATAGGGGTGCCTTCATTCCAGACAGGCCTCCAGACGAATCCTGCCCGGAAGACTTGCCAAGTGCACCTCCGAGCTTATCCGCAGCAGTTGAGAAATTGCCGGCATCTCCGGATGCAGTTTTGTCTTTGAAACCATCCAGTGCGCCTTTCCCAGCACCAAGTGCTGCACCACCAGCAGTCGCTGCATGCCCGGCCATTTTTTTGCCGACATCCAACGCCTTTTTACCGGCACTCGCCATACCACCGGCCGCACGGGAAGCCAAGAAACCGGCGCCCATGAGGCCCATTGCTCCTTTGATCGCGCTACCCATGCCGGCATTGACGCCAAAGAGCTCCTCAATGATATTCGGACCGTCAATGACAAAAAAACCAGCCGCCACTGTAAAGATCACGCGTACCAGATCGTTTATACCGCCGACACTGCCGATATAATCCAGAAAAACAAAATAAATCTTCAAGGTCAGTGCCATTAAATAAAGGACAATGAAGATGTTCCGGATCTTAAGGATCAGCTTTTTTGTCCGCTGCCCGCTCTCAATATCCGTAAATGAGCTGCCGATGGCAATCGCTTTGACAAGAGCGAGCTCCATGCTCAGTTGGGCTACCTTGAACATCGTGCTCAGGACCACCACCATTGTCATCAGCAGGCTGATAATCATGAGAAATGGATGCCAGGAATACCGGTAGTACGCTTCGTCTGCAGTAAACCAGTGCGTCTGCATGTCTGCCAACTTTAATTTGCCGGAAGAATTGCTCAATTTTTTGGCAAGGATCTGTTTGCCGTCGTCCGACAGTGGCGAATCACTGCCGGTGTCCACAGCCTCATTGATGTCCATGACTGAAACATCACTGTCGTTTGTGATGTAATTCTTACTGCTCATCTTGTTCGCCTTGAATTTTGCCTTATCCAGCAGATAAAGATCGGTGATATTGGACTTAATCGCCTGCGTCCCGTCACCCATATGGCTGCTCAGGCTTTTGGCTGAACTGAGATCTTTTTGCCCGGCGTCGACCATTTTGTACATTTGCTGCATGCCCCAGGGCATTGCAGCAAAAAATGTGATGACGACCAGGCAATTAACAATCAGACGGTTATAATCCGTCCGGTGCCGGATGATGATCGTCCAGCCCAGATAGGCAATGGCAAGTCCTGCCATCGTAAAAAAAAATCCCATATAGGGATTGATGAAGCTCTTGAATGCAGTTGAATCGTAAAACGCCATCAGTTTATAGGCCATCGTGACCCCGGCACTCAACGTATTATCGACCGTGGCAAGTCCTTTAATGATTTGCCATCCCATCCAGCGCAGAATATCCGTTCCAGGCGAGTTTAGACTCAGAAAGTCTAGGATACTTTTCAGCTTAGAAATAATCTGGTCGTCGCTTAAATCCCCCATAGTCAGGCCTCCTTTCGCTCAGGCAGCAGGCTGAGGATCTGCCGAATGCCGTCCGCCTTACGCAGAGCAGCATTGGCCTCATAACCAAAAAACTGCTCAACCGCCTCGACGGTGTCCAGTCGATTAAAGGTTTCCGCGCGATCAGGATCCAGCCGGGCAAAAGACCGTCGGAGCAGTTCCAACTGATCGCCCGTCAGGACAGTCAGAATGCCGGTTTCCGTCCCAGGGATGCCTTCGATATTTCTGTTTTCCAAAGGATCACCTTCTTTCGTTTTGGAATGGTCTTCGGCAACCGGAGCAGATGAAGGCTCCGCAACCGCTTCCGGATGCTGAAAGTCAATAACCAGTTTGTTAAGATCAATATCCTTGTGCGCTCCCCACAAATCCATTTCCTCAAACGTGCTCGGATGATTGAAGCGGTGCATCAGATACTCGTGTCTGGCCAGCATCTGCGTCCCATTGGCCACATTCGCAAAAACCGGATAGGGCTTAATCCGCCGGCCCTTCAAATTGCGCCGATGTTTTGTACGGATCAGAACCCACTCACCATCCTGAAGTGTCATTAGCTCGTCCGGCATGAGCAAGGGACGCGGGGCCTCGCGTTCGGAGTACACCTTGTCAATCGCGAGCGGATCGCCCTGACGATCAGGAGCAACGACCGTCTGCGTACCAAGCAGTTTGGAGAATTCCTCGGCGTCTTCCTCTCCATCGGACATAATGAAGTACCGATTGCCGCAGGCACCTATAATCGCCGCGGCCAGTTCCTTCCCATACTTATCCTCAAGCTGAGCCCGGCTTTGAATGACCAGATGATAGAGGATATTGCGGCTGAGACCGACATTCATCGCCCTCGAAAGTCCCTCAATCGCTGGGATGTTCGCTGCTTCCTCCAGCACATAGTGAATGCGCCGGGGCAGGCAGCTGTCTTTCGAGAGCGTCGCCTTTTCACTCAATACGGCGTTGGCCTGACTGAGGAAAGTTGAAATCAAACTGTAGTTGGAGTCGTCCCAATCGGGATAGACGATAAAAAGCGCAACGGGTTTCTCTCCATAGGCCATATCTTCAAAGTTCAGATCATTTGCCGAAGTCATGCGCGCGATCGTGTCATAAGCATAGTTTTTCAGCTTGGCCATCGTACCGGTGAAGATACCGGACCGCGTGACGCCCTGGCTGAACTGAACGGTGCCGTATTGCAGCTTCGCCGGATCGTTGACCGGAAGACTGCTGAAGAAGTTATCCAGATCAGTCATGCCATCTTCGTCCGGGTTGCTGCCAAGCTCGTTGAGCATGACGGTCACGGTGTACATCGTGATGCATTCCGGATGGCCGATCTTCTTACAAATGCCGCAGACGGCTAAAATCAGCGCGTTCGTCAGTGAGATGCTCGACTCCTCCCACATCGGATCTTTCGCGTTCGGATTATGGAAAAGCGAATAGGAAAGCGTGTTGCAAAGCATTTGTGCCTTCGCGTAATCGCCCTTCATGTACGCCTTTCTAACGAGCTCCAAAGGGTTATACGCGATCCCCTGATACGGCAGAAGTAGGTTAAATACTTTCACGTCATAACCGTGCGCAACAAACTCCGCGCGGGTGTTTTTCAGAATATCCCCCTTGATGTCCGTAATGAAAACCGAATCTTTTATCTCGGCGCGCATCAAGGCGTCAAGGAAGGGATACGTGAACGATTCCGTCTTGCCGGACTGCGTTGAAGAATCCAGAACAGAATGTGTGTTCATTGTTTCGATGTACAACCTGTGTTCATAATGCAACACAGGATAGCCGGACTTACCGGGATATTCTTTATCATCATCCGCAATCGACGTGTATTGTTCCTTAATCTCCTTTAGCGTCGTCCAGCGCCGAGTGCCCTCCGTACCCAGGTTGATGTCCCGGTAGGCGATTCGCATTTTATACAGCCGAATCGGCAGTAAAATGGCTAAAATAATCGCCACGATCACATAGACAGGAAGGAATGAGGAAATCGGCGTGATCAACCAGGCCGCGCAGCCTTCAAAGAAAGACGGACGATGGGTTGCCTGGTCAGCCGCGGTCTGCAGCGTCGCATGCCAATAGCTTGGTAGGCGAACGATCATGTTCAGAACAAAATTAACAGCCAGAAAAGCGAATACAAACATTCCAATCGCATATGCCGCAAGAAACCACGACGTAGCGAGCACTTTCTTCCATTGCTTGTAGCGCCGATTCATTGTCGCGCACTCCGTTCAATTTGATCGGCGGCACGGCGAAGCCGGTTCAGTATCTTAAGAATAAAGACACCGAGTGCTATGGCAGCCAAGCCATAAGCTGCCCAGATCGACGGATGAGGAGTGATAAGCCAGGAAGGCGTAAAACCTGAAAGTAAATTGGGCAACCCACTCCGTCCCAGTGATCCGCCATGTGTCTGAGTAGTCAGCGTGTGCAGCGTAGCTGGTAGCCGGCCAATCAGCGTCAAACAGAAATTTGCGGCTGCGTAAGCCAGAATTGCGGCAGTCACAGTCCAAAATGGCCACACATAGGGCCGCAACAGAAAAGCGGCCCAGTTCATGACTTTTTTCTTTTTCTCCACTTACCTCGTCCTCCTCTCAATGCAGCCCGAAGTGGCCAAAGAGCTGGTTTTTAAAGGTCAAAATCGTTTCTAGCGTTTGATGAGCCGTAGCCGGATGTTGCCACAGCCATAGACCACCGAAAAGCATCCCGGCAACCATCAAGGTTCCGGCAAATGCCTTTCCATGCCCAGAATGCACGCGCGCACCCCGGGCTTTCTTCAGCTCTTGAGCTAGCCGTTCCTCACGCCGGGCATCTGACTCCACCTGTTTTTTGACCCGGTTCCGGTCCGCCGCCAACTCCTCATAGAGCTTTGCTTTCTGCTTCTCCTGTTCCAGTTGCACGTCCAAGGCCTTGGCCCGACGTTCTTCACGATGCAGTCTTGCCGCCTGATGATGCTGAATCGCACTTTTAATGCCCCGCATCATGAATTGAATGAAATATTTAGCGGCACGCTTCAGCTTCGGTACACTTTTCCGCCAGGAAGCTCGAAAGGATGCGAACACTTTGGCAAGGCTGCCTGTTCGGTTCCATTTTTCCTTACCAGAATCAGAAATACGGGAAGGTTCCCCGCGTTCCTGATTCGGTGCCTGAGAAGCAGCGGGTTCCGGCTGCTGATGTGTCCGTTCGTTTTTAGTCGACCGATCATTTGGATCAGGCGCCGGCTCACTCTTTTTCTCATGGGGACTCTTTGGAGGTCTCGGTTCCTGGACTGTACGCTGAGCACGCATCCAAGATTCACGCTTGAGTACCCGGTAAAAGAAAGGACGCCTTCCTGTCGCGCGCGGCAGGCTGCCCGTTTGTTCCGGTTCATCTGGATCTCGAATCGCTTCAGCCAGCCGCTGAAGCAACCGGTTTTTATCTGCCTCTGGCTCGCTGGCAAACACTGTCGTGAGTGCCTCCTGTACAAGAAACAGCAGATTTGTAGGTTGTCCAGCGCCAATCGGATGACGGTCTTTAAAGAGTGGACGCTCTCCGTCGTAGATCGTGTAGACGACCGCCTCAGTAAATCCAGCAGTTTGCGCACGTTCCTCCATTTCTTTTAAAATATCGCTCGCCCGATGTGCGGAAAATGGCTGATTTTTTTTTGCCAATTTCCGCAAGCGTCGGCTGGCCTCAAAATAAACAGTTATCAACTCAACCCACCTTCTTTTAGAATTTCAGGTTGCCCTGAAGCCACTGCGAGATTGTCAGTGAACTCAGACAAACGGCAAGTCCAATGGCTACGTTGATCATGCCGTCTTTGGCTTCCTGGATCTTCTGTGGATTTTTCTGCATATAGCCAATGGCATAGATGGCCAGTTTTAATGCAGCGTACGTTCCGCTAATTGTGGTGACAAAATTCAAACAAGCAGTGAGCACATTAACAACGCCACTCGGCATAGTCAGTCACGTCCTTTTTTTCTGATTTTCAATGAATAAATTCAGCGCCGCGTCCACCGTCGGCGCACCTTCCTCAATGACGGCGCGGTGCCGCGCGTCCAGCCAGTCCTCATACGCGAGGCCTTGAGCCGCCAAAATTTTAACGGCCATTTCCTTCCGTTTGCGCCGCTCTGCGCGTTCTGTCTTCTCAGACATTTGCTGCCTCCTCTCTTACCACTTCAGGCCAGCTGTAGCTCAATGCCTTCATCCCTGGGTATAAGCCGCAGAAGATGAAAAACGCGGAGCGAATTAATCGCGCCGCAATAAAAAACGACCGGCAAGCACTCCATCTTTTCGCTCGTCGGCAGCTGGTGAACCGGAAAGGTCCGCTGATCAGAATGCCAGAGGAACCGCTTTTCCCGGTCAATCTTTTGATACTCTGTGAAATTGACATCAATCGTCAAAACCGACCTCCTCATTTTATTGTTCCCCCTGACTGATCACCCTTGCCATATCGTATTAAACCACGTCCACATCGACCCAAGCTCAGTTCCTAGATGCCCGGTCATGGATTGATAAACAATGAGGGTCGCAGCAAGACCAACAACGACTGCCGCTACCTCCATTATCCAAGTTCGCATGAAATTCACCTCCTTAAAAGGGATATTTAAAAATCTATAAAAGGCCTTTAAACAGGGCTTTTTATACATGAAAATTAGGAACTCTCGCCACGCACCAGCGAAACAGCCGATCCACGGATCGTGAGTGGAGTCAGTTTAATGTTCAGCAGCGTCAATCGCTCCGGGACCTTAACCTGATAATTGATCACTGTCCCATAGGGTTTTGTTCCGTTTCCGCTCTCACTCTCCAGTTGATAACGGCCGCCATATTTTTGCTGGTTATAGGCGTTAATTTCAGTAAGCGCATCCGCTGTAAGTCCCCCATTACGCTGAATCTGGTAGTCGACATACTGCCGAAAATCATAGGCCTGACTGCGCTGTGCCCAATAAGCTGCGGATGCGGCCAGTGCGGCAATTAAGAGCGCAAAAATAATCAGCGTTGCGATATTAAGTATCCAAGATCGCATAGTTTTCCTCCTTAACCATGAAAGGCCATGATTTTGCTAAAATTCGATAGGTAACTGACGAGCGAACCGGAAAAAGGAATCAGCATGCCAAGGAAAATCGCAAAGGCCAGATAATTAAATTTGGCGATTCTCATCTCACGAATTTTTTTCCGGTTACGAAACAACTCATCGCTGGCTATTCTAGCCAAATTACGTAACACTTTTGGATCCTGGGTATTCTGTTGAAACTCAAAAAGCGCCGTACAGAGTGTACGTGCCTGATCGCTGCCCGCTCCGGCATGCTCACCAAATTCCCAAAATACTTTGATGTCGTTTGGCTGCTCAATCATTCGGTCAACGAGCCGGTGCACGTCATCCCGGATGGGAATTTCCGGATTTTGCTTTAGCGCCTGTTCCAAGGCGTTGGTAAAGGATGTCTGTTCTGCAATCGGCGTGAGTACCCGGAAATACAAGGCAAAGTTCACGCGTCGTTTAATCACTGACAGCTGGGCAAGTTGCCGGATGTTCACATAGTGAAGTTTCCAAATCAGAAAAGCGACGCCCAGTGCAATAATCACCGGAAGTACTGATCGCATAATTAAAGCAAAAAAACAGGCAAGCAGAATCAGTAAAAGTGGCACCAGCAGGCGACGGTTCCTTTCCCGTTGCCGTCCTTGCTCTGATGCATACACCGTTTTCAACAACTCTTCATAATCCGGCTCCGAGAGTTTTCCGGAAAACCAGTTCAAGATGCTCAATAGTTAATCTCCTCCACCTCGTCATTGACGTAATTTTTAAAGAAAATGCGAAAAACAAGGCTAATATAGACGAAGTACAGCGTGTTGCAAAACCACCCTATCGGCTGATGGCTGTACAAATTAATCCAGTTCTGCAGCGTGAATACATAACTGAGTACAAAAAAAGCAAAGAAGGTCATAAAAAGCATGATTAAAAGCTCGCTTCTTGGCCCTCTTTTCTCCTCAATATAAATCTCGCGCTCTACAAGAACTTCATTGTGCTGCCGAGTAATCTGATCAAGCACATCTGTGTTGATTCGGCCAAAGGCAAAGATTGTCGCCACCTGTTCCAGATAGTGCACAAAGGAAATGTCTTTCTTATATTGTTTTTTTAGTCCATCAACCGCTGCGATACCCTCCTTTTCGTTCGCCGATCGCAGCTTAGCCGTGAGCGTCGTCAGCTGCTGACCCAGCTCCCCCAACGTGATGCTCGCAATTTCATGAAGACAGCTAAGAAAGGACCGGGATGGATTTTTAATCATCTGTGTGAATGTGTTTGTGAAGCGGTCTCGCTCGCGATAGGATTGCATCTCATAGATGCGGCGCGCTTCGGCCGGAAGCACCCACAAATATGTGCCCAAGATCCCTATCAGTCCATATATGACAGAAAGCCACCAATAGCGATACAGAATGTAAGACATGATATAGAGTGCAAGAAAGGCAATAACAAACCGGCCCAGAAGCTCACGAGTTCGGATCTTGTGTCCGTACTTCTCGCGCCAGACATTTATTTCCTCAATTGTCCATGTTCGCCGCTTAAACATTGCCAAACACCTCCTTCAGCTCGTCCGTATCCACTTCGTCCACATCCTCAAAGTGCTCCCGAAGCCGGCCGCTGAATGGGTAAAAAGTATCTATGAATTGGTTATTTCGACGTTTTCGTTGAAAAATGGGATGTGCCGTGCAGTCCGGGTAAAACTCAATGAGTTCAGCCAACCAGCGGATCGTCTGTCCGTTTTCCTTCTTTTTTTTCAGGTAGCCGCCAATCGGAAAGGCAGAATAAATATCCTTCAGCATCCTTTCCTCATTCACACTGTGGTACTTGGTGATCATGCTGAGCAGGCGATCGGGGATCATTGGCGCGCTAAGGACGTGCATCGTCGTAAAGACATGCGTGCCCCCAATTGCGCCTTCCACCAGCGTTCCGGTTTCCCGACCGCGAATCTCAGACGGCATGACCCACACGGCGTCGTTCCGAAAGGCGTCTTCAATGCTTTCTTCATAATTTGCGCCCGGGCCGACCAGCCACTCATAAATGTTCAAGTCTGGAAACAACGTCTTAGCATGGGTTTCGTCTTCATCTTCTAGCAGAATGATTTTTTCTTCCGGGTTGGCCTTGGACAAAACTAGTTTTTGAAAAGATGTCTTGCCAGTGCCCATGTCGCCAGCCAGGAGCATATTAACGTGTCCCCACAGGTTAGCGGCACAGAATTTAAAAATTGACGGCGGGCAAAACGCATCTATATTCTTCTCCGTCATGACCAACTCGGGACGTGACAGACGAATAGAGAAGGTCGGACCGCTGACCGTCATCGTCTGATGACGCGATGAGAGACGCATGTTTTCAATCTGCCCGGAGAGTCGTGGCTCTTTCCTGCTGAAGTCTTTTTTTACCCGTGATGCCATCCGCTGAAGCAAACGATTGATATAGTCATCATTGATCCGGGAATCGTCAATATAATGAAGCCCCTCGTTGGTCTTCCGGAACAGACGGGATCCATGATAGCCAATATCCGTATTCTCTGGATCCTGTTGCAATTCCTCAATGATTCCTAGACCGACAATCTCTTGCACAGCATAGGCAGCCTGCGCCTCTGTTTTGACCAAATCAGGAAACCGTTCTTTGATGACCGGTCCAAGAATGGCCCGAGCCTCCGGCCGTGCTACCGGATCGTCGGAGTAGCAAGCGTTCAATAGTTCGGCGTGGGAGGAAAATAGACTCTCCTCAATGGCTTTTATAGTTGTAGGCAGCAATCGCCTGCTCGGTAAATCTTTAACTGTTTCCATTTAAATCTCCTTTCGTTTTAATCGGATGTGGTGATGTTAGGCACATACGTGGTATGGTAATCATTACCTTTACCGTCGTGAATTTTGATTTTAACTGCTTTGACCGCACCGGTTTGGCTGTCATTCCGGAAGTCAAAGGTGTATTGCACATTCGTCAGATGAATCTCCATGTTCCTCTGAAACAACTGCTCAAAATTTTGTTTAAATGTGCCTTCGTCCACGATCATTTGGCCAGAGTCGATGCGCGAGCGCGAATTAGCTGCCAGAACCGATGCAACATTTGCGGATTCAGTCATATCCGCAATGACTTCTTTATGCTTGTCATCGTAGGAGAGCCAGGTGTTGAGCATGACCATCAGTCCGGCCCAGATAATAAACATAAGAAAGAAGCGTGTATAGACATTCACGTTTTTCCCTCACCCCCTTTCTTGTTTTCAAAATAAAAAAAGGCCATTCAAAAAGGGTTGTTTTGAATGGCCTTGTTCATCTTTTATTTAGTTGATTGCGTGCTGCCTCTTAATCATTCTTAATCCATTGCTCATCAGCCTTTGTGAATCCAGCCGGCAGACCGTCCGGAAACGGATTGTCGGTGTTTACCGGTTCCATGAGTAGTTCATCTTTGCTGATTGTCGGGCTGCCCATCCAGGCATACATATAAGCAACCAGCCGCAGCCGATCCTGAATCTTCAGCGTCACTTTATTGACGCCGAGTGGATTCGTAGAATAGTCAACGGCGTAGGTTGCAGGGATTTTCTGAGACTTATCCGGCCAGATGGGCGTATAGAACTGATATTTCCCATCATACAATTTATTCTTAATTCTGCCGTCATGATCGCTTACTTGTTGGTCGGTGAACAGCTTCCCCGTTTTATCTTCCACATTGACATGCGGAAAATTGAAACTTTCACTCTTTTGGTAAACCGAAGCCGAATCGTTTATATTCCGGTGTGACAGCATGGGCACATTAACCTTCCCATTCTTCGTCGGATAGTTCAAATAGGAAGTATCCTGAAGTACCGAAGGAGCCTGGAAAGTAAAGTTGTCTTCAGCGACACCTGTTGCATAATTATAGTCATGGCCAAGTTCATTGCTATAGTTGAGCGTGACATCGGCCGCAAAGCCGTATCCCGTTTTCATTTTTGGTATGGGCCGGGCATAATAGTTAAAAGTCTCGTAATGCGTCTCCATCGGTTGACCAACGGCTATCTCTGTCATAACCACCCGTTTCTGCAAATCTTGATGCGAGGAATTGCTGTTTACATTAAATTCGACCGTTTCTTCACTGCTCGTATACCCCTGAGTCGTCAGCTGGCCGCCAGCCGGAGAAACGTCAAAATCATTGGCGCTGAAACCGTCTAATTTAACGGTATAAGGCTTATTTGTATTTCTCGTAAGCACGCTGTTCGGGATTGTAAAGGTGAGATTGGTCGGTATGCTTTTGGCCGCATACTGATGCGTCGCAATGCGCGTACTCCCTCGGTAAAGCGAAACGCTGATTTTCTTAGTGCTCATATCGTTGATCGAGGTCGCATAATTATAGAGCACTTTGCCCATAGTCACCTTGACCGGCAGCCCTTCGGAAGCCGGTGCCGTGTAAATCTGAAGTTTCTTTAAATTTACTTGGGCAAGGGGAATGTCGTAATAATAGTTGATTACAATGTTTCCCGTACCCACGGTTCCCTTCTGCGTATTCCCAGTGGCTTTGACAAAGCGATAGGCATAGCTTTTCCCGTTCTTGGTAGTCGTGATTCCTGGGTGATTCTCCTGGTAGGAATCACCCTGATGAAGTGTATAAACCTTGCTTGTCTGGATTTTCTTTCCCGTTCGGTTATCGTAATAATTGACCGTGACATTGCGCCTTAAAATATAGAGGAAGGTTTTACTTAAATCTTTGTCTGGCTGCTTGCCGGTATAAGTGTAATTTACGTTTTGAAGGGAACCGTTATTATATAGGTCGTAAGTGTTCCCTCCGGTCGTCACGGATTTGGGAATCGTCCACAAATACGCATTGCCTACTTTTACCTCTTTCGATGCCTGATTGAAAACTTGATGATTCGGATACCTGTTTTGATAGACAACCTTGTTATTCCGGTAACGGTCGTAATAAAACTTGACGTACACGTCCGTACTTCCGGTCTTTCCCGTGACCGTGCTTTTTCCAGTTTCTTTGTATGTGGCCCCCTTGGCCCCTTTTGTTCCGTTTCCCGTAAACCCACTTGTTGAAGCCGTAACGCTGTAATTACTGCCTATCGTTGATTTCCCTTTGGACTCCTGCCACATAACGCTGTTGTCGAACGTATCAATGTATTGGGCGTAAACGTTGACTGTGCGAGGGTAAAAGTCAGCACTGATGCCCTTCTCTTTTGGAGGATCGGTCTTTTGAGCAGTTGCAATAGGCTGATAATCATTATTTACAAATTTTAAAAGCATCGGCTGGTACGTAGGAATACTTCCCTGCAATTTGCCACTAGACCAATTATTACTATAGTCTGCATCAGCCCAAAGATAAAATGAATCTCCACCATGAATAGTTTCTTTGCCAACACCATCTGTTGAACGACTTAAGTTCTTCAAGTGTAGACCCGTCGGAAGATTAATCGTTACATGGTTCCTAGAATCGCCATTGAGAGTCGTTGTCTGAGAAATTTGCTTCCCATCTTTGAAAGAAACTGATAAATTATTATCTGAAAAACTAAATTTATGTTGCGGTGCATTTGCTTGTTGTGCCAAGTTCCACAGTTTACTATACCCTGAAATATTTTCACCACCAGCATCCGCACCATTTCTTAATCTAGATAATACTAAAGTTGTCACGACAATACCCCTACTTCTGTCATTGCCAAAAATATTTTTGGGGCCTGCCCACCCATAATAAAGAGCCGTTCTAATTTTAGCATCACCATAGTCATCGTAGCCTTCTTGGGCTGCTGCACTTGGTGGCGTCGTTCCATCATGCCATACGCAAAAAGCCTGCTGACCACCTATTGTAAAGTCTCCTACAGTGTGTTTGTACCCTAATGAATCATATACAGAAATGGAGCCATTATATGAATAACCGGCTGCGTTAGCAATATTTGTATGGGCTTCCCCATAAAACATACTGACAAGTAATGCAAAAATCAAAGATATTGGCAAAATTATTGAGCCTGATTTATTTTCTTTTAACAAAATTAAACACCTCCTCACTAAATTAAAAAGCCTGTCAATTCTAAACTGCTAGAACTGACAGGCTTCAATTTCACACAATGCTTTAATTTACTTATCACTTATAAGGATTACTTGAATTTTCAGGATCACTCTTACTTGTGGTTCCTTCATAAGTAGATACCCAAGTGTTACCTTCTTTGCTTCCATCACGATTTGTAATGTCACCACTACCCGTAACAGTTCCAGGTTTCATGCTAGACCCCGAACTCTTACCGCTAGAACTCTGCGCCTTTGTCCCAGCGCTTTTTTTCTTTGTTGTACTGCTCGTTTTTAGGGTACTCGACACTGTTGACGCACTTGAATGAACCGAGCTCTTTGGATGACTTGCCGTTGATGAAGAAGCTGTCGATCTGCTCGAATGAGAACTCGTCGAGCTTCTTTTAGTCGGCGTGCTTGATGTCGCTGCTGTTGCTGTAGAACTGCTTGTTGCGCTTGAATGGTCTGTTGAAGAATCTTTTGCTGTCGTTGAACTCGATGCCGAAACAGGTGCAGAACTTGAGCTCGTCGCAGTGCTGGAATCAGAAGCAGGACTCGAACTGCTGGAATCGGATGACGAAGATTGCGCCTGCACATCAGTTCCTGATTGAGATTCATTTTTATGCGCTGCACTGGTCGAAACTTTTTTCAGATGAGTGGGCTGTGAAGCTGCATACGCCAGTGCACCACCGCCAATTCCGATAACGAGCACTGCAGCCAGCACAGACATAAGTACAGGACATCTGATTTTAGTCCTAAGGTTTCTCACCTGATCCACCATCCTTTCTTAGGTTTTTTTATATGTTATGTGTCGGACACTAGGAAGTCTGATTCAGGTCTTTTATAACTGCATTATACCATGATTTTCCTGAGCGCAGACACCTCTCGTGCCTATAATAATCGCCACAATCAGATAGCGAATAGACGTGTGGCGTATGTACGGGTTTCTAGCAGTGGTTTACCCGAAAACTCTATCTCAGTACAGTATCTGATAGCGCCGGAAATCGGCAAAATCACAAATGCGTATCAAATCTGAGAATGCGCAGCCAAACCTGCTTTAACGCTCTTCTTGCCTCCCACCAGGGGGGAGCTGACTCACCCAGACGCGTTGCATGGCCGCATATTACACGTCTAGAGGGACCGCTACGTCCCTGTTATTTGCCCGACGCTTCGCCGGGTTGCCGCTCCATCACCTCCTTAAATATTGATTCATTAATGAATCATTGTGTATTTTTCCTTTGTCAGCCGAGGATAGGCACCCTCAACCGCCCATAGTTTCTCAAAACGTTTGCCAATACGCTTGGCAATGACTCGGCCGTCCTCATCGCGTACATTCCGTATGTCTGGATAAGCACTGGCTATGGATAGAACGGCCCCAGAAGTTAAAAAAACAATATACTTCCCGTCGACTTCTCCGAGATTTCCATTCATCATGCGAACGCTGTGGCCAAAGTGCTCAATTTCTCTTGGTGTAAACACGTGTCGAATTGGTGCTCCTGAACGCATCGTTCTCTACATCCTCCTTATAGCTAATTAAAAAGCCATTCAGATCCTGTTTGCGATCCGAATGGCTCCATCAGTTGCGCGGGCATCTTGCAACAAACTACAACCTCTACTGCTTTATAACCAACCGGTTTTGATTATAGTCAAAATGTCGGTTATAATTTGGTTGCATGGTTTGTACGGCCGTGCACCTGAGGGCGGGTTCGTAAACAGTTGCTGCTGCTTATCGAGCTTTAGCCTCTTCGACGAGTTGGCGCTCACCGAAGGGCTGCCCTCCTATTTTTTTGTCCTCACAAGTCAAGATACACCCACACACGTTCGGTTGTAAAGAGAAAAATGCAATTTAATTTATATTTTTTTCAATTGTCTAATTTTTACTTCGGATAAGTTTTTTTAAGTTTTAATAAGTTTATTTTTCCTATATTACCGGGGAAAAATTGATTTTCAGAATTAGCAGCAAACTAAATGATAAATACAAATAAAGTTGTTTACCCAGAGACGAGTTGTCAACGAGCTTTCATCAAAATAGTAAAAGCTCTGCAGCCATACAGCATTGATAATGAATTTTACGAAATAGATATCATGACATCATTTCTATTCTTAATTTTCACTGGTTCCAGAACCCTGTATTCATTAAGAATATCCTCATACAAATTACCTGTATACTTGGGAACATCAATCGTCACAACTACTGCATAATCCATTCGATCATTACTACCATCTCTTCCAAGGGCGTGTAAGACGAGAAAGGGGTTATGCAAAGATATTGGGCGCATACTCTTCCATCTTTTAACAACAGTATCCCATTTTAACTCTTCTCGTCTTGCAAGTTCAGTCTGATATTTTTCAGGAGTTTTTGATACAGGAAGAGTACTCAATTTGTATCCCTTTTGGATGTATTCTTCTATTGTTGTCGAATCGGTATCAATGTTTACTTCAATTGACTTATTTATTCCAGTATTACTTAATTTATATTTCCTATCATGAGGATAGAAAGTATCCTCAATAGCTGATTCAGTGTAATCTTCAGTATGAGAGTTATTGGTTTTAGATAAAATCGCAATAGTCCAAGAAATCTTTATCGTTGTCGTTATATTCGCATTTAAAGGTAATGGAATTGGAAGTTTTGCAAGACCCTTAGGGTTCATTGAATTTGAGTAAATAATATTTACCCTATTTCTATCACATCTCAAAATATCATCAACACTTTGATTTAAAAACCCATAACCAATTTCTTTATCAACTTTATTTGGGTTTATTGCAGAATTTATCAGTAAAGCTCTTGCAACTAATGGATTAAATCTTGGACATCTCCCCAATAATTCAGCTGCTTTTGCTGCAACTATTGGGGCTGCAAAACTTGTGCCTGCTGCCAACCATTTAAAATTAGAATCGCTCGCATTTAATAGATGGATTGGAAAATGTTGATCCCCGCCAAATGCACATAAATCAGGTTTTACTTTACACCCTTCTCTGCCATCTCCAACACAGCTATAACTTGCCCTTTCCAATTTCGATGAAGTCTGATTAAATGTATAAGCTCCAACACTCAGACCATTTACAATATCCGATGGAGCTTGAATACGATTGAGAGGAGCTGGCCTTTCTCCGTCATTTCCAACTGCTACAACAAACAATTTACGGTCATTCCAAGCTAAGGTGTCCAAAGAGAAAGTAAATCTCGTAATTTCATCATCAAGAATTGGACCAACAGGGCCAAATGATAGATTATAAACATCAATATCATGTCTTTCTGGTACAACTTCCTCAATGAAATCAATTGCTTCATACAAATCAAAATCAGTAGGGTCGCTTACTGGTAATACTCGAAAACTTTCTACATAAACAATCGGATCAATTAGTCTTGATTTTGCTTCATACTGATTTAAATCACCATATAAGGCGACCCCTGCAACTGCAGTTCCATGTTTTATGCCATCCTTGATTGCAAATGAACTGATCGATTTATTTTGATGAGTAAAACCTTTCAAGAAAGGATGGCTCTCATCAATTCCGCCATCAAATATTCCAACTTTGATCTGCGATACTCGTTCAGCTTTAGGGGGATAAAGTAAATTTATATCCGCCACATTGGATCTTAGCTCTGGGAAGAAGTTAACTTTTAATGGATGAACTGTTCTTAGAGGATTGAAGTCTGCTATTCCATTAATTACATTCTTTTTCACCTGTGCGCTTACAAATGTTGGACCTCCAGCATAAGTCTTTATTTTTAATCTATCTGTATCTACTCCAAGTTCTTGTAAATTTAGTTTAAATTTATATATCATTTTATCAGTGTTTTTTCCGTAAGGATGAAGAACAAATTCAACTGTTCCTTCGTCCCATTCTCCACTAAATCCTTGAATAACTTCATTTTTTGAAAGAAGTGAAATTTGTTCTATTTTTCTAATGTCATTTTTAAATTTATCTGAAATTTGACTTTCATTCGTATCAAGTATTTGCTCAAATCGAGTCAAAACATTATTATTTAGCATTAAAAAATGAAGTTTACTATATTTTTTTTCTTCATTTTCCTCAAATACCCAACGCCTCGAACCAATGTTCTCGAATTTTGCTTGTTTGAATAAAGTTTCAGGTACATAGGACTTAGCTAAAAATTTCTCATTCAACCTTAATGTAATTACAAAGTCATCCATTCTCTTTTCCATAGGAACATTAGCTAAACTCCTTCTAACTACGCTCAGTTGAGTTTTAATTCTATTCTTAGCTTCACCATAAGTTCTTGGATATGCAGGTTGTCCTCCAAAGAATGTTTTACTAATGGGCTCAATTAAATTTTCCCCACTACCTATTATTGGTAAGTAATCATTTGTATCATCCGCCATAATACCCCTCTTTTCTAGATGTAATTTTACTTACTCTTTAAATGGTGGCTAACGGTCGATGGACTTATTCCTAACATCTTGGCTATTTTTGCCTGTGATATTTTGGCTTTATATACCTCTTTTAAATTCTTAACCATTATTTTATTGAATAATGTACTGTCTTGCTTACCAAGTTCTTTAAGCTGTGATATCAAATTTTCGATGGGATCTACATTTTCCACCAAAACTTGTCTTAAAACTCGTTCAGAAATTTGCTTAATATCTGACGGGCTTAGTTGTTCAAATGATTTAGCAATTGTAGTTAAGAATAAACTATCTATTTTAATGACATTTTTCTTGTTCAAATAAACGTCCCATAATTTTATTCTTTCCCCTTCATCAGGGTAGGAAATTTCTATTTTAATATCGAAACGTCTCCAAATAGCTTTATCTAAAAATTCTGGGTGATTTGTAGCGGCAATGATAATTGATTGATATGGCCATTCTTCAAGTTCCTTAAGTAACACATTAACAATTCTTTTCAGTTCACCTAAGTCAGAAGGATCATCTCTTCTTTTTGCAACAGCGTCAAATTCGTCCAATAATAACACCGATGGTGCACTCTTTCCATATTCAAGAACTTTTTTAAGATTTTTCCCTGTCGAACCAAGATAACTTGATATAGCTGATGATAAATCTAATGATATTAAAGGTAATCTAAGTTTATGGGCTATATACTTAGATAATAATGTTTTTCCTACTCCTGGAGGACCGTAGAACAAAATACTATTCGGTGGCTTAACATCATTAGCTATTAATTTGGCTATCGCCTCTCTCTCTTTTAGGAAATTCGATATGAGATTATTCAATGCTGGATTAAGCACAACAATCTCATCAAACTCAGACTGATCGCTAATATTTACTAAAGACATAAAAGAGTCCTTATCAACTGGGGGGGGATCTATTCCCATTGATCTTGTCATAGGTGCACCAGCATTATAGGTTGCCAATATTTTTGCCAATTCTGAAGACAATTGTGGCTCTTCTTTTTTTAGTTTTCTTATAATGGACAAGGTAGATAATTCAACAGTTCTTTTTTCTCCATCTAAAGATGCTCTAATTAACGTCGGCAAATGTTTTAAAACTGTGTTCATTCGATGACGTCCTTTCTTTAGTTTCTATCGAACGATATTATTATAGCTATAATAAAGGATTTTAGTCAATGTAATTCGATGCATATATTTTTGTGTGTTTCGTCGAATTTTTACTCAGAAAAATTTATTCTTCATAAATCAAAAAAATTCCCTGTGGGTATTCGGGAACAGGGAAGAAAAATATTAAATGTGCTGATTGGATGATTATCTATATTCCAAATTAAATGTTTTTCAGGTCAACCTCATTAAGAATGTTGTCAAGTTCACTTGACTTTGAACCTGTGCCATCAAAACGTACAGGTGGAGAAGAAGATAGTTTTTCTCTCGACTCTGTCAGATTTTCTGAAGACGACTGCGAAAGATTAAGTACATCTGCATAGAGTTGTTTCTGCACATCATAGTCCATAACATTTTTATTGCCAAACCGATCGGCGAAGTACAGAACAAGCATTTTCAAAGAATTCCTAACATTGCTCTGCTGATCCATCCAGATATTTATGCGTTGCCGGGCATCAGGGTTCCCGTCGTAGCGCCAGAAATAGGTGCTTCGGTCTTTATTTTCCATTCCTGTCTTCGCCCCCTCAAACAACCATTACGGCGACATCTTTATAGAACAGATGCCGATTCAGAATGTCCATGCCTTTTGCATTCATAGTAACGGCGTACTTTTTGGGCACCCACAGCAGATTCGTATTGACACGTTTGGCGAAGATCTTCAGTCTTTCATACAGCGGATCATAAAAAGCAATACTGCCACCGCCGTAGACCATGATATAATCCAACGAGGCCGACAGCTCCATGAACTTTTCCTCTAAATCCTGCTGAATCTGTTCCGCCTGAGTAAGCAAGGTTTCAGAAAAATATTCCTTAGCATCTGAATAATAGTTATTTTCGGGATCTGCAAGGACATCCATGTACTGCTGGCGTGTCAGCTTGACATACCCATCGGTTTGATGAGATAGCATCTTGATCGCCTCTTCAGTCGCATGTCCCACGCCACGACGGGCGCCGCTACATTTATCCGGCACCGGGTTGACACCTTCCGTATAGATGTACTCCGTTGTTCCATCACCAATGTCTACGTGCAGCGCACGTTTATTTTTAAAATCCATAGGTAACTTTTCCGGCCCTTCGTAATCATTAAGAATGTCCTTATCGGCCTGCAACAGGGCATAAAGAGCCGGAATACCTTCCTGAGTGATCTTTACTTGTCTAAAAAAATGAGTCACAGTGACAATCTCATTGAGCACATGGACAGTGACAATATGAGGCGACGCCATGTATTTTTCTTCAAGAGCTCTGGCTATTCTTGGAGTGTATTCGCTGGCCGGAATTGCCCCCGTCATATAATCTTCTACCGTAAGCGTACTGGGCAGCTCATGCATTTGAAAAAAACTCTTCTGAACCGCTTTGGCCGCCGTCATGCCCAGTGTCGTAATCACCGGAATGTCACTCTCGGCTTTCCGGCCGACGTGAATGTTCATGGACTCTGATCGCGTACTTGAAGCTTTCGCTCGTTGACCAATCATATAGAGTCCATTTCTCCTAAGCGCCGGTGATGAGAGATCAACAAGCAGCTGGTTCATTAATCCACCCACCACTTCATTCATTGTACCTTCTGAGCCATTTGGAGTTGAGGGCAGATGTCGAACCGTGGTCGGCTGCTGAAGTAGTTCGCCATTCAAAATCATTTTTGTCGTAGAGTTGCCGTTGTCATCTGCAATCATCATTTTCATTTTCTATCTCTCCTCTATCTAATAGATAGTTTTTTTATATCACGTTATCTTACCTATAGCTTGACCAGCAAATAATCACACATTTTTATATCTCTCAGCTATTTATTTGATATATTCTTGAATTAAAAGCATGAAATAAATCTTTTGAATACCATTTATATATCTTCGGTCGGGATGGCTTAATGACGATATATAAATAGCGTATCTGCTGGACTGTTACTAAATTACAATGCATAATCCGGTGTTCAACGTGACGATTACGCTTGTATCAATCTGGTAGTGTTAAAAAATGCTGTTATGCAAAAGATCAAATCTATATTTCTTCGCCTAATAATTTCATATAAAATAAATAATGTGTCTTAATACATACCCTGAAGGGACTGTCTCAAGTGGCAACTATTCTTTCTATTGTGATGTATTCATTAAACATTGTATTTACCATTCTTCAGATTTTTAAAAGAAATAAGCAGGATCGCCCTACAAACCAAACCAGCATAAATAACTACGTCAATGGAAACGGAAATAATATTTCAAACTACAATCAAACTACATCAAATTATCAAACCACCAACGTTCAAATAGTACCTGCTCAAAATAATGAAAATGACGAATGGTGGAAAGCATTACTTATTTTCATCCTTGTCTTTGCTGTATACGCTCTTTTTTACAAATTTATCCCTCTATTTATGTCAGTGCTCCTCACAATTGTATTAATTGTGACATTTTTTTATAACAAAACGACCTCTGTTAATAGATACGCTTCAATATTTTTTTCTATTTATGCTTTGTGTATTTGCTTTCTCTCCTTTTCCACTCTATCAATGCCTATATCCATTGAACACATGATTGAACAAGTATCTCATTCTTATAACTGGCAGCAGCCCTTTTCTTCCGCAATTCAAAATTATCTTTCGAATGTTGGTGCATTCATCGTCAAAATTATCTTCAATCGCAATCATTTTTTAATTTTCTATATAGTTGCACGTCTTTTTGCCCTTTCATTTATGGCATGGAGATTAATCACTTATCTTTTTCCCCGTACATACAAAGCCGATCTTCTGCATTGGAATAATTTATCGACACCGCAAATGGTTTTTCATTTACTGAAAAATGGTGTGGCATTTGTATTTTTGTTCTTCTTACTGCATCTGACAATAGTCTGGCCATATATTAATTATATCTTAAAAATGATCATGCATCAGTAATAGAGGCCAACGATCCTACTTATTAACACGAATAGCGTTTCTGTTATTAGAGTCAGTAAGCAAAATGCCAACGCATAAGTCATGATCAAACACTTTATTTTGCCGATTTCTTTACGAAAATGAATAGCGTTGCCGATCATTATCTCAATTTTTATCTTCTTTTTGTGCTCACTTTTTTTGTACTTAATTATTTGAGCCACAAAAATTAATAGCATCATGATGTAGAGAGACATCGCAATCATTCCGGCTGCGATCGCAAGTTGTCCCAAAACGTATTTCACACTTTTTCCCGTCCTTTCTGCACAAGCCTATTCGTTATATTCTCTAATGTTTTCACTGAATGATGTGCCGGTTGTTTTCAACCTTTCTTTGATTTAGAACGGCAGATCATCGTCCGAAATATCGATCGGCTGGCCGTCGTTTGCAAATGGATCGTCAGCGGATGCGGAAGAGGCAGCGCCTGGCCCAGCTGTGCCGACATGATTAGAAACAGATCCATCCTGCTCTTGCCCTGCACCATGCCGGGTTCCTTTTGGCTCAAGAAATTCAACTTGACGGGCGACCACCTCTGTCACGTAAACGCGGCGACCTTCGTTATTTTCATAGTTTCGCGTCTGCATTCTCCCTTCAATGCCAGCCAAACTGCCCTTTTTCAAATATTTGGCCGAGCTTTCGGCCGTACCCCGCCAGGCAATTACCGAAATAAAGTCTGCCTGTCGCTCACCATCCTGCCCAGAGAATGGCCGATTCACCGCCAACGTGAATTGAGCCACTGCAATTCCATTCGGCGTGTAGCGCAATTCTGGGGCCTTTGTCAGTCGTCCAACCAGTGTCACATGATTAATCATTTGAATCCTCTCCCTTGCCCTGTTTTTTTAAATGCTCAAATTCCCGATGCTTCTGTTCCAAAATCAGCTCAAACTCGCTGATGCCCTGCCGGATCTCCCGACGTTTTCCCTGATACTTCCTGGCAAATTGTCGATCAGTCATATGCATTTCTCCCTGATGAATGGCAATGAGTGTTTCCGTAATTGGATTCATGAGCTTCTCATCCTACAATTCACTGGTTTTCTGCGGACTTTTTTCTGACGAAATTTGCTCTGGTCAAACTGAAAAACCAATTTCCCCTCCCGGATCGTCAAAACTGCGTCAAAAGATTTGCCGGCTTTGCTTTTAAAGCCTTTCAGTTTGTGTGTTTTTCCACCAGAAAGCAGCGTTCTAATGATTGACGGATCCAAGTCTTTTGAGAGTAATTCTTTCGGCAGCGTAAACTTGCATCCGCTGACATAGCCCGCACAACCGTAGAAATTCCCTTTATCAAGAACTGGCTGGCCACAAAGCGGGCAGCGGCCCATCGACTGCGCGGTTATCAGCTCCTCCAGCTGCTCTGTGGATGCTCGCAGGGCTTTGGGGGCTTCGTCCAGTAAATACCGGATAAACCGCTCAATACCGCTGAGAAAGCGCTCCTGGGTCCCTTCATGAAGTCGGATTTTTTTCAGGTATGTCTCCCATTCAGCCGTAAAAGCAGGACTGGTAAGCTTGCTGCCGGAAAGCACATCGCAGAGCAGCATGCCCTTCTTCGTGACCGCTACCGTGCTCTTCCGAACCACAATGTAATTCTGCCGTTTAAGCGTTTCAATAATGCCGGATCGCGTTGCCTCTGTGCCGAGCCCTTCCGTCTCTGCCAACGTCTTGCGGGCCACTTCGTCGGCTACATCTAACGTGCGCCCTGCGGTTTTCATGAGCGTAATCAGCTGACCTTCCGTATAGGGCTTAGGCGCTGTGGTCACACCCTCTTTCTGCGCAAGCATCGCGGTTACTCCTTGTCCCTTGTTGACCGGGGGCAAGGGCCGATCCTTGTCCGGTTCGGATGAAAAAAGTACCTTCCAACCCGGATCCCGTTCGACTTTCCCTTGAGTTTTGAAGATGAGACCACCAGCGTTCGTCAGAACGATCGTTTCCTCAAAAACATGCGGTGGATAGAACATGGCGGCGGTATTTGCCAGGACGTCCTGGTAAATCGTGCGCTGCGTCGCTGGAAGTGCATCGAGATCCGCCGCAGATGGCAAGTTTCGAGTGGGAATGATCGCGTAATGCTCCTGGACTTTCTTCCCGTCCACGTAGCGTTTTTTTGCATTCATTTCAGGATGCTGCAGCTGCGCCCCGATCACCTGCAAATAGCCTGAAAGATTGGCTGCTAAATAGGCAAACTCACCATCCGTGATGAAGTTACAATCCGTCCGCGGATAGGACAGCAGCTTAGCTTCATAGAGTGCCTGCACCGCGGCCAGCGTACTTGCTGGCCCGATATGATAGATTTTATCAACCCGTGCCTGCAGGTCGCTCAGACTGTAAAGCCGCGGGGAAGCCTCTCGTTTTTCTTTTTTGGCTACCGATTGAACGGTTGCCGGCGTCGGTCGGCCGATTGCTAAACTGTGCTGGTCAAGCAGCGCTTCCGCCTTACCCGCAGAGGGAAAACGTTGATCCAGCTTTCCGGAATAACCCCCAGTATCCGTTTGAAAATCACCATGAATCTCCACAAAATTTTCCGGCTTGAAATTTTCAATCGCCCGCTGACGGGCGGCGATTATGGCTAAAGTCGGCGTCTGAACACGACCAACAGAGTAGGTGCCCTGCAAACCTTTTTGCCGGAGAAGCAGCGTAAATAGCCGGGTGGCGTTCAACCCCACGAGCCAGTCTGCAATTTGCCGGGACTGGGCCTCCCAATAACTGGATACAAATTCCGCACCGTCTTTCAGTTCTGCAAAACCACGGCGAATCTCATCCGTTTCGAGTGAGTTGATCCACAATCGCCGGATGGGCTTATCTGCATTTCCGGACTGGGCGATGATGGATCGGGCAATGTTTTCCCCCTCGCGATCACTGTCCGTAGCAACAATGATCGCGTCTGATCGATCCAGTAACCGTTTGACGATCGCAAACTGCTTCTGCTTGTCCGTCGGTACGCAAAAGCGGTAATGAGACGGCAACATAGGCAACGTGTTCAGCGACCATTTTTCCCAGGCTGGATCATAGACAGCTGGTTCGACGAGTTCCACTAAGTGCCCAAAGCCGTAGGTTAAAAAAACAGGTTCGTTAAAAAGGTCGTCGATGACTTCAAAGTAGCCGTCCTTACGCGAAGCGCGGTCGAACGCCGCTGCATAATGGCGTGCCTGATCTGGTTTTTCCGCTAAAATAGTGATCATGTGATCACCTCCTATCCTCGTTGTTTATCGTTTTAACTTCCCCGCCTTGACCTTTCTTTTCTGACTTTCGACCCAATGATAGCCCCGCGCATAAACCAGGCGTTCGGGATATTTAATCATTCCGGGTAGGCCATACTTACGGTGCACATCCGCCAGTTCAGCCGATGTCAGCTGGTAGGTGATGACTTCACCGCTCGCGGGTTCCTGACTGCATATCTGTTTTTTCCTGGCGAGCGTGTGCCTCGTCAGTGCCTGACCTTGTGCCATTGGCTATCCCTCGCTTTGGTCTTTGCCTGCCCTTCCGCTTCGCAGAAGGCCCACCAGATACTCTGCAAACCGCCGAGCCATCCGAAGGCCTCCAGCACACCTGCGCTAAAACGCTCACGCCGATACTGTGCCCAAGCTTGTCCGGTTAGACGGTCAAGTTCGGAGGCCACCACCTGCTCAAGTACCGCAGCCTGTTTGTGCTGCAAAGCAATCCACTCAGGTTTTTTCGCCTGTCTTGCGGCCACCGGCTGAAAAAGTTTATAAAGAGCCTGAGCCTCATGCGGCAGACTGTAGAGCAACTGCATCATGATTTCTGCCTGCACCGCAGTCATTTTTACCCGAATCCCAGAATCTGTTTGCCTCTTGCCGTTTCTGATTACCTGTGGTGCGCGATTGGGCGCTTTGCCGTGTATCATGACTTAATCCATCTCCCATACGGTCGTGGCTTTTTCCTGTAAAGGTCGAGTCATTCCTCGCTTTTTGTTGAGCCAATTCATAAAGTTGACCGCCTGCCCTAAGGCCTCGGAAAACGAGACGTCTTTTGCCAGGACGGTTATTTTCGAGCTGGCTTTGCGCCCCGGTGGGTAGTTCTCCCGCCAGGCACTCACACTCTCCAATCCTCCCGGTAAAGGAAAGCGTTCGATATACAGGAACGATCCCTTGCCGTATTGCTGTTCATAGAGCATGCCGTGCGCGTAGACGAGAAATCCTGATCGCCGAGCCTCCGCGTTCTCCAGATAGCGCCGCGTGAGATCCTCTCGATTTACGCGAAGGGCTTCTTTGAACGCAAAAGCGAGTTTTTGAGAAGAGAAAAACTGATAGCTTTTATTCTTCTGAATCATTTTGATGTTTTTTTGATACACCTGATCAATAAGAGCAGTATTCATAAACAAACCACTCCCTATTTTTTCTAAAAGTTACTAAGTTACTGAAGTTACCGATTTTCCCCTATTACCTCTATAAAAATTTATATAGAGGTATATAGGTTTTTTGGTAACTTTGGTAACTAAGTAACTCCTGTTTCTTTAAAAAGTTACTAAGTTACTGTTTTTCCCCTATTACCTCTAAAAATTTTATAGAGAGGTATATAGATTTTTTAGTAACTTTGGTAACTAAGTAACTGGAAAAGCTTAAAAGGTTGCACGAAATTAAGAGAACTGACTAACCTGGGCAGGCTCTTCATGGGCTAAGGTGATGCCGAAGAAGAACATCTTATTACCCGATCCCCGGCCCTTCACAAACCCACGCATCTCCATCTTGGTGTTAAACGCACGCTGTTTCATTTGAAATTCGCTGTTCTCTTCTGCCCAGCGGATGTACGCCTTGTGCAATACACCGGCCAGCACTTTGGCCGAATCACTAACCACGCAACAATCTGCGATGAAGTTGTGAAGTAAATCCATCTCTTCCTTGTAGTCGGCTGTGGCCTTTCGCACTTCGTTAGGTGCCTTTAAGCCATCTTTCTGCCATTTCAGACAACCTTCAATTGCCCAGTTCAGAATGCCCGGCAGCTCTTTTATCAGCTTGTCTGGTAGTTCTTTATCCACGTGTTCCGGACTGACCTTATGATCAAAAGGAATCAGCCGGATGCGTCGCCAAATACCGTCGTCGCTGCCCCGAACAATGGGCTTGTAGTTGGTGGCGAAAAAAATCTTAAATTCCGGCGTATACTCAAAGAACTCTTTTCTTAAAAACCGTGCTGTGACCGCCTCGCCACCGGTTAGTTGTTTGACTAACGCTTCAGACAGCTTTTTGCCCTCTTCTGATTCAGTCGCTGAAACAAATCGTGCACCGTTCAGACGGGCAATATCATTATTGATGGCGTTGCCGGTGTCGGCCTTAAACGTAAATGTTTCCGAATTGGTCTGCATGGCGTAATCGCCCAGCATGGCCTTAATAATATTAAGCAGCGTTGACTTCCCGTTATTGCCCTGGCCCCAAAGGAAGAAAATCACCTGTTCCCGCGTGTCACCGGTCAACGCGTACCCAATGGCGCGCTGCAGGAAATCAATCAAAGCCGTTTTCGGGGTTCCGTCTGCCGTGCATAAAATACTTTCTAAAAAAGCAATCCAGGTCGGGCATCGCGCCTGAGCGTCGTAACTGACATGGGTGTTCATTGTCATCAAGTAGCGCCGTTCCGGATTCAATAATTGCCCCGTGCGCAGATCCAATATGCCGTTCTGACAATTAAGCAGAAAATGATCGGTGTTTAGCTGCCGTTGACTGATGGGCAGCATGGCCTCCGCACGGTGGATGCTGTTAAGAAAGACATTGCTTTTCTCGCTTGTCTTCGCCCATTTAAACAGCTCCTGCCGGCGCGTATCATCATGTAATTCCGAAGCTTCTTTATACATTGCCCGAAACGTGCTGAGGGCCACACGTTCGATACGTTTCATTTTGTCTTCAATCCACGTATGCCCGTCCCACAGTAACCAGGCTTCAAATTCGACGCAGTACCGCAAGTTTGGGCCGTTAAAATGCACCAATCGCTCGGCATTACCGACTTCGGTCAGCTTAAAACTTTTGGTTGCTTCCTGATCCACAGCAGCAGTCTGTTTCTCTGGAGGCGATCCGGCATAGATTTTGCCGCTCGCCTGTTTATTCAGTGCACTGTCTATTGAGTGCGCGACTTCATCCGCCGGCAGTGCCGGGGAGAAAAAATAACGATTCATAAAGGTTGTGATCTGCCGAATCTGGTCGGCTGTATAACCAAGTTCCACCAGACGGCAAGCGTGCTTGTAAAGTGCATCATTGCGTCCGCCCTCAGTGATTGGCAACTCAAACGGCCGAGGCTGAGTGTTGACGCTGAATAGCCGGTAAAAATACACCGGTACTTCTGACAAAGGGTCTCTTTCGGTGCGCACCCAGGTTCTGTCCAGTGTTTGCACTGAAGGCAAAACGATTTGTCCACGATCAGCGGTCCGATAATCACCGGCACAACCACAGGCCATGAAAAGCTTAGTGCCTTGCTTGCGGATGGCTGCGGCGCTGTCCTTAAAAATAAACTGACAGCCATGCGGCGTTCGGATCGCATGAAATTTCAGGCCTTCTTCAGTCAAGGCGTGAAGAACCAGTTCGCCCTCATCTTTGTCATCAATATCAATGACAACATATCCGGCAGGGATGACCATTCCGGTCCATCCCTGCTGTTCCAGCCATTTTTGAGCGGCTTCGGGGCTGAGCCCAGGCTTTTGATGATTCGACCAGTCGCGCATGCAGGGCCTTTTTGCGGCCTGATAACGCGCACTGGGAGTCGGGGCCTTGTTCTGTCGCCTGTACCCCATTAGGCGAATGATTTTAATTGACGTTTGCGGAAACATTTCCGCGAGATTAACTCTTTCCACGGGCCCTATTCCTTTCTCTATAAAAGTCTGTTAAAAGAAAAGAAGCAGGCATCGTTTCCGGGATGGAAACCGAAAAATGGCCTCTTGATCGAGCCGGGTCGGTGATATAATTACCGGATTGTATTGTAATAACGCATTCAGCATTTTCTTAATCTGATCGCGTTCCTGCTCAGTAAAGGTTTCTGTTGCTGTTTCACACTTCTGTTTTGCTATCAAGCGATTAAGGGTTTCAACCGTCTCAGCCACTAGAGATTCTGCCGTCTTCAGATCATTGTCCACAATGGCAGTTTGAAAATGGCAGACCGTTTTGATTAAATGAGCTTTCAATTCATCCATGACTTTCAACTCCTCGCCTGGTAAATTTTTAAAGTGATAGACTACCTACAAATAGGCAAACCGATGGATCCTTAGTAATAGCTGTCATCTTTCCAGCTCATGTACGTACGTTGAAAATACCGGTCGGCCAAATCTCGTTCATCACTGCCGTTCGTGCGATTGGCAGTACCTAACAGGTCGTGACAAAAATTCCCGAGGATTTCAGCAGGCGTGCAGTGATAAAGCTTGGCAAAAGCCTTTAGCTTCTCAAATTCATCACGATCAATGTCAACGGACAGCTTCAACCCAATCCCTCCTAATTTATCTGGCTTGTTTCATCTGATGGAAATACCGCGACTTCATCTTCAGGGCAAAACGGGCAGCTCCCTGGCAGTGTTTGGCCACCATTTGTGTTTGAAAATCTGCAAAGAAAAGGAAAAGCTCTTCAGGCGTTTTCATGCCTCTCACCCCCTTTCAGCTGTGTACCGTTATCTGACCTCATGTAGGCCTCTAGATCAGATCTCCAAAATCTTATAAACCGACTACCAATACGTTTGTACGGTATTGCTTCCTGGCGAACGAGACTGTAAACATGACCTTTCTTCATACTTAAAAATTCTGCTGCTTCTTCCACTGTCAGCACTGATTTCCTATCTTTCGTTTTGCGACTTGGCACTGAATTCGCTTCCTTTCGATGATTGCTTATGCGGTTTACAATTAAGGCTAAAGCAATCTATATTTTTTATTAATTCTTTAATTCTAAGAAGTTATCATCAAAAAAATATGAAGTGGGTAACTCAAGAACCTTGCATATTTTTTCATATTCGTCAGTTTTGATAGCTTGCTGGTTAGTCATCATTCTCGAAAATTTGGAGTCATCAATAGATGCCCGCTCAGCAATAAAGCTAAATTTCAAGCCTCTATTCTCAATATATTGGCGGATGCGATTATTGATCTTCATTTTTAACACCTCTTTTTTTCTTAGTAATTAAGAACTTCATGTGAATAATATACTTCTTAAAATCTAAGATGTCAACATATAATTCTAATTATCTAAGAATATTTTCTTTAATATTAGGAATCAGGATATAATCTAAGAAACGAGGTGAAACGAATGTCTGTTCTATCAGAACGGCTGAAAGAAGCAAGAGAATGGAGCAATCTTAAACAAACACAAGTAAAAGAAAGAACGGGAATAAATAATAAAACCTTAAGCGGTTATGAGAATGGGGTAAGTGTACCCGATCCGGATACTCTATCCAGGCTTGCCGATCTATATGATGTATCTGTTGACTATCTTTATGGTCGCACTGACAAAAAACATTATCATGAATTCACTGAAAAAGATGAAAAAGATGTAGCCAAGCGTCTTGAAAAGGTAAAAAAGGATCTTGAAGATGCTGGAGATGGGGATGGATACATGCTACTCGGTGAGCCAATTAGTGAAGAAGCTAAGCAGTCGATCATCGAAGCGATGGAGTTTGCAATTCGGCAATCAAAAAGAATTAATAAAAAATACACTCCAAAGAAGTATCGCAAGGAGTGATTCTATTGAGTAGCCGAATAGACCAAATTGTTGCCGCTCATATCAAGAGATTTAAAACGAACGATCCTTTTAAAATTGCTGCGGCAAATAACATAATGGTGAAATTTTGGACTTTCAGTAACAACGAAGTTTTCGGCATCTACCGATATGAGCGCCGAAATCGTTTCGTATTTATCAACCGCAATCTTCCGATAAGCCAACAAATATTCACATGTGGCCATGAAGTTTTTCATGCGCTCTACCATACAAGAATGAATACACTGTTTTTAAGTAAAAATACCTTGTACCCTGTCGGTAGGTTTGAGCGTGAAGCCAGTGAATACTCCACGAAGTTGCTGCTTTATGGAATCTCAAAAAATAGTGATATGACCAAGGAGAGTGTTTGCAAAGAATACGGCATTCCTTATGAAATGCAACAATACATGTAAATGCCTGTACCCCAAGAACTGGATACTTGTTTATTAATCCGGTATTTTAATTATCAAAATGCAGAACATACGTTCTTTCAGAGAGGATGATCTTAAATGCAATGCGAAGCTCAATGGCTGAGTAAAGGCACTTATAAACTTATTATTTCACTCGGCAATGATGGTTCCGGACGTTATCCACGAAAAACCAAACAAATAGAGGGTATAAAAAATAAAGGACAACTTGAAGAGGCGAAAGCTGGTTTCATCTACGAAGTTTCTCATGGATTAATTGATGATCAAGGAGCGATGCTCTTTCGCGATCTCGTTAAAGATTGGTACACGAATCATCTTAATGATAAGTCACCAAGAACGATTGAAGGCTATGAGTCTAACTTACGCTTGCGAATCATTCCGACCTTTGGATTGATGCGCACTGACAAAATCGAAAAATATCACATCCGGCGATTTTTTGATAAGCTGCAGCAACCTGACTGCGAATTTAACAGCATTTTAATGAATCCGGATATCAAATCCAAAGATCGGACGGGTGATTATTTTACTTCGACAGATCAAAATGACTTTATTATAAAAAAGCAAAAATATAATTTGTCTGCAAAATCAATTGACAATCACAAGATTTGTATGAATAGTATCTTTTCATATGCAGTTTATAAAGGCTGGCGCAAAGACAGTCCTATGAAGGGTGTTAAAACACCAAAAATCAAGAAGATGCGGCCTGAAATTTACGACCGTAAAGACCTTGCGGCACTCTTTCAGGTCCTTGAGAGCGAGCCGCTATTGTGGAGAACTATCGTATGGTTTGCAATTGGTACGGGCGCGCGTGAAGGAGAAATTGCGGGCTTTGATCGACGATACATGAATCTTGATAAGGGCCTTGCCCTTATCTGTCAGGCAGCCATACGCGTGAAAAAACAAGGTGTAAAGATAAAATCAACAAAAAGTGGAAATGAACGCATAAATAATCTGCCATCCTTTGTGATCCAGTTGCTCGAGCTGTATGATGCAGCACATGAAGCGGACAAAGATGCAGCAGGCGATACCTGGATAAAAGAATGGAAAGGAGAGCCGTGTGACTTTCTTTTCACTCCAGACGGCTCCTTTGGCCGTCCAATGCGTCCTGAAAGCATCTCACAATGGTGGCGCCGGTTCTTGAAAAGAAAAAATTTAAAACATATCAAATTTCACGCGCTGCGGCATACCTCCGTTTCCCTGCTGATTGATGAGGGCGACAGCATGAAGGCCATCAGCGAGCGCGTAGGGCACGCAAAGATTGACACGACGATGGACATCTACGGTCAACTTTTCGAGACCGGTAATGAGCGATCAGCACGGCTGCTCGACAAAGCCATCAGCGAAATCAAAAAGGTCCCGATTAAAAAATAAAAATGACCATTTTTGCACCCGATTTGCACTTGACGCTTTTGCTGCTATCTAACCCACAACCAACACCGCTGATTTTTCCTATTATATCAATGTTTTTCTAATGGCCCTGGGGGGAATCGAACCCTCGACGCACGGTTTAGGAAACCGACGCTCTATCCACTGAGCTACAGAGCCAAAATCTTCAGCCGCTTTTTAGGCGACAATAAGTATTATACAAAAAAAACGACCCTTTGAACAGGGGAGCAGCCGGTTCATCTATAATACACCCAACAAAAAAACAAACAGCGCTGCAACAAGGCTGAATCGGCACAAATAAAAAGCAGCCCTTGTTTAGAGAGGACTGCTTCCGCATCAACGGCTATGGCCGAAGAATCACAGCTTCGTAACGTTTGCTGCCTGAGGTCCGCGGTTGCCTTCGACAATGTCGAAGCTAACTTCCTGACCCTCTTCAAGCGTCTTGAAACCGTCACCTTCGATTGCAGAATAGTGTACGAATACATCATTTCCGCCGTCGACTTCAATGAAACCGTAGCCTTTTTCTGCGTTAAACCACTTTACTTTACCACTCTGAGCCATAGTATAGCTGCCTCCCTAAAACCTTGCGCTGCCCGCGCTTGAAATAATACCATTCACCATCTAACAGTTGAATCAGAACATAAAAAGCAAACCCTTCCAGAAGTAAAAACTACTACACTTCAGGGAAGGGTCTTCATTCTTACATCCGAATCATATATTAAGTAGTAAAATGGTTTATTACAATATAGCACACTGAAGTATTTGTGTCAAACTTTCCGCAATTTTTGTAAACGGATACGTTATTGTTCTGACAGCATTCTTATCTCCAAGAGCCGGGTCTGCAGTCCGTCTTTAAGATCCTTCCTGCCCTTTTCAAACGCATGATCCCATGATAGACTTGAAACAATATACATGTTCTTATTTTCGGCCGTCTGAATTATGAGTAACGGCTATTTTTATTTTAGAAGGGCGATTGATTACACGATGAATGACAGCCAGAAATCCTCAAAACGTCTGATTACTATCGCGGGCATGGTCGGTATCGGCAAAACGACCTTCACAAAATCGCTGGCCGAGCGTCTCCATTATCGGACTTCTCTTGAAAAAGTCAGCGGCAATCCCTATCTCGAGTCCTTTTATAAGGATTTCAGCCGCTGGGTTTTCCATCTGCAAATTTATTTTCTCGGTGAACGTTTCAAAGAAACCAAAATCATTGACGCCTCACCGGACGGATTCGTCCAGGATCGCTCGATTTATGAAGATACAGGCATCTTTGCCCGGATGCATTATGAAAAGGGGACAATGTCCGAAGCAGATTACCGGACCTATACCAGTCTGTTCGACGCTATGGTGATGACCCCCTATTTTCATCATCCCGATCTGCTGATCTATCTTCACGGATCGCTGGACGCCACAATCCGCCGCATTAACCGCCGGGGACGTAATATGGAAAAAGAAACCCCTGTCACTTACTGGGAAGAGATGCATGACCGTTATGAACGATGGATCAGCCAATTTAACGCTTGCCCTGTATTGAAAGTTAATATAGATGACTATGATCTGCTGGACGACCCGAACTCTCTTGAACGGCTCATTCCTCTCATTGAGGATAAGCTGTCCGACAAAGTGGAGATCCGATAAATAAATCAGCCGTACGGTGCAAAAGCTTCTGTACCGTACGGCTGATTTATTTTTACTCATTTTTCCGGTTTGTTTCTTTCTGATCAGGCTTTTCTTTCCCCTCTTCTTGTTTTTCAGGTTTAACAGGATTCAGCGTAATACCCATATCTTCAATCATGCGGGTCAGCCTAGCTTCGGTATCAACCTTCTGGTGAAAAGGCATGGCATTTCCCTCCTCAGAAAAAGTTATAACTGCGGCAGTTTTTATTCTGCCGGTGTAATCTTGTCATGATTTCTCATATACGGACGGAGCGCTTCGGGGATGACGACGCTGCCGTCTTCCTGCTGGTAGTTCTCCAAAATCGCAGCGACCGTGCGTCCGACGGCAAGGCCCGATCCATTCAGTGTATGAACGTATTCCGGCTTCGCTTTTGGCGTGCGCCTGAAACGGATATTGGCGCGCCGTGCCTGGAAGTCTTCAAAATTGCTGCACGAGGAAATCTCGCGGTACGTGTTCTGGCTTGGGATCCAGACTTCAAGGTCATATTTCTTAGCCGCGGTGAATCCGAGATCCCCCGTACAAATGCTGACGACCCGGTAAGGAAGATTGAGCAACCGCAGTACTTCTTCAGCGTGACCCGTCAGTTTTTCCAATTCATCGTACGAATCTTCAGGCTTGACGAAGCGGACAAGTTCCACTTTATTAAATTGATGCTGGCGAATGATGCCGCGGGTGTCGCGGCCGGCAGACCCGGCTTCAGAACGGAAGCAGGCGCTGTACGCCGCGTAAGCAATTGGAAGCTGGTCTCCACTGAGAATTTCATCACGATAATAATTCGTTACCGGTACCTCAGCTGTAGGGATCAGGAAGTAATCCCGGTCATCGGCAATTTTAAAAGCATCTTCCTCAAACTTCGGCAACTGGCCTGTCCCTGTCATACTGTCTCGATTGACCATGTAAGGCGGCATAATAGTGGTATAGCCATGCTTTTCCTCATGGAGATCAAGCATGAAACTGATCAGGGCACGTTCCAGACGAACACCGAGTCCTTTGTAAAAGACAAAGCGGCTTCCGGTGACTTTGGCTGCCCGTTCGAAATCCAGAATATCCAGATTTGTCGCAATGTCCCAGTGCGGTTTCGGCTCATCGTCAAATTTTTTCGGTTCGCCCCAGAAACGGATCGGTTTATTATCATTTTCATCCGCACCGACCGGGACGCTCTCGTGAGGAATATTAGGGATTGACAACATCACCTGGCGCAGCTCATCCTCAATCTGATTCAGCTCGCCATCAAGTGTCTTAATGTTCGCGCTGACCTCGCGCATGGATTCGATCAAGTCCTGAGCATCCTCTTTTGCGCGCTTCTTTGCCGCCACGTTTGCCGAGACTTCATTTCGTTTCGCTTTCAGGACTTCGGTTTGACTGATCAGCCCGCGCCTTTTTTCATCAAGTTCCGGAAACCTTTTAAAATCGCTGAGATCTTCACCCCTTTTATTCAGTTTTCCCTTGATTTCATCATAATGATCCCGCAAAAATTTCATGTCAAGCATAATCATTGCCTCCAAATATCTCATAAATAAATAAAATCCCGTCCCTGAAAATAAGGGACGGGATTTAACCCGCGTTGCCACCCAAATTGCCGAAGATCCTTACAGAATCTGCCCGGCCGCTTTGCCATTGATAACGGATTTGATCCGTCTATGTCCGGAACCTGTCCGGTTTTTCTCTCAGGAATGGATTCACCGTATGTCCCTCACCGCTTCCCACCTGCCGCGGCTCTCTGCACAGAGACTTTACGACTACTGTTTTCCATCATCGAACCTACTATTCATTAACTAAAAATGTACAATAATCTTCATCAAAAAGCAAGCGGTCAAATACTTTCCTCAACAAGGTGAACAAAATAGCGGTGCAGGCTCAGATCGTCTGTTAGTTCCGGGTGAAAGGCACAGGTTAAAAACCGCCCCTGCCGGCAGGCCACAATATGATCTTCATAAGTCGATAGAATTTCCACCTCAGGACCGACGCTTTTAATATATGGAGCTCTGATAAAAACTCCGTCATAGTGATCACTGACATGTTTTATTGTCAGGTCTGCTTCAAAGCTGTCCACCTGGCGCCCGTACGCGTTGCGCTTCACATCGATATCGAGAATCCCGAGATGGGGACCTGTTCTTCCTTCAATTTTCTGAGCCATAAGAATCAGACCGGCGCACGTGCCAAAAACCGGTTTTCTTTCCGCAAAAGACTTGATCGCGTCGAATAACTCGTATTTGTCCATCAGCCGGCGCATGGTTGTGCTTTCACCGCCCGGAAGCACAAGTCCGTCAAGATCTTCCAGATCGTCTGTATGCTTCACTTCAGCCGCATCAGCTCCCGAAGCACGGAGTGATTTGACGTGTTCACTGACCGCGCCCTGGAGCGCGAGAACACCTATTTTTACTGTCATGATCTCACCTCCGCCTTATTTCCCGCGATCCTGCATTCGGTCAGCCGGCAGAAGTGTTCCTATATCGATACCTTTCATTGGATGACCAAGACCCTTTGAAAGTTCGGCAATGCGTTCATAGTCTTGGTAATAAGTTGTTGCTTCAACAATCGCGCGCGCAAATTTCGCCGGGTTTTCAGATTTGAAAATACCGGATCCGACAAAAACCCCGTCTGCACCGAGTTCCATCATCAAAGCGGCATCGGCAGGCGTCGCCACACCGCCAGCGGCGAAATTGACGACTGGCAGACGACCGGCTTCTTTGATCTGAAGCAATATTTCATACGGAGCGCCCAGCTCCTTGGCAAATACCATAATTTCATCCGGTGACATGCTCAGTACTTTGCGTACCTGACTGTTCACCAAACGCATATGCCGAACAGCTTCCACAATATTTCCAGTGCCCGGCTCTCCCTTGGTGCGGAGCATCGCCGCACCTTCGCCGATTCTCCTGGCCGCTTCGCCAAGATCCCGGCAACCACAGACAAAAGGTACGGTGAATGTTTTTTTATCTATATGATAAACGTCGTCAGCAGGCGTTAATACTTCACTTTCATCAATATAATCAACTTTCATGGACTCTAGTACGCGCGCCTCAACAATATGTCCGATACGCGCTTTTGCCATAACTGGAATGGTGACCGCATTCTGAACCTGCTCAACAATAGTCGGATCTGCCATTCTTGCGACACCACCGGCTTTTCTTATATCCGACGGCACCCTTTCAAGCGCCATGACAGCCGTAGCGCCGGCTTCTTCAGCAATTTTGGCCTGTTCAGCATTGACCACATCCATGATCACGCCGCCCTTTTGCATCTCGGCCATTCCTCTTTTTACAGTATCCGTACCCTTCTGAGCCACTTCTATCCCTCCAATTTTATCTCAATCCATATTCATGTATTATTGGAATAGCCTTAGTGTACAATAAATCTCAGTAAATAACTATTCTTTTAGGTATATTTATTTTTTTATAAGAAAACCGATCAATCGACTCGCTAATCTTGCAAGGTTTTCGACCCTTCGCGTCCGCATCTTGGGTGGTATGCTTAAAAGCAGGTGAATATGATCGGGCATCATGTGTCCCTCAAGGATTTCGACACCTTTGTATCGGCAAAGGTGTCGGATGATCTCCTGAATACTTGCCCGATATTGATTGTAGATGATTTTTCGTCTATACTTCGGTGTGAATACGATATGGTATTTGCACAACCACTTTGTATGGGCTAAACTGTTTGTTTGATTAGCCATTCTGCTCTTCCCTTCTTTTAGCAATATAGCCTGAACACCTATATTCTATCGAAGGGAAGATCTTTTTGTATAACGGTCTTGGTACTCCCCCCGCATAGCGGGGGGTTTTATGTTTCGCACGCTACGCGTACTCAACGGACTAAAGTCCATAACAAAACCCCGGAATGAGCATTCCGGGGTTTAAGATACTGCTTTATGAAATTATCTTTTCTTAGAATAATCCGGCAATCCAAGAGAAAATTCCGGCAAAAAATCCGCCGATCGCTTTGAACATGCCGATAAACCAGCCTACTCTGTCAACCTGTTCTGCTGCAACAACCGGAATCTGATTTTCATTTGGATTCAAATAGCCATAAACGCCATCCTTTTTAACGACCGTTGCATAACCCACTTTTTCACCTTTTTTGATCGGGGCTTCCAGCGTCCCGTCCTTGTTCAGTTTCGAGCTGTCCAGAGTCACCTTGAAACTTGCATTAACTTTCCCACCGTTCAGCGCCGTAACGACCACCGGCTGACCGAAGGCAAGTTTCACGCTTCCCTGCTTGCCGTTATTCACCGGAACGGCTTTTTGGCCCTGTACCAGCTGATTCTTTTTTGCAACCGTCTTCTCAGAGAACTGCTGATATCCATAATCAAATAATGTCCGCGTCTGTTCAAAACGCTGGCCGTCTGATGACGTTCCCATCACAACACTGATCAAACGATGACCGTTCCGGTTTACTGTGCCGGTGAAGCAATAGCCGGCCAGATCGGTATGTCCTGTTTTCAGACCGTCCACACCATCGTACTTGTAACTGTTCATATTGGCACCGAATCCGGGGAGCATGTAATTCCAGTTAACCATCTGTATCGGGGTAGTCACACCGGCTGTAAAATTCTTCAGCGGTATCTTTGAGATAGTCAACGCTTCAGGGTAATCTTTAATCACATGGTAAGCCAGTTTTGCAAGATCTCTCGCAGACAATTCATTTCTGCCATTTTTGTCGGCATATCCGCCATACGAAGCAAATTTTCCGAGATCGACGTTTTCAAGACCCGTACTGTTGATATAATGCGCACCGGTCATTCCGAACTTTTTGGCTGTCTGGTTCATCAGAACAACAAAGTTCTTTTCTGATCCACCCACTTTTTCAGCCAGAGCAATCGCCGCGCCGTTTGCCGAGTAAATGGCCATAGCTTCATACAGATCCCGTACTGTGTACTGATAATCTTTTCTGAGCGGCACATTGGAGAATCCTCTGTTCTGGGATATCTGATAAGCGTAGTCACTGATTGACACTTTAGTATCCCATGTCAGTCTCTTTGAATGGAGCGCCTGCATGACCAGATATTCTGTCATCATCTTGGTCATGCTTGCCGGCGGATAAACCTGATCCGCATTTTTTTCATACAGAATCTGCCCGCTGTTATAATCGACGAGTATCGCAGACTTTGCCTGTAGACCAAGCGTGTCTGCTGCCTCAGCTTTTGAAGCAAAAGATCCTTGAAAAGTAACTGTCAGAGCCAGTACAAAAGTAAGCCCCGTCACTGCAAAGAGCCGCAGCCTTTTTCTGAAATTCAACCCCTACACCCCCGAATAATTTACTGCGGCCGAAAGAAAAAAACAGCCGCAGACATAGAAAACCGAGGCGAAATGAATCGTCCCGTAAACAAAAAGACTGAAAAATATTGATTCTGGAAAGCCTGAGGCCAATTAATAATTATTTAATAGAATAGTTCGGCGCTTCTTTAGTAATCTGAACGTCATGGGGATGGCTCTCTAGTAATCCTGCATTAGTAATTCTTGTAAATTTTGCATTCTCGCGCAGATCCCTGATTGTCGCTGTTCCGCAATAGCCCATGCCGGACCGGAGACCACCGATCAGCTGGTAAATCGTGTCCGCGAGCTTACCTTTATAAGGTACCCGTCCTTCAATGCCCTCCGGAACCAGTTTCTTCTGATTTTCCTGGAAGTAACGATCCTTGCTGCCATGTTCCATCGCACTAACTGAACCCATGCCACGATAAACCTTGAACTGACGGCCCTGATAGATTTCTTTTTCTCCAGGTGTTTCATCAACTCCGGCAAGCAGTCCTCCAAGCATTACCGCGCTTCCGCCAGCTGCAAGGGCTTTGACAATATCTCCGGAGTACTTAATACCGCCATCAGCAATAATCGCTTTACCATGCTTGTCCGCTTCATTGGCACAGTCGTAGACTGCGGTGATCTGAGGAACCCCAACACCGGCAACAACACGGGTTGTGCAAATTGATCCGGGACCAATTCCGACTTTCACCACATCGACGCCGGCATCAATCAACGCCTTTGTACCTTCAGGTGTCGCCACGTTCCCGGCAATCAGATCGACACCGGAGAACCTGCTTCTGATTTCCGCAACTTTATCCAGAACACCTTTTGAATGGCCATGAGCTGTATCAATCACAATCGCGTCGGCACCGGCGTCAACCAGTTTTTCAACCCGGAGCAGAGCATCCGCGGTCACTCCGACAGCCGCAGCTACCAGCAGTCTGCCATGTTCATCCTTGGCCGAATTCGGAAATTCAACGACTTTTTCAATGTCCTTAGTTGTAATCAAACCTTTCAGCACACCATGATCATCAACAAGCGGCAGCTTTTCGATCCGGTTCCTGTTCAGAATCTCTTCAGCTTCCTTGAGGCTGGTTCCGACCGGAGCTGTGACCAGATTGTCCTTGGTCATCATATCGCCGATTTTTGCTGAATAATCTTTGACGAAACGCATGTCGCGATTCGTGAGAATACCGACAAGATGCTGTTCTTTATCGTTGTCTACGATAGGAACACCGGAAATTCTGTATTTATTCATCAGATGTTCCGCGTCAAAAATCTGGTCTCCCGGTGTCAGGAAAAAGGGATTGGTAATAACGCCGCTTTCAGATCGCTTCACCTTATCAACCTGTTCTGCCTGCTCCTCGATAGACATGTTCTTGTGAATAACGCCCATACCGCCCTGCCTGGCCATAGCGATTGCCATCAAGGCCTCCGTTACCGTGTCCATGCCTGCGCTGATAATCGGAATATTGAGCTTCAGACCGGCAGTCAGTGCGGTCTTAACGGATACGTCACGTGGCAGTACCTCTGAAGCCGCCGGAATCAACAATACATCGTCAAAAGTCAAAGATTCTTTCACAAACTTATCTTCTCTCAACGTTTTTTACCCTCCATTAAAGTTTGTTTATTCGATGATCCGAAAATTTTATTGATAGCGTAACAACTGGACACAGGGCTGTCAAGAAATCGAGCCAAAGTAACACTATTCTAAAAAAAGCCTTCTTTTTTGCCTGAATATTTGATTGGAAAATTCAAGGAATCCGGCAGTCATCCAGTACGTGTTATTTGTCCATTATAAACCGGTTCTTCAGTTTTGGAGAATGAATTGTTTTCCAATTTATAACTGATTTCATGCTTATTTTGTGGCAGCACGATTATAAATTCTGGTGATCTGTATCGCCCGGTTTGACGCCTGCGAAAAAATTTCATTATTTTCTAGTCGGATAACCGGTTTGGTTGGATTTTTCTCCGGAATAAATACGATTGTTCCCGTCAGATTATTTGAAAGGATTACGTCCATGCCAATGAAAAGAGTCATCAACTCATTGCAGAACTTGTCCAATAAATAGTTTGAAAGTTTTCCATAATATTTTTCCCGAATTCGATCCAGTACCTCGATCGGCCAGCGCGCTTCTGAAGACTTGGTGGCATTATGAAGAAAACAGTCACAGATTGCCAGAATCTTCCCAAAGAGACTGAGCCGGTCACCAGTCAGATGCAATGGAAATCCGCTTCCGTCCTCACGTTCATGGTGCTGAATCACAGCAAGCATCGTATCTTCTTTCAAAGTCGGAACGCTTTTAACCATTTTATAGCTGTCGAGAACATGTTTTTCATACAGTGCCCGCTCGCTACCCACATAATTTCCATCTTTATTCATCAGGGAAGGCGGCAGTTTGGCCATACCGCAGTCAGCAAGCATTCCGGCAAGTCCGATCTGATACACATCTCCCTGGGAAAAGTTCATTTTCTTTCCCAAAAAACCGGACAACAGGCCAAGTGTAATATTTCTGTCCGCACGGCTGCGGACCATCGTTTTTTTTAGCAAAAAATCTGTCATCCAGATCGGATCATTAAGGGATTCTTCTAAAATCGGCATCATTTCTTTTCGGAATTCGCCAATGTTCAGCGATGCGCCAGACTGCCAGTGCTCGAAAAAAATTTTATAAGCGTCCACTGCCTGCTGATAAACACTGTTAACAGGACCTGATTCCACTTCCAGACGTATTCCATGATCAGAATGTTCATCCGGGTGCACGGAGGGTTGGGCCTTGATCCGGTGTCCGTCAGCCCGGACTGACTCAATTTCAACTTCTTTGATCAGGAAAGCCTTCAAAAATGCGAGATGTGTTTCATTCAGTATCGTTCCCGATTTTATCAGCGGCCTGACCGCTTTGACGTGAACGTCTTTCTTCAGCACATATCCGGGTTTCAAAGACTGGACTGCAAGCTGCATCGTTTCTTCCCCTCACATTTCTCCGGTACAAATCAGATCAGTGTCACGATTCTTCATCATCACTATCTTCGTCATTGCTCTGAATTCGCGCAACAGCCGCTACACTGTCGCCTTCATCGACACGGATCAGCGTCACACCCATCGTGTTCCTTCCCAGTCTGGAAATTCCAGAAACAGGCATCCGGATAATCACTCCGTTTGCCGTAATGATCATCAGGTCTTCGTCTTCTTCAACTGTACGAAGCGCAATCAATTCGCCATTTTTCTCTGTGATATTGCAGGTTTTCAGCCCCTTGCCGCCACGCGTCTGCCGACGATATTCACTGCTTGGCGTCCGTTTACCGAAACCATTTTCCGTGACAATCAGGACATCGTCCGTGTCTCCGGCAATGCCCATTCCGACTACCTCATCATCCGCGTCCAGAGAGATAGCTTTGACACCCGCTGCTGTCCGCCCCATCGGCCGGACATCGTTTTCATCATAACGGATAGCCATTCCCTTTTTTGTGCCAACGATCAGATCTCTTTTCCCGTCAGTCAGACGGACAGCCATCAGTTCGTCTCCGTCACGTACAGTAATGGCAAACAGGCCGCCTTTTCTGATATTGGAAAAGTCAGTGAGAGGCGAACGTTTTGTGATTCCCTGCCTGGTCAGAAAAACAAGATAATGATCCTCATCAAATGATTCTACCGGGAAGAAAGCAGCAATAAATTCATCTTTTTCTATCTGGATCAGATTAATAATCGGCATACCCTTTGCCGTCCGGCCCAGTTCAGGAATTTCATAGCCCTTCAGCTGGAAGACCCGTCCCTTATTCGTGAAAAAGAGCACATGGTGATGTGTATTTGTCTGAAATAGATGTTCAACAAAATCGTCTTCATTGGTCCCCATGCCCTGAATACCGCGCCCACCGCGATTCTGGCTTCTGTAGGTATTCACAGGCATGCGTTTGACATATCCGTTATGAGAGACCGTAATCACGATATCCTCTTTTTCAATCAGGTCCTCGTCTTCAATCAGATCCAAGCCGACGGTAATTTCTGTCCGCCTCTTGTCATTATATTTTTCTTTTATCTCCCGAAGTTCTTCGCGGATAATGTGCAGTACTTTCTGCTCGTCGGCAAGAATTGCTTTCAGTTCCGCAATGCGTCTGACGAGTTCTTCATATTCCTGCTGGATTTTTTCCCGTTCGAGTCCCGTCAGCCTCTGCAGACGCATATCAAGAATCGCCTGAGCCTGTACTTCTGTCAGCGAGAAGTTTTCCATCAGTCCGCTGCGCGCGATATCCGTCGTTTTGGAATTGCGGATCAGGGTGATGACTTCATCCAGATGGTCAAGTGCGATGCGCAGTCCTTCCAGAATATGGGCCCTTGCTTCCGCCTTTTTAAGCTCGAACGCGGTGCGGCGCCGAATAACGGTTTCCTGATGAGCCAGGTAATAGTGAAGGCACTCTTTCAGGGTAAGTATTCTCGGGCGTCCATCAACGAGCGCCAGCTGGTTGATGCCGAAGCTCGTCTGAAGTCCGGTGTGTTTATATAAATTGTTGAGGAGCACGTTCGCATTTGCGTCCCTGCGGACATCGATAACCATGCGCATACCCCGGCGGTCCGACTCGTCACGCAGGTCGGTAATGCCATCCAGTTTCTTATCCTTTACCAGTTCGGCAATTTTTTCGATCAGCTTCGCTTTGTTGACTTGATAAGGAAGCTCTGTGACAACAATGCTTTGTTTCCCGTTTGCCTGTTCTTCAATCTCTACCCTGGCCCGGACGATAATTGATCCGCGGCCTGTCCGGTAGGCTCTCTTAATCCCTTCGCGGCCGAGAATCAGGCCGCCTGTCGGAAAATCAGGTCCAGGTATGTACTGCATCAGCTCATCAACACTGATCTCTGGATTTTTGCTCAAAGCAAGGACCGCATCAATCACTTCGCCCAGCTGATGTGGAGGGATATTGGTCGCCATTCCGACGGCAATGCCTGAGGCGCCATTGACCAGAAGGTTCGGAAAACGTGATGGCAACACTACCGGTTCCTGTTCTGAGCCATCATAATTATCTGTAAAATCTATGGTATCCTTGCGAATGTCACGAACCATTTCCATTGAAATTTTTGACATTCTAGCTTCGGTATAACGCATGGCAGCCGCCGGATCTCCGTCGACCGAACCAAAGTTTCCGTGTCCGTCAACCAGTTCATAACGGTAACTGAAATCCTGAGCCATGCGCACCATTGATTCGTAAACGGCCGAATCGCCATGCGGATGATATTTACCGATGACTTCACCGACAATTCGTGCCGATTTCTTATAGGCTTTGTCGGCGGTAATTCCAAGCTCATTCATCGCAAAAAGAATGCGACGATGCACAGGCTTCAGGCCGTCACGGACATCGGGAAGCGCCCGGCTGACTATGACACTCATTGCGTAGTCCAAAAAGGAATTACGCATTTCATGCCCGATATCGACCGGTTTGACTCTTGATTCATCTTGCTCTGCCATTTTTTTTCCTCCTTACGGAATAAAACTCATCATTCAAGGCCCAATTAATATCCCTGTTAACTCGATTCAGACATCAAGGTTCTGGACATAGTGGGCGTTTTCCTGAATAAAGTCACGCCGTGGTTCGACACGGTCGCCCATCAGCATTTCAAAAATCTGATCCGCCTCGATGGCGTCTTCCAGGTTAACGTTCAGTACCACGCGATTCCCTGGATCCATAGTTGTTTCCCAGAGCTGTTCAGGATTCATTTCCCCAAGACCCTTATAACGCTGAAGCGCGGGCTTAACATTAGCCGGAAGGCTGCCCTGAATTTTTTCAAGCTCTTTGTCATCGTAGGCATACTGCAGTGTTTTTCCATATTGCACCCGGTAAAGAGGGGGCTGCGCTATATAGACATATCCGTTCTCAAGGAGTGGACGCATAAATCTATAGAAAAACGTTAACAATAACGTCCGAATATGAGCTCCGTCCACATCAGCATCAGTCATGATGATGATCTTATGATATCTTGCTTTTTCCAGTTTGAACTCTTCACCGACGCCGGTGCCGAGAGCGGTAATCATAGCACGGATTTCAGCGTTCGAGAGAATTTTATCCAATCTCGCCTTCTCAACATTCAGGATCTTGCCACGCAGAGGCAGTATGGCCTGATACATTCTGTCGCGTCCCTGTTTGGCCGAACCGCCCGCCGAATCTCCTTCGACAATGTAAAGTTCAGAAATACTGGCATCCTTGGACGTACAATCAGCCAGCTTACCTGGCAGCGATGAGCTTTCAAGACTGCTCTTGCGTCGGGTGAGTTCACGCGCTTTTTTAGCCGCTGAGCGTGCCCGTGAGGCAATCGTTCCTTTTTCAACGATCAGCCTTGCTACATCAGGGTTTTCATAAAGAAATCTGGAAAACGATGCGGAAAACAGATTGTCGGTAATTGTCCGGACTTCCGGGTTTCCCAGTTTCGTTTTTGTCTGGCCTTCAAACTGGGGATCCGGATGCTTGACGGACACAATAGCCGTCAATCCTTCACGCACATCTTCCCCCGAAAGGTTCGGATCCGTATTCTTCATCAGTTGACTCTTCCGCGCATAATCGTTGATCACGCGGGTCAGGGCAACTTTAAAACCGTATTCATGGGTTCCGCCTTCGTGGGTGTGAATATTGTTGGCAAAAGAATAAAGCTGGCTGGCGAAACCATCGTTGTACTGCATCGCAATCTCGACTTTAATGCCGTCCTGTTCCCCTTCAAGATCAATCGGGGAATGAAGGACATCCTTCGAACGATTCAAAAACTCAACGTATTCACGAATTCCGCCCTCATAATGAAAGGACTCTTTTTTATCCTTCTCCCGCTTATCCTCGATTGAGATACGAATATTTTTATTAAGAAAAGCGAGTTCCCGTACGCGAACGCGCAGTGTCTCATAATCGAAATGCGTTGTTTCCCTGAAAATTTCCGGATCAGGTATGAAATGAGTGGTCGTTCCCGTACGGTCCGTGTCCCCAATCACTTTCAGATCCGCCGCCGGTTTTCCACGATGGTACTCTTGATAATAGATGTGTCCGTTTAAGTAAACTTTGACCCACATGGTTGTCGAAAGTGCGTTGACGACTGAAGCGCCGACACCGTGGAGACCGCCCGATACCTTATATCCGCCACCGCCGAATTTTCCACCGGCGTGAAGGACCGTCATAATGACTTCTACAGCTGGCCGGCCGACTTTTTTCTGGATATCAACCGGGATACCGCGGCCGTCATCCATAACGGTAATGCCGCCGTCGTTTTCAATGATGACCTGTATATGGTGAGCAAAACCGGCCAGTGCTTCATCAATTGAGTTGTCGACCACTTCCCAGACAAGATGATGCAGGCCCTTTTCCCCTGTTGTACCAATATACATACCCGGCCTTTTCCTGACCGCCTCCAGCCCTTCAAGCACTTGAATCTGGCTGGCATTATAAGACTGTTTTACTTCTTGTTGATCACTCATCATACCCCACCTAACTTGGTGTCATTCGACACAAAATGTCACTTTGAACCGACATACTTTGGAGATATAGCCCGCTTTTCTTCCCTGGACCGAAACAGCATACGCTTCGTCGCCAGCCTCATTCCTTCACTAATTCTACTTTCCCCTGCTGAATATGAAAAAGGGTTGCGTGGTCGAGTAAATGATGATCCAAGCCGTCCGTAGATGTTGTCGTGACAAACGTCTGCACTTTTTGTTTGAAAACGCCGAGCAGGTGCGTTTTTCTAATATCATCCAGTTCACTCAGTACATCATCCAGGAGAAGAAGCGGATATTCACCCACTTCATGGTGTATCAGTTCAATTTCAGCGAGTTTCACAGAAAGCGCTGCAGTTCTTTGCTGACCCTGTGAACCAAACAGTTGCACTTCCCGTTCATTTACGAAAAACTGAAGATCATCCCTATGCGGTCCGATCAGAGTCGTGCCTCTCTCAATCTCCCGTTGCCTCTGCCGGCTGAAAGCTATTTTATATACTTCTGCTATTTTTGACGGATCACTGCCATCTGATACCTCCCGCACAGAGGATTGATAGGCCAGCAGGAGGCTTTCTCTGCCCTGGCTGATTTCTGAATGGATCGGAGCGGCCCATTGATTGAGCATGGAAACAAACTTCAGTCTCCGATGAACAATTTCCGCAGCAAGCCCTATCAGTTTCTCCGTCAATATATCCAGAAGAGGCTCTAGATTGGCTGATCGGCGCGAAAAATCCCTCAACAGGGCATTTCTCTGCAGCAATACTTTCTGATAGTCGCCCAGAGTATGGATATAGACAGGTGCAATCTGGCCCAGTTCCATATCGGTAAACCGTCTCCGCAAGGCGGGACCGCCTTTGACTAGGCCCAGATCTTCTGGAGCAAACATCACCACGTTGCAGAGTCCTACGTAATCGCTGAGCCGGCGTTTTTCAAGATGGTTTGCTTTCGCTTTTTTTCCTTTTCTGGAAATAATTAGCTCCAGCGGAAGAGGGGTGCCGCGTCTTGATATTCTACCTTTTATTTTACCATAATCCTCATCCCATTTGATTAAATCTTTGTCGTGGGATGTCCGTGATGATTTTGCGATAGCAAGTACATAAATCGCCTCAAGCAAATTAGTTTTTCCCTGGGCATTCTCTCCCATAAAAACGTTGACAGAATCAGAAAAATCCAGAGATAACCGGTCATAATTTCTAAAATTCGTTAACTCGATTGACTCCAGTTTCAAAACCGGGCGCCCCCTTATGAGCGGGTTATTAAAAATTCACCCGTCCCGGCTATTTTTATCTGATCGCCTTCACGCAACTTTTTCCCCCGGCGTGATTCAGACTGATCATTGACAGCTACCTTGGTGCTATTCAGGAAGTATTTGGCTTCCCCGCCTGTCTGGATAATTCCTGCCACTTTAAGGAGCTGGCCGAGTGTGATATAGTCCTCGCCGCTCTTTATTTTAATCTTTTTCATCTGTTTGCCTCGATTCAGCCGTTCTTTTTGATCCTGCGTTTATCAGAATGTCCTGATCGGAAGAATCAGCATCAGGATATTCTCGTCGCCAACCGGCCGGATGATAATCGGACGCATCGGGCCGATGAAATAAATTTTCACATTCTCAGCATCTATTTTACCAAGCGCATCCATCATAAATTTGGCGCTGAAAGAAATGCGCAGTGCGTCGCCTTCAAATTTTTCCGCACGCAGGGTTTCAAAAACCCGTCCAAGCTCAAGTGACTGGGATGAAATTTCAACCTCATCAGCCTCCGCTCGAAGTTTCACGACATTATTCCGCTCTTCTTTTGCAAGCAGAGAAGCGCGTTCGATCGCGTGGTATAGATCTTTTGTGGACAAAGTCAGAACCGTTTTGCTTTCCGTTGGAATCAATCGGCTGGTATCCGGGTAATTTCCATCGAGAAGGCGTGAGTAGAATTGAACATTGCTCGATTTGAACAGGATTTGATTTGAAGTCATGACAATATCAACGACCTGATCGTCGTCGTCATCAAGAATCTTGGAAAGTTCATTCAGGCTCGAGCCTGGAACGACCATCTCCCTTGTATCTTCTGTGTTTCCATTTTCAACCGGAACAGAACGCTCAGACAAGCGATGGCTGTCCGTCGCAACGCATTCCAGTTTACCATCCAACAGTGTCCACTTGACACCTGTAAGAACGGGCCGCGTCTCCGACAGGGATACAGCATATACAGTTTGCCGGATCACGTCTTTCAGGAGGTCCTTCTTGATGCTGAAAACGTCCTTCTCATTGATGACGGGAAGATTAGGATATTCATCCGGATCAAGTCCGTTCAGCGTAAATTCTGAGCGGCCCGATGTTATTTTGGCAATCAGCCGTGCGTCCACTTCAATATTAATGTTTTCATCAGGAAGTTTGCGTACTAATTCAGAAAACAGCCGGGAAGGAAGGATAATGCTGCCTGCAGTCTCAACGACCACATTTTCTCTGTCGTCCTCAAGTTTTGGAATATAAGATTTTATTGAGATGTCAGAGTTGCTGCCGGTCAATGTAAGGCCGTCCATTCCGGCTGTAAGTTTTATTCCTGTTAGGATGGGAATTGTAGTTTTGGTCGAAATGGCTTTCATAACCTGATTTACTGATTCGGCAAGTTTATCCTTTTGAACGCTGCATTTCATTGCGAGCGCTGAGCTGTTTGTGTCTTGCATTTCCTGCATGATTCTTGCCTCCAAATATATATTTATTATTTAAAAAAATAATAATCATAGTAATAGGTCCGGTGAATATGTTAATAAGTTAGTCTCTGCCATGAAAAAACTGGTTGTCCACATGTTCATAACCTGTGAACAAGATTGCACTCTTAAATAATAGTTGTCCACATCCTGTGGAAGGCGGATGATCCTGTCTATCAATTATTGAGTTTTAATTGGTGATTTCAGCTGGTCGATCAGCCCATTGATTTTTTGCTGCAGGCTGCGGTCGGATGCCAGCTGTTTCGTAATTTTCTCATGGGCGTGGATCACGGTTGTATGATCCCGGCCACCGAATTCCTCGCCAATTTTAGGAAGTGAATAGTCCGTCAGTTCCCGGGCAAGATACATCGCGATCTGCCTTGGAAAAGCAATGGATTTGGTGCGCCTTTTTGCTGAGAAATCTTCAAGTCTTAGATTGTATTCTTCGCCTACGGCAACCTGAATATCTTGTATGGTGATGGTTTTAGGCTTGGACGATGGAATGATATCTTTAAGCGCTTCGGATGCGAGATCGACATTTATATCCTGATTATTAAGAGATGAAAATGCGATAACCCGTATTAGAGCGCCTTCAAGTTCACGTATGTTGGTGTCAATCTGGTTGGCAATATAGATCATCACTTCATTCGGAATATCCAACCCCTCCGCTTTCGCCTTCTTGCGGAGAATAGCGATACGTGTTTCAAGATCCGGAGGGGTAATGTCTGTAATCAGACCCCATTCGAAACGGGAACGGAGCCGGTCTTCCAGTGTCGGAATTTCTTTAGGCGGCCGATCGCTTGATATGACGATCTGTTTATACTCTTCGTGGAGAGCGTTAAACGTATGGAAGAACTCTTCCTGTGTCTGTTCTTTTCCAGCAAGAAACTGAATATCGTCAATAAGCAGGACATCGACACTTCGATATTTATTTCGGAATTCAACCGTTTTATTATCTCTGATCGAATTGATGAATTCGTTTGTGAATTTCTCTGAAGACAGATACACGACACGGGCGGCGGGATTGTGCTCGATGACATAATGGCCAATGGCATGCATCAGATGCGTTTTTCCGAGACCGACGCCTCCATAAATGAACAATGGATTGTAAGCTTTTGCCGGCGCTTCAGCGACAGCCAATGACGCTGCATGGGCGAATCGGTTCCCTGAACCGATAACAAATGTTTCAAAAGTATTTTTGGAGTTGAGCATGCTGTTATTGATATCTTCAAGATGTCTCGATTGCGTCTGGTTTGCGCGGGGGGTTTCACTGCCGGGATGATTATATTCTGGATTGAAGTTCATGGGATCACTCTTTCTTGTTTTCTGTGCCGCAGGTCCGCCCGCTCCGCCTGCTTGTTTTTTGGGGATGACAAACTGTGCATTATATCGGACACCGGTTATGTCAAAAAGAATGTCTGATATAAGCCTGGAGTAATGTTCTTCCAGCCAGTCCCGTGAGAATTCATTGGGGACGCTGATGATGACGGTCTGCCCGCTGATCGACAGTGCCTCTGTTTCTTTGAGCCAAGTTTCAAAACTGGGCTTGCTGAGTTTTTTCTTTATTATTGTGAGTGCCTGATCCCACATTTCCTGAAGATTGTTCAATGCTAAGCGGTCCTCCCTTGCTTCTATGCCGCAACATAAAAGAATTTCTGTAAGAAATAAAGTTAATAAAAAAAATAAATACAGCAATATCGACATTTTTCCGTCTCGGATAAATTAAAGAATATAATATTTATCCACAGATAGAAAAAAATCGAAAGCTGTTTGTATCGGGAAAAATGAGGAGTTATCAACAGAAGTTAATAATCTGTGGATAGTCCAGATCACAAAGGTGAGCAACTGTCCACAGACTTATCCACAGCCGGTGGAAAAATGGACTGGAAGTGATGCTTTTTCACTGTTTTGAGCAATATGATCATATCAAAAAAACGTATAATAAGCAATGTATCTCAAACGTTATCCACAGTGGATAACTTATTAACCGCGCGCTTATTCACAGCATGCGGTTTTGTTGGAAACCTGTCGACAATTGGTGGAAAAATGCGGATAGAGACGAAAAACTGTCCACAGTGGATAAGGCTATTTACCAAACGGAGAATAGTTGACTTATTGCCGATAAATTCATATAATTAGTCAGACTGGTTTTTCAAAACAAGTAAATTTTCCGGAATCAGAATCGGCACGGCAATTTTTAGCCGGCAAGGGTTTCTTTTTCGAATTGCTGGGAGGTGTATGACAATTGAAACGTACTTATCAACCGAATAAGCGCAGCAGAAAGAAAGTGCATGGTTTCCGTGCTAGAATGGCAACTGCTAATGGCCGCAAGGTATTGGCGAATCGCCGGCGCAAGGGAAGAAAAGTTCTGTCAGCATAAGGCCACTGCGACAAATGCAGTGGTTTTTTTAGAATGGATTTGGGGTAAAAAATTTCTTGCCAATCACCGGCGTTACTCTATACTTAAATTTGGTTAAACTGTCATTGGCTTTTCTGGGTTTTGTTTGAATGTTTGGTGAGTGGTGTCCCATTGTGGAGGGACAAAATGAGGACATTAAATAGATTAAAGAAAAACAAAGATTTTCAAGTGGTTTTCAAGAAGGGCAGATCTTTTGCCAACCGCCAGTTCGTCGTTTATGTCCTGAAGCAGGAGGGACAGTCGTTTTCGAGGCTTGGCTTGTCAGTCAGTAAAAAAATGGGTAACGCAGTGATGAGAAATCACATTAAAAGGTTCATTAAGGAAATTTTCCGAGACCTTTCGGACAAGCTGGAGCCGGGCATTGACTATATCATTATCTCACGTCGTCCGGTGCGAACGATGACCTATCAACAAATGCAGAACAGCCTGATTCATGTCCTGAGAAAGACAGGTTTGATGACTGAACATAAGGACATTTGATAATGAAGTATCTGTTTATATTTCTCATACGCTTGTATCAGAAATTTATTTCTCCTCTGACTCCGCCGTCGTGCCGGTTTTATCCGACCTGCTCACAATATGCGGTTGAAGCTTTTGAAAGATTTGGCGTTTTCAGAGGGGGATGGCTGACAATAATGCGTCTTTTAAAATGTCAGCCTTTTCATCAGGGCGGATTTGATCCGGTTCCCGAAAAAAAAACCAGAAAGACGAAACGGGCATAATATCACATCGTTCGGACCGATCGAGGAGGTAACGATTTGCGTAAAAAATTTTTTGGCGTCGGGCTATTAATATTCCTGGTGGCTCTTATGTCAGGCTGTTCAAATCTCAATCAGCCGATCAACAGCCAGTCTACCGGATTCTGGAGCCACTATTTCGTGTACCCGCTGTCATGGTTTATCACAACAATCGCCCATTTGTTCTGGGACAGCTACGGGATTGCGATTATTATCACTACGATTATCGTGCGTCTCGTGATTATGCCGCTAATGGCAAAACAGGTAAAGAGCTCCCAGGCGATGCAGGAACTGCAGCCGAAAATTAAGGAACTGCAGCAGAAATACAGTTCCAAGGATCAAAATACACAGAAGAAACTCCAGGAAGCACAAATGAAGCTTTTTCAGGAGAATCATGTCAATCCGCTTGCCGGCTGTCTCCCACTGCTGATTCAGATGCCAGTCCTTTTTGCTTTTTATCAGGCGATTATGAGGACAGAAGCGATTAAGGGTCAGTCCTTTTTATGGTTCCAGCTGGGACATGCCGATCCGTTTTATATACTTCCTGTGATCGCCGGGCTGACGACATTCCTTCAACAGAAGATCATGATGGGACGTATGGGAAACAGCAACCCACAGATGGCGATGATGATGTATGTGTTCCCTGTTATGATCGCAATTCCTGCGTTCTATTTCCCTTCGGCGTTGGCACTTTACTGGGTTATCGGTAACATATTCATGATCTTCCAGACTTATATCATTTATGAGAAACATGAAGATCCCGCTAAGGCCGGTGCCAAGAGCGCCAATAAGAAGTGAGGGAAGTCAGCAAATATGGAAGAACCGTCGCTGAGGCGGTGTCTTTCGCACTCGAAGAATTAAACGCAACCGAAGACCAGGTCGGAACAGAAATTCTGATTCAGCCGCGTTCAGGTTTCCTGGGAATTGGTGCAAGGAAAGCCTTAGTCAGAGTAAAGCTGAATGAAACGTCTTTTGATGAAGGAATCCGTTATCTGGAAAATATTGTTCATGAAATTGGATGTTCCGCGCATATTCAGGTGATGGATAAATCCAAGCGGGTTTGGCGCTGTGTTTTGTTCGGAAAAGATGCTTCCCGTTTGATTGGGAGACATGGAGAGACACTGAATGCACTGCAGTTTCTCGCAAATAGAGTGGTGGCCAGACATTCGGATTTCAGGATGAAGCTGCTGCTTGACGCAGAAAACTATCGTGAAATAAGGAAGAAAGCATTGATCAGTCTTTCTGAAAGGGCTGCCGCTCAGGTTGTTCGGTCGGGAAAAGTGTACCGGTTCAAATCGATGCCTGACTTTGAGCGGAAACTGATACACGTTGAATTGGCGAAAAACGATAAAGTGAAGACCCAATCAGTCGGCGATGAACCGTACCGCTATGTAACGTTGACCCCAAGATCACGTTGATCCGGAAGCCAGTCGGGTCAAAAGTTTTAATGGCACGATTCAATGACTGACTGAAGAAAAAAGCACGCAGGCGGCGCGCTTTTTTCGTATCCGGTGATGAAACATGCGGTAGTGATGAGACTTATCAGAGATGGGGTGATAGAATTGTACTGCGAGGATACAATTGCCGCGATCTCGACACCGGTCGGCGAGGGAGCGATCAGCATTGTCCGCTTGAGTGGTCCGGAAGCCATTCAGGCTGCGGATCGTCTTTTTGCAGGCAAGAGGACATTGTCCGAAGTCCCGAGCCACACCATGCATTATGGTAGAATCGTGGATCCCGGGACAGGCAGGACGATTGAAGAGGCTATGGTTTCGGTGATGAAAAAACCGAAAACATTCACGCGTGAAGACGTGGTTGAAATTAATTGCCATGGTGGTCTAACAAGTGTGAACAGGGTGCTTGAACTTGTGCTGGATCAGAATGTGCGGCTTGCGGAACCCGGGGAGTTTACAAAACGGGCATTCTTGAACGGAAGAATCGATCTTTCTCAGGCGGAAGCTGTTATGGATCTGATCCGGGCGAAAACGGATCAGGCGATGGATGTGGCGATCGGACAGGTGGAGGGTACCTTGTCCAGACTCATTCATCAATTGAGACAACAGTTGTTGGATATTCTTGCGGCTGTTGAAGTGAATATTGATTATCCGGAATATGACGATGCCGAGGTCGTGACAGGCCGTCTGCTTCGCGACCGATCAATTGCCGTCAGGAAACAGGTCGATCATGTGCTTTCAACAGCCCGTCAGGGAAAAATTCTCCGTGAAGGCTTATCAACAGCGATCATTGGCCGGCCTAACGTCGGAAAATCGTCCCTGCTGAATCACCTGATTCATGAAAATAGGGCCATTGTTACGGATGTTCCGGGGACAACGCGTGATATTATTGAGGATTACGTGAATATTCACGGCATTCCGCTGAAACTAATTGATACGGCAGGTATCCGTGAAACAGAAGATACTGTTGAAAAAATCGGCGTAGAGCGGTCACGTACCGCTTTAAAAAAAGCCGACCTGGTTCTCCTTCTGATAAATTATCATGAAGAATTGACTGAAGGAGATCGGCAGCTTTTTACATTGATCGGAGAAACACCGGCAATTATTATTCTGAATAAAACGGATTTGTCCGGAGGCGTTTCCATTGATGCAGTGGAAAAACTCGCGGCAGGACGGCAAATTGTCCGGATCTCTCTCTTGAACGAACAGGGGATTCCTGAACTTGAGGAAAGTATCGCGTCACTTTTCTTCAAGAACGGAGTGACGCAGAATGAAGAGGCCTATGTATCAAATACGCGTCATATTGCTTTACTGAAAAAGGCCAGATCTGCCATTAGCGATGCAATTGAGGCTGCAGATCAGGGACTCCCCGTCGATATGGCCCAGATTGATATCAAAAGGACTTGGGACATTCTGGGTGAAATTGTCGGCGATACGGTATCCGACAGCTTGATTAACGAGCTTTTTTCAAAGTTCTGTCTAGGAAAATAACGACACTGATGTGATTGTTAATATATGGAAAATTTTGATTGAGGAGGATGAAAAATGAAGGGATATCAGGCCGGCACTTATGATGTTATTGTAGTCGGTGCCGGGCACGCCGGGGTTGAAGCCGGCCTTGCGTCGGCAAGGATGGGCGCAAAAACGCTGATGCTGACAATCAGCCTGGAAGGTGTTGCGTTCATGCCGTGCAACCCGTCTGTTGGCGGTCCTGCAAAGGGCGTGGTAGTTCGTGAAATAGACGCGTTGGGTGGAGAAATGGGCCATAATATTGACAAAACGTATATTCAGATGAGAATGCTGAACACACGCAAGGGTCCAGCGGTACGCGCGCTTCGTGCTCAGGCGGACAAACAGTTGTATCAGCGGGCGATGAAGAAAACAATTGAGGATACCGAAAATCTGACCCTTCGCCAGGGGATGGTTGAACGCCTGATTGTGGAAGACGGTGTATGCCGTGGCGTTGTTGTCGCAACGGGCGCGGAATATCGCGCGAAAGCCGTTGTGCTGACAACCGGCGTCTATCTCAAAGGTAAAATTATCATTGGTGAGCTGCAATATGAAAGTGGGCCGAACAATATGCAGGCATCAGTCAGCCTTTCTGAGCATCTGAAGGAACTGGGCTTTGATCTGGTCCGTTTCAAGACAGGAACACCTCCCCGTGTGAACGGCCGGACAATTGACTACTCGAAGACGGAAATACAGCCGGGTGATGAGGAACCTCTTGCTTTTTCATATGACACAAAGGAATTTATTAAGGACCAGATTCCTTGCTGGCTGACTTACACGAATGACGAAACGCACAAAATTATTAATGAAAATCTTGACCGTTCGCCCATCTATTCTGGCGCTATAGTTGGTACCGGACCGAGATATTGTCCGTCTATTGAGACAAAAATTGTACGCTTCAGTGATAAGAGTAGGCATCAGCTTTTTCTTGAACCTGAAGGCAAGGAGACAAAGGAAGTCTATGTTGACGGCCTTTCTACGAGTATGCCGGAAGAAATCCAGCGGAAAATGCTGGCTACGATTCCCGGCCTTGAGCAGGTGGAAATGATGCGTCCAGGCTATGCTATTGAATACGATGCGATGGTGCCGACGCAGCTCTGGCCTTCCCTCGAAACCAAGAAAATAGAAGGTCTTTTTACTGCGGGACAGATCAATGGGACATCAGGTTATGAAGAAGCTGCCGGACAGGGGTTAATGGGCGGTATCAATGCCGCAAGGAAGGCGTTAGGAAAGGAACCGGTTATTCTCGACCGCGCCCAGGCGTACATTGGTGTGTTAATCGATGACCTGGTGACTAAGGGAACGAAAGAGCCTTACAGACTGCTGACTTCGCGTGCTGAATACCGATTGCTGCTGCGGCATGACAATGCAGATCTCAGGCTGACAGAGCTGGGACATAAAATCGGATTGATCCGTGAAGAACGGTATCAGCGGTTTTTGGTTAAGAAACAACTAATCGAACAGGAACGGACAAGGCTAGCTGTAACCACAGTAAAGCCTTCTGAGGAAGCGGCTGAATTACTGGAACAGAGAGGCGCAGCGCCGATTTATGAGCCTCTTAAGGCGGATCGATTGCTCAAAAGGCCAGAATTAAACTATCATGATGTAGCGTCATTGCTTCCGGACAACGGTACCGCTGTGCCTGATGATGTTGGTGAGCAGGTAGAGATACAGGTTAAATATGAAGGTTATATAAACAAGCAGCTGCAGCAGGTTGAAAAAATGAAGCGGATGGAAAAGAAAAAAATTCCTCAGGACCTGGATTACAGTGTGATTGACGGAATTGCAACTGAGGCCCGTCAGAAACTGGACAAGGTCAGGCCGATATCTGTCGGTCAGGCCTCACGGGTTTCCGGAGTTAATCCCAGTGACATCGCCATTCTGCTTGTTTATCTGGAACAGGGCAAACTGGCAAGGAAAACAGGGTGAACATTTTTTCCAGGAGGCAGTCATGAAGATACTTGAGACTCTGTTAAAGGAAAAGGGTATTTATCTTTCCGAGGTCCAGAGCAGGCAATTTGATATTTACTATCACGAATTAATAGACTGGAATCATAAGATCAATCTAACTTCAATCACAGAGGAAAATGAAGTTGCCGTCAAACACTTCTTTGATTCTATAACTCCAGCCTTCCATTTCTCTTTCAGCAAGGGGACGAAGCTGTGCGATGTGGGCTCCGGTGCTGGTTTCCCCGGAATTCCCCTGAAAATTCTTTTTCCTGAGATTGAGCTGACTATTGTTGACTCTTTGCAAAAACGGCTTAACTTTTTACAGTCGCTTGCGGATACACTGGGACTTGATCGGGTCCATCTGTTCCATGACCGCGCAGAATCCTTTGCACACAAACCAGAGGCGCGTGACAAGTTTGATGTTGTTGCTGCCCGGGCCGTGGCAAACTTGTCAGTGCTCAGTGAATTTTGTTTGCCTCTTGTCGCCAAGGGCGGCACATTTATTGCGTTAAAGGGTGCTAATGCGGCTGAGGAAGTGACACAGGCCGGGCGTGCAATAAGTATTTTGGGAGGATCGTTTGCTGGACAGATTGATCTGGATTTGCCGGATCGGATGGGTGCCCGGTCGCTTGTCTTCATCAGGAAAATCAGAAATTCACCTGATAAATATCCTAGAAAACCAGGATTGCCGGCAAAAAATCCGATATAAATGAGCTGACGGGCTTTGCACTTTACTCCACAATGTTGAATCCAAATGTTTCACGTGAAACATCCTGAGGTGCGAATTTGGAGGAGTTGGGACTTTTTAGTCGAAATAATATATTAGTGCATAGTGCAGACAACAAAGGCGGTGGTGCGAAAATGAAGCATTCTTTTTCAAATATTTTCAATCAAGGCGAATCCGAGGAAGTCAAATCAGATCTGGATGACCAGGACAATCGAAAGATACAGGAAATACCTATTTCAAAGATCATTCCAAATCAGTATCAGCCCAGATCTGTATTTAATGAGGAAAAGCTGCATGAGCTTGCTGAGACGATAAAAAGTCATGGCGTGATCCAACCGATCGTCCTGCGCCCACTGGACGACAAATTTGAAATCATTGCCGGTGAACGTCGCTGGCGCGCCTGCACATACCTAGGCTGGGAAAAGATACCTGCAATTGTAAAAAACCTGGATGATGATCAAACAGCTTCCATCGCTTTGATTGAAAATCTGCAGCGTGAGGAGTTAACAGCGATTGAAGAAGCTATGGCTTACTCCCGTCTGATTGATATTCATGGCCTGACACAGGAAGGTCTCGCGCAAAAACTGGGGAGAGGGCAGTCGACGATTGCAAACAAGCTCAGACTGCTTAAACTCCCATCCGCTGTACAAAGCGCCATTCTCGAAAAGAAAATCAGTGAACGTCATGCCCGAGCACTGATTATTTTAAAGGAACCTGAAAAGCAGGAAAAGCTGCTGCATGAAATCGTCGAAAAGCAGTTGAATGTCAAACAGACAGAGTCGCGTGTTAAGAGTATGCTGGAGAGAAAGAGCGGCGCTGATTCCAGAGAAGGAAGTAAAAAAAGACGGATAGCCCTTAACAGGGACACACGGATCGCTGTAAATACAATAAGACAGTCTGTCAGCATGGTCACAGATTCAGGACTCACTATTGATACAAAAGAAGAAGATCTGGGAGACTATTATCAATTTACAATCCGAATTCCAAAAAAAAATTAGTTATGCAATGGTCAGGCTGGTGTCAGTCAAGGAATGGTTCACGATCCGGTATTTATGCGGAAACCGGGAAGTCCGCGTGAATACCGGATTATTTGATTTGAGCTTAAATTTAAGAATATTTTTCTATGATGAATGAATTCATGATAGAATGAAAAATAGCATTGAAGTTTGAGAGCAGGTGAAAGTGTGAGTAAGATATTGGCAATAGCCAACCAGAAGGGCGGCGTCGGTAAAACGACAACGGCCGTCAATCTGAGCGCCTGTATGGCGAATCTGGGCTGCAAAGTTCTGCTGGTGGATATTGATCCTCAGGGGAACGCGACCAGCGGATCAGGTGTAGATAAAGGCGAAGTTGATGAATGTGTTTATGATGTTCTGGTGGAGGAAACAGAAGTTGCAACGGTTGTGAAAAGTTCCGCCATTGAAAATCTCGATGTACTCCCTTCTGCGATTCAGCTGGCCGGTGCTGAAATTGAACTTGTGCCGACGATTTCAAGGGAAGTAAGACTGAAGCGCGCATTGGAAAAAGTAAAAGATACATATGATTATATAATCATAGACTGCCCTCCTTCTCTGGGGCTCCTGACCATAAATGCGTTGACGGCTGCCGATGCGGTGATAATTCCTGTTCAATGTGAGTATTATGCGCTCGAGGGGCTGAGTCAGCTTTTGAATACAGTCAGATTGGTGCAAAAACATTTGAATCATCATCTGGCGATCGAAGGTGTGCTCCTGACAATGCTAGACGCCAGAACAAATCTCGGACTTCAGGTAATACAGGAAGTAAAAAAATACTTTCAGGACCGTGTTTTCCATACAATCATTCCGCGTAATGTCCGGTTAAGCGAAGCGCCGAGCCATGGACAGCCGATCATCCTTTATGATTCAAGATCCAAGGGAGCAGAAGTATATCTTGATTTTGCAAAGGAAGTGATGACAGGTGACTAAAGCATTAGGCAAGGGACTGGATGCCTTTTTCCCGTCTACATTTTCTGATGAACTGGATAATGCGGTGGAGAGTGTCCCACTTGATGAACTTAAACCTAATCCGTATCAGCCCAGACAAAACTTTGATGAGGAGAGCCTGGAAGAACTTGCAGGATCAATCAAAGAGCATGGTATTATCCAACCTTTAGTGGTACGAAAGAGTATCAAGGGATACGATATCGTTGTCGGTGAACGGCGATTCCGCGCCGCGAAACAGGCGGGGCTCGCTAAAGTGCCCGTAGTGATTAAAGAGCTTTCCGATCGTGAAATGATGCAGATCGCGTTAATTGAAAACCTGCAGCGTGAAGATCTTAACCCTATTGAAGAAGCAACAGCCTATAAAAAACTGATGCACGGACTACAGCTGACCCAGGAAGAGCTGGCAAAGAAACTTGGGAAAAGCAGACCACACATTGCAAATCATCTGCGCCTGCTTCAACTGGATCCGGAAGTCCGAACATTGGTTGAGGACGGAAAACTATCGATGGGGCATGCACGCGCACTTGTCGGTCTGAAAAACAAAAAACAGGTCATCCCAATCGTTGACAAAGTGATTAGAGAAGAAATGAATGTCCGACAGCTGGAAACACTCATTCAGAAACTAAATCATCATGTTCCACGTGAAACATTGAAAAAAAAGGAATGGGCAATGCCTCCTGAACTCCGAGAAAGAGTAAACGTGCTGCGGGAAAGGTTGGGCACAGCGGTCAAAATAAAACCGGGTACAAACGAAGGAAAAGGGAAAATAGAACTGGAATATTATTCAGCTGAAGATTTATACAGACTATTGGAACTGCTCGACAATGAATCCTAAAGAAGCCAGCTAATCGCTGGCTTTAAATCTGGATAGAATACTTGGATGTTTTCGTGTAAGAATGGCTCGGCATAGAGATTTACTGATTATTTTGGATAGATTCATCACGATATTCAGTCTGGTACTTTGCAGCACCGAGTACTCCATGAAACCACTGACATTCACAACCCCGGTAATATTAATATCGCCAACTGGATCAAGTTTTTTGTTCACACCTGCTCCGGGAAGAACAGGTCCCTCGGAAACGCAGATTTTCCCGATGTTTTGTTGTTGTCCGAGACAGGCATCCACAGCTATGACAAAAGGATGTTTAAACTTCGCCCTGATCGCTGACAAAGTATCTTGTAGGTTTACTGCGTGCACAGGATGCTCAAGTGTCCCGTAAATCGCTGTTTCTGGTGGTGCGAAGCTTTCAAGATGGCTGCCGACGAGTGGTCCGAGCGAATCGCCGGTGGACCGGTCGGTGCCGATACAAACAACAATAAGTTCGGTTTGGTCGCTTGAAGGAAGATAATACCGGATGGCCTTGACAATAGACAGACACGCGTGCCTGTCTAAGTAATGAACGGGCTGATAAAACTTATGAACAAGCGGTTTTTCTCGATTCAGATTCATAGTTTCCGCTCCTTAAAAAAGTACTATCAGTATATGGCCCTGTCCGAAATTCTATACCTGAAACATAAAATTGTTATAGTGGCTTTCAATGCTCGAAAGATTTCTCATAAAGATATGAAAAACTATCCTTTTTTCAGAAAAAAGGATATACTATTCCAGTGAACAATTAATTGCAATAAAAAGGCATCGCAAAAAACGGCAATGAAGGAAAGAAGTACTCAGAGAAAGTTGCCCCACAGCAAGCCAGGAATGATGAGAGCCCGGCAGGCAGCATTTGAGGAAGGCGTTCCGGAACCGTGATTTTTCCGAAAGCGGGCGCAGTCGCCGACTGTGTCAATTAGGGTGGAACCGCGTGGGCAAACTCAGCTCTCGTCCCTAGGTCTTACAGGCCTGGGTACGGGAGCTTATTTATTTGTGAAAAAGGAGCATATGTTATGACCAAATCAATGGAACAGATCGTCAATCTCGCGAAACAGCGCGGATTTATTTTTCCGGGTTCGGAAATTTACGGGGGCCTGGCCAACACTTGGGATTATGGACCACTCGGAGTGGAATTAAAAAACAATGTAAAAAAAGCCTGGTGGAAGAAATTCGTTCAAGAGTCCCCATACAATGTCGGACTTGACGCCGCAATCTTGATGAACCCTAAAACATGGGAAGCTTCCGGGCACATCACGAACTTCAACGATCCGATGATTGACTGCAAGAAATGTAAATCACGGTTCAGGGCAGATAAACTGATTGAAGCCAACATCCCAAATGAAGAACTGCCCGCACCGGTAGACGGACTTGACTTTGAAACAATGGAAAAACTGATTGAATCGCATGATATCAAGTGTCCGGAATGCGGAGAACATGATTTCACTTCAATCAGACAATTCAACCTGATGTTTAAAACCTATCAGGGTGTGACTGAGACGGCAAAAGACGAGATCTATCTTCGCCCAGAAACGGCTCAGGGGATTTTTGTCAATTTTAAAAACGTTCAACGGACTATGAGAAGAAAAATCCCGTTTGGTATCGGGCAAATCGGAAAATCATTCAGAAATGAAATTACTCCGGGTAACTTTACCTTCAGAACTCGTGAATTTGAACAGCTTGAACTGGAGTTTTTCTGCAAGCCGGGTGAAGATAAGAAATGGTTTGAATACTGGAGATCTTTTGGCTTTGAATGGTTGAAATCGTTGAATATTAAACCTGCAAATCTAAGGCTCCGTGACCATGAAAAAGAAGAGTTGCCGCATTACAGCAACGCGACAACGGATATTGAATATCTCTTCCCATTCGGCTGGGGTGAGCTTTCAAGCCTTTCATCCAGAACGGATTATGATCTGCGAAGACACATGGAGGTGTCCGGCCAGGATTTGCAATATATTGATCAGAATGCGAATGAACGCTATATTCCGTATGTCATTGAACCGTCACTTGGCGCCGATCGCGTGACGCTTGCTTTTCTGGCCGACGCCTATGAAGATCAGGAGCTAAGCGATTCGGATTCGAGAACCGTGCTGCATTTCCATCCAGCTCTTGCTCCATACAAGGCGAGTGTTTTGCCGCTTTCTAAAAAACTGAGTGAAGAAGCGGGGGCTATTTACCAGCAACTGTCCAAAGAATGGATGGTTGACTACGATGAAACAGGGTCAATCGGAAAGAGGTATCGCAGGCAGGATGAAATTGGCACACCATACTGTATTACCTATGACTTTGATTCGAAGGAAGACGGCAAAGTAACCGTCAGGGATCGGGATTCGATGGATCAGGTTCGTCTGCCAATTGATCAGCTGCCGCAGTTCCTAAGGGAACGGACAACGTTTTGAGATAATGTGACCCACTGAGCGCAGGACAGAAGAAAAAAAGCAGGTATATACAGGTATATAAAGGAGAGGGAGAATACAATGGCTAGACCGCACATCGCATTTAACCTGAATGACGTCGTTGAAATGAAAAAAGCACATCCGTGCGGAACAAATCAATGGAAAATCATTCGCATGGGTGCGGATATCCGAATCAAATGTCTCGGATGCGGTCACAGTGTTCTGATGCCGAGAAGTGAATTTCAGAAAAAAATTAAGAAAATCCTTGAGGCAGGAACTTCCGAAGAAATTGAAGAATAACACAAAAAAAGTATTAATTGTAGTTGGCGACACGCAGTACTTTTATTAAAAAGCTAGTAGTTAAATGTAACAAAGGGCGAAAAGTCCGGGGAGTTGAAAAGAATGAGTTTGACAACAGGTATAGTCGGGCTGCCGAATGTCGGAAAGTCCACGCTGTTTAATGCGATCACCCAAGCGGGAGCGGAAATGGCGAATTATCCATTTTGTACTATTGAGCCGAATGTCGGCATCGTCAGTGTTCCGGACAGAAGACTGGATAAACTGACTGAGATGTATCATCCTAAACGCACAGTGCCGACCACATTCGAATTTACAGATATCGCGGGCCTGGTTAAAGGAGCGAGTAAAGGAGAGGGGCTGGGTAACCAGTTCCTCGCGAATATCAGGCAGGTTGATGCTATTTCACACGTTGTCCGCTGTTTTGACGACAAAAACATTACGCATGTATCTGGGAAAATCGATCCTGTAGATGATATCGAAACCATCAATCTTGAATTAATCCTCGCTGATCTGGAACAGGTGAGCAAGCGGATTGACCGTGTTGGGAAACTGGCGAATCAGAAGGACAAACAGGCCATTATTGAATTTTCAGCGCTTCAAAAATTAAAAATGGCCTTTGAAGAAGGGAAACCAGCCCGCCACGTTGACCTGACAGATGAAGAGGAGGCAATCATCCGGCCGTTTAATTTTCTGTCGAAAAAGCCCGTGCTCTATGTTGCCAATATTTCTGAAGATGATGTGGCTTCTCCTGAAGAAAATGAATATGTTCAGGCCGTTAGAAAATTTGCGGAAACGGACGGGGCGGAAGTTGTAGCAATCTCCGCCCGAATCGAATCTGAAATTGCGGAACTCGATGCGGAAGAGAAAAAAGTGTTCCTTCAGGATCTCGGACTGGATTCATCCGGGCTTGACAAGCTGGTTGCAAAATCCTATCAATTACTCGGGCTCGCTACCTATTTCACTGCTGGTGAGAAAGAGGTTCGAGCTTGGACATTCAGAAAGGGAACGAAAGCTCCGCAGGCGGCAGGCATCATTCATTCGGATTTTGAACGGGGATTCATTCGTGCGGAAATTGTTTCGTTTGAGGATCTCATCTCAGCAGGGTCTGAGACCGCAGCTAGAGAACAGGGCAATCTTCGTCTTGAAGGAAAAGACTATATCATGCAGGATGGGGACATTGTAAATTTTAGATTTAATGTCTGAAACGCATTCTTAAAGACTTGCTTTTGACTATGATGAATGGTATCATATTGACTTATGAGTGAGAAGGCTTGCTCTCTGCTCCATTATGGAGCCGTTTAGTCCAAGGGGAGGTGAAAAATCGTGCGCAAATATGAAATTATGTACATTCTCCGTCCAGATCTGGAAGAGGACCAGGAAAAAGCAGTTAAGGAAAAGCTGGCTTCCATTCTGACGGACAATGGCGCCGAAATCAATGAAGTGAAAGAAATGGGTAAGCGTCGCTTAGCCTATGAAATCACGGATTTCAATACCGGCGTGTATGTTGTTTTGTACGTTAATGCGGAAAGCCCGGCGATCAATGAGTTTGACCGTCTTACGAAGATCAATGATGACGTGATCCGCTTCATGGTCATCAAAGATGAACGTAAACCGGAAGAAGTAAAATAATCTCAGAAACGGGGGAATTCTGTTGATTAATCGGGTCGTTCTCGTCGGACGATTAACAAAAAATCCGGAACTTCGCTATACGCCGAATGGGGTTGCCGTTGCAAGCTTCACTATTGCCGTCAATCGCCCATTTTCAAATCAGCAGGGTGATCGCGAAACGGATTTTATTCCTGTAGTTGTCTGGCGCAGACAAGCGGAAAATGCAGCCAACTTCCTGACCAAAGGAAGCTTGGCGGGGGTTGACGGACGGATTCAGACGCGGAATTACGAGAATAATGAAGGTCGCAGGGTATATATTACTGAAGTCATTGCTGACAGTGTGCAATTCCTCGAACCAAAGGGGACAAGACATGCGGATGAAAATGATTTTGGCAACGGAGCCCCCGCACCTTCAAACGGAAATAACGGTTTTGGGTCTCAGTCCGGCAACCGTCCGAACACCAACGCGAACAATAATAACAATCAGAATGCCCCTTCTTTTGAAGATCCTTTTGCAAATGACAGTAAACCAATTGATATCTCGGATGATGATCTGCCGTTCTGATGAACGGGAGAACTAGGTAATTAAGGGGAGGTGCAGTGGAAATGGCAGTACGCCGGTCACGCGGTAAGCGCCGCAAGGTATGCTATTTTACAGTGAACCACATTACTTATATTGATTATAAGGATGTAGATTTGCTGAGACGCTTTATTTCAGAACGCGGGAAGATTTTGCCTCGTCGTGTCACAGGAACGAGTGCGAAATATCAACGCCAGCTGACAAGAGCAATCAAACGTTCACGTCAGATGGCTTTGCTTCCATATACACAGGAATAAAAAGGGCATAACAATCATGCCAGTAGATGAAAAAACTGCAGTAAGAGGAATGCCTCTGCTGCAGTTTTTTATACTATTGGGAGAATAATGATAAGAAGGAACGTCATTAGGCTGATTAAGTAGTATCAGGCATTCCAAGCTTTAAACAGTCCAATATTAAGAGGCTAACAATGATGAAACCGGATCTTTTAAAGAAGGGTGCCAGCTTGCCAGTTAAAGAAAAGAGAATGTTGATCACGGCTATAATCCTGATTGCAATCTATCTGGCACCCCTGTTCCTACTTGGAGAAAATGCACACATCCGGATTGTGGATAATATGGATTCCAATATAGCTTGGTATCAGGTGCTGGCACATAGTGGTGAATTGTTTGGTCCCATCCACTCCCAAATCCCACAGGTTATCAATGGCCAGCTGTCCAGGAATGCGTTTGGCTCACAGTTCAGCATGATCGTACTGCTGAATGTGATCCTGCCGCCTATGCTTGCTTATTCCATATGTCAGCTGATCTCCCGCTTTTTCGCTTTTCTAGGCATGTACTTGCTGTTACGGGATCATTTTGTCAAAAGCAGGGATAGTTTCCCCATCAGAGTGCTTGTGGCACTTGCCTTTGCATTGACACCATTCTGGCCCTCCGGCATGCTGAGTACTCTTGGTATGCCACTTGCACTGTGGGCATTTCTCAATATAAGAGCGCACGTTGCTTCTTGGAAAGAATGGCTGACACTTTGCCTGCTTCCGTTTTATTCCAGTTTTGAACTCGGATTTTTCTTCTTCTTAACGGCGATGGCGATTTTCTGGCTGAGAGACTGGATCGTCAAAAAGAAGTTCAATCTAAAATTTATACTTTCCATTGCTCTTATGACGATCATCTACTTCCTTGTTGAATACAGATTAGTTGCTTCACTGCTTCTGCCCGGGCCATTAACGAACAGAGACGATTTCGTTGAATCAACATCAAGTTTATGGAATGTCCTGATACTCTCAATAAAAAATTTAATTGTTGGTCATGATCAGGCCATGACAGTTCATCAGTATGTCATTCTGCCTTTTAGTTGCATTGTCCTGTGGCAAATAGTCAGGACTGGTAAAGGGGAAATGTTGCTCAAAAAACGTTTTTTGCTGTTGCTTAGTCTGAACGTGATGCTTTCTGTGTGGTTTGCTTTCTGGTTTTACAAGGGGTGGGCACCGCTTAAAGCAAAGATCAGCATTCTTACAACGTTTAATTTTTCAAGATATCACTATCTTCATCCGCTGTTCATTTATCTGATGTTTGCGGTGGGAGCGCTCATCTGTTGGCAAAAGGGGAAGAAATGGGAACGATTTGTTGAAATCGTGCTTGTTTTGCAGATTATTGTGCTGTTTCTCTATAATCCGGAAATTGAATTTCACGAACAGCCGACTTTCAAGCAATTCTATGCGAGTCAGCAGTTCAGCGCGATTGCTAAGTATATAGGAAAGCCCAAATCAAGTTATCGAGTGGCCAGCATTGGCTTACATCCGGCGATCGCTCAATTTAATGGATTTTATACGCTGGATACGTACAATAACTTTTATCCGCTCACATATAAACAAGCCTTCAGGAAGATCATTGCTAAAGAACTCGACAAAAATCCAAGCAATCGAGCCTATTTTGATGATTGGGGCGGCAGGTGTTATCTATTTACCGCAGAATTGGGAAAGAATTATGATTTTCGTAAGAATTCTCATGTTAAAATCCACCATCTGCAGCTTAATATCGGCCAGTTCAAAAAGATGGGCGGAAATTATATTTTTTCTTCGGTTCCGATTATGAATGCAAGGCAGGATGGTTTGCATTTTCTTAAGTCATTTAACAGCAAAGAGTCTGCGTGGAAGATTTACCTGTATGGAACGAATTGAAGGGATGAAAAAAAGACGCCTAATTTCGGGCGCCTTTTTTTCATAGAACTTCATAAAATGCTGACTCGATTTTTAATAATAGGGCGCCATCATTAAATAGACGATAACGCCGGTCAGGCTGACATAAAGCCAGATCGGCATGGTCCAGCGGACAATCCGTTTGTGCTTTCTGATCTGCATGGTCCAGCCCCAGACAAGTGCAAATGGAGCAAGGAAAACAACACTTGCGGCAAGCGCGCTGTGTGTGATCAGAATGAAAAAATAGATGGGCCGGATCAGCCCTGTCCCGCCATAATGGGGGGCAGGAGCGAGATAGTGAAAGGAAAGATAGGAGAGCAAAAAAAGAGCGGTTGTTGAAAAAGCAGCCAAAATAAAACCCCGGTGCAGATTGATTTTTTTCATTTTTATCGAGATCAGGGCAGAGACAAGAAAAATGAACGTGAAGCTGTTAAATACAGCGTTCAGCTTGGGCAGTACATAAACACTGCGGCTGATCTTGCCGTGATAGCCGATAAAAGGGGCGAAAAATAATAACAGGATCACGATATTCGCTAGTATTGCAACTGTGATGATCAGCACGGCATAATTCTTGTCACTTTTTGGTTTCGGTTGACTGTCGCTAAGATTTTTTATCGTTTGACTCATTCGGGCAATAGCTCCTTCAGATGTAAGATTCACAGAAAAGCCATAAGTCTATGATAGGTGACTGCAGTCAATGTGGCAAGAAGAACACAGAGTAAGCACAAAAATCAGCCTTCAGCTGTTTCGGAAAGCAGCTGATTGGTAATAGATTTGATATAAGTGTGTGATTTAGCCTCTTCGTCAATCATTTCCCGGAGGATGACCTGAATAAAGTATCGAACAGAAACCAAATCTTTGAATTTAAGAATGGATTCCAGAGCTTCTCTGTAAATCTGGAAAAACAAGGACTCAGGATTGCCCTTCTGGATTTCGCCATATGCCTCATAAAGCAGATCGATCTTGTCGGCGACGGACAGAATTTTGCCTTCCAGAGAATCATCCTTGCCTTCCTTGAACCGCTCCTCATAAACTTTGCGAAACTCCATTGGAATTTCTTTGTCGAGAAACTCCTGCGTCATTGAGCCTTCCACTTGCGAGAATAGTTCCCGAAGCTTGGGCAGCGCGTATTTAACCGGAGTTTTAATATCACCTGTAAAAAGTTCGGAATAATCATGATTGATCGCCCGTTCATAGACCTTCTTCCAGTCTACCGACTGTCCATTCCTGTCTTCAACAGTTGCCAAGAATTGTGCGATGGTTGCAACTTTGAAGGAGTGGCTGGCTACAGAATGCTCCTGATATTTAAAAACACCTGGACAGCGGTAAATGCCTTCCAGGTCGGATAAACTTTGAAAATATTTGTGGATTCCCATAGATATGGCTCCTTTCCTCATGCGATTGATCCATCCGAATGGATATTTCGAACAGTATAGACCGCGTGAGGAGAAGAGTCAATGATTCTGAATCATCCCCGCTTCACACCGGATACGCTCATTCTGGCGTTGAATATATTCGGCCAATTTTTCGAGATTAAGAAGCGGCAGCTCACCATCCTCGACCTGGATTTTAGAGCTGTAAAAAGACTGCCCCTGATCGGCGGGGGAAGTCTGTTCCGCTTGAAAGGTATAGGTCCCGCCGACTGCATCGATATCAATCGCGATATTTCCGGATTTTGTCACGCCGATAACAAATTTTCTGTCTTCCTTGTTTACAAAGGGATTGCTGCCGGATTCCAGAACTCCTGAAAGCAGGATCAATGGAAGAATGTGATCCCTTAAAGAGATCAACCCTGAAAAAAACGGATGAGTTACAGGGACGGGTGCTGCCGGCACAGGTTCAATGATTTCGCTGACTTCATCGATCAGTATCCCGACCGTAAGATTGCCAGAATAAAGGGCCAGAGCCGTCTGATCTATTGTGTCTGTCGACATATGAATCACCTCATATAATGATTGTGATGCTTTGGATTCAATTTGAAAAAAAGTCTTCCACAACATATATCGGACGAAGAAGAAAGAATGATTATTTTTTAAGATTGGGCACTGAATCCGGCTCAATAATTTCCCGGCCTTCATACCATGGATTGATATGAATCAGGACTTCTTCTACATCAGGGAATCTGGACATCACTTTCTGCCTGATCTCCTCCGTAATATCATCGCCTTCCTGAATATTATAAGAGGCGGGAAGACGAATTTGGGCGTCAATCAGAATTGAATTGCCATGTTCCCTTGCACGCAGAATATCAATCTTTTTAACCTGCGGAAATGAGAGAAATACTTCCTTGTATTCTTCCTGTTTTTTCTCGTCAACACTGCTCTCCATAAGTACATTAGTCGATTTGACCATCATAATGATGGCGATGCGCAGCACGAGCAAAGAGACCACAATTCCGGCGATCGGGTCGCTGAAATGAGAGTAGGGAATATCCAAAACTCTGCCGATCCAACCAATGCTTAATCCGAGAGCGGCTGCTAACGATGCATAAATATCGGCCAGGTGGTCTGAAGCTGTCGCCTGGAGACTTTTGCTGTGGTATCTAATTGCAGCGCGATGTGTATAGACATAAAGCGCCCATTTCCAGGCTGTCGACAGGATCGCGGCCAGAAGTGCCCAGACACTGACTTCAGAGACGGGACCGAACAAGCTGCTGATGGCTTCAAAAATTAGAAAGGCGGCAGCTGCGATCAGAATAATGCCGATAAATGCTGTGGAGATGTCTTCCGCTTTTCCATGTCCGTACGGGTGCTCCCTGTCTGCGGGATGGTTGGACAGCTTCATTGATCCAATCGTTGCAACAGAAGCAATCACATCTCCACCATTGTGCACACCGTCGGCGATCAGGGCGGTACTATGAAAAAGCAGGCCGAAACCGATTTTGATTAGAGTCAGAAAGAAATTGCTGATCAGGCTGATCCAGGCGACGAACAGTGCTTTTGCGCTTTCATAAGCCATAATGGTTCGCTCTCCTCAAATTGTTTGCCTGAGGCAAGTTCATCATTATAAAAGACAATCCGATTCCGGATTGTCTTAAAAACGAACTGTTTTGATTTAGTACGCAATCACTTATCATGGGAACACCAGCTCTCCAGACAGACAAGAGATATTAAAAGTGTATGGTGAATGAACATAAAATAACCCTATTCAATTCAGAAAGGGCGGCCAAATTCACTGTAAAACGCTTTCTTTTCAATTATTTAACTACTCCATTATATAGGGGAAGTTTGAATCGTGCAAGATTGCAGCCTTGTATCCGGCGTTTTACCCTTCCATTACGAACTGCATGTATATTATAATAAATCTTATTAATCAATTGGATGGCCGGAGCGATTCCTGTACTTTGCTATAGAAAGCGAAAACGTCTGAACTTATTAAGGCGTGTCGGCATTCAACGGATCCCTGACCAGAGGTGTCGTTATGAAAGTGAGTAGGGCTCTAGTTGAGAGAATAATGGCAATCATTCTCTTATTCATTTTACTCGGGGTAACTTTTTACATTCCCGCCGTATCCGCGGTATCAGTCTGGCTGATTCCTTTTCCCCTGATGTACGGTGTTTCAAAATTCGGGTGGCAGTTTGGCATCGTGGAGCTGCTTATTGGTTTGGCTTTCATGTTCTTGTCCCGATTGGGACTGTACGTGCTGTTTCCGTTTTTCTTTACCGTTATGGGTTTTTCCATGGGCATAATGATTCGCCTGAAAAAGCCCGCCTTTGCCATTCTTCTTGCCGGCAGTTTGGCGAATATCACAATGCTTATTCTGTACCTGGCCGGTTCAGTGCTCATTTATGGTTTTAATCCGGTTGCCGAGGGAAAAAAGGCAATATGGAAGTCTGTTGAAACGATGCTTGCCCAAGCCGGTCCGCTGCTCCATCAGAATACGGAAACACTGGCAGATCTTTATCAGAACTATATCAATTATTTAGGCGTGCTTGCCCCTTCACTGATTGTTGTGGTCGGAGTCATTAATTCGTTAATTGTCGTGATAATCAGCCTTCCGCTGCTCAGACGTTTTGGTGTCGAAGCACCGGAATGGGTGCCCTTCAGGCGGTGGCGTGTTCCGAAAAGTGTGATCTGGATTTATCTGATTGCGCTTTTGCTGATTCAGACCGGAATTGCGGACAGTGAAACGCCATTGTTCACGATCTCGGTTAACTTTTCTTTTGTGATGCAGCTGCTGCTTGCCATTCAGGGATTGAGCTTTATCTTTTTTTTCGCTGCCCTGCGGCATTTTCCAGGGATTATCCCAATTATGATAGTTGTAGCAGTCGTTATATTCAGCGTTTTACTGCTGCAGCTGGTCACATTATTAGGTATAATTGATCTTGGTTTTGATCTCCGGAAGAGGCTGGCAAAGAAAAATTAGTTGTCCGGATAATCGGAAAGCCCTTGAAAATTGTGCAGCTGCGGGAGCTGAAAAAATTGGCAAATCAATTTAAACATCGATGGCGCAGTGACTTGCTGATCGTTCTGGGTCTGCTGTACCTTCTGTTTATTGTATTTACTGCGTTTCTGAACTGGATGCTCGCTCTTTCCGGCCTGGTGATTCTCGCCTTGTCCGTCACATGGTTTGTATTCAATGAAACACAATTCGATAAAGAACTGGCGGAATATATTGCCGGGCTTTCCTACAGCCTGAATAAAGCAGGCGGTGAGGCGCTGCTCCAAATGCCGATTGGAATTGTTCTGTATAACGAAGCGGAACGGATCGAGTGGTGCAACCCGTATTTCAACCAACTGGCCGGCGGAACTGAGACAAAAATTGGTCTGTTGTTAAATGAAATATCCACGGAATTTGAGAAACTGATTTTATCGGATAAAGAATCAATGATCATTGCAATAAATGAACGACAGTATCGTGTGCGTCTGAGACGTTCGGAGCGTCTTTTATATTTTACCGATATTACGGATGTTCTGCAGATTAAAAAGAATTATTATAACGAGCAGCCCGTGCTTGCTCTGATTTTTCTGGATAATTACGATGAAGTGACACAGGGGCTGGAGGATCAGGTCAGAAGCACAATCAATAATGAGACCACTTCGATTATTAAGGCGTGGGCATCGCGGCACGGCATTTACCTGCGCCGGACAGCATCAGACCGCTTTCTCGCGGTGATGAATGAGAAACTTCTGGCGGCGGTTGAGGAAGAACATTTTTCGATTCTGGATAAAGTGCGTGAAATTACAGTGCCTCTCAGCCATATTCCCTTGACGCTCAGCATCGGAGTCGGGGCGGGGACGGAGACACTGGAGGATCTTGGCACTTATGCCCAGTCCGCCCTCGATCTTGGACTCGGGCGGGGCGGAGACCAGGCTGTCATCAAATGGTCGGATGGCGCCGTTAAATTTTTCGGCGGGAAGTCCAACCCAATAGAAAAAAGGACGCGCGTCCGTGCCAGAGTCATTTCCCATGCGCTGACAGAGCTCATGCTGGAGAGCGACCAGGTGATGATCATGGGACACAAAGCACCAGATCTTGACGCTGTGGGGTCGTGTATTGGTATTCTTAAAATCGCGCATGCCAACGGGAGGAGCGCCAAAATTATTCTGGATCGTGAACATGACGTGACAGGAGTGGCGCGGCTCGTGACCGAGCTCCAGAAGAACAGAAATTTATGGGCGAATTTTATCTCTGCGGAAGAAGCCCGTGAAAAAGTAACAAAACGGACACTGGTGGTGGTTGCCGACACGCACCGCCCATCCATGGTCGTGGATCCGGATCTGCTGGACAGTGTTCACCGGATTGTTGTTATTGATCATCACCGGAGGGCGGAAGAGTTTATTAAAGACCCTGTGCTTGTATATATGGAGCCCTATGCCTCTTCAACCTGTGAGCTCGTGACTGAACTCTTAGAGTATCAGCCTAATGAGCGCCCGCTTGACGTTATTGAAGCGACCGCCATGCTGGGCGGGATTGCGGTTGACACCAAGAACTTTACGCTCAGAACTGGTTTCCGGACCTTTGATGCGGCATCCTATCTGAGGGCGCACGGAGCGGATACCATCCTTGTCCAGAAATTCCTGTGTGATGATCTGGATCAGTTCAATCAGCGGGCCGACCTTATCCGCAGGGCTCAGGTCTACCATTCGAATATTGCTATTGTCAGTGGTGAAGGTGGAAAAACATACGATCAAGTACTACTGGCTCAAACGGCCGACACTCTGCTGATGCTCGAGGGTATTCGGACGTCTTTTGTCATCGGGCTCAGGGACGATGGCCAGGTCGGTGTCAGTGCCCGATCACTTGGCGAAATCAACGTTCAGATTGTCATGGAGAGTCTTGGCGGTGGGGGCCATCTGAACAATGCGGCGACCCAGATGAAAGGCGTTACCGTCGAAACGGCGGTGAATAGGGTTAAGCAGGCGATTGACCAGTATTTTGAAGGAGGTTTGTCATAATGAAAGTTATTTTTGTGAAAGACGTGAAGGGAAAGGGTAGTCAGGGCGATGTTAAAGAGGTTTCCGAAGGCTACGCGAGAAATTATCTGTTCCCTCAGAACCTGGCAGTTCCGGCGAACAAGGGAAGCATGAACCAGCTGGAAGCTCAAAAGAAAAGGAAAAAACAGCTTGAAGAAGAAGAACGCCGGAATGCTGAAGAATTGAAACAGAAAATCGAAAAAATAACAATTGAACTGAAAGCGAAATCCGGAGAGGGCGGACGGCTTTTCGGCTCCATAACAAGCAAACAGATTGCTCAGGCCTTCAGAAAGATGGAAATAACGATAGATAAACGGAAAATCGATCTTCCGGAACCGATTCGGACGCTCGGGTTTACAGATGTTCCACTAAAATTGCACCCGGAAGTCACCGCCAAAGTGAAAGTACATGTCACTGAAGAATAATATCTATTGGCGCTTTTTTCAGTATGAATTGATGAGTGGGATATGATTAACTTGAAGGAGAATGCGTCATGAGTGACTTATTTGCCGATCGAACGCCTCCCTATAATACGGAGGCCGAACAGGCTGTGCTGGGCGCGGTTTTTCTGGAACCTGAAGCAGTGGTCACGGCAACGGAGCTGCTCGTACCCGAAGATTTTTATCGGACAAGCCATCAGCTCATTTTTTCCGTTATGATCCAGTTGTTTGACCGCAACGAGCCGGTTGATGTTGTCACCGTGACGAATGCCCTGCAGTCCGGGAAACATTTGGAGGAGGTAGGCGGTGTTTCCTATCTCGCTGATCTGGCCGGTTCCGCGCCTACCGCTGCCAACATTGAGTTTTACTGCAATATTGTTGCGGAAAAATCGCTCCTTCGCCGCCTGATCCGCACCGCGACCCAGATCGTGTCTGACAGCTATACAAGAGAAGATGAGGCCGAGAGCATTGTCGACGATGCCGAGAGACAGATTCTTGAAGTCGCGGAACGGAAACGGACAGGTGAATTCAGGTCGATTAAGGATGTCCTGATTGAAACCTATGACAATATAGAGGCGCTGCAAAGCCGGAAAGATGACGTCACAGGAACAGCCACCGGATTTCTGGAGCTCGACCGGATGACAGCGGGATTTCAGAAGAGTGATCTGATTATTGTGGCGGCCCGTCCGTCTGTGGGTAAAACGGCTTTCGCACTCAATATCGCGCAGAACGTGGCCACAAAAAATGAGGCAAATGTCGCGATTTTCAGTCTTGAAATGGGTGCCCGTCAGCTGGCCATGCGTATGCTTTGCGCCGAAGGGAACATTGACGCGCAGAAACTGCGTACCGGCCGTCTTGAGGATGATGACTGGCAGAAACTGACGATGGCGATGGGTACCTTATCACGTGCCGGAATCTATATTGACGATTCTCCAGGTATCCGTGTAAATGACATTCGCTCGAAATGCCGGAGATTGAAACAGGAAAAAGGCCTGGATCTCGTTGTTATTGATTATCTGCAGTTAATTATAGGGTCCGGAGGTGGCGGCCGACAGGAAAACCGCCAGCAGGAGGTTTCGGAAATTTCCCGGACGCTGAAAGCGATGGCCCGTGAACTTGATGTGCCGGTCATTGCTCTGTCACAGCTTTCTCGCGGGGTGGAATCCCGTCAGGACAAAAGGCCGATGATGAGTGACATCCGCGAATCCGGAAGTATTGAACAGGATGCGGACATCGTGGCTTTTCTCTATCGCGATGATTATTACAACAAAGAAAGCGAAAAACAGAACATTATCGAGATCATCATTGCCAAACAGCGAAATGGTCCTGTGGGTACGGTTGAACTCGCTTTTATTAAGGAATACAACAAATTTGTCAACATTGACCGGAATCATCAGGAAGATATTCCGCGAGGGGCATAAATCAAAAGCGACACAAAACACGAACAAAAATTATTGATTGGCATAAATTGTTCGTTTATCTACGTTGACTTTTAAATTGATTAACTGTTAGACTTAACAAGGATCTGAGAGAAAATTTCTAACAGGATGAAGTAGGGGGCTGGATGTATGTCTTCTGTAGTTGTAGTGGGCGCCCAGTGGGGCGATGAAGGAAAAGGGAAAATCACAGATTATCTGTCCGAAAATTCGGAAGTGGTGTCCCGTTATCAGGGCGGAGACAACGCGGGCCACACGATTGTCTGGAATGGGAAAACCTATAAACTGAGGCTTATGCCTTCAGGCATTTTATACAAGGATAAAATCTGTGTGCTTGGCAACGGTATGGTGATCAATCCGAAATCGCTCTGCATGGAACTGGACTACATGAAAGAGAGTGGCATCAGCACCGATAACCTGCGGATCAGCAGCCGGGCGCATCTGGTCCTGCCTTACCATTTGAAACTTGACGTCCTTGAAGAGAAAAGCAAGGGTTCTTCCAAGATCGGAACAACACAGAAGGGCATCGGCCCGGCTTATATGGACAAAGCCGCAAGGATCGGCATCCGGATGGCCGATCTCCTCGAACCGGAGACTTTCAAAGAAAAACTGAGTAAAAATCTGGCGCTGAAAAACCGGCTCCTTGAAAAAATGTATGACAGTGAAGGCTTCAATATTGATGACATCTATGGTGAATATCTGGCATACGGAGAACGGATCCGCCATTTAGTCTGTGATACGTCTGCGGTACTGAATGAGGCACTGGATGCCGGCAGAAGGGTTTTGTTTGAAGGCGCTCAAGGCTGCATGCTCGATATTGACCAAGGGACTTACCCCTTCGTCACCTCATCCAACCCCGTGGCCGGAGGTGTGACGATTGGTGCGGGTGTCGGCCCGACGAAGATCAATCATGTGGTCGGCTGCGCGAAATCTTATACAACCCGGGTTGGTGACGGACCTTTCCCGACTGAATTAAATAACGCAATCGGTGATCAGATCCGTGAAACTGGCCATGAATACGGGACAGTGACCGGCCGTCCTCGCCGGGTCGGCTGGTTTGACAGCGTCGTGCTCCGCCATTCGCGCCGCGTCAGCGGGCTGACGGACCTTTCACTCAATTGCGTTGATGTACTGACGGGTCTTGATACAGTAAAGATCTGCAAGGCCTATGAGTATAAGGGCAAAATCATTGAAGAATTTCCTGCGAGCCTGAATATCCTTGCGGAATGCAAACCGATTTATGAAGAAATGCCCGGCTGGTCTGAAGATATCACAGGCGCACGGTCACTATCTGATCTGCCGCAAAATGCCCGCCATTATATTGAACGGATTTCCCAACTAACCGGTGTGACGCTGTCCTTGTTCTCTGTCGGTCCGGACCGCGGCCAGACGATTGAAGTGCGCAGTGTCTTCGCCTGATACTTAAACAGAATAAACATTATAGATGACCGGGGCAAAAAAATTTTTTGTCCCGGTTTTTGTTTCGGTTATAGTGACGGTCTGACTACCGGAAGAAGGTGCAAAACAGAGAAAATTAAATTTTAGAGTTGCCTTTGTCCGCTATCGATGATACAATATTGTCTGTGCCGCAAAAAGGGAGCTTCTGTTAAACCCTTTTGGCCGAACCGAATAATTAATTATCGCGGGGTGGAGCAGTCTGGTAGCTCGTCGGGCTCATAACCCGAAGGCCGCAGGTTCAAATCCTGCCCCCGCAACCAATGGGTCCGTGGTGTAGTGGTTAACATGCCTGCCTGTCACGCAGGAGATCGGCGGTTCAAGTCCGCTCGGACCCGCCATTTTTTTATTGTTTTTTATCAGTATGTTTTAGCTACATAACAGTTTTTCTTTCAAACATGCTGTTTCATATATGTTATGGCTCGATAGCTCAGTCGGTAGAGCAGAGGACTGAAAATCCTCGTGTCGGTGGTTCGATTCCGCCTCGAGCCATGTTTTATCAAAAATGAGCGGGTCATAACGCTGAATAGAGGCAGATGAACAAGGCTCCCGGGATCTCCGGGAGCCTTGTTCATCTGCTGCCGCTATGACAGAGCAAGCGCTGTTATGGTAAAATGAATGGGAAAGGATCCTGTGCGGAAAAGTTTCCAGTACCGGCCAACATAAAATATGAATAAAGATTAATACCCTCATTTCAAATTGAAAAGAACGAATGATAAAACAGATAATCGGATTTTTCCCAAAGGGGGCATTCATGATGGGGAACAAGATTCTTGTTGTTGATGACGAGCAGCCAATTGCTGATATATTGCAGTTTAATCTTGAAAAGGAAGGCTATGACGTAATTTGCGCCTATGACGGCCAGGAAGCACTGGATAAGGTAGAGCAGGAGGATCCGGACATGATTCTGCTGGACGTGATGCTGCCGGTTAAGGATGGCATGGAAGTCTGCCGCGAAGTCCGCAAAACACATAATATGCCGATCATTATGCTCACGGCCAAAGATTCTGAGATCGACAAAGTACTTGGGCTGGAAATGGGTGCCGATGATTATGTGACGAAACCATTCAGTAACCGGGAATTGATCGCAAGGGTCAAAGCCAATCTCAGGCGGCACAAACAGGAATCAAATGAAACTGAAAAAGGGAAAGAAAATGATATTGAAATCGGTGATCTGGTCATCCATCTGGATGCCTACGTTGTAACAAAAAGAGGCAAGGCGGTCGAACTGACGCATCGAGAATTTGAGCTTCTCCACTATTTGGCCGATCACATGGGCCAGGTAATGACCCGGGAAAATCTTCTGCAGACGGTCTGGGGCTACGATTACTTCGGAGATGTCCGGACAGTTGATGTCACAGTGCGCCGCCTGCGCGAGAAAATTGAGGACAATCCAAGCCGCCCGATCTGGATTATTACCCGACGCGGTGTCGGCTATTATTTGAATGCACCGGATCAGGAGCCGGCGGAATGAACAAGGTCGGTTTTTTTAAATCGATTCAATTCAAGATCGTACTTGTCTATACCCTGCTGATTTTGCTTGCGATGCAGCTGATCGGTGTGTATTTTACGGACAGCCTCAAAACCATGCAGCTGAACAGTTTTGAAGAATCGCTCGTCAACCAGAGTAAGCTGATCGCGGTGAACATCGGGGAGGTCCTAAGGGAATCAAGGGACACGAATATTGATGATCCGAGTCAAATGGCGGATCAGATAAGCAGCCAGTTTTCCGAAGTGGACAACATCAGGGAAATTGAAGTAATTGATGAAAACCGCGTGATTGTAGCGGCGGATGATAAGCAGTCAGTTGGGAAAAGCACGACGAACGATCTTATTATCCAGAATTTGTCATCAACAACTGCGAACAAATACAGGCGTACGGACGGTAGCAGCGGCGAGCGCGTGGATATCGTGACGGTTCCGATTATGGTCGACAGTCAACGATATGGCGTGCTTTATGTTGAGAAGAGTTTTGAAGGGGTGTATGCCCAGCTGCAGCTGATCAACAAAATACTGGCTACGGCAACCATCTTCTCCCTTCTTATAACGGCTATTTTGGGCTTCTTTCTTGCCCGGACAATAACCAAGCCCCTTGTTCAGATGCAGCGTCAGGTGCTCGCGGTTTCGCAGGGTAACTTTAACCGGAAAGTCGATATGATTGAAAAGGACGAAATTGGTCAGCTGGCGGCAGCGTTTAACAATATGACGACCAAGCTGCGTGAAGCGACGTCGACGACAGAGTCGGAACGTCGGAAACTGAAATCTGTGCTCACTTATATGACTGACGGTGTTATTGCTACTGACCGCAAGGGAAATGTGATTCTGATGAATAATCGCGCGGAAGAACTGCTGGGCGTTTATCGTAACGACGTCATCGGTAATTCGATTCTTGATCTTCTCAGGATCAGAAATGATTATCGAATCATGGATCTGTATGGCCTGACGGAATCAATTGTTCTCGACTTCAGCAGCGACCAGCAGACGGTACTGCTCCGGGCTAATTTTTCTATTGTGAAAAAGGAGAACGGGTTGGCCAACGGACTCATCGCTGTGATTCATGATGTTACTGAGCAGGAGCAGGTTGACATGGAACGGCGCGAATTTGTGGCGAACGTTTCCCATGAATTACGCACGCCGCTGACAACAATGAAAAGTTATCTGGAGGCGCTGCAGGATGGAGCGGTAGATGATCCGAAACTCGCGGCCAAATTCCTCGACGTGACACAAAAGGAAACGGAACGGATGATCCGGCTGGTCAAGGATCTGCTGCAGCTTTCCCGTCTGGATGCAAAAGAATATAAACTGAATCTTCAGCGAACCAATTATGTCCTATTTTGTGAAGAAATCATTGACCGGTTTGAAATGACCAAAAACCAAAATATACAGTTTAACCGAAGGCTGCCAAAGGGGTCTTTTTATGTCCAGATTGATCGGGACAAACTGACCCAGGTTATTGATAATATACTTTCAAATGCAATGAAATACTCGCCTGAGGGCGGCCTGATTACTTTTCAGGTGACAAGAAGAGGCAACAAAATCCGCACGGCAATCAGTGACCAAGGGGTTGGTATCCCAAAGGAGAATCTGGCCAAAGTGTTCGAACGGTTCTACAGAGTGGACAAGGCCCGCTCGAGGAAGCTTGGAGGCACGGGACTGGGGCTTGCGATTGCCAAGGAAATGATTGAGGCGCAGGGCGGAGAAATCTGGGCGGAAAGTGAGTGGAATCGCGGCACAACGATTCACTTCATCCTTCCGCTTGACCGGGAGAGTGACCAGAGATGAACCGCGAGGTATTTAAATCCATTCTGCTCGGAGTTTTGGTACTGTCAAGCATCGCGATGACCTGGAACATTTGGTTCTACAAATCAGACTTTAAGAATTACGGCGGGACTTCGAATTCAGCAACTCCGGTCGCCATCGCCCAGTCCCAAAAGCTGACCAGCGTGATTCGTCCCTCTCTCATCCTCCAGAAAGAGCCGGAAGGGACCGTAGGGCAAACAGATAACGGCAGGGTTGTGAGCGGATATAAAATTTTCCAGAATGCGGTTTTCAGCAACGTTCTTCCGAGCAACCGCCAGAAGAGTCTGTTAAAAAAGACGGACACCGTATCTTATGAAATCATTTTTCCTGCCCCGCTCATGCAAGGGACCTTGAAGAAAATATTCCGGTTTGGAGACAACAATGTGCAAATTCCGCAGGACACAAGTGTTGACCGTGTGGAAATTTATCTTCCTGTTTCCGGTGGCGGGATGGCCGCGGTTTTCCGGTCTCAGGATAACAGAGACCAGTTTTCTGCTACGGTCTCCAAAGTTAGCCTGAACAGTCTGAACCAGATTTTCTCAGGAGGACAGACAGGACTCTATGGCCCACATCGTCTGAGAAACAAAATGGTTTACCTTCCGCTTGGGCCGACTAAAGTCAATACGGAAATTACCTACATCCAGAAAATTCCGGTTGACGCGTTTATACCGATACTGTTTACAGATCCGAAAAATGTTTTTCATTACCGAGGAAAAACAGCATACACCGATGGAACGCGCCAGCTTGAAAACAACTCTAATATCCTTCAATACGTGAACCCTGGGATCAGCGGTTCAACTGAAATGACCGATCCTATTTTTCACAGCTTTGAATTCATCAATAATTTCAAAGCGTGGACAAATAACTTTGTGTATGACGGTCTGACGCTGTCTTCCAATCAACAGGATACCGTTACATTCCGTCTTCTGATAGGCAACTATATGGTTTATAATACTGAATATTATCCAAGCCCTTATCTGACAGCGATGGAACTGACCTGGAAAAATCAGGACCTGAGCAGTTTTAACAGAACGTTGATCACTTTCAGCAGCATTGATGAACCAGGTTCGGTGACGCTTGATTCCGGAAACGAGGTACTGACGACACTGAAAAAAAACGGGGTTCCGATCGAAGGAATTGAGGATATGGCCATTGGCTATCGGATCGCCAACCCCCAGTCAAACGATAACACATCATTAACGGCGTTGCCGGACTGGTTTTATAAAATAAACAATCGATGGTACTCGGAAGATGCTACACTCGGGTCACGCCGGCCGGGCCAGCAGGGGGCGAACCCGTAATGAACTGGAGCAAAACAAAATCTATTTTTATTGTCTGTTTTCTTCTTCTTGATGCATTTCTGGTCTTTGAACTTTATGTGAGACAGCAGGATCAGGGCGTTGAAAAACTGGACGAAAGTCCCGGTACGCATAATACCTTCCGTATCAGTACAACCATTCCGCCTACGCCTCAGAATGTCACGTTCTTGCGTGGAAGCCGGGTTGATTTTTCAAAAGAAAAAAATACCATTGCTGGCATGATAGCTTCAGGAAATGGTTCACCTGGTCAAAAGATCAGCATTGACGATCAGGGAATGCAGTTGCATGGAACCCTTGCTTCCCCGATCGCGGGAGATATGAACAATGCGGATTTACAGAAGGCCATTCTGTCATTGGTGTATAAAGGCCAGTCCTATACTTATTGGAAAAATGATCCCAAGGCAAGAACCGTTAATTTTGTTCAGCTTTATAATGACCGGCCCGTGTTTATCAGTAAGCGGAGCAATATTCAAATGCTCTCATTTACAATCAGCCAGAAACGTGCGGTTGGTTATCAGCAAAGCTATTTTCAATTTAAAAGATCTAATTATGTCGATATCATCAGTGCGGACAAAGCGATCAGCAATTTAGGGGAAAACACAGATTTACTTGATTCTGAGCGTCCCATTATCAAGACGGTTGAGCTGGGTTATGTGAATCTTGTGAGTGACGCCGGGGCGGATCCGCTGATTTTTATTCCCGCGTGGCACATCGTTGTGCAGACCGGGAAAGGCAGTCAGGAATATTTCGTCAACGCAATGTCGGGGAATGTGCAGACACTTAATTAAACATTAGAGAGACATTCATTGTAACCTGTGGGAGTGGTAGAAATGGCAGTGCGTTATAGTGTTCTCGCAAGCGGGAGCACAGGTAATTCCTTATATATAGAAACGCAGCAACAGAGGCTTCTGATTGATTGCGGTCTGAGCGGGAAAAAGATGATCGATCTGCTAGCACAAATCGGCCGCAAACCTGAAGATGTTGACGCCATCCTGGTGACGCATGAACATAGTGACCACGTGAAGGGACTCGGTGTCTTCGCACGCCGCTTCCGGACCCCAGTATATGCTAATGAAAGAACCTGGCAGGCCATGACATCCGTAACAGGAGATATACCGCTGGAACAGAAATTTGAGTTTCAGGCGAATACAACAAAAAAATTCGGGAATCTTGATATTGAGTCGTTCTCAGTGTCACATGATGCCGCAGATCCGATGTTTTACATCGCGCATGACGGTGACCGGAAGTTAACGTTGCTGACGGATCTCGGCTATGTTTCCGAACACATCAAAGGATTGATCCGTGACTCGGACGCTTATGTGATGGAAGCCAATCATGATACGGAAATGCTGATGATGGGCCGCTATCCGTGGAGTGTGAAGCGGAGAATTCTTGGTGATACCGGGCATATTTCAAACGATGAGTCAGGAATTGCTCTGACGGAAGTCCTGGGTAACCGGACAAAGAAAATATATTTAGCCCATCTGAGCAAGGACAACAATATGAAAGAGCTGGCCAGAATGAGCGTTGGACAGAAGCTAGAAAGTACCGGGCTTAAAATAGGCAGAGATCTCAGTCTTTTTGATACCGATCCGGACCGCGCGACACAGCTAACCGCTATTTAATTTTTGGTTCTGATAAACTTGTCTCTTGCTTTTCGCTCCATGGGCTCGCTGTCCCGCACCTTGTACTCAAATCAACAAAGGAGCAAAATCAACATGAAGCTTTAACAGAGCCTAATTTTTTTACAGGTCTGCAAGTGCGGTCGGAAATTTCGTACATAAACGCTCCTTTTATGATGAGGTGAAGCAGGGCATCCTTATAAAAAAACCTGATGTTGAATTCTTTAATATTGTATATAAATAGTCACATATTTTTATTAAAACGCGTTGCCGGTGTTACATTATGGATAAAGAAAATTCGTCGGCTGATAATCATTTGTGAGAGTTGGCGAGAATGGAATACGAGGAGGAAAACAGGGTATGGAATATTACGACGAGAACCGTACGGAAAACATACCGGAATCCGGGACGCGGCAAAGACGTTCGCCAGGGAACAGAAGCGGCTGGTTTTTTGCCGGTTTCATTGGGGCAATAGTCGGAATCGTCTGCTTTCTTATCTTTGCCCCCATTTTATCCGACCTGGGTATTTTACCTTATTCGGTAACCACAGGGACGCAGGGTACAGGCAATCTTGGAGGTTCGGGGACGACAACTCAGCAGGTTAATGTGAAGGTCAATTCAGGTGTGACGGCTGCAGTGGCCAAGGTTTCTCCCGCGGTTGTCGCGGTCATCAACCTGCAGAAGGCCAACTTTTTTGATAATCAATACACGGAGTCCGGCATCGGATCGGGAATTATTTATAAGCGCGCCGGTCCGTATTCCTATGTCGTGACGAACGATCATGTGGTTTCCGGAGCCGGAAAAGTTGAAGTCCGGATGGGTGACAACCAGAAGGTAGACGCCAAAGTACTTGGAACGGACGCATTGTACGATCTGGCCGTCCTTAGAATTTCTTCAACGGATGTCAAGTCGGTTGCCGAATTCGGAAATTCTGCGATTCTGCAGCGCGGCGAACCGGCGATTGCGATCGGCAATCCGCTCGGATTTTCCGGTTCTGTAACTGAAGGCATTATTAGCTCGACAAATCGGACGATTCCTGTCCAGGCGAACAATGCTTCGATTGAAGCTCAGGTGCTGCAGACGGATGCGGCGATCAATCCAGGAAACAGCGGTGGCGCTCTTGTAAATATCGCTGGGCAGGTTATCGGGATCAACTCGTCCAAGATTGCTTCCACAGGATCGGGAACGGATACAAGTGTTGAAGGAATAGGTTTCGCGATTCCGATTAACGTGGCCAAACCGGTAATTAGCAAGCTGGAGGGCGGCGGAAAAATTGTCCGGCCGATGCTTGGCGTCAGCATTGTTGATTTGTCAATGGTGCCCGCGGATGAAACCAGTCAGCTGCAGCTTCCGAAATCAGTCAAGTCCGGTTTGGTTGTGACCGATGTACAGACCGGAAGTCCGGCCAAGAAGAGCGGCTTGGAAGCCGGCGATGTCATAACGTCCATTAATGGGCAAAAGATCACGAGTTACATTTCTTTTTCAACGTACATGTATACAAACCTTAAGGCTGGCCAGACCGTCCGGATTCAATTCTATCGGATGGGGAAACTGCACACAGCGGCGCTGACGCTTGGCAGTAAAACATTCTCGTAATTAGCGATTGGTTCGCATATAACTTAATGCCAAACAAAAATCCGGCTGATTCTTCAGTCGGATTTTTGTTTGGCAAACTGAACTTAAAGGAGGGCAGAAATCGTTTAAATGTGCACAACCTGTGCCTATTCCTTCCAATTTATGCACAAGTTATCCACATTTCACGAAAAACTGTTGATAACGATAAATAATTTGATCCGCGCCGGGAAATTGAGAAAACAGCCTAATACCTGCGTGAACAAAGGCACACGCATGAAAGGAACGGGGCGCTGAAACTATGCAGGAGCTACTTGTATGGAAAAAGCAGCTAAAAAACAGATAATAAAGCTTATAATAAGAACAGCAGATCAGTGGTTATCCACATTCGACAAAATTTGATATTTTTCGGTATGCAGATATTGTGGCAAACGCCTGATTCCATACAGAATGTGGACACGGGCTGTGGATATGTGCATAAGTTCTGTGTATAACTTATGTATAAGGACGGGATAAGTTGTGAATATCGAAATTTTAACGGTCGGCAAATTGAAAGAAAAATATTTCAGGCAGGGGATTGAGGAGTACATCAAACGTCTCCAGCCCTATGCAAAAGTCTCTATTACCGAGGTAGCTGATGAGAAGGCTCCTGAGAGTCTCTCTGAGGCGGAGATTGAGCAGATAAAGAAAACGGAGGGCGAACGGCTGCTGGGGAAACTGCCGGACAGAGCCTATGTCATCGTGCTCGCTATTTTGGGCAAACAAATGCCTTCCGAAGTTTTTGCCGAAAAAATAAGAGACCTTGCCACCTACGGACACAGCAACATCTCCTTTGTCATCGGCGGATCAAACGGTTTAAGCGACGAAGTCCTGCGGCGGGCGGACTTCCAGCTCTCCTTTTCTAAATTCACCTTCCCTCACCAGCTCATGCGACTGATCTTGGTCGAACAAATTTACCGCGCGTTTAAGATCGTGAGGGGAGAACCTTACCATAAGTAACGGTAAACATATTTCAAAAAGACTAAAATCGTTAATGAGCGAGAAATATTATGAGATTTGTCAATAATTCCAATGCGTCTGCCAAGTCTATTGATTAAACCAATAAGTAACTCCGGAAGAATTTGAATTTTGAGGGGGAAAGTTCAATTCGATCTTTCCACTCTTTTGTCAGCCATTTTGAGTTTCTTGAAAGGATTTATTTATTATATACAGCGCTAATTCATTTATTTTGAAGTCGGCTAACTTACTGTTTGAAAGTGATTCATTAAAAAGGAGTTGATCATTTCGAGAAAGTGTAAAAGGGCATTCTTGATTAGAAAGAATACCCAAATTTACTTTGGAGATAGTAGCAAAATAATTGGAAAAGTAATAATGACCAACCCCGGGCTCCTATGAATTTAAACAATTGCTATATTGAAAATATTTTTGGGAATCGGCATATGCCTGATTTGACAACACAAAAAATTATTGATGTTGTGAGATATATAATAGGATTTTTAGAATATGAATTTGAGGGAAATGCCCTTATTTAACGCTTAGTTAAAAGCTTCTTTCTGCCTGAGAGAATTTACACACAAATTTGGACTTGATCATGCCAGGCTAGGGCTGACGGTTGGGTTAAGTCTTTTCATCTTTAATGTAAAAGAAAGGAGTATAAAATGAAAAAAAAGAACAAGGCAACGGCGTTGAACAGTGTGTTTGATTTAATTGTAGACCCCAAAGTGTCTGATATCGAGCGTCAATCGCTTTTAAAAGCAAAAGAAGCGCTTGAAAAAGGAGAAAACGATAGGGCAGTTGCTTCTCACCTCAAATCTGAGTTGTCTATCTTAGCTGTTAAACAACAGTTATCTCCTAAAATGGTTACTTTTTATACTGAACTTTCCCGTCAATACCTTGGCTATGGTGAAAGAGGTATGATCAATTTTACGAGATAAGAGTCATCTAGGGCACTCTGATGATAGATGTTTTTGACTTCAATTTACCATATGTTTAGTTGAACCTTTCCATAAGTAGGAAAAGCTTTTAAACGGATTCAGTCTTCGTATTTCCTTTTTCAGGGATTTTGGAAACGTGATTTCAAATTGTCCCTTTATAAGTTAGTTAAAAACGCATAGAATGTAGATTTCGAAAGCTGATTATTTTCTAATTTGAAAGATTCAGCCGACCAACAAGAAATTTCCCCACTTGTAAATGCGATCAGTGATTGCTTAGATAGCATATAGAATATAAATTAATAATAGAAGGAGGCGTGTAGGATGGTAACTCCAAATGAAAAATGGCTGTCCATACCTAAGACAGTCAGGGCACAACTGCGACGTAATGTTTGGTGCGGCCATTGTGGTGATACTGTTGAGATTGTTGGTTACGTCATTAAGGAAGATCGCGCTGGCATTTTATTAGAAGGAAAATGTGCAACTTGCGGCCATGATGTTGCAAGATTAATCGAAACGGATGAATGAACATCATTCATTTAAGATGGTGTTTCAAAGAATCCAAAGGAACCATAAGAATTGTTTTAATAGAATAAAAGTGATTTCATGAGCGAAATGTGTGCTTCCGTAGGCGCAATGGCAAAAGTACGCTGTGCGAATCCGGGTTTTTCAATTTTGGTAGCAATAATTCCACATTTGAGGGTGGAACGTCCGCCACGTGACTTCTGTACCTGTTGTGTATCCAGACATACCTCAGGTTAAAGAGACACCAAAGAATGCGCATTTCTATATGTCGGCGAGGTTGGACAATACCCGAATCAATCGTGATGTCAGCCGTCTGGTTGATGAAATCATCAGCCGTCTGGCTTCGATCGATGGCAGTGACGTAGAAATATCGCTTGACGTGAATGCAACTGTCAAGAAGGGCATTCCCCAAAACACAGTCAGAACAGTTAGTGAGAATTGCCGCACACTTAAAGTGACAGACTTTGGCTTTGATGAATGAGAGATTTATCTGTTTCGCAGTTTTCATAATAAAACAAGAAAACATGCACTACAGTAATACATTGCTTTTTTGAAATCAGTATACCGTATTAAACATTATTTCCAAATTTATATTATTCTTTTGAAAAAGGATTGAGCGCGTATCAGTTGCTCAATCCTTTTTTATTTTATTTTTTTGAAGGGAGTAATGATATGGATACATTATACGAGTCTCAACCATCAATCAGAATGAAACATGCAAAAGGTGCGAAGCGGATCAGTGTCATTTCGTTAAGGGTGGTTAAAGAGAAAAACATGCTGTACAGCAATCGATTCATCCGTTCTCCAGAGGACGGTTATCAATGCATTAAACCTCTTTTGGAGTGTAGAGATCGAGAGTATTTCGTTGTTGTTACGCTGGACACAAAAAATCAGCCAACATCGATAAACATTTGCCATATTGGCAACCTGAATTCCTCAATTGTTCATCCCCGCGAAGTAAATAGTTACAGAAATTTGAAACCGCAAGACTATAAATCAGAGACAGTTGGTTATCCAGACCACACCATTTTGACAGCAACAATAGAATTTGACGATGACAATGAGATAGAAGAAAAATAACAGTTTTGCTCAGCTTGCTCAAATTGATACGGGAAATTGTTCAGACGAATAATCTCCCGTTTCTCGGCTTGATTTCATGCATTTTGATGTTTTGTCGTTTTGATGAGGCGGTACGGGTGTGGGCTTCTCACAAACCGGATATTTACTTGATACTTCTCGTTTCACTTCTGCAAAACGATGGGAACATGCGTGAACAGGATCTCTACAAACGGTCTGTTTCAGACGAGATTTAAGAAAATCAAGTATGACGCCGGCTTTTGTGATATTCATCCTGCTATTTGCAAAGCGTGCTGTATTTTTAATCTGTTTTATCATATGCATGATTTTAAATGTGGCACCGCCTGATTAACGGCCAATATTAAAACACGGAGCGCAGACTGTGGGCAGAAAAAGAACCGGAAAAATAAATCCATTTCCGGTTCTTAATCATCTATTTCGTTTAAAAAACGCATTATAATTTGGCGTATTTCTCAAGCGTGCGAATCATCTGGCAGGTAAAACCGTATTCATTGTCATACCAGGAGACGACCTTGACGAGATTAATGCCATCAACAGTGGAGGTTTCCGTCTGAGTGGCATCAAACAACGAGCCGAAATGGGTGCCGATGATGTCCGAAGAAACGATTTCCTTGTCTGTAAAACCGAAAGACTCGTTATTTACAGTCGCTTCTTTGATCGCTGCGTTGACGGTTTCGTTAGTGGCTTCTTTGGAGACGACAGCGACCAGTTCGGTAACCGATCCGTCTTTTACCGGAACGCGCTGGGCATGTCCCTTTAATTTGCCGTTTAATTCCGGGATGACCAGCCCGATTGCTTTGGCAGCTCCGGTTGAATGCGGAATAGTGTTCTCCGCGGCGGCACGGGCTGCTCTCAGATTACCGCCTCTGACCGGTCCGTCGAGCAGCATCTGCGTGCCTGTGTATGCGTGAACGGTCGTCATCGTTCCGACTTTTATGTCGAATGCGTCGTTTAACGCTTTGGCCATCGGAGCGAGACAATTTGTTGTGCAGGAACCTACCGAAATAATCTGGTCCTCGCCGTTCAGGATGTCATCGTTAACGTTGTAGACAACTGTTTTTATCTGCCCCGATGGTGCGGAAATAAGCACCTTTTTTGCTCCGGCTCTTAAATGAGCGGCTGATTTTTCAGCCGATGTGTAGAATCCCGTTGATTCAATTACGACATCGACATCTTCTTTGGCCCACGGGATATTTTCAGCATTGGGCTCTGCATAAATATGGATATGCTTTCCATCTACGGTGATGCTGTCTTCTCCGGCGCTGACCGTTCCGTTGTATTTTCCAAATGTTGTATCAAATTCTAATAAATGGGCAAGCATTTCGGGATTGGTAAGATCGTTAATCGCGACAACTTCAAGATCCGATTTAATTTCTTTGATTCTTCTGAATGCCAGTCTGCCAATTCTGCCAAATCCATTAATACCGACTTTTACAGTCATTGTGAACCCTCCATGTCCTAATTATTGAATTCTGAACAAAAAAATCACATTCTAACGAAAGAGCGGTCCCAGCCATTGGTATGCTTCAACGATATAAGTTTACCACTTTCGCCATAATAATCCGATTATCTTGATTTACTGTTTCTGTTTCATCTCTCAACTCACTGAACATTCTGGGATAGGGTAACCGGAATAGCGCAAATCAGCGATTTGCCGTGTCTAATGGAGCACGCTTCGATTTTTTGTCCCTGAATAATAAAAACCGGTGAATTGATTTTTTGATAATCAATTGATTCTCCTCCATATATTTTTTCCCTTCAGAAGGGTTTTTAAAGCCTTGATTACATTTTGTGTATCTAGTCTATTTGCGCACCCCCCTGTACTTTTTAAGCAACAACAAAATAGCCTGATCCCCTTAATATGAAAAAATCAGGTTAGATTATTGGTATGAATGTGCGGTAATGCACGTTATTTAGGCGAAAATAAATCCAGTATTCAAGACAATGAACTCGCTTACTTTTTTGACTTGTGATACACTAGCGACACACAATATAGTTAAAAAAGAAGGGCATATAATGACACGGCGTGAAAAAATTTTAACCTATCTGGAAAAGCGCACATTTAGTATGTCTGAAGGTGTTACAACGAACGAAATATCCGAAGCGACCGGTGTGCTTCGCTCGAATGTGAGCAGGGAGTTAAATCAGCTTGTCCGAGAGGGAAGGATTAAGAAGACAAATGGTCGACCGGTTCACTATGTCGTGAATCATGCAGCCGGGAAACGTAAAGGTAAGATGCAGCAGAAGCCCAACATCGGGTTTGCAGGGGATGCTCGTATCAGTGATCAAAACATTGAAGAGAACTATACTGCAAATAGGAACGAAGTGGATGTTTTTGAGAACATGATTGGCAGTCGCGATAGCCTAAGGAATCAAGTCGAGCAGGCCAAAGCAGCATTACTTTATCCGCCGCACGGACTGAATACACTGATCATTGGGCCGACAGGATCCGGTAAGACGTATTTTGCTAATAAGATGTACCATTTTGCACTGGATCGGGAGATCATCTCCAAAAAGGGATTTACCACATTCAATTGTGCGGATTACGCACACAATCCGCAGTTATTGATGTCGCATCTATTTGGCTACGTCAAGGGGGCTTTTACTGGTGCCAACGATAATAAAGATGGCCTGATTCAGGAAGCTGATGGCGGGATGCTTTTTCTTGATGAGGTACATCGTCTACCGCCTGAGGGGCAAGAAATGATTTTTTATTTTATGGATCATGGAACATACAGCCGTTTAGGCGAAACGACCAAAGTTCATCATGCGGACGTCAGACTTGTTTACGCAACGACTGAAGATCCGGAGAGTTCATTGCTGCAGACTTTTGTCCGTCGTATCCCGATCATCATTCAGCTGCCGGGCTTTAACCAAAGAAATGCACGTGAAAAGTTGCAATTATTAGAACAACTATTAACGCTTGAAGCGAATCGTATCCATAAAAATATTCGTTTAAGTGAAGATGTCGTTCAAGCTTTGCTGGGAAGTGTAACATACGGCAATGTTGGGCAGTTGAAATCTAATATTCAATTAGTGTGTGCTCAAGGTTTTTTGAACAGCATGCATAATAAAAATGAAATAACTCTGCTTTTTAGTCAGTTGCCACCTAATATTAAAGATGGACTTTCCAACTTGGCTAATAATCGGCAAGAACTGGGTAATTTAAGCCGTTTGTTGGAACCAACGATGGTGATCAAGCCCGATGCTAAACGCGGTCTGCCTGACATTGACAGTTATGAACTGCCTTATAATTTGTATGAAATCATCGGCGATAAAGCTGCGCTGCTGAAAGAAGAAGGATTGGATCAAGCAGCGATCAATAACTTCATTATGACCGATATCAATTTGCATTTAAAGTCTTTTTATCATCAGGGGAAATTGGAAAAAACGGTCAACAGTCTGAATGAGATCGTTGATCAAGAAATTATTGACTTAACAAAGCAGATCCAGCAACTGCTTCAAGAAAGAGAAAATTATCCAGTCAGGGATAATTTCATCTACGCGATGAGTTTACACATCAGTTCTTTTATTAAACGGATCCAGTCAGGAAAACCGTTGCGCACTATTTCGTCTGATTTGATTTCAATGGTCCACGACTATCCAGCTGAACTCAAGATTGCTGAGCGAGTTAAAGATTTGATCGAGGATCATTATCATTTTCCTATTCCTGAATCTGAAATGTATTACATGGCGATTCTTTTAGTATCTTTAAAATCAGAACCAAAAACCGGAAAAGTTGGAATCGTTGTGGCAGCCCATGGGAACAGTACCGCATCCTCAATGGTGCAAGTTGTTTCGCAACTGCTGTCGGTCGATAATATCGCTGCCTATGATATGCCGCTTGAAATGAGTCCTAAAGTCGCATTGGATGGCATTGCATCACAAGTTAAAAGTATTGATCAGGACAACGGGGTTTTACTATTGGTCGATATGGGGTCTCTTAGTACATTTAGCAGTAAATTGACAGAGAAAACGAATGTTCATGTTAAAACGATCGATATGGTGACTACAGCGATGGTATTGGAAGCAGCCCGTAAAACAGCACTGATCGATAGTGATCTGGAAACAGTATATCGGGAATTGCGTGAATTTAATGGCTATTCACGAACGATTGAAAGGGTCCAGAAAAAAAAGAACGATGTACAGAAAAGATCAAATCAAAGACAGAAGGCTATTATTGCGATTTGCTCGACTGGCGAAGGAACAGCTCGGAGAATTAAGGATCTGTTAGATAAGATATTAGTCGACAATCTAATTGATGATATTACAGTGATCACCGTTTCGGTCGTGAATATGAAAGAACAGATTGCTGAGATCCAGCAAAACTATCAAATCGTGGCCACGACCGGTGTTGTGAAACCCCAGGTTGCTGCTCCATTTGTTTCATTAGAAAATTTATTTCAGGGGGGAGGCGAGAGTTTTGTCGGTTTGATCGAAGAAATAAACAATCATACTGCACGTGAAACAGAGGCTCTGGAACAGTCAGAATTATTAACTGAAGAAATGAGTCAGAAATATTTGGGACAGTACTTTACATTCATTAATCCTGTAAAAATTGCAAAAATATTGTGGAATTATTGCGGCTTTATTCAGCAGCGCAGTAAAGCTAAAATGTCAAATGCTTTCAAAATTAGTTTGATCATGCATATGGCAGGAGCACTTGAGCGTTATCTGACACGCTCAGAAATGAGTGTTGATGAGCAAAGACTATCTCGTGTCAGAACGGAAAAAATGTATCCCATCGTTAAACAGGCGAATGAGGTTCTGCATAAGACGCTTAATGTCAATCTTTCGGATCCAGAAGTGTATTTTATCGTCGAATTATTTAACACAGAAAAAGAAAAAAATGATACACAAAGCAACTGACACACTTATTGTAGTGTGTCAGTTGCTTTTTTTAATTAGTCGATAAACCTGCTGCACCAACTTTTTTATATGATACACAAAAATTGGCATGTAATTTGCTTATACTTTAGTGTAAACGTTTTCTGATGAGCTTTGCCCTTGTCGCTTGAGTCCTAAATCATGAAAAGGCTATGACACATTTTTTAAACTACGAATACGTGATTTGCGTAGATTATTTTATTAAAAAAAGTGGAGGGTGGTATTAAATGTTTTAGTCGGACTAGAGATGATGGTGGATCGTCATGACAATGGATATTCGCTTATTACGTATTGACAGTCGCTTGATTCATGGGCAGGTTACTACTAATTGGGCAAAAGCCATTAAGGTTAATCGTATCTTAGTTGTATCAGACCGTGTGGCTAAGGATCTGACACGCCGAACATTGATCATACAAGCTACACCTCCTGGAATCAGAGCGAATGTTGTTACGGTGGAAAAAATGATAAGACTCTATCATGATCCGCGTTTTAGCTTTTTAAAACCGATGATTCTTGTTGAGGACGCAGTTGATGCACGATGTCTTGTCGAAGGGGGTGTCAGGATTGATTCGGTCAACATTGGTGCGATCAGTTTTGACACGACGCGGGTTATGGTTACCGATGCGATAGCTGTCAATGAGGACGATGTGGCAGCTTTCAAGTGGTTCCATGAGCGCGGGATTAAGCTTGATGTCCGCAAGGTTTCCAACGATAGCTCAAAAAATCTCTGGAAATCTCTTTCCGAAAAGGGCTTGGTGTAGATCAAACGATTTTTATTTTTTCTACTCTGTTCCTTTGTACTTGCCTGAACATGAAGGGGGGTGAGAAGCGTTTCAATTTAATGAAAACGGTAACATAATTGGATGCTTTAGTAAGGTATAAATATTTATAGTAGGAGGTATAAACAATGGTTGGTATTATCCTGGCAAGCCACGGTGGTTTTGCTGAAGGCATTTTCCAATCCGGCTCAATGATTTTTGGAGAGCAGGAAAATGTCAGAGCCGTTACCTTAATGCCAAATGAAGGTCCCAATGACATTAAAGCAAAGTTGAAAGAAGCCATCGCCTCTTTCAGCGATCAAGAAGAAGTGCTGTTTTTAGTCGACCTCTGGGGCGGTACCCCTTTCAACCAAGTCAACAGCTTGTTTGAAGAGCACAAAGATAAATGGGCCATCGTTGCTGGTATGAATTTACCGATGTTGATCGAAGCATATGCTTCACGCTCATCAGTGAAAACAGCACATGAAATTGCAGCACATATTCAAGAAGCAGCTAAAGAAGGGGTCAAAGTAAAACCTGAAGAATTAGCACCGGCAGAAGCAACTCATGTAACTCATGCACAACAGTCAAAGAAGGGTACTCCAGGGAAATTCAAATATGTACTGGCACGTGTCGACTCTCGTTTACTTCACGGGCAAGTCGCGACTGCTTGGGCAAAAACGACACAACCTACGCGTATTATTGTCGTATCTGACGCAGTAGCTAAGGATGAGCTTCGTAAGAAATTGATCCAGCAGGCTGCACCGCCAGGCGTCAAAGCACATGTTATTCCTGTCGCTCAAATGATCAAACTTGCGAAAGATGATCAACACTTCGGTGGTGAAAGCGTGTTACTTCTTTTCGAAAGTCCACAAGATGCGCTCAGAGCAGTTGAAGGTGGCGTTCCATTGAAGACGATCAACGTTGGTTCTATGGCGCACTCAACTGGTAAAGTTCAACCGAACAAGGTGCTAGCCTTTGACCAAGAGGATATTGATACTTTCCTTAAGTTGAAAAAGGCTGGACTGGACTTCGATGTACGTAAGGTACCAAACGATTCTAAAGCGAACATGGACGAAATTATCAAGAAAGCTCAGGAAGAGCTAAATAAATTAAAGTATTCTTAATTATCAGCAGAAAGGGAGGATTAATAATCATGGATCTGAATATTATTCAAGTGATATTAGTCGTTATCGTCGCATTTCTAGCTGGTATGGAAGGAATCCTGGATGAATTTCACTTCCACCAGCCCGTAATTGCATGCACGTTGATCGGCTTAGTTACAGGAGATGTAATACCTTGCATTATCTTAGGTGGTACCCTTGAAATGATTGCTCTTGGCTGGGCAAATATCGGGGCTGCTGTAGCGCCGGATGCTGCATTGGCATCCGTTGCATCTGCAATTATTTTAGTTCTTGGCGGACAGGGGAACGCTGGTGTCCCTTCTGCAATCGCGATCGCTGTTCCGCTTGCCGTTGCCGGTTTATTATTAACAATCATCTGCCGTACGATTGCCACAGCATTTGTACACTTTATGGATGCTGCGGCCAGAGAAGGAAGTATCAAAAAGGTTGAACTCTGGCACATCATTGCTATCTGTATGCAAGGGGTACGTATCGCAATCCCGGCTGCATTAATTTTGGCGATTGGTGCCGGGCCAGTTAGAGGCCTGCTTGCAGCTATGCCGACTTGGCTGACAGCCGGGTTAGCAATCGGTGGGGGAATGGTGGTCGCCGTTGGTTATGCAATGGTTATCAACATGATGGCTACCAAAGAGGTATGGCCATTCTTCGCCATTGGTTTCGTCTTAGCGACGGTTACACAAATCACACTTATCGGTCTTGGTGCCATCGGTGTGGCCCTTGCACTTATCTATTTGGCACTTTCCAAACAAGGCGGCTCAGGTAATGGTGGAAATACCGGTGATCCTTTAGACGATATTATTGATAACTACTGAGAAGGAGGCGGAAATAAAAATGGTACAAGAATTAAAATTAACAAAAAAAGATCGTATTTCTGTTTGGTGGCGTTCAACTTTCCTCCAAGGTTCCTGGAACTATGAACGTATGCAAAACGGTGGTTGGGCTTATACAATGATTCCCGCAATCAAAAGATTATACAAGTCTAAGGAAGACCGTTCTGCAGCATTGAAACGTCACTTGGAATTCTTTAATACTCACCCATACGTCGCTTCACCGATTATTGGTGTCACTCTGGCACTTGAAGAAGAACGTGCCAATGGTGCACCGGTTGACGACGTAGCCATTCAGGGTGTTAAAGTTGGTATGATGGGGCCCTTGGCAGGTATCGGGGATCCGGCTTTCTGGTTCACCGTTAAACCAATTATTGGTGCATTGGCGGCTTCCCTTGCTATATCTGGTAATATACTTGGACCAATTATTTACTTCGTTGCATGGAATATCATTCGTATGGCATTCATGTGGTATACACAAGAGGCAGGTTACAAAGCAGGATCAAGAATTACTGAAGACTTGTCAGGCGGATTGCTTCAGGATATTACAAGAGGTGCATCAATCCTTGGTATGTTCATCCTTGGTGCATTAGTTAACCGTTGGGTATCTGTAAAATTCACGCCAATTGTCTCTCAAGTTAAACTTTCCAAAGGTGCTTATATTGATTGGAGTCAGGTGCCTTCAGGAGCGCAAGGAATCAAATCTGTTTTGGAACAGCAAGCTTCCGGTCTTTCATTGGAGGCAACTAAAATAACGACTTTACAAAACAACCTGGACAGCCTGATTCCTGGTTTGGCTGCACTGGCATTAACACTTCTTTGCATGTGGCTGCTGAAGAAGAAGGTTTCTCCAATCATTATGATTCTTGGTTTGTTCGTGGTTGGTATCGCCTTACACTTACTCAACGTAATGTAATATCGAAGATTTTTTGCCTGGGCATAATTGTGCAATTTAATTTTGGCCCGGGCATTTTTATATAATTATGAAGTGAATAATATGTCAACACTAATCTATTTGATCGCTCGGGAATGCACGAGCGATATTGTTGGATCAGTGGAGAAAAAGTATAATTGGTAGTGAAACGAAAGGGAATGGGGCAAAGAAAATGGTTCAATCAATTAACACAAAAGTCGATTTTGTAACCGATGCCACTTCTCACATGGGACTTGCTGATTACGGCAAAATCATGATTGGCGACAGAGGGTTTGAGTTTTACAATGACCGAGATGCTCTAAAATACATCCAAATTCCTTGGGATGAAGTCGATTATGTCGTTGCTTCAGTGATGTTCAAGGGAAAGTGGATTCCTCGCTATGCATTAAGAACCAAGAAAAATGGAACTTACACTTTTTCTTCCAAGCATCCGAAGAAAGTTTTGCGTGAAATACGTAAATACGTTAAACCGGAACGAATGGTGAGGTCGCTCACGTTCTTTCAAGTTGTCAAGCGAGGCCTAATAGCCAAGTTCGGTCGAAAAAGAAGTAATTAGGGGTTACGCAGGGGCCTCTAATTATCTGTAGAAATGGCTTTGTATTGCTTAAGCAAGAAGGGCAAGTTTGAAATTATTTAAATCAAAATAACATGGGAAACAGTGTGAATGACTTCGCCTAGCAGTTACCATACACAGAATCCGGGTATTCAGGATATTCTCTACATGGCGAACGATGAATGACATATTTCAAGCCGTTAAAGAAGATCTCAATATTGTGAAGCCTTGTCACCAAATTCACAGTCAGCGTGATTGATTGCCATTTGGGCTGTCTACTAACCAGTGCATTATGGGGATTTGAGGGATTCAATTGAGTAAAACGGAAAAGGCAACTTTCGCCGGTGGGTGCTTCTGGTGCATGGTTAAACCCTTTGATCAGGAGCCGGGAATTATCCAGGTGCTGTGTGGCTATACCGGCGGCGAGACCTTGAACCCGACTTACAATGAGGTTTGTTACGGGAAAACAGGCCATGCAGAAGCTGTGCAGATTACTTTTGATCCTGAGATTTACCCCTATCGGAAATTACTTGAACTGTACTGGCAGCAGATTGATCCGACTGATCGCCGAGGACAGTTTCACGACCGGGGCAGCCAATACAGAACGAGTATCTTTTACCATACAGATCAACAAAAAAAGCTTGCAGAAGCTTCAAAAGAAGAACTTGAGAACAGTGGCCGTTACCGAAAATCGATCGTGACGCCCATTGTTCCTGCCGGCCCTTTCTATCCCGCGGAAGAGATTCATCAGAATTATTACCGGAAGAATCCTTTTGGTTACAAGCTTTATTATCAAAGATCGGGCCGTGAAAATTTCATTAGGAAGCATTGGGGTGTTAAAAAAAATAAAAAGCAATTGAAAGAAACGCTGACTGAACTTCAGTATCAGGTAACACAGAAAAATCGGACAGAGCCCGCTTTTAATAACGCCTATTGGAACAATAAGAAACAGGGCATTTACGTTGATGTTGTCTCCGGGGAGCCCTTGTTTTCAACCACGGATCAGTACGACGCAGGCAACGGCCGACCAAGTTTTACTCGTCCTCTGAGTGATAGCCGTATCGTTACGGAACCGGATAACACGTACTCTGTGCTTCGTGACGAAGTGCGCAGCAAGTTGGGCGACTCGCATTTGGGCCATGTATTCAATGATGATTCCGTGCCGGGCGGACGGCGCTATAGTATAAACTCAGCCGCGCTGCGATTTGTACCTGAAGAAGACCTGGATTCAGAGGGCCTTGGCGAATATGTGTATTTGTTTAAAAAATCTGACTAGCCGTTTCATGAAGCGGTCATTTATTTTATCATTGAATCAAAAAACCGAACTATAGAATAGAAAAAAAGCTGCCTTATTAGCCGCAATATCTGGCGAAAAGGCAGCTTTTTTCTATAAGCATAAGCATTGTAGAATGAAAGTTTTAACGCAAGAAAATGAAATATAAAAAGGAGTTTAAAAATGAATCTTCCGAAAACTTTTACTTTCACATCCTTTGAATTTACTCATCTTAATGGCAAGGTAGTTATGTCTCTGCGAACCCCAAAGGTAGAGCGGTGAATTTCACTTGTAGAAAAAAGGAAGAACGATGAATAACAGTATCGTCATCGCGAGAATAAAAACCACTGTAGCGATTGAAAGAACGTTTTGCAGGCCGTTATTTACGTATTTTCCCATGATTCGTTTGTTGTTCACAAGGAGTGTCATAAAAATTAAGATAACCGGACAAAGCATGCCGGCCAGCTGTTGTGTAAATAACGTCAGGCTGACAAGCGAAAGCCCGGGAATGAGGACGACCGCTGCACCAAGTATAATCATCAGTGTGTAGATACCATAAAATATAGAGGCATCTCTCGCTTTTGTGTTAACACCACTTTCGAAGCCAAAAGCCTCACAAACCGCGTAAGACGTAGAGAGTGGAATTACGGCACAAGCCAGTACCGATGCGCCCAGGAGGCCAGCGCCAAAAAGGATAGACGCGAAATGTCCGGCAAGTGGAGTGAGTGCCATTGCCGCCTGGTGAGCAGAGGTCACACTTACTTTTTCCTTATACAGGGTAGCCGCCGTGCAGACAATGATAAAAAAAGCAATCGCATTTCCCCAAACAGCACCGAAACAGGCATCGGTCTGGGCATTGCCCAGCTCCGAAAGCTTCATTCGTTTATCGACAATAGACGATTGCAGATAAAACTGCATATATGGAGTAATTGTCGTCCCAATCATTCCGATAAAGGTGAGCAGGAAGTCCCGGTTCATATCCAGGGTTGGAATGACTGACTGATGAAATACCGTTCCCCAGTCCGGACGGACGAGAAAACAGGTGATGATATAGCTGAAAAATACAAATGTGAATATAAGGAAAACGTTCTCCACATGTCTATAGGATCCTTTGGAAACCAGTAGCCCGATGGCAATAGCAAAGACCGGGACTGAGATATATTTACTGATACCAAATAATTCGAGACTGACAGCAATACCGGCAAAATCTGCAATTGAGACACCAAAATTGGCGATGACCAAGACGAGCATAGCGATGAAAGTCAGTTTGACCCCAAAGTTTTCACGAATCAGACTGGCCAGCCCTTTGCCGGTCACAATGGCCATACGTGCATTCATTTCCTGAACGACGGCCAGACTCACTGTAATAAAGATCAGCCCCCAGATCATCCGGTATCCGAAGGAAGCTCCAACTGAAGCATAAGTAAAAATACCGCCTGCGTCATTGCCGGCGTTTGCACTGATCAGCCCCGGTCCAAGAATGCTGAAAAGCAAAAAAATATTTAATGTTTTTCTTTTTGAATGCTGCATCATTGTTTCCCCTCTACTATCGGTTCCTTGCAAAGAAGTGTCGTCTCAAGTGCTGTCAATTATAGTGGCCCGCGCGGGAGCCATAGTTGGATCACATGGCAGATAACTCAGTGCTTATGAAGCAGATAGTAAAGAACATCGCTAGCAATCACCGTGCCGGACAATTTATGATCATCATCAACAACCGCTACAGCAGGCAAATTGTATTTTGAAATCATTTGGATCAGATCCGGAAGGCTGTCATGATCACAAATGGTATGAACGTCTGTATTCATGATTTCGTGAATCGGCAGTGCCGGTTCTGCTACCGTGAGATCGCGCAATGAGACCGTCCCTATTAATTGGTTCGCCATATTTACGACGTAAAGAAAAAATACGGTATCCATCTCTGGTTTTTCACTGCGCAGCCGCACAAAGCAATCTTCTACCGTCATTTTTTCATCAATTGAAACAAGGTCGGTAGACATAAGACTTCCCACTGTATTGTCCGGGTATTCCATTAATTCTTGAACTTCTTCTGAGGTTTCCTTAGTCATCACTTTTAATAAATTCTGTACAATATCCTGATCCAGTACGCCGAAAATATCGGCAACTTCATCAGAAGGCATTTTCTCTAATACACCCGCCGCTTTCGTAATCGAAAGGTTGTCGATCAATTTTACCTGGGATTCAGGCTCCATCTCTTCCAGAACATCCGCCGCTTTTTCTTCGTCCAGAGCAATAAACATGGACATCTGCTTATCTTTATCAAGGTCCTCGATAATGTCGGCCACATCAGAAGGATGCAGCATTGAAATTTTCTTCACCTGGGCCGCAAGTTTTAATCCGTTTTCTCCGGATTCCATTGTTTGCACATCATCCCATAAGATCAGTCTGCCCGGAAGATTTCTGTGAAACATCTGAAAAACTTTTTTCATGGGTTTTGCCATGTCAAGGCGTCTCATAAGGCCTTCCAGACCGATATCAACAGCAATCAAAAACAGGCCTTCAGGAACAACCGCGAACCGCAAATCATTCACCCGGACCACCTTTCGCCCATCCAGATCAATGATTTGCTTATCAAGCATTGTTTCTACAAGTGAAAGATAGTTTCCTTCGTCAGTAATTTCTTTTCCAATCAGACTGTTACATAAAAAATAATATTTGGAACCGTTTTGTTTAATGCGGATGGTAGTACTGTCCAGCGTCACGCCACCACGCAGTTTGATTGCTGTCACTTTAGGCTGTTTATAATTTGTATCTACATATAAATCAGCAATCCGGCCAAGCCTGTGACCCTGTTTTGATTGATAAACCGGACGGCCAATGATGCGGCTGAAGTAAAATTTGGAAATCAAATGGATTCCCTCCCTGACGATTTAGTGGTGGTTTTGAAGAGTAAAAAGGGATCTCTTTCATCATAGAACATTTCGCCATTAATATTTGAAAAAGTTTAGAAAATAAATCTGAAAAAGATTTGCCTGCGGTCTATTAATAAGAGAGCCCTTCTATGCGAAAGTAGATGGAGAGAATCAACGCTTCGATATGACTGCGAATAGCTATCATATCCTATTTTACTCTTCTTACAGAAGATGGGTCATGAACCTTAATTCTGGAAAATAAGGATAACAGGAATCATGGCAGCAGGAAACTCCGCCAAGAGGGGATGCTGTTCTAACCTGGAATGTCGGGGTCAAAGAAGTGACATACATCAGGGAGATTTCCTAATTGGAGGGATCTCCTTTTAGTGTGGAAAATCGCAGGCTTATTATTGTAAATTAAATGTAAATATTGTTTTTATTATGTAAATAAATATTAATTTTATATTTCAATTGTCAATTTATAGACATAATTTGGAACTGAATCTCTTTTTATTTATGTTAATATTTTACATATTGAATAAATGAACAGAAAATTCACAGATTCTGTGGGATAAAAAGTTAACAGGCGTTTTGTTTATTCGAAAATTTCTAAACAAAGGAAATGATTGCATGTCTGGAAAAAGTTTAAAAAGCAGGATTTCAACGTTAGTTCTTGCCGGAATTCTCGGAGGTATTGTTTCCGGCTTTGTTAAACTGGGGTGGGAAATTCTTCTTCCCCCGAGAACGGTAGCAAGAGGTTTGACCAATCCCCCACAGGAACTCTTGCAGCAAATGGGGATACCGGCACATATTACACACCTGACTTTTTTGTATTCTGGAATTGGTGTACAATGGGTGAGCTTAATTGTTCATTTTTCTTTTTCGATCGTATTCGGTATCATTTATTGCGTTTTGGCTGAGCGATTTCCTAAAATCACAATTGGGCAAGGTACCGTTTTCGGCTTAGTTGTCTGGGTTGCCTTCCATCTCATTATCATGCCTGCTATGGGTACAACACCTCCGACATGGAAGCTTCCGTTTGCTGAAGATTTTTCTGAAGCTTTAGGACATGCGCTATGGATGTGGGTTATTGATATTTTCAGAAGAGAAGCAAAATCCGGAAAGCGTGTTGCAGAAATTAATGCTGAAGCTTCAGTTGCTAAATAATTTCTGCCCGGTTGATCATTCAATCATTCGGTAAAAAAGAGTCAGAACATAAGAAAAGTGTACCCCATAGCGCAGCTAGCTAAAAGGCTTGCGCTATGGGGTACTTTTTAATCAGAAAATAATGGTTTTAACGGGTTCAGATCCTGATTATGGAAAATTCAATACGAAACAGAACTGTATGCCGATCTTCTAAACTCTTAAATTTTGATCACAAAATATTTTCCGGAACAGGAAGGCCGAGCCCTTCTGCCACACGTTTTCCGTATTCCGAATCTGCTCTGAAGAAGTGGCGGATCTGGCGCTCTTTGATTTCTTCTTTTTCAACCGGCTTTAGCCAGTTGACGAGATTTCGCACCAGTCGTGTCCGTTCGTCCTCACTCATCAGGCGGTACAGGTCACCCGCCTGTGTATAAAAATCATCATCTTCGTAAGGACGATTCGACGCCATACCGCTGATTTCGAATTCGGCTTGTTTGTCTTTGGGAGATTCGTGCGGTCCGCCAAAGCTGTTCGGTTCATAGTAAACGGAACGGCCGCCGTTCCCATCAAAGCGCATGTTACCGTCGCGATAGTTGTTGTTGGTACCGTTTAGCGGACGATTGATCGGTAAACTCTGATAATTGGCTCCGATGCGGTGTCGCTGCGTGTCCGCATAGGAGAAGAGCCGCCCCTGCAGCATTTTATCCGGAGACACATCAATGCCGGGTACAAGCGTAGCCGGAGAGAAAGCCGCTTGTTCCACTTCCGCAAAATAATTTTCAGGATTTTTATTCAGGACCATACGTCCCACTTCAATCAGCGGATAGTCTTTCTGAGAGATGACTTTGGTGACGTCAAAGGGATTGAAACGATAGGTTTTCGCGTCTTCCAGTGGCATGATCTGGACATATAACGTCCATGATGGGTAGTCGCCTTTTTCGATGGCGTTAAATAAATCTTCAGTATGATAATCCGGGTTTTCTCCGGCTAGTTTTTCCGCAAGGGCAACATCAAGATTTTTAACTCCCTGATCTGTCTTCCAGTGATATTTTACCCACACACTCTTGCCTTCCGCGTTTGTCCATTTAAATGTGTGGCTGCCGTACCCGTGCATATGACGGAGGGTTGCAGGGATGCCGCGGTCAGATGCCAGGATGGTCACCTGGTGAAGCGATTCAGGAGACAATGACCAGAAATCCCAGACAGCGGTTGGATTCTTCAGATGAGTTCTCGGATCCCTCTTTTGTGTATGGATAAAATCCGGAAACTTAATCGCATCACGGATGAAGAACACTGGTGTATTGTTGCCGACTAAATCATAATTCCCATCATTCGTATAAAACTTAACGGCAAATCCTCTTGGATCACGAACGGTGTCAGCAGATCCGAGTTCACCAGCAACGGTTGAAAAACGGACAAACACTGGTGTGCGTTTTCCGACTTCAGATAGAAAGTCGGCTTTTGTATAGTTTGAGAGATCGTTTGTGACTTCAAAATAACCATGTGCTCCGGCACCTTTCGCATGCACCACGCGCTCCGGAACACGCTCGCGGTCGAAATGCGCCAGTTTATCAAGAAGCGCTACATCTTGAATGAGTGTAGGTCCTGAAGAACCTGCAGTCATCGAATTTTGATTATCACCGACAGGTGCACCCCAGCTGGTTGTCAGTTTGTTTTTATTTTCACCCATGTTGTCCCCTCTTCCTATTGAGTATGGTTAGAGGATAACATATACTGTTTAAAATTAAAACTAATTAATACTTATTTTAATTAAAATGATTTTTGATTTTAAAGCAAAATATCATACAATTCCTTTATTTAAAAGGAAAATAGAATGATTAATTCCCCTGAAAATCAAATCCTAGAAATGCGAAAATTTTTACTTGTTGAGATTTCAAAGATTGATTTGTTTGAACGCATTGATCTATCTGAGTGCAGCAGTGAATTCACCAAGCGTCTCCTTACCCCAAAGTAATGCAAAGGCATCGCCGTCCGAAACTTTACCGACGCCGGCGGGGGTACCTGTGAAGAGGATGTCACCGGCGCCCAAGCCATAATGCTTGGCACAGAATTCAATCAGAGTCTGCGGATCGAAAATCATTTGACCGATATTTCCACGTTGTACCTCTTTTCCGTTGATCTCCAGAGAGAAATCGGTTTTCAGGCAGGCTTTGATACCTGGAAATGGGATAAACGGCGTCAGTACGGCAGAATTCAGAAATCCTTTCGCAAGCAGCCAGGGATGGCCTTTCTTTTTAAGTTCACTCTGGACATCACGCAAAGTGAAGTCAATGCCGAGGGACATTCCGTCAACCAGATCATTGGCCTGCATCCCCGGCTGATAGGTATGTGAGATATGAATCACCCATTCAGCTTCGTAGTGAACATCTCCTTGATCTCCGGGCAGTTCAATGGTCTGTCCCTGTGCTTCTACAACAGCCGCATGTGTCGGCTTCGAGAAGAACATCGGTGAAGTGGGGACGGCATTGTTCAATTCTTTGGCATGGAGGGCATAGTTTCTGCCTACACAAAAAATATTGGCGATATCTGTCATGAAATGATCCTCCTTCTCAATTATCAGAACACAGTAAGTCTATCGTTATAAGGTATTTTTCTCAGTCGCTTGTCAAACATAGCTTTAGTTTACTCTGTCGGACTGTTCGGTGTCCAAAAAAAGAGGGTCAAAAGAGCTCCACTATCAGTTAACAATAGATGACTGGCCATCTATTTTGGGCTTACAATCCGTTGAAGATGGAGGTGATTGTGAATGGGAACGAGGGAGAACTTAAAGGCAGAAGTATTGCGTTATTACATTCTTGCGGCGCAAAGGCTTGGCAATCGGGTGCTCAATGACCGTCTGAAAGAGATCGGCCTGACTGCCTAGCAGGCGGAAGTGTTACGCATTTTAGGTGAAAGAAAAGGGATCTCTCTGAAGGAACTCGGAAGTTTATTAATTTGTGAATCCGGAAGTCCGTCAAGGCTTGTCGAACGATTGGTCCGGGACGGGCTGGCCGAGAAAATCGCGCACGAAAAGGATTCAAGGTATGTCTATGAAGGATTGGTGTCCAAAGGACTCTTGACCGGCAAATCCGCGTGGGTGATTTACACGATTGACTCCCCGGGATGGTTCATCCGATTGATTCGCCAAAATGTCGAGTGGACCGTAGTGAAAAAAGCCATTCTTCAGTTTTGTGGCATTCGGCCTGTGAAGAGGATGATGCTGGCCGGAATAAAGGGAAGCAGCGCCAGGAAGAGGAAGCGGTGGCTGGATTACGTGTATCAGCAGGCACGTCAGCTTCGCAAATAGTTTATGGATGAGCGAGTCATTTCATAACAATGATTCGCCTAGTGACCGTCGTAGATAAATCCGCCCTCAGACGGAGAACATTCCCGACGTGAGCTCATTTTAAGAAGAGCAAATTCAGATTATAGTAATACTCAAGAAGGAGGAGATGAAATGGAACACGTAGATAGAACAGCGCCGGACAGTGGCGATTGGGCCGTTGAAGCGCGCGGACTCGTCAAAACTTTTGGTGACAATCGTGCGGTTGACGGTGTCAGCCTAAACGTGCGTGCCGGAACGATCTACGGCGTGCTTGGTCCGAATGGGGCGGGCAAGACGACAACGATCAGAATGCTCGCAACTTTACTGCGGCCGGACGCAGGTTTGGCGCACATCTTCGGGCACGATGTGGTGAAGGAGCCACAGATCGTTCGTCAATTGATCGGGGTGACCGGTCAGTACGCGTCCGTCGACGAGTCACTCAGCGCTACCGAGAACCTGGTCATTTTCTCCCGACTGCTGGGGCTGGGGCGTAAAGAAGCACGGCATAAAGCAGCGGAGTTGCTAGAAGAATTTAGTTTAACGGAAGCCGCAAAACGACCGCTGAAAAATTTCTCCGGGGGTATGCGTCGCCGGCTGGATCTGGCGGCGAGTCTCATTGCTCAGCCGCCGCTCATTTTTCTGGATGAGCCGACGACGGGACTGGATCCGCGTACGCGTAATCAAATGTGGGATACCATCCGTCGGTTGGTGAGAACAGGATCAACCGTCCTATTAACCACGCAGTACCTGCAGGAAGCAGATGAACTGGCTGACCGGATCGCGGTGATTGATCGTGGGCGGGTTGTCGCGGAGGGCACTGCGGATGAGCTGAAAGCTTCGGTTGGCCGCTCGTCGTTACAATTGAGGATCGAAAATCCACAGAAAATCGAGACAGCCCGTAAAGCTGTGGAACAGGTACTTAAGGTACAGTCCGCTGTTTCACCGGAAGGCGCTAAGATTACCGCGCCATTGGCGGATGCCGATCGGGTGACTGATTTGCTGATCGCGCTTCGTGGGGCGGGAATTCAACTGACCGAATTGAGTGTGCAGAAGCCGACGCTCGATGAGGTCTTTCTGACGATCACCGGTCATGGCGCGGGTGAGGACGAATCAAAAGAGACCGATAAATCGGACCGGGCAGGGGAGGTTAGACGATGAAGGGTACTTCGATTCATCCGGCTGGCAGCCAGCTGAAAAACAACACGAGTTTCGGTCAGACCGTTCGTAACTCGTTCACAATGGCCTACCGGGGTCTGCTGAAAATCCGGCGCACGCCCGAGCAATTGTTCGATGTCACGTTCCAGCCTATCATCTTCACACTAATGTTTACCTACATTTTTGGTGGAGCCATCTCCGGGAATGTGCAGAGTTATTTGCCGGTTATCATTCCCGGTATTCTCGTACAGACCGTGATCACGACCTCAATTGTCACCGGAGTTCAGCTGCGTGAGGATATGGAAAAAGGAGTATTCGACCGATTCAAGTCGCTGCCTATCGCGCGCATTGCTCCGCTCGCAGGAGCGCTTCTGGCAGATACCATCCGGTACACCATTGCGACCGTGCTCACCTTCGCCATGGGATACATCATGGGCTACCGGCCGGGTGGAGGCTTGGGCTATGTCGTCATCGCCGGACTTCTCGTGATTGTGTGTTCCTGGGCAATCAGCTGGATCTTCGCTTTCTTCGGCGTCATTGCGCGTACGGCTTCAAGTGTTCAGGGGATCTCGATGATCGTACTGTTCCCTCTGACGTTTCTTTCCAATGCTTTTGTACCGGTCAAGACAATGCCCGGCTGGCTCCAATGGTTTGTGACCATCAACCCGATCTCGCATTTGGTCACTGCTGTCCGTGAGCTGGCAAACCACGGTACTATAGGCTGGGATCCCGCCATTTCTCTTATCGGAGCTGCGGTCATCGTCGTGATCTTTGCGCCAATCACAGTGCGCGCTTATATGCGTCGGACGTGAACTTGATCGAGATACAGATTTTCTCGGGCACGGATCAGTTCAGGATGTCCTGAATGTAAACTAAAAGGCGACATGCAAAAAATTAATTTTCAAGAAATAACTGTGTTTCTTTTCCGAAACAGGGGTATATCAAATTCATTCGATAATCTCTCTTTTAGTTGACAATATAGTGCAGTATATGATGGAGAAGATGGGCAGGTGCCTGATATTGACATGTGGTGCATTGCGGAAAACACCAGTTGTAAAATAGTTGTTTTCCTCAATTTTTGTGGCATAATAATAAATAATTAGTGCTATGAAGGGATGACATTACGATGGCCGTTTCACTTGACAACAGTTTGCTCCAGCTCTTACAGCCGCAGGGTGCTTCTTCATCAGCCGGTACTCAGAACAACCAGACGGATAAGCTCGCCCCTTTGTTTGCCGACCTGCTCGAATCATTACTGATGAACAACTCAAACGCACAGTTGTTAGGCGGTTTGTCGTCCGACACAGGTGCGACGGATACGACGGACACCTCCGATTTGAATGCTCTCAGCGGAATTACGTCAAATTCTGATTCACTGGACAGCCAGCTTCTGAACGCTTTATCTTCATCGGCACTGGATCCGACCGCTCTGCAGGCTACTGCTTCAGTCACTGATCCACTGTCAACCGCAGACCAATCGACAAACAACGCACAGCAAGATAGCGGTATCTACTCTATTTTGTAATGGCTGAAAATGGTTCCTGAATAAAGAAGAGCGTCAGTCGCAATTTATGGGCTGGCGCTCTTTAACCTTCACCGGAGCATTTCTTTCTCTAAAAATGACACCGATTATTTCCTATTTATTTTACATGACCTATTTTAAAGTCCGCTGATAGAGTTTCAGAAAATTTCCGTCCAGGATCAAACCGATCTGATGATCCGTATAGCCTCTTCGTATTAGTTCTTCTGTATCCGGTGATGATCATTAAATCAAGCACGATGTATTGACGATCATTAAACTAAAGGTATCACAGCGGGATAGAGAAAGCTATGGGAGACTTTCGAAGCCTAGGGAAGACAGGTATAATGACATTAATGGATGACATGAAAGAAGAAATGGGCAGGAGGATATCAGACGATGATTGCTGAAGAATATAAAAAAATGCTGGGGGAGAAGTCGGTTATCCGGCAGCTTTCCGAATACGCCGCTGAGCGGGCAGAAGAAATCGGTTATGAGAATGTTTTTGACTATAGCTTAGGAAATCCGTCAGTTCCGGTCCCTCAGGTGTTCACGGACGTTCTGGTTGAACTTGCCACAAGAGATGATCCAGGCTCCGTACATGGCTACAGCCCAAGCCTTGGCATCGCCTCGGTCCGTGAAAAAATTGCGGCTTCGCTGAAAGAGCGTTTTGGGCTTGATTACGAAAAGGAGCATATTTTTATGACCTCCGGGGCGGCGGGGGCAATTGCGCACGCACTGAGGGCGGTGACGGTTTCCGGTGACGAGGTGATCACTTTTGCTCCTTATTTCCCGGAGTATAATCCATACGTCAATAAAACGGGAGCGGTTCTGAAGATTGTTCCGCCGGATACGGAAGGATTTCAGATTAATTTTGCCGCATTTGAGAAGATGTTTTCATCCAAGGTGATGGCTGTGATTGTCAATACACCGAACAATCCCACGGGTATCGCCTACTCATCAGCGACGATTAAAAAATTGGCGAGATTCCTTGAAGAAAAGGAACGCGAATACGGGCATGACATCCATCTAATCTCTGACGAACCTTATCGGGAGATTGTCTTTGAAAATGTGGACGCGCCTTATGTTGCCGGTTATTATCATAACGCGATCACCTGCTACTCCTTCAGTAAATCCCTGTCTCTGCCAGGCGAACGCATCGGCTATGTTGCTGTTAATCCGGCCTGCAGGGACGCAAAGCTGATTATCGAAATGTGCGGGCAGATATCCAGAGGCATCGGGCACAATTGCCCGCCATCGATTATCCAGCTGGCTGTGGCAGAGGTTGCCGATCTCACGGCGGATCTGTCTGTCTATGAAACGAACATGAACATTTTGTACAGGGAACTGACCGGCCTTGGGTTTTCGTGTGTGAAGCCCGGCGGGACATTCTACATGTTTCCAAAAGCTTTAGAAGAAGACGCGGTTGCCTTTTGCAAGCGGGCACTGAAATATGATCTGATTCTCGTCCCGGCAGACAGCTTTGGCTGCCCCGGTTATTTCAGGATGGCCTACTGCATACCGACAGAAAAAGTTGAGCGGTCGCTTGCCGCCTTCAGGAAACTGGCGGCAGACTATAAGTAACAGTATATCATTCATTGATCGCGGGCTATTTTAAGACCCGGGGGATCCTTAAATCGACGCCAGAGGGATGATCGGGCATGGACGTTTATGTCGCGCGCCAACCCATTTTTGACAGCGAACTGAGACTTTACGGATACGAATTATTGTACCGTGAGAGTAAAAATAACTTTTTTGAGGGTAAGGATGACCAGACGGCCACAGCGACATTGCTTGCCAATTCGGTGCTTGTGGGTCACTTTAATGAATTGATTGACAGAAAACGCGGATTCATCAATTTTCCTGGGGACTTCCTGACTGCCGGGCTGCCTCGTCTGCTGCCCAGGCAGAAGATTGTCATTGAAATCCTGGAGCGTGTTCAGGCCACGGACGCGGTGATCATGGCCTGTAGACAACTGAAAAAGGATGGCTATACCCTCGCTCTGGATGATTTTAATATAAACAACAGCAGAGAGGTCCGCGCCCTGATCGAACTCGCTGACATCATTAAAATAGAATTTTCAAAAATTCGGCTTGTGGATCAGCTGAAGTTCATTCGCAGCCGACAAGGGAAAACGATTTTTCTTGCTGAAAAAATAGAGACGGAGAAAGAATTCCAGCTCGCAAAAAAAATGGGATACCAGCTTTTTCAGGGCTATTTTTTCAGCAAGCCCTCTCTGATCAATGCGAAGGATATCGGAACGCTTAATGGCAGCCTGATCCGTATCATTAAGGCGCTTGGCCGGGAAGAGCCGGATTTCCCTGGTATTGCGAAAGTCATTGAACAGGATCTGGGTCTTTCCTATAAGATTCTGAGGCTGGCGAATACAGTCAACTATGGCACCCAATATCCGGTTCGGTCCATTCAGCAGGCACTGGTGCGTATCGGTACCATGCATCTGATTCAGTGGATGCATCTCTTTCTGCTGAACGGAGTGCGTAATATAGAGAACAGCGAGCTGGTCAAAGAATCCATGATCCGCGGGAAGATGATGGCTCTTCTCTGTAAGGAAACCGGACAGGATGACAAGGAATCCGACTATTTCATTGCGGGAATTTTTTCTTCAATCGATCATATTTTGGATGATTCAATGGAGCATATAATCGACGAGCTTCCGCTTGATGATGAAGTGAAAAATGCGCTGCTGGGTGCACCCAACGCCATTCGCCAGACGCTTGATTCTGTGATCGCCTTTGAAGAAGCGAGATGGGACGATCTCTTTGAATTTACATCTCTGCATCAGATCCGGTCGGAAAAGTATATGTCCCTTTATTTAAAGGCGCTCAAGTGGAGGAAATTAATCCCGAAAGCACCTCATGCGGAATCGTAAGTTTTGATAAAACCGGAATTTTTTTGGAGTCTGCTCCAATGAAACCCGGGAAATGTTAAGATAGACGAAAAGTTTAATAATAAGGCTATGTTTAAATTCAATGTTGTTTTTACCCCTCCGTTGATTGGAGCGGAAGGCGCGAGACTCCTGCGGGATCAGCGAGCCAAGTGAGACCCCACAGCGAGGGCAACGAGCGAGGAGGCTCACGGATCGCCCGCGGAAAGCGAGCGTCTGGAGCGAAAAACAACAGAAAAGTTTAACAAAGCCAATAATAAAGCAGATCGGAGGTTCAGTATGAAAAAAATCATTGCAGCACTCGCCGTCTTGGTTCTGGTTCTCGGAGCCTGCGGGAATCAGTCGGATCAGGCTTTTGAGAAAGACATGAAACAGGGAAGGGCAGCGATCCAGTCCGAAAACTATGATGCCGCTGTTAAATATTTTAACGAAGCGTTGAGCATCAAAAAAGGAGATCGTACAGCGGAAGCCCTGCTGGCTCAGGTTTCTCATGTCAGGGATGCCGCCAGCAGCCTGAAAAACGGGAATCCGGATGCCGCAGTTAAAGCGGCAAATGCAGTTCTCCTACAAAAGGGCGGCTCAGGTGTTCTGATTAAAAGAGCCAGGGAACTGAAAGCATTTGCTGAAGGGGCGAAGCAAATGCAAACAGCTTCCGGCCAGAACTCAGCCTCAGCGGGAGAAAACAGCACGGCATCTTCCTCCGACACTCAGACGGGCAGCTCATCGGCTGTCTCCGGTGCGTCCGGGACATCAGACAGTTCCTCGGATTCCTCGAACGGGGCTTCATCACAGCCGTCATCAAGTGGAACGTCGGAACCGGCGGCTCAGCAGCAGGCCGAGGCCGCTGTCGCTAAAGCGGCCGGATACACGCTGAATCAAGTCTACGTTGACACTACGGACAAGGGCACTTACTATTCGATTGAATTGCGTGAAAATCACTCGAGCGACAGCGCCGCGGATCCGGACACCGCCCCATCGATTGGTTTTTTCCGATATTACAAGGACTCCGGTCGAATTACCAAATTGGATATTATCAGCAATCAGTATCAGGATGTTAAGAACTGATACCTGGAAGAAAAACCACCGGATTCATTTTTGTTTTTTCAGCTCTATAGCAATCTTTTGGACAGGTCACTTATTTTGCGGCGCAAGCGTAATGGGTGATTCTGTCCATTCTTTATAAGTTTCAGGATCCAGCGCTTTGACTTGCTCCAGAAATGAATGAAGCAGACCCCGCTCTTTGAGATTGACAAACAATTCAAGAGGTTTGTCTTGATCCCGTGAAAAAGAATAGACATAGTCGACTAATTTGAAACCGTCTTTGGTGATGATGATGTGGCGCAGCGGGGCGTCTATCTGTCTGAAGCCGGCTTTTTTCATTGCGGTCAGGATGCCAAGCAGCCTCTTTGTGATATCCTCCGAAAGGCGGGACTGCATTTTCAGATACGTGTTTAAATCCGGGCCAGCCAGATATTCCATGATCACGTAATTGGAATGGGCACTGAAGACTTTCGGTATAAAAGATAAATCCTGACAGGATAGAAGCACTTCTTTTTCCTGAACGGCATGGTTCACTTTACCGTATACTTTAACGCATCGGTCTTCGGACAGCCGATACACTGTTCCTTGGGATCCCTCCCCGATAAATGGCCGTACAATCGAGCGATCTACATTTATGATTTTTTCGTCTTGATCAGGGTCTGCGTCAATCTGACTGAAATCTGGTTTACTGTTAAAATAATTCTCCCACTCCCTATAGGTTTCAGGTTCCAGTCTTTTGACCTGCATTAAAAATGAGTCTTTTAACAGGATTATTTGTAAATCCCGCAGTAATTTTAAGGGCACCGGATGCTTTTTTTGAAAAGAGTTGACATGATCCACAACTTTGAGCACTTCGTTTTCCAGGACAAAAATATGGCGAAGTGGAGCGTCAATCATCGTAAAATGAGCTGCTTTTAATCCCTTGAGCAAAGAGAGGAGCTTTTTGACGATGAATTCGGGCAGAAACGTACAGCCCTTGAGATATTCTTTTAAATTCGGTGCATTGATATAGTCCATGACGACATAGCAGGGACCATGTTCATAGATCCTCGGAATGAAGGGCAGATCCCTGCCAGCTTCGAGTGCGGCGGCTTCCGTCTTCGCATGTTCCTCATCAAGATATATTTTGACACATTGATCCTCGGATAGTTTAAATACCGCGCCCTGAGAACCGCAGCCGATCAGTGGATAAGATGTGGGATTATGAACCACGAGCGATTTCCCACCATCGGTTACAATGATTCGTTTAAAGTCTTCCATAATCATCCTCCCAGCAGTTCGTCATAATACTCAGCCTGTTTCTGAAGCTGTTTCTGAAGATTAAATTTCTGCTCGATTTTCAAACGTGCGGCTGTCGCATATGTTTTCCATTTATTTCTGTTGCTGAGCATAAATTCGAGCGCGTCTGCAAGCTCATCTACATTATTTTCTTTGACCAAAACACCTTCTTTATTGTGAGTGATCAGTTCAGGAATTCCGGCATGAAAAGTTGAGATCACGGGCAGGCCAGTTGCCATGGCTTCTTTGATGGTATTCGGAATGCCTTCCACATCTCCGTTGGATGCTTCCATACTGGGGGCGCAGAATAAGTCCGCACGGGCCATTTCCTGTTGTAATCGGTCTTTTGGGACCTGTTCCAGAAGCCGGAAGGAATCACCAAGCTCAAGCTGGGCGGCCAAGGCTCTGATCGGTTCTTCAAGCATACCGCTCCCAATTATGGTCAGGGAGGCCTTTGGAAATTTATCCAGTATTTTATGAAAAGCCTGGATTAAGATTGAATGGCCCTTTTTTTCTACGAGTCTTCCGGCGGATAAAATGTTTTGAGAGTCCCCTTGAAGGGGTATCCGGTAGACAAATTGATTCAGGTCGACGCCGCCATACAATACTCTGATTTTCTCCAGCGGGCAGCCCCACTCCGCTACTTTTTCCGCTAAATAATGGCAGACAGGGAAAAAACGCTCACCCCGATCAAAAAGCATCTTTATGTTGTCTGAATAGCCGACGGGCTGGTTGGCAAGTGTTGCATCCCTTCCCCGAATGCTTGTAACCAGCGGAATTTTCGTCTTATCTTTAATCGGAAGGAGCAATAAGCCCAATTGCCCATGGTGCGCATGCATCAGGGAGATATGCTTTTTTTTAACATAATCCTCTGGTGAAAAAATTTCGCTGAGGTAATAAACCTTATCATTAAGTAGGGTGATATCCGTCATATATTCAGGCTTTCGGACCAAATGCACGTAGTCATATCCGGGTACTTGACGGATCTGGGGGATATATTGAGTCTGATCAACCCTTAAATTCAAATGCATCACTGTAGCCAAATGAACCTTCACCTTTCGATTTTGTATCGCTTACTCATAAAGTATGCGATTAGGCAAAAGTTCGTTTGCACGGGTCCAGCCATTTAGTCACCCTACCATTATGCATATGGGTCACGGACATTCAGAAACTGCAGGAAAGAAAAAAGGCTGTCTCATTCGCCAGTCATCCGGCGAAAAGATAACCTTTTCTTTTTGTGTTCGTTCTATTGCATGTTTTTACTGTAAAGTGAACCACATCGGCACTAAAGTGCCGAGCTTCTGGGAACGTGGCACACGTGCCTGAAAAATCCAAGTAGAGGGCACCACTTTTTACCAAGGCTCATCCCAAGCCCATGCGAGTTTTTTTAACAACTTGGTTATCGTTGTCGATTTTGTTGAGACTTGGTTTTCGCCTTAACAATTAGATTATAGAACATATGATCGCTTTTGTCGATGGATTAGATTGTCCGTGCCACTGATTTATCTCGGCCATGAATGTGAGAGTTTTCTCAGTTGGTAACCTGTATAAAAATTTTTTTACTCATTCATAGACTGAATGATAGAAAACTAAATATTCATGGGCTTCTTCTGTAACTGTTCTTACCTTTTCTTTGTTTATATTTTCCTTTATTCCATTTAAAAGTTCGGGTTCCTTTATTATCTTGCTTAATATTTTGGTTAGCTTTTCTGAATGACTTCTTGGAAAGATAAACCCATTCCGTCCATGATCAATGATTTCTGTTATGCCCCCGACATCCGAAGCAATGACGGGTAATCCGCAAGCTAATGCTTCGTAAACCACAAATGGACAATTTTCATGCCAAATTGAAGGAACAATAAGGACATCAACCTCACCGAAAATTTTCCCAATATCCAATTCGTCGTAAACACCACAAAACTCAATATTCCCATTTTTAGAGGCAGATTCTCTAATCTGATGATTATAGGATTCATCATTTCCGGATCCATAGATTTTCAACTTAGCTTTTTTTACCTTGGAATTTAAAAATGCTTTGATTAAAACATGGAGTCCTTTGTGATAATAATGGCTTCCCGCATAGCAGAATGTCAGCTTTTGGTTTTTAGTATAAAAGGCCTTTTTCTGTATGAAATTTTCTTTATTGATTCCGTAATGAATCACGTTAATATCTATTTCAGGAAATTCCTTCTGAAACATTCTTGCCAAAAAGAAGGATGGGGCAATGACCTTTTTTGCAGACAACAATATATTTTTAGATTGGTTGTAACGGTATTTGACAAATTCATTATTGATCTCCGGGCACAGCGTTCTGCAAGCATCACCTTGTTTCGCACCAGAACAAGGTGAGCCAGCACTTGTCATTAATATACCTTTAGGGCACATCATGAAATAATCGGTAAGGGTTATAAAATAGGGGATGCCCCTTTTTATTGATACATTAATGAACTCACCCATTCGAATGGGATGCGCAACATGAACAATATCCGGCTGCTCTTTTTGAAAGATCATGTCAGCAAACCTGGTTAATTCAGAGTCTTCAAGTGATTGATAAAGCGTTTGGGGACCGGGGTCATTCAAGTGTTTATAGGCAATAATAGGGATATCTTTATAGAGAAATTCTTTGTATAGGATGTTTTCATAGGTATGTTCGAAATATGAGTCGGGTTGGAAACTATGAGTAATCACTTTTACGTCGTGTCCATCAGTCTTTACTTGCCTGGAAAGATTGAGCAAGAAATTTTCAGTACCTGTATATGTTTCCGGGTAGAATTGATGGATCAGATAAAGAATTTTTATGGTAAACACCCCTTATTCTTTACTTGCCTTTTTCCATATTTTCTTAACTGGATGTTATCATCAAGTTAAACAGGCAAAGAAGGATCTCCTCTATTTACACATCAGAATACAAGCTGCATCAATGATTCATAAAAGCATTTTATAATTTGGCTTTGTTAAACCTGTCTGTTGTTTTTCGCCCCAGGCGCTCGTTTTCCGCGGGCGATCCGTGAGCTTCCTCGCTTGGTACCCTTGCTAGGCCAGAAGGTTCGCTGATCCCGCAGGAGTCTCGCACCTTTCGCCCCAATCAACGAAGGGCAAAAACAACATTGAATTTAAACATATTGTGACCAGCAGAAAATGCGTGAAAAGAAACAGACTGCATTAATAAAAATCCAATCACAATATTATGTACGTTACTTTGGCTTTATGCATGAAAATGAGTTTAATTAGTTGATTGTTAAAGCCCTACATAAATTAGGCTGTTTGACAGCTTCTTATGTCAAACAGCTTGCCGCATTCGTACTTCACCATATATTTACAATGAATATCACGTTGTGAGACATATCGATTTGTGGATGAGATGAGGGTGATTCTTTCCATTCTTTATAAGTTTCCGGATCCATCACCTTGACTTGTTCCAGAAAGGAGTCCAGGAAGTTTCTTTCCCGAAGATTCTCAAATAGTTCAAGAGGTTGGGCTTGATCATGCGAGTATGAGTAAACATGATCGATCATTTTAAAACCGTCTTTTGTTATAAAGACATGGCGCAACGGGGCGTCAATTTGCTTGAAACCGGACTGTTTCATCTTTTTTAGTATATCCAGCAGCTGTCTCGTAATGTCTTCAGAGAGGCTTTGCTGTTTTTTAAGATAGCTGTTTAAATCAGGTCCGATCAGATATTCCATAATCGTATAATTTGTCGCTGTTTTATAAACCCTTGGTATGAAGGATAGGGATTGGTTTGATAAGAGGACTTCTTGTTCTAGCTGGGCGTATCTTGTTTTTCCGTAAAATTTAATACATTGATCTTCAGATATTCTGAAAACGGCGCCTTGGTGCCCTTTTCCCATAAACATTTGCATTATTGTACTATCTACCTTTACACGATTCCCTTTTCCCCCGGAGGTCACCATGACTTGATCAAAGTCTATTTTGTCATGCATATAAGTGTCCCATTCGTTAAAAGTAACGGGATCCAGTTTTTTAACTTGCGATAAAAATGAATCTTTTAAGAGGATCATTTTTAAATCTCTTAACAATTTAAGTGGTACGGGATGTTGTCTTTTGAAGGAGTTGACATGGTCTATAACTTTCATCTCCCCATTCTTCAGGACGAATATATGGCGAAGCGGTGCATCAATCATAGTAAAGTTTGCACGTTTTAATTCGTTTAGTATATTGAGAAGCTTTTTGACAATAGATTCAGGGATATACGTGGAGTTTATGAGGTATTCTTTTAAAGTGGGCGCGTTAAAATATTCCATCACGACATAATTTGAACCCGACTCATAGAATTTAGGAAAGAAGGGGAGATGCTGACCGGATTCCAAAGCAAATGCCTCCATTTTAGCTTGCTCCTCTTCTGCATAAACTTTGACACATTGATCCTCTGAAAGCTTAAAAACAGCGCCCTGAGTACCGTACCCAATCAGCGGATAGATTGTGGGGTTATGAATCTCTAAGGATCGTTCGCCTTTTGTCACAATGATCGATTTAAAATCCTCCATAATCAGTCTCCTAACACTTCATCATAATATTTAGCCTGCTGCAAAAGCTGCTTGTTAAGGTCGAAATTCTGTTCGATTTTTTGACGGGCTGCAAGAGTATAGGTTTCCCATTTCTGTCTGTTATTCAACATAAATTCAATAGCATCTGCAAGTTCGTCCACGTTATTCTCCTGGACTAAAATACCCTCTTTATCATGAGTGATCAGCTCGGGGATACCCGCATGAAAGGTCGAAATCACTGGCACCCCTGTTGCCATGGCTTCTTTTATTGTATTTGGGATTCCCTCTACATCGCCGTTAGAGGCTTCCATGCTAGGAGCACAAAATAAATCTGCATGAGTCAGTTCTTCTTGCACTTGATCTTTTGGAATTTGTTTGAGAAAGCGGAAAGAATGACCGAGGTTAAGCTCGGTTGCCAAAGAGTTGATGGAATTTTCAAGCGGCCCACTTCCGATAATGGTCAGAGTGGCATTAGGGAATTGATGCCTTATTTTATGAAAAGCCCGGATTAATATCAGATGTCCTTTTTTTTCAACGAGCCTTCCAAAAGATATTATGTTTTGAGAATCTCTCTGATTGGGAGATCGATAGACGAATTGGTTAAGATCGACTCCGCCATACAATACCCTTATTTTGTCTGATGGACAGCCTAAGTCCGTAATTTTCTCCGCAAGAAATTGACAGACCGGGAAAAACAGCTCACCTTGGTCAAATAGCATCTTGATGTGCTCCAAATAGCCAATCGGCTGGTCGGCAAGTGTTGCATCACGCCCTCGAATGCTCGTCACGAGCGGAAGGTTCATTTCTTCTTTAAAAGGAAGTAATAAAATTCCTAATTGAGCATGGTGTGCATGTAATAGAGTAATATGATTGTTTTTTACATATTCTGCGGGAGAGAAAATTTCATTTAGGTAATATACCTTTTTGTTAAAAAGTGAGAGATCCGTCATGTACTTAGCCTGTCGGACCATATGAATGTATTCGTAACCAGGGACCTGGCGGATCTGTTCAATGTATTGGGCCCTATCAACCCTTAAGTTTAAATGCATAACTGTATCCAACGCTACCTTCACCTTTCGAATTTTATCAGTTATGAATACAGTATGCGTGGCTGATTCGCTTAGATTGGACCATTTAATAGGGTTTTAGATAAACAGATGAATCGCCTTATGATGCATTAGATTATTCTGTATTTTCACTCAGTCTTCAACCATTATGTAGGTCTTTGATGAAGCACATCTATGTTTCAAATGCTGCCTATTCATTTCTTAATCAAAAATCATCTTTAAAGATATCTATAAATGCCCTTATTCTATTGGACAACTTACTCTTAGTCCACTTATGAATACATTGTTAACAGAGAAAGGGGGCTTAAACTTGGTCAGAAAAGCGATTATTCCTGCAGCAGGGTATGGAACTAGAGGCCTGCCGATTACAAAAGTTCTTCCAAAAGAAATGCTGCCCATTTGCGGTCGACCCGCTATTGAGTATATCGTCCAGGAAGCGATTGATTCAGGAATTGAACAGATTTTAATTGTCGTATCTAAAAATAAGGATATGATTTTGGACTATTTTGATAGATCTCTGGAGCTTGAAGCCTATTTAGAAAAGAAAAATAAAACAGATTTATTGAAGAAGCTGGATCAGCCCAAAGTCCATATTCAATACATCCGTCAGCCCTATCCTGCAGGATTGGGAGACGCTGTTCGATTAGGCAAGTTTTTTGTTGGTCAGGAACCTTTTGCCGTTTTGCTTCCTGATGAAATTGTGGTTTCAAAGGATAAAACAGCATTACGTCAATTAATTGAAAAGCACAGTACCCTAAAAGGAAATGTGCTTGGATTAAAGCGTGTGGATCCATCCGAACTTAAAAGTTATGGAGTGGTTGATCCTCAGAAGCTGGACGACAGGACTTTTAAACTAAAAAACATTATTGAAAAAGCACAGCATTCTTTTCCATCGAATCTGGCAGTTGTAGGAAGATACGTTCTTGAACCTGCTATATTTAACTATTTAGATCGACAGAAGCCCGGAGTTGGGTCAGAAATTCAATTAACAGATGCAATCAAAGAGATGTTAAGCGATGGACCTGGTTATGGTATCGAAATTTCCGGGCAGCGGTTTGATATTTCAAAGATGCCAGAGTATGTGTCGCTTATAAATTTGTTATGTAGTTCGGCTCCAGGGTAAGGGAAACATTTTGGAGGTGGTTTGCCATAAAAATTTTAATTGTTGGAACAGGTTATGTTGGAACAACTACAGCGCTTGTTTTTTGTGAAAAAGGTCATCAGGTAACAGGCCTTGATGTTGATGAAGAGAAAATAAAGAAATTGCAATCCGGAGAGCTTCACTTTTTTGAACCTGGTTTAGGTGAATTATTAAAAAAGCATTTAAGAGAAGGAAATCTTTCTTTTACTCAAGATGAATCGAAAGCCATTGAAGAAAACGATGTCATTTTTATTTGTGTAGGCACGCCGCAGGATAAAGATGGCAGTGCTGATCTTAGATATGTTCAAAAAGTGGCTGAACGAATTGGAGAAAATCTGAATACCTATAAAGTGATTGTGGATAAAAGTACCGTTCCTGTAGGCACAGCCGATAAGGTTGCCCGATGGATCTTGGAACATCGGAAGAATGCCATTCCGTTTGATGTGGTTTCCAATCCAGAATTTCTTCGTGAAGGATCGGCACTCCAAGATGCCTTGAATCCTGATCGTATTGTCATAGGATACTCAAGTGAGAAAGCTCTGCATTCAATGCGGGAACTCTATAAGGACTTCGCATGTCCGTTCGTTGAGACAACACCGAAAACAGCTGAGATGATCAAGTATGCCGCCAATTCCTTCCTGGCTTTAAAAATATCTTATATTAATGAACTCGCACGATTATGCGATCTCTTAGGAATTAAGATTGATGATCTGTCAAAGGGAATCGGTCTGGATCATCGAATTGGCGAGGCTTTTCTAAAAGCGGGTGTTGGTTATGGCGGATCCTGCTTTCCAAAAGATGTCAGTGCCTTGCTTAAAACCGCTGAAACAAACCATCAAACGTTATCCATCTTAGAAGCAGCTGTGAAGGTCAACCAGACACAGCCAAAATATTTTGTTGAAAAACTTCAGGCTGCTCTCGGCAGCTTGGAAAATAAAGTAATTGCCGTTCTCGGATTGGCCTTTAAATCCAACACCGATGATATACGGGAATCGCCAAGTTTTAAAATCATTGATCATCTTGTTCAGGCGGGAGCTAAAATAAAAGCTCATGATCCGACTGTAAAAATGGGATCAAGCCCATCTTTTAAACAAGTCTCCACAGTTGAAGAATGTGTTTCGGATACCGACGCTATTATCTTATGCACGGATTGGGAGCAGTATAAAAACATTGACTGGATGTCCGTCAGAAAAAGCGTACGGTTCCCCTTTATCGTTGACGGTAAAAACATGCTGAATGCAAATGAAGTAAAGCATGCAGGCTATGGTTATTATGCACTCGGAAAAAGTTAACTGTTTATAAAACGTGAGACCCGATGTAACGATTGAAAAGGATTGGGGGAACGATCCATGATTCTGGTAACAGGCGGAGCAGGTTATATAGGGAGCCATGTTACAAGAGAATTAATCAACCAGGGCTATGAAGTCATCGTGTTGGATAATTTATCAACGGGACATCAGTCGGCCATTGACCGGAGAGCTGTTTTTAAATTAGGGGATATTGGTGATCGTCAGACACTGGATGACTTATTTAATCAATATGACATCAAAGCGGTGATGCATTTTGCGGCCAACTGTCTGGTCGGCGAATCCGTCCAGAATCCGTTAAAGTATTACGATAACAATGTGGGAAAAACAACGCGACTGATCCAAAGCATGGTAGAGAATAACGTTAAAAAGCTTATTTTTTCGTCAACTTGTGCCATCTATGGGAATCCTGAACAGGATATCATAACAGAGCAAATTCCGAAAAAACCGATTAACCCATATGGAAGATCTAAGCTTATGATCGAGACGATTTTAAGTGATACCTTGAAAAGCGATGAGTTAAGCTATATTTCGCTCAGATATTTTAATGCGGCAGGCGCTTATCCCTCCGGTGAAATCGGAGAAGATCATGATCCGGAAACACATTTAATTCCGAATATCCTGAAGCACTTGCAGGGAGCTGTCGAAAATATCGAAGTTTTCGGCAACGATTATGATACTCCTGATGGCACCTGTATCAGAGATTATATCCACGTTCAGGATTTAACGAATGCGCACATTCTCGCTTTAAAGCACCTTTTATCGCAACCTAAAATAGGGTTTCAGTATAATCTAGGCAATGGAAAAGGCTATTCTGTAAAAGAGGTTATCGGTGAATGCGAGCGGATAACAAATAAAAAAGCAAAGGTTCGATATGCGCCCAGAAGGCCAGGAGATCCGCCTGTCTTAGTCGCGTCATCCTCGAAAATAAAGAATGAATTAGGATGGTTTCCGGTTTATACCTTAACGGATAGTGTTCGTTCAGCCTGGCAATGGCACATCAAACATCCACATGGTTATCAATGAAATTAATATGAATGATTTAGAGTACACAATGGGGGGCTGACCCCCATTTTTATTTATTGTTTCGATTAACATGGTTCTTTAACAAAGCCTTTTTTGATGAATAGTCTAATAGGAAGAATTGATAAGGAGTGAGCAGCGATCAGTCACTCAGAACTTTTGATACCTGAAGTCAATCTGAAAGTGTATCCAAAGAATCAAATGATAATCTGCAGTAGTGCCACCGGAAAAGTGCACGAAACAGAATTGAGAATCATGAGACCCACGGTTGAAGCCTATGCAAAAAAGTATAACATGGATACGATTTTCTTTAAGGAACGCTTCGATTCAAGCAGGCCTGCGTCATGGGATAAAATTATCATTCTATATAACTTATTAAAGAATTACGATAGGGTCATGTGGATCGATTCAGATGCCATATTTTTAGATACTCGTTTAGATATACGAACAGAATTAGATGAAGATCATGTCATGTTTATGGTCACGCATTACGGAAGGTCGCCAATCTGGCCTAATGCCGGACTCATTGTTGCGAAAAAGGATGAGAAGACCTTTGATTTATTGAACAAAATATGGAATGAAACAGATGCCATCAATCATCCATGGTGGGAGCAGCAAGCTTTTTTTAGTGTACTCGGATATGAAAATTCCTATCATCACATCATTGCTTATCATCCCAATCAATACAGTAACCTTATTGGTTCTTTAGATCTTAAATGGAACAGCAGACCAATAGATGGTGATATAAGTGAAGATCCAATGATTATGCATTATGGCGGTCTTCCACATGAAAAGAGGATCAGCGGAATGGCAGCCTGCTATCGTATCTTTAAAATAAGAACGAGGAGGGATAAGTATAGAAGAAAAAACTAAGTATCGTCACTTTGTCAGCTAATCGAAGCGTGCCATTTGTTGCAGGCTTGTCCACTATTGGGACAGCGTGCCAGGCACGCTCTTTCGCCTGTTCTAGGGTTTATGCTGTTCCGTTACAGACGCATTCTTTTTAAGCAGGCTGCAAACTTGGGAATGTTTAGGGTGACATCATCCGCTCCCGGCCATCTACTCTGTATTTGTTCTCCTTTTTCACCAATAAAGTAATAATACTTTAAGTTCCCCAATGCACTGATTCCATAAAAATGAGCGATAACATAATTTGGAAGGAAAATCTCCAGAATCTTTGTTCCAGGGCTGCAGAAAGTCAAATTGGTTAATGCTGCCCCATGTACACCCACTATGGCCTCTGCAGAGGAAAAAAGTTGAACCTGCTCGGCCACCGATAACGATTCCAATTCCACTTTTACAAAATCATATTTTCTTAGTATGTCCATGACCTGATCTTCATTCGTGATTTTTCGCGACCATTTTCTACTGATGTAAATTCGCTTTTTATCAGAGGCATGGAACGCAGCCCCTTTTAAAAACGTTTTGCGGAGAAAATCATGTCCCCATTTTGTAGGAAATGTTGGTTGTGTCGAAATGATTAAATGATCAGCCTGAACATGGAAACCGACGTGAGTCCTTAATAATTGTCCATGATTCAGCCCTATTTGATTCAAGGTTTCGGTTTGGTAAGGCTGCTCAGGCTCAGTGTTCACGATATACTGATTAACCGCCAGACCGCTTTGCTGAATGAGATGAATCCGGGGAAGCACCTCATACATCCAATGATAATAATTCCTGCTAAAAACATGTGTCAGGTCTGCCGCATTTTTGACAAAAGAAACGGCAGGCAACGTCTTCTCTTTAAAAATAGAATGGTTCTCGGGTGTAATATCAACCCCCTCAAAGGATGCGTCCCATAGGAGTTGATTATCAGGGGTAATGATGGCTCCGTTTAATCCCCATACACGTCCGTGCGGGAGAACCGCGACATACCCCCCCTGTGATTTTAATTGATTGGGAAACCATGAAGAAGGCCAGGGGGGACGATGTCTCGTCTTGCTTAAAATAGGCGTTTCAGGGTAGATTTCTTTAATAGCTACTCCCGTTGATAAGGCTCCATCCTTTGCAGTGGCCCATTCTTTTATAGAATGAATGACTCCGATAGGCGGCAGTAATGAATTCAAAGTGACACCCCTGTTCATTATCGTTTTCTTCAGTCAGTATCTTTGTTCCCTTTCATTTACCAGTTTAGTCGCTCTCTATAGTAGTCATATTCTTCTTTAAGATAGGGCTCGCCGTTCCACGGTTTGATATCCGTGTTGAAATGAATAATTTTTGGCTGAATCTGTAAATGTCCCATTCTGAATACCTGATAGTTCCATTTGTAATCGAGTTGAAACCATTTGTCATACAATATGGCGTTAAGCGCATCCTGATCCCACCACATAATTTTTGAAGAATATTTCCTGATAAATTGAAAAACCTTTTTCGAAATATTGTTTTTCCGCCACTTGTCAAGATTCATTAACATAACGCCTGAATTAAAATATTTATACTGTTTGGGTATTTGGATTCCGGCAATATCAACCGGGTCCTCTACAGCACCCAAAAAATAGTGATCTAATTGTTTATTGTTCCATAATTCAAGGAGATCATCTTTAATGATCAGATCACTGTCCAGGTACAATGCTTTTTTGATCTTCTTGTCTAAGAGATCCGGAATCGAGATCCGGTAAAATGCTTCCCGGCTCACATGTCCCCAGCCTTTGCAGTATTTGAATAGCCTCTGATCGACATTCAGGAAAGTAAGAGAGGAGTTGAAGGTTTTAAGGAGCCTCTGTAACTTGAATTTATGGTCCTCCGACAAGTCTCCATCGATAATATAAATTTGATAGCGCGTTTCCGGCGCTTTATTTTCAAATAAAGAAAGGAGCATCGTAGCTAAATGAACGGCATAGTTGTCATTGCAAAGTGTAATTATTGAGACATCGTCCATTTATGATCCCTCGCGTCGCTGTTTGTCCAGTTGCCTATAGTTGTCGGCTAAGGACTCGCAATAGTTTAGTAGGTTGACAATAGCATTGACTTCGTGATCTGTGGTGTACTTTAAATCCAATGAATGGCAGAAGGAAACGTTCATTGGAACATGTCTTTCCTGATGATCCGATATCGCTTCAACGTTTAGATCAAAGTTATTTTTTTTAAGTTCATCAAAGAGGGTATGCCAATGATAATTAAAGCCTTCGCTATAGTTGTAAGAAGCAAGCGTGTTAATCCATCCTACAGTTATTTTGGATTTTAATTGTTCTATAGATCGATAAGGAAAATGTCTTAACTTCAGGTTCTGCAAGATCTGAGTTTGTATATTTTTTTTATCAAATAGTAGATCATGGTTGCCTCCAGATATTGAGGGGGAATAAGTATCCATTATTTCTTTCGAAACGATGACTTTCGGCCAATAATCTTTGATAGGACTCGCGAAAGTCAGTCTGTTCGGGATAAACAAATCGTCTTCATTAAGATTAATTGGGAAGTAAGTATATTCTCTTTCAAGGTAATAAATTTTGCTCGTTGATAAATTGTTTACCAGTTTTCGAGGATTTCCAGAATAATTCGGCGATATTAAAAATTCATCGACGTCTAAAGGGAAGATTAAATCGGGACCAAACTGATCAAAGGTATATCTGATTAAATCGGTTGTTTTGTCTCCCTGGATATATTCCAGACTGACATCATGTTTTAAATGGACGGGTAGACCCTCTCCCTGCAAGCTGTAGATAATTTCCAAAGATCGATCCGTACTTCCATTATCTAAAAGAACCATGCCGTCAAAAATGTTCAGATGGTATCTAATGTAAGACTCAATAATGTCGGCCTCATTCTTTAACATGCCGACACAAAACACTTTTTTCATAGCGATCCCCCTTAGGTTTTTCATGTCCGGTCGATATAGTTTATTCACTTTATTTTTTTATGTATAGATGATTCCACAATTTCTCATTGAGCATAGTATGAACCAAACGGTTGGGGGGAGTTTATCTATGGAGTTGTCTGTGGTAACAGCTGTGTATAATGGTGAAGCACATCTTGAAGAAGCTGTTCATAGCATACTGAATCAAACATTAAATGATTTTGAATATATTATTGTGAATGACGGCTCCAATGATCGGACAAGAGAAATATTAGACCGTTTAACCGACCCTAGAGTAAAGGTCATTCATTCGGAGATGAACAATGGTGCTGCCAATGCCTTAAATACAGGCATTCACGAAGCCAGAGGCGAATGGATTGCTCTTCAAGATGCCGATGATGTAAGTATTGAACACCGCTTGCAAAGACAATTAGACTATATAAAGTCCCATCCGGAGTTTGCGGCTGTCGGTGCCCTCATTCAGTGTATATCTGGAGAAGAAAGTATCGATCCGGATTTTCTGAAGATGGAAAGCTTTTTTTTCAACGCTAAAGATCCGGAACGGTTCAGGGATGAACAGTTTTACAGTACGCCCATTTGTCATGGTACGGGCTTTTTCTCAAAAAGTGCCTTTCAAAATATTGGAGGATACGATCCCAACTTTAAAATTGCCTATGATTACGATCTTTGGTCGAGAATGTTTGAAGAGGGAGAGATTGGAAGAGTACCGGAAATTTTATACCAATACAGAGTTCGGACCCATTCTCTTGCACACACGAATCGAATAGAGACAACATGCGAAGTTCTCCTGAGCACGTTTAAATCTATAGTAAAGGTAAAGTTCGGCCATTTAAACAGAATACCCAAACTGCTTTTACTCGGTTCACAAAAAGAGATTGCCTTTTATAAAGAAAAAATAGCATCCAGAAACCGTTATTCCGAGATGCTGTTTCTTGAACAAAAAATGAGCGCTATTAAAAAGGCATACTCCTTATACCGATTTCACAAAATCGACGGGATTGTTCTGGCTTCAAATTCTCAAGCTGATCGGAGTTTTCGTTATTTTGTCAGCAAGGGTTTATCATTCGGAAGTCAAGTGTTTAAAGTCTGGATACCCGACGAGTTATCGTAAAAAGTGCAACCGTCACTGTTTGTTTTGTAAAAACAGGTTATAACTCTCTTGCATGCTGGTCAATCTTTCCTCAAGGGGAACCCCGCAGTGATGGACAATAACAGGATTACTGGATGCACCTAAAAATCCGCCCCACGACATCATGCTGTTGTATTTTATATCCAAAGTTTTAATACAATGCGTATATTCAGTCGGTCCCACATAGTAAAAGAAGTCACGCGGATTGGGATAACCTAAAAGCTTAAAGAGGGCACCTTGTTCCCAAGGATGATTGGGAATATAATCCGTTTGATTCCATATATCTTCTAATATTTGTATGGATCGAGCCGTTTTTTTAACGACCCACACCCCTGTATTCGGGCAACAGGGTTCTACGCCCTTGTGTGTGCAAAGATGCATATCATAGTTTGAATCAAGGTCGTCTTTAATATTTTGACGAGGATTTACAATCATGGTGTCGGCATCCATCCAGATGACCAACGAGTAGTCATCCAAGAGTTTGCGTATTAAAACGACTTTATCCCAGGCAACGGGTCTGTTCGTCAATGGGTAGGTGACAAAGACGGTATCAAATCCATGTGTGTTTGCGTAAAGGTCGACCGTTGGTTTCATTAAGTTCAACAAGTTTTGATGCTCACCGATTGCGAGTGAACAAATGACGGTATCACTTGAAGGATGGAGATTAAGATCAACTTTGGGAATCAATACTATGACCTCTTCTCGCTTCAAATCTTATCTTTATAAGCTTTTATTGTCGCTTTAAGTCCTTCGTCCAGAGAAACGGTCGGTTCCCAGTTTAAAAGTCTTTTAGCCTTCTCTAGATCCGGTTTTCGAATCGTGGGATCATCGACTGGCAGCGGTTGAAAAACAATTCTGCTACTGGATTGTGTCACGTGCTTTATTTTTTTTGCCAGATCAAGAATCGTTATTTCAGCAGGATTGCCAATATTAATGATTTCTCCAGTGGCATCTTCTTTTTCCATCAGCAGTTTTAATCCGTGAATGGTATCGGTGACGTAACAAAAGGATCGGGTTTGGGTCCCGTCACCATATACCGTTATATCTTTACCCGTTAAAGCTTCCGTCACAAAATTTGAAATGACACGGCCATCATCATTTGCGAGACCTGCCGAATACGTATTAAAAATGCGTGCAACCTTCACTTTGACATCATATAAAGCGTGGTAGAGGTAACAATACACTTCACCAAGCCGTTTGGATTCGTCATAACAGGCTCTTGGACCCCAAGTGTTGACATTTCCACGATACGTTTCCGGCTGGGGGGTAATCTTTGGATCACCGTAAGCCTCACTTGTACTTGTATACACTATTTTTGCATCGCTTTTCCTGGCTAATTCAAGCATGTTTTTTGTACCTAGTGTGTTCACTTCAATGGTTTTTAGCGGGTATGCCTGATAGCTCTTAGGAGAAGCCGGTGACGCCAGATGATAGATTTCATCTACTCCGTTTAAATGGGGATGACTGAGCAGTTCAGAAGAACAAATGTCCATGTCGATAAAAGTAAACTTTTCGCTGTTCCTATCAATCAAATTTTTGGATTTTCCGGTTAACAAGTTATCGATACCGATGACTAGGTTCCCCTCATCGATCAGTTCTTTTGTCAAATGAGATCCTAAGAAGCCTGCCGCCCCGGTTACGACAATTTTTTTTCCCATTTCTGCACCTCTTTTATCTTTCGATTCACGTTGATAACATATTATGAAGAGGGGACATGAACGGTTTGGACATTAAACTCGATTGGAGTGATTTTGTGATAACCGTGATGACGAGTACGATGCGACAGGAAATGTCCGATCATATTCTAAAGAATTTCTTGAGGCAGGATTTTAATCCAAAAGAATTAATCATTCTTTTAAATAAAAAAGAGTTAAATGCGGGCCAATGGAAGGAAGAAACGGCAAATTATAACAATATCCACATTTTTCAATTGGGCGAAGAAAAGACATTGGGAGAATGCCTGAATTTTGGCGGGCAACAAGCACGCTACAATGTGATTGCCAAGTTTGATGATGATGATTATTATTCACCGGCCTATTTAACCAATATGGTCAGCCGATTAAAGGGAAAAAATGTCGATGTCATTGGCAAGTCTTCGATATTTGTTTATTTTAAAAGCGAGAAAAAACTAAGTTTATTCAGAAGAAGTAAAAGCCCTTTCTATATAAAAAAAGAAAGGGATTTAAAAAGGGCGCTGGCGGGAGGAACACTTATTTTTAAAAAAGATGTTTTAAAAAAGGTGCCCTTTGCACCTTTGAATAAAGGAGAAGATCTTCAATTTCAAAAGGATTGTCTCAGGCAGGGCTTATCTCTGTTCTCAAGCGACCCTTATGATTACGCTCTTCTTCGATACGATTCAAAGCATCATCAGCATTCCTGGGATACAGATAATCAAATTTTTCAGAAGCACTGTCAGTTGATCGCTGTAACGGATTCTTTTGCGGGTCTGATCAAGCATCCTCAAACAAAGGGTGGTGCTCCGTGATCTCCGTTGTCGTTTCGACTCATCGCCCGCAATTTATCGACACGATTATTGAAAACTTCTCAAGGCAAACACTTGTAGAAAAAGAACTGATCCTGATCCTTAACACATGGGATATCGACCTTTTACGCATTAGAAAAAAGCTTGCCATTCGCGGTGTCCGTGCTGATATCTTTCTCTTACCACCTCATATAAGTCTCGGTGAGTGTCTCAATCAGGGGGTGAAAAGAGCAAGTTATTCTACGATCGCTAAATTTGATGATGATGATTATTATGGAAAATATTATTTAGAGGAAGCCCAGCATGTACTAAGCGAGACAGGTGCTGAAGTCATTGGAAAACGGTCTTTTTTCATTTATTTTAAAAACACAAACGAGCTTCGATTATATCATCCTGGCTATGAGAACATCTGGATCCCGAACCATGGCATGGCCGCCTATAAAAATACCTACTTTTTCAGTGGAGCGACATTAGTGACTAAAAAGAGTATTGCTGAAACTTTCCCTTTTCCTAACACGAACATTGGGGAAGACAGCTGGTTTCAAAAAAACTGTTTTCTTAATGGGATCAGGATGTATGCTGCATCTAGAAAGAACTATGCTTATTTAAGATATCCCTCAAGGTATCATCATACTTCTAATAGTTCAGACTCTTTGCTAAAGAAGAATAGTGATTGGGTAGCCAATACTTTGGCATTGAGTCACTATGTCGATCAGACAGTCCCTCAATATTAATTTTTTTAATTAAGCTATAGTGAAGGCGGAAATTAGGCTGCCCCACTATTTTCAGCCGGACTAGGCTTGAGCACTACCCAATGATTCGCCTACAGCATATGGTACAAGTGAGAAAATAGCAAGGGGTGAAAAGGTTGGGCGATGATAAAAAGTTCGATGACCAAAAGGAAAGTCGCGATAACAAAGAGGATTGCAGAGCTCCAAAAAAAGAAAATCATGATAAAGATGAGAGTAAGTGCTCTAAAAAAGAAGATCATCATCAAAATAGCAAAAAGGATTGCAAGTGCTCTAAAAAGGAACATCGTAATCATTGTCAGAGTTGTATCTGCCTTCTGTTAAAGAAGGCAGGGCCGGGGAAATTGGTCAGAGTGGTTACAGATTCAGGAGACATCATTGAAGGAAAGTTTCTTGGGTTTAGTGAGGAGACATGCTGCGCTCTTATAGAGGTTAATGAGATCGTTTCGCCACCCATTCCATGTGAAGTCGTCTTTGTTGATTGTCTGAAAATCGAAAGTGTTGTTTTCATTAACTAGGCTATTAAATTCAGTGTAGTTTTTGCCCCTCCGTTGTTTGGAGCGAAAAACAACAGGCAAGTTTAATAAAGCCATTAATTAAAGCAATCAGTGATAGGAATTAGATTATTGCCCAAGGGGCATCCTTCCTGTTACGGATCAACCAATGGTTTGACCCTTTTGAGCGAGTATTAACTTAACAATTAAATCTATTAATCATAACAGGTGATGTGTAGATTTTAATCATTTGATAAATGATATTTTAAGAAGATGGCGTGAGAAGTGGCGATAAATGGATCGTCACTTTTTCAGCTTGAGGTAACGTAATTGAAAGACTTTCCAAAATTAATCTTTGATCAAAAACTGGATGATATTTGTATTTCGAGGATTTCTATAATGTATGCACTCGATGACGATTGGGTTCAAATAGCTTGGTGAACGAAGTGAGTGTTATTACAATGTTTTTTTTGAATGCCTAAATATGTTCACAGGTATGCGAATAATTAAAAAAGTGGATTTGCTGTCGGCAGTGGCACTGTATTCACAAAAAAATCACTTTTTCAACACATTGTCTGATTGTAGCAGGTGGATCACAATGTTATAATTTTTTACGTAAAAAGATTTCATGATATTTTTTCTCCTGAGGGGAAAAGATAGGCACAACGGGTCTTTTGTCTGTGGAATCAGGAATTTAGGGCAAGGTCTTAGCAATCTTGTGAAAGCAATCACGAAAATAGTTTTCACAGATGAATCGGGTTACAGCCCGGTGTTCAGAAACGCCGGGTCAAGAATAAAATTTTTAGGAGGATGTTTAGGCATGGCTTTTAAAATCATTGCGTATGGTGTTGAACCTTACGAAGAGCATTTGTATGGCGAATTGAACAAGTACGGTTACGAAGTGAAACTGGTTAATGATCTGCTGACTGCGGACAACGGCGACTTGGCAAAGGGCTTCGACGGTGTTCTGCTGTTCGTCAACTGCCTGGCTGATCGTGCCAACCTGAAGAAATTCAGTGACTTCGGCATCAAATATGTATTTACACGCACTGCCGGATTCAACCACATTGATCTGCAGGCTGCCGCAGACTTTGGCCAGAAGGTTGCCCGTGTACCTGCATATTCACCGAATGCGATCGCAGAACTGGCTGTTTCACTCGGAACGTCGCTGTCACGCTCTACGGTTTATACAACCGGCAGAACAGCTCAATTGAACTTCCAGGTTACTGAAACCATGTTCAGCCATGAAATCCGCAAGAGCACAGTCGGTATTGTCGGCACAGGCCACATCGGCTGCGTTGAAGCTGAACTTTATAAGGGCCTTGGCGCGAAACTCCTTGGCTATGATATTTTCCAGAGTGACTTCGCCAAGAAACTAGTTGAATTCAAGGAACTGGATGAACTGCTTGCTGAATCGGATATCGTCAGCCTGCACCTCCCTTATTTCCCTGGCAAGAACGAAAACTTCGTTGGCGAAGATTTCATCAGCAAGATGAAGGACGGCGCTATTCTGGTCAACACCGCACGTGGTGAAATTGTTGATGAAGCAGCTGTTGCTAAAGCCATCAAGAGCGGCAAGCTTGGCGGATTCGGCGCCGATGTGCTGACTGACGAAGCGCGCTTCTTCGGCAAAGATTTCTCGAACGGCCAGGAATTCCCTGACGCAACGATCAAGGAACTCATTGAACTGTATCCGAAGGTACTGATCACACCGCACGTTGCCGCTATGACTGACGAAGCGGTTTCCAACATGATTTCCACAAGCTATGACAACTTCAATACCGCGATCAAGGGCGAAGATCTTGGCAGAGCTGAAGTTCAGCTGCCTGAACCGGCCGCGAAATAAGCTGGTTATTAAATAAGTTACCTTAGAAACAGTCGTACCTGCATAGGTGCGGCTGTTTCTGTATGGACTTTTTTTACGTTTTTGTGGAATATTTCAGAATTCTTAATTTTTATATTGACACGAAAGAGTAGATCATATAAACTTAACAACTAACCACAATCTTTGTCTTATCGAGAGGATACTAATTATGATCTCAGCACAGATAAGCGGACAGCGAGTCATTATTTTGATTAGCTAGGACTCTGGCAAACGGCAGTCGGAAAAACCGATAATGTTTGCTTGAGTCCTGTTCGCGTCTGTGCGGGACTCGGGAAGAGCTCCACTCAGAACGATCTGAGTGGAGCTTTTTGCATCTTCAGAAACAAGTTGTGATTAACAAGAAATTTCAAAGAAAAAAAGGAGACGAAAGCAGAATGAAAATTGTTGTTGTTGGGGCCGGAGCCATGGGGTTGAGGTATGGTGTCCTGTTTCAGGAAGTGGGGAACGATGTACAGTTTGTGGACACGTGGGTACCGAATGTAGAAGCGATTCATCGAAATCACGGCGTTGAAGTGACGCGTGACGGAGAAAATCCGCACTTGGTTGATGTGGCTGTCTGTTACCCGGAAGAATATCACGGCGAGCCGGATCTGGTTATTGTGTTTGTCAAAGATATGCATACCGTTGAAGTGATGGAAAGGTGTAAACATTTCCTTAGGGAAAATACGTATGTGCTGACCAATCAGAATGGGTATGGCGGTGCTGAAATGATTGCTCAGTTTGTTGACAGGAAGAAAATCATTGCCGGCACAGCGATGGTTGCGACTGTTATGAAGGGACCAGGTAAAGTGGATTTTGTCGGCAAGCGGGGTGCAGGGCATGTCCATATTGTAAAAGTGGAGGGTGAACCGGATCCATTCATCTACAAAGTGGCGGATGAAATGGAAAAGGCACTGATGCACCCGACAGTCTGCACGGATTATATGGGAACGGTCTGGACCAAGCTTGTTTTCAATTCTGTTGTTAATACACTGTGTACCTTAATGAACATTCGGATGGGTGAATTTGCCGCTTATAAAAATGCAGAGGAAATGTCACGGAAACTAATTTATGAGGCCTACGATGCGTTCGACGCCGAAGGGATCAATATGGAAGTTGGCCGTGATGAACTGGTGAAGCAGATCATGTACGTATCTGAAGTTTCCAATCCGCTCCACTATCCGTCCATGCATCAGGATATGACGACGAATCGGCCGACGGAAGTGGATTATATTAATGGAGCCATTGTCCGGCTAGCTGAAAAGCATGGCCTTAAAGCACCGTACCATTCAATGCTTGTGGATCTCGTACATCTGAAAGAAGCGTCACGCAAATATGAGGAGCCTGTGAAACAGGTATAAGCAGGTTCAGGACTCCGGGTAACCGAAGGGGGCGGTTATCCGGAGTTTTTTGCGGCTTTTTTTAAGTTAGGTTAAAATATCAGTGGATTGGTTTTTGCGCAAGACGCAAAATGAAGTCAGAAAAACTGTGGACTTAAATCGGGGGATATCATGGGAGAAACTTTTAAAAGAATCCATGTCATTGTGATGGATTCCGTAGGGATTGGGGAAGCATCCGATGCTGCGAAATATAATGACGAAGGCTGCGACACACTTGGCCATACGGCGGAAGCAATGGACGGGCTGCACGTTCCGAACCTGGAAAAACTGGGGCTGTCGAATATCCGGCCGGAAAAACCAATTCAGGGTGTGGCTGTGCAGGAACATCCGGAAGCTTTTTATACGAAAATGCATGAAGTGTCCGCTGGCAAAGACAGTATGGACGGTCACTGGGAAATGATGGGTCTTCCAGTTATGACACCGCTGCACACCTTCCCAAACGGATTTCCGGACGAGCTGATTCAAAAGATAGAAAATTTCAGCGGGCGGAAGGTGATCTGGAATAAGCCGGCCAGTGGTACGGAGATTATCAAGAAATTCGGAGAACGGCAGATGAAAACCGGAGAATTGATTGTTTACACCTCGGGTGATTCCGTGCTGCAGATCGCCGCTCATAAAAAAGTGATTCCGCTTAAGGAGTTATACGCGATCTGCGAATACGCCCGGAAGCTGACGATTGATGAACCCTATCACCTGGGCCGGATTATCGCACGCCCCTATGTTGGCGACCGTGCGGATCATTTTGAACGGACGGCGAACCGGCGGGATCTGACCCTGGTGCCGCCTGAAAAAACAGTCATGGACAGCCTGGTTGAGGCAGGGCTGGAATCGCTCGCCATCGGGAAAATCAATGATATTTTCAGCGGCCATGGAATTACGGAAGGCTGGCACACGGTCAGCAACGAAGACGGAATGAATCGGCTGATCGAAGTGTTGGATCACGATTTTCATGGGCTGAGCTTTACTAACCTGGTCGATTTTGATGCAAAGTATGGCCACCGGCGGGAACCCGTTCTTTTTGGAAAAGCTCTTGAAGCTTTTGACAGCCAACTTGGTGAGGCGCTTGAGAAGTTGACGGATCAGGATTTGCTGCTGATTACAGCGGATCATGGCAACGATCCGGGATTCAAAGGGACAGACCATACGCGTGAATATGTGCCGCTGCTGGTCTATTCTCCGCGCTTCACGGAAGGAAAAGCACTGCCCGTCCGCGGAACTTTTTCGGATATTGGCGCGACCATAGCGGAAAACTTTGGCGTGAGCCTGCCCAAAGTGGGAACAGGTTTTCTTGGCGAATTAAACTGAAGCGGGGTGTGGCCGAATGCGAATGGTTGATATCATCACAAAAAAACGCGATGGGCACGAACTTTCTCCTGAGGAAATTCATTTCTTTATCGACGGTTATGTCAAAGGGACAATCCCCGATTATCAGGCGAGTGCGCTGACGATGGCGATTTTTTTCCGGGATATGACTGACCGGGAAATCGCCGAGCTGACCCGGGCGATGGTCAACTCCGGAGAAACGGTTGATCTGTCCGGCATCAAAGGAGTCAAAGTAGACAAGCACTCGACCGGAGGGGTCGGTGATACGACGACACTTGTTCTGGCGCCGCTTGTTGCTTCGGTCGGAGTGCCTGTTGCGAAGATGACCGGTCGCGGGCTAGGCTTTACAGGCGGAACCATCGACAAGTTGGAGTCGATCGCGGGTTTCCATGTAGAACTGACTCCGGAACGGTTTATTGAACTTGTCAACCGAGACAGGATTGCCGTGATCGGGCAGAGTGGCGAACTTGTGCCCGCCGACAAAAAACTGTACGCGCTTCGGGATGTGAGCGGGTCGGTTGAATCCATCCCGTTGATCGCGAGTTCAATCATGAGCAAGAAGATTGCCGCCGGGGCAGACGCGATCGTCCTGGAGGTGACGACCGGGGCGGGTGCTTTTATGAAGAATGAAAAAGATGCTGTGCGTCTTGCAGAAACAATGGTGCGGATCGGACAGCATGTCGGCCGGAAGACGGCCGCAGTGATCACGGATATGTCCCAGCCGCTTGGCTTTGCTGTTGGAAATGCGCTCGAAGTCAAAGAGGCGATTGACACCCTGAAAGGCAACGGCCCCGCCGATCTGAAAGAACTGGTCCTGACACTGGGCAGCCTGATGGTGCTGTCGGCCGGGAAAGCGGAGTCGGTTGAAGAAGCGAGAAGGCTGCTTAAGAATGCGCTCCAAAATGGCCAGGCGCTGGCGAAGTTCCGCCAGTTTATTGCCAATCAGGGCGGCGATCCGGAGGTAGCGGATCACCCTGAAAAATTGCCTCAGGCCAAGTTCAGAATCGAACTTCCGGCGAAAAGTTCAGGCTTTTTGACAGCGATGGCTGCGGATGAAATCGGGCTTGCCGCCATGCTGCTCGGGGCAGGCCGGGCGACAAAAGAAGACAGTGTCAATTTCGCGGCGGGCATCGTGCTGCATAAAAAAGTCGGCGATCCGGTCAAAGAGGGGGAGCCTCTCCTGACGATTCACTCGGATCGTGCGGATGTGGAAGATGTGAAGAGCAAGCTTTACCAAAGCATCAAAATTGGCAGCCACTTGGAAAAACCGCGACTAATCCACCAAATCATTACTGAATAAGATAAGGAAGCGATCATAATGACCAATCTAGCAAAATATATCGATCATACGGCTCTAAAACCGAACGCCGCAAAAGAGGATATTTTGAAACTGACGGATGAGGCTAAGAAATTCGGCTTTGCTTCGGTCTGTATTAATCCGTATTGGGTGAGGCTGGCAGCGGAGCAGCTGAAAGACTCAGAAGTAAAAGTATGCACCGTTATAGGCTTTCCTCTTGGTGCGAACACGGCCGCGGTCAAAGCCGCCGAAACACGGGACGCGATTCAGAATGGTGCTGATGAAGTGGATATGGTGATCAATATCGGTGCGTTGAAAAGCGGTCTTGAAGACGTCGTTGAAGAAGATATTCATGCAGTTGTCGGAGCGGCGGAAGGAAAGGCGCTTGTGAAAGTGATCATAGAAGCTTGTCTTCTCACTGACGAAGAAAAAGTATTAGCCTGCCAGTTAGCGGTTAAGGCCGGAACGGATTATGTCAAGACGTCGACTGGATTTTCAACCGGTGGGGCCACACCTGAAGATGTTGCACTGATGCGCCGGACGGTTGGAGCGGATATCGGTGTCAAAGCGGCAGGCGGTATTCATTCGAAAGCTGAAGCTGAAGCGATGATCGCCGCAGGAGCTTCTAGGATCGGAGCAAGCTCAGGCGTGAAGATCATAGCAGAGTAAAAATTGGCCTAATCGGATCTTTACGGTTCCGGTTCCAGACCATAGAGTTCAGACACTTGAAATATGATCATTAGTTATGTTATAATTTTTCTCGTGCTCAATAAGGGCATTAGTACGATAGGGCGTTGGGCAAGTGGTTAAGCCAATGGATTCTCATTCCATGATCACGGGTTCAATTCCCGTACGCCTTATTACATTTTAAGAGAAGCCACCCGCACTGATCAGTGCCGGGTGGTTTTTTGTTTGTATAGATAACCTCAGGAATGTGGCCTGCCCTGACTCAATAAGGGTAACTAAGTAGCTTTTTTCAGCAGAGACAAAGGAATGAGAAAAGCACTTTTTGCAGATAAGAGAAAGCTTTTTCTGGGAGAATTCATAAAAACGGTAAAGATACAATTAATTTTCTTTACGTATTGAAAGCGTTTACAATAAAAGTTACAATAGAAATGGAAATATTGTGAACAAATTGTGACAGGAAGCCTCTGCGGCAGTTTTTCGTATGCTATAAATGAAGGGGATGAACCAATTTGAGGCGGAACAGAATTGTCATTCTTGGCGCGGGATATGGCGGACTCAGAGCGTTGAAAAAGCTACAGGATCTGCATCTGAATGCAGAACTCATACTGATAAACCGAAATGATTATCATTGCGAAACAACGCTTCTTCATGAGGTGGCAGCGGGGACGACGGAAGCTGAGGGCATCTGCTATCCGATTGAATATGTGATTGACAAAAAACAGACTGTTTTTATTAAGGATGCCGTTCTTGCCGTTAATCAGAATGCCAAAACAGTGATTCTAGAGCAGCATGAACCTGTAAATTATGATTATTTGCTGATCGCTCTTGGTTTTGAATCTGAATCATTCGGGATCGAGGGAATCCGTGAATTCGGGCTTTCTATTTCGGATATACCGTCCGTTGAGCGTATCAGGCGCCATGTGGAGCTTCAGCTTGCCGCATGGCATGAAGATGATTGTGATGAACATCTGACCGTCGTTGTCGGAGGGGCGGGATTCACAAGTTTTGAATTTTTAGGTGAGCTGACCAACCATTTGCCAAAGCTGGCGAAACGCCATCATATCGATCAGAAAAAAATACGCGTCGTCTGTATTGAGCCCACACCTCATGTGCTGCCCATGTTCGATCGCAAATTAGCCGAGTATGGAAGCCGAAAATTGGAAAGCAGAGGGGTCGAATTTGTTGTGGGGCGCGTCAACCGAATAGCCCCGGGACATGTCTATTATAAAAACGGCGAAGACCTTAACGTAATTCATGCAGGAACCTTTATATGGACAGGAGGGGTGAGAGGCAGCTCAGTGATTGAGGATTCCGGTTTTTTGCAGCGCCGAGGAAGAGTCCGGGTAAATACGGATCTGACTGTGCCCGGTGCTCGTGAGATTATGATTATCGGGGACTGTTCCGAGGTCATAGATCCCGAGAACGGACGACCGTTCCCGACAACAGCACAGATTGCCATGCAACAGGCTGACTGTGCCGCTTACAATCTGAATGCCAGGGTCACGGGCCAGCCTCTGAAGCCATTTGCTTACAAGTGTATGGGCACAGTATGCTCACTTGGAAAAAATGATGCGATGGGGCAGCTCCTGGGTAAAAACATTAAGGGGTATCCGGCATCAATTATGAAAAAAGTCATCGAAAATCGATCACTCGTGAAAATCGGCGGTGTCGAGACGATGCTGAAAAAAGGACGCTTTGATTTCAGCAGATAACGAATTATGACATTAAAAAGAGGAACCCTCTGGCAGTTCGCCAGAGAGCTCCTCTCATCTATTACGTGACCCCATTGAGCTCTTTCATTCACTCTTTATCTATTATTTGCTTGCCACTGGTTCAGGAATCTTAGCAAGCGCCTGATCAAGATCCCAGATGATGTCATCGATGCTTTCAATACCGATGGATACACGGATCAGGTCAGGTGTGACACCGGCAACGGCCTGTTCTTCCGGAGTCAGTTCGGCATGCGTTGTGCTTGCCGGATGGATGATCAGTGATTTTGCATCGGCCACGTTGGCGAGCAGTGAGAACAACTTAACGTTGTTGATCAGTGTTTTACCAGCTTGCAGGCCGCCCTTTATTCCGAAAGTAAAGATAGAACCGGCACCCTTCGGCAGGTATTTCTTTGCCAGTTCGCGATATGGGCTGCCTTCAAGTTCAGGGTAGTTGACCCAGGTAACTTTCGGGTGGTTGTTGAGGAATTGGGCCACTTTGCGCGCGTTCTGGACATGACGTTCCACGCGTACCGACAAAGATTCAAGCCCCTGCAGGAAGTAAAATGCGTTCTGCGGGCTGATCGTCGCGCCGGTGTTACGGAGCAGCTGGACACGGGCTTTTGCGGCGAAGGAAGCAGGTGCCAGGTCCGCGTAGACCAGTCCGCCATAGCTTTTATCAGGTTCGGTGAAGTCAGGGAATTTGCCGCTGGCCCTCCAGTCAAATTTACCGCCATCGACGATGACACCGCCGATCGCTGTGCCGTGGCCGCCGATAAACTTTGTAGCTGAGTGGACAACAACGTCTGCACCGAAGTCGATCGGACGGATCAGATAAGGTGTTCCGAATGTATTGTCAATAATGAATGGAATCTTGTTTTCGTGGGCAATCGCCGCAACCTTTTCAATATCGAGGACGTTGATTTTCGGGTTGCCGATCGTTTCACCGTAGAGGGCTTTGGTTTTGTCATTGATTGCCGCGCGGAAGTTTTCAGGATCATCCGGGTCAACGAATGTAACGTCAATGCCCAGCTTCTTCAGGGTTACGGCAAATAGCTCGTAGGTTCCGCCGTAAAGTGTGCTTGCGGCAACAATATTGTCACCGCTGTTGGCGACGTTCAGAATGGCGTAAGTGATCGCGGCCAAACCGGAAGAAGTGGCCAGGCCGGCAACGCCGCCTTCAAGAGCCGCAATGCGTTTTTCGAAAACGTCTTCCGTAGGGTTCATGATACGTGCGTACACGTTACCTGGTTTTTTCAGCTGGAAAAAGTCGGCCGCTTCATCCGCATCTTTGAAAACGAAAGATGTCGTCTGATAAATCGGAACCGCGCGCGCTCCGGTCGCTGGATCAGGCACCTGTCCGGCATGCACCTGCAAAGTTTCAAAACCAAATTTTCTTTCTTCTTCAGCCATTTCGATCTCTCCCTATACCCTGATTTTTTAATTAAATAGAATCTTAGATTGGAAAGAGTTACAGATTGGAAAGAGCTGCCATTAAAAAAGCTGCTTCCCGCAGAAAAAAGAGGGAAACAGCTTCTTCGCCGATTCTTTTCTTATCTGCCAGAATTTAATCTGCTGGAATTAACACCATACACCTTTGTGCTGGTTGTCGGGCTTCGCAGGGCCAGTCCCTCCGCCACTCTTGATAAGATTTATTTAATTGAGATTAGTTTATAACCATCAAAGGGCTTTGTCAATACTTAAATGCAAGTAATTCGGTATCTTTAATAAAGTATTACATATTTTTATGAGTATTTCACCAGAGGGCTTTTTACTGAACTTTACCAACAATATAGCCCCATTTGTTGAACGCGACTACTCTTAAGTGATGAGTATCAAGAAATTTTTTCGAATAAAATTGCTTCTGCACGAGAAGCAGTCCCCGATCAGACCTCAGGAAGGCATTGAAATTTCCATCATCGATATGAAGATCAGCTGCCAGTTCAGCCGTTAAAACGATTTTCTGAGGCCACTCTTTTTTCCTTTTATAATCAAACAGACTCCTTCCCTTCATCTCATATTTCCCCGTCAGTTGCTGAATGAGGGTCTGCTCGGGATCCGGATAATCGTGATGCACATATCTGTAAATGTTCAGTTCGTACGCCCCTGAAGCCATTAATATGGCGCCGATCAGGAAAATTTTCATTGCCCGTTTTCCGTCTCTGATGACCCTGCTGGCTAGAACACCGATAATGACCGAGAAGGCCGGATAGACAGGCATGATATACCATCTGATTTTGGTTTTGGCAACTGAAAAAATCAGAATCGGAATAATGACCCACGCACAGATTCCGATCAAATAAGCCTTTTTATCGGGCGTCAGCAATTGATATTGTTTGAACGAAATATTTTTGTTTAAATAGACGAGCACAGCCCCGAAGAGGATAGAAAACCATAGGATGTAGAACTGAAAAAAAATTCTGAGATAAAAAAGCTTGCCTCCTACATGACCTTCGATCGTATTTGACGATCGTCTCAGCAGATCGTAGGCAACCATATCTTTAAAGAATGTCGCTCCGTCGTACTGGTAGCGGATAATGCCCCAGATCATGATCGGCAGGAACATGCAGGAAATCAGAAGGATCCATTGCTTGAACCTGAATGATCTGAACTTGTTCGAAAGAATAAGATATATACCAATAATGCCGACAATGCTGAAAGCGTGCCAACTTTTTGTTAAAAAAGCCAGTGAAAAGGCAAGTCCGGAAATATAGATCCATTTATTGTTTTTTCCGGAAAGCAGCAAAGCAAGAACGGATGCTGTAAAAAAGAAAACATAGAGGGAATCGGGATTGCCCGTTCTTACGCCATGATTCGTCAGGTACTGAAAGGTTGTTGTCAGAACCAGTGCTGAAATGGCTGAGGCAAGCTTTCCGTGCTTTTTCAGCATAAAAAAGGCGACCATCATAATTGTCAGGAGACCGAACACTGCGGCAATCAATCTCAGCCCCAGTGCGTTGTAGCCCACAATCTTATACCCGAGAATGACGCTCCAGAAACTGAGCGGGGGTTTGAGGTTCCAATAATCGGGCAGGTATCTGTATGTATTGACGATATAATTTCCATTCTGCAGCATTTCATAGGCGCTGACCCCGTGCCTGGCCTCATCATAGTTAGCGATCTGGAAATTACCCAAATTGTAGAACAGATTATAAACCGCTAAAGCGAAAATCAGAGCTATAGCAGTTGAATAAATGGCATTAGCTTTGTTGCTCATGAAACGCTTCATAAGAACAGATCTCCCTAATCGGTAATAAGCTCACAGATTATTTTATAGTATGGCCTGATATTTGAATGTGTAGAATGTGTCAAATATTTGTAAAGGAAGAGATACAAATCTCATTAATAAAAAGGCTCTGTTAAAAAATTCAATGTTTCTTTTGCTGCTCTGTTGATTGGAGCGCAAAAGAGCAGACACGCTTAATAAAGCAAATAAAAAAGAAGAGCGCTGTTTCCGCTCTTCTTCCGGTATAAAAATAAGTTCCTGAAGTGTCTTGTCAGAGAAACGGCTTGAATTAATACAATCCGTCAACCGTTTCTTTCGTGCTGATGTAAATGTTTTTTGTCTGGGTATAGGCATCAAGAATGCTCTTGTAGGTTTCACGGCCAATGCCGGATTTTTTGTATCCACCGAACGGTGCGCCTGCAGGGAGCTGGTTGTATGTGTTAACCCACACGCGCCCAGTCTGTACGCCACGCGCAACTTTAAGGGCGGTGTTCAGGTTGCTTGTCCAGACCGCTCCGCCCAGACCGTAATCCGACTGGTTGGCCAGCTTGATCACTTCATCGGCATCCTTGAATTTGATGACGGTCGCAACCGGCCCAAAGATTTCTTCCTGGGCGATGCGCATCGTGTTTGTTGCGTTGGCGAGAATCGTCGGTGCCATGAATACGCCGTTTTCAAGGCCGCCATTCGTCAGTTTCTTGCCTCCTGTAACGAGTTCAGCACCTTCATCTTCACCAATCTTGACGTAATCCAGAATCTTCTCAAGCTGGCGCTCGTTGACCTGGGCGCCCATCTGAACGCCGTCTTCCCACGGAAGGCCGACTTTGACTTTTTCAAAAGCGTCCTTCAAAGCACCGACAAATTTGTCATAAATGCCTTCCTGAACAAAAATTCGTGAGCCCGCGCAGCACACCTGGCCCTGATTGAACAGGATGCCCAGCTGAGCCCCTTCGATCGCTCTGTCCCATTGCGCATCATCGAAGAAGATGTTCGCTGATTTGCCGCCCAGTTCAAGTGTCGCTGGGATCAGACGTTTTGCGGCAGCGTCGGCTACTTCATAACCGACCTGAGTCGAGCCGGTAAATGCCAGCTTCGCGAAGCCGGGATGATGCAGCATATAGTCGCCGGAATCGGATCCGCGGCCGGTAACCACATTGACAACACCTGCGGGAAGAACCTTATCCAGAATCTTCGCCAGTTCAAGAAGGCTGAGCGAAGTGGACGAAGAAGGATGAATGACAACGGTATTGCCGGCAGCAATAGCTGGTGCGATCTTCCAGGCTGCCATCAGCAGAGGGAAGTTCCAGGGAACAATCTGGCCGACAACACCAAGTGGCTCTTTGAGATTAATCGTCAGTGTATTTTCATCAAGCGCTTTTGCGGTGCCTTCTTCTGAACGGATGACCCCTGCGAAGTAGCGGAAATGATCGGAGCTTGCAGGAACATCAACTGTACTTGTTTCTCTGAAAGGTTTTCCGTTATCCAGCGTTTCAACGAGTGCGAGATGATCGGCATTTTCGTCAATCAAATCAGCAATTTTCAGAAGGAGCGTGCTTTTTTCCTGAACGCTGACATCTTTCCATGTTTCAAATGCTTCTGTAGCCGCTTTCACAGCCGCGTCGACATCTTCATGGCTCGCATTGACGAATTCGGCCAGTTTCTCACCGGTGCTAGGATTATAGCTTGCGAGTTTTCGACCATCGGAACCTTCAACAAATTTGCCACCAATGTAAAGCTTGTACTCTGCGTCAACAGTTTGGCTCAATACAGATTCTGAAATACTCATGAATGGTTCTTCCTTTCTGAAGAGAAATGTATTTTTTGATACGCTTTCATTATAATGCAATGAGCTGAAAACAAAATGAAAATGCTCATCCATCTAAAAAAGCCTGATATCTAAAGTACATTACTATAAATTAAGATTCTCAGCTCAGTCACTCAAAAGGATACCGGATGCCCCATTGCTTCCTGACATGAGTCATGATTTTAACGACATCGGAGGTCAGGTGCAAAGTCTCTTCGCGGCGATCCCCAAGGACGGCCGCGTTCATGTCCTCAAATTCATAGGCCATCGCTTTGGCCGTGTCTCCGGCTTCAATCGTTTCTGTCCGTCCGTCGGGATAAGTCAGTGTCGCCTTGTCGGCCCTTGGGAAGTTGTCAACAGTGATGTACGCTTTGTCTCCGGTAACAATGCCGCGCTTCGGCAGCTTCGCCCGCATGGTCAGTGTAACGACGGCCATCTGGTCATCGGTATTTTTCAGGATAATGCCTGATGATTCGTCAACGCCGGTTTCAAAGGTTTTAACGGTTGTCAATATCTCATCGGGCTGGCTTGACAGGAAAAACCGGGCGAAAGACAGGGCGTATGTGCCGATGTCCAGAAGCGCGCCGCCGGCCAGATCTTTATTGAAGAACCGGCTTTTTACATCGTAAGGTTTCAGACTGCCGAAAGAAACCTGCACCATCTTCAGTTTACCGATCTTTCCAGCGTTGACCACTTCTTTCAGCTTTTGATAGAGCGGCATATGGTAGATGGTCATCGCTTCAGCAACAATCAGATTCTTTTCTTTGGCGAGGCGGATCACCGGGTCCAGCTGCTCGCTGCTGACGGTGATCGCTTTTTCACAGAGTACGTGCTTACCGTTCTCCAGACACTTAAGAAGGTATTCATAGTGGTTGGAGTGGGGGGTAGAAAGGTAGACAATATCGATTTTGGAGTCCTTAAGCATCTCATCGTAATTCCCGTAGGCTTTTTCAATATGATGCTCATCCGCGAACACCTGCGCGCGTTCTAAATTGCGGGATCCGACGGCGTAAATTTTTCCGCCTGACTCATGAACGGCAGCGGCAAATTCCGATGCGATTGTTCCGGGACCGATAATAGCCCAGTTCAGTTCCTTCAACAGAGTCACCTTCCTGATTCATTCTTCGAAACCCATCTCATGCCGCCGTTCCCGGCAACGAGTGCCCTGGTGACGACTCCGGAAAAAAGGGAAGTATCGATCACGCCGCTGATTGATCTCAGGTCACGGTCGAGGCCGTCAATGTCAGTGACATCAGTAAAGAAGACATCCATTAGGGGATGACCATTATCGCTGACCGTAAAGCCGTCTTTTGCCGCACTCTGGCGCATGACAGGCTTTCCTCCCAGATTTTCCGCTTTTCTTTTCACATAAGAAACCGCATCTCCAAGCACTTCAAGGACGACTGGAAGTTCAAATGTCAGTTTCTTGACGAACTTAGATTCATCGACGAGGAGGATGTAATCATCCGCCATAGACGCGATCAGTTTTTCTTTAGTGTGAATGCCGCCTCCACTCTTTAACGCGTGAAGCTGTTCGTCCACCTGATCACAGCCGTCGAATGCCAGATCGACATGGTCAACCGTCTCAGTATAGAGGACATTAAGTCCGCCGGCCAGGCACAGCAATTTCGTCTTTTTGGAAGGGGTCACAATTTTAAGGTCAAGACTTTTATTTTCTTTAATGAAATCAATCAGATAACTGATCGTGCTTCCGCCGCCAAGGCCGACAATTGAATGCTGCGGAATGATTTTTAAGGCTTCCCGTGCGCAATCCTGCTTAATATTGCCCGTGCCCATCATCTCCCTTAATCAGCACATATGTGCCAAAATATATAATATGTGCAACTTAATGACTTAAGTATAGCTTCAGTATTTTTGCCTGTCAAATATATTTCACTGCAAACATGCCTGAAATGAAAAGAAGGACGATCCCTGTTCTTCCAAGGGTCACACATTTTACAGATGCAGCTCCGGCAGGTATAATAATTTAAAAAATAATGCACAAAAGATCATAAGAGAAACATATGTGCAGGGAGAGGATCCCGTGGGCAGCAAGGACGATAGAAAATTAATGATAAAAATTGCTCAGATGTACTATGAGCAGAATATGACTCAAAGCCAGATTGCCGAAGAACTTGACATTTACCGGACAACAATCAGCCGCTTACTGAAAAATGCGCGTGAAGACGGTATTGTGACCATTAAAATTAATTATGATTCGGATCATGATTTCACAATGGAAGAAAAATTGAAGAAACGTTTCGGGCTGAAGGAAGCGATTGTCGTTCCTGTTGAAAAAAAACAGACACAGGACATGAAGCTAACGGCTGTCGGGCAGGCCTGCGCGCGTTTGCTACAGCGAAGTATCCGTGACGGGGATATCATCGGCTTTTCATGGGGCAGCAGTCTGGCCAAGATGGTCGACACGCTGGATCCTGAAGCCAAAAAGGACGTCATCTGCGTTCCTCTGGTCGGTGGTTCTTCAGGCAGACTTGAGAGTAGATTTCATTCGAATACAATCTGCTACCAGGCTGCTTTGAAACTCGGGGCCAAGTCTCTAATGTTTGATTTTCCGGCCATTGTCGAGAAAAATGAAACAAGGGATGACATTTCCCGATCCCGTCATTTTAAAGAAATCGCGGTTTTATGGGACCGACTGACCGTCGCCGTTTTTGGTATCGGGTCGATGAAACTGGCCGAACAGTCCAACTGGCATGCGTTTTATGGCGATGAAACCGTGAAGGAGCTTGGGGACCGGAGAGCAGTCGGCGATATCTGTTCCCGGTTTTTTGATCGTGCCGGAAATCAGGTCTACACCAGCCTGTCAGACCGGACGGTGACAATTGACCTTAATGCATTAAAAAAAGCGCGCGTCGCGATTGGGGTCGCTGAATCACTGAAAAAGGTCTCCGCTATTATCGGGGCGCTGCGCGGGGGGTTCATGAACGTACTCGTCACCACAACTGAAACCGCGGAACAGATTCTGAAGAGAACAGATCCGTGAGTGGAATCATGAAAAAAGCCCGCCATTGTGGCGGACTTTTTTCATTAGAAAATAAGTATAAAAATGGCTGTTTTCACAAAAAATCAGAGAAAGAATCAGACCCTTTTTGCAACAACTTCCTGAGCGATCTCCTGTTCCAGATGAGTATTGGACTCATTAATTAATCCTGGAATCAGAAAAAGGTCGACCAAGGTCCAGATGCCGGTAATTGCAAGCAGAAAAATACCGATAACAAGAACAAATGTCAGATAGCCCAAAATGCCGAGTACCAGCATAGCAACTGCGGATCCCGTTCTGCCAAGATAAAAGCGATGAATGCCCAGCGACCCCAGAATAATAGCGAGAATATAAGCAACAACTATGTTTTTCCCGCGTTTCTGGACTTCGCTGTTAACAAGCAACTGTTCTTCATTTGTTAAATTCAATGCCACAATTTATTCCTCCCTTGTTTTTTCAGCCTCAATTCACAACTAAATAATCAAAACTTTTTTCCTACTTAACTGACTGAACAATTCGATTATACACAATATGGAAGAAAATACAAAGGCATACTTTTTCAGGAATACCCGAATGATTCTTGTTTGTGGGAACGAAGAGTGGTGAATTACTCGCCATTGAAATGGCGAGCTTCTGGGAACACCGTTCGCTTACTTTGAGAAAACCAAAGCAGTGGCCACGGCTGTTAACCAGGGCTCATCCCGAGCCCACAGACGTCTTGCTTAACCAAAAGCGAGATGTTCAATATTTTTGGCCGCATTGACGTCCCGGTCGTGGTGTGTGCCGCATTGCGGGCAGGTCCATTCCCGGATAGCCAGCGCTTTCTTTCCATCGTCATACCCGCACGTGGAACAGAGCTGCGACGTTTTGTACGGATTGACAAGCACGAGCTCTTTGCTGTACCACGCACACTTATAGGTGAGCTGCCGCCGAAGCTCACCCCATGCCTGGTTGGCGATCGCCCGGGCGAGGGTATGATTCCGAAGCAGATTTTTGGTTTTTAAGTTCTCCATGGCGATCCGGTCATACGTTTTCACGAGTTGGGCCGTCAATTTATGGAGCTTGTCCGCCCGCTGGTTCGCTATTTTTTCATGAATTAGAGCGACTTGAAGGCGGGCTTTGGCTACGTTTTTAAAGTCCGCCAAGGTACGGGGTACGGGCAGCTTTTGGTGGTGGTCCCAGGCAATGGCTTTTTTCGCCAATCGCTGCCGTCGAGCCAGTTTTCGCTGCCAGAGCCGGAGCTTGCAGGCTAAACCGTGATCAAAACGAGTGGTTGGCCATCGGAGACCCTCCGCGGAACCCACGAGCAGGTCTTTTACGCCTAAATCATAGCCGACGGTTTTGCTGGTTTTCGGGAAGGCTTGGTTTTCGCCTTCCACGATTAAGACGGCAAAGTATTTCCCTGTCGGCGTGCGGCTCAGGGTGACTTGTTTGATCGTTTCAGGGATCCGTTGTCCTGCTTTAAAGCGAAGGATCCCCAGTTTCGGCAGACGAATCCCCAGTTTCGGCAGACGAATCCCATGATCGCCGACGGGCTGGATGTTGCCATGCACAAATTTCGAGGTATAGCTTTGCTTGAAGGCGTGTTTGGTTTTGAACTTGGGATGCCCTTTTTCTTTTCTAAAGAACGCGTGAAAGGCGGCTATTAAATGCTGATTGGTGACCTGCAGGCTGGTGCTCTCCGCTTCTTTAAGAAAGGGATGTTCCTTTTTCAGCAAGGGAAGTAAATTATTCAGAGCATAAGCATTTAAAAAAGAGGACTTGGGATTATTTTCTTGCCGCTCATTGAGCATCGCGAGCATCTGATTCCAGACAAAGCGGGTGCAGCCAAAGTTTTGAGCCAATTGCTGGCGTTGCTGTTTGTTGGGATAGATTCTCAATTTCAAGCCCTTCGTGACCATGGGATTCACCTCCTTCTGAGATGATTATAGCACGTTTGTTCTCATTTTAACACGGGATTGAGAGGTTGTCTCTTGTCAGTACGGGATTGTCCAAGACGCAGAGAAAACTCGTCATTAAAATGACGAGTTTTCTCTGCTGGCAACCCTTAATAAAAAACGGGATATTTGACACGTGACGGGGGATTTATTCTGCAAAGATAGGTTGTGAAAATAGATTTCAGAAAATAAAATAATTTGTAAATATTATTTAATCTATGTATAATCGCTCTATATTCATCGAAGGGGGACAAGATATTGGTTAAGAAAAAAAATACGGCTTTGAACGTGGCCATGGGAGCAGCGTTTCTGATGGCGATGTCCGCGGTTGGCCCGGGGTTCCTGACCCAAACCGCTACGTTTACCGGCCAATTGGGGGCGGACTTCGGCTTCGCCATATTAATCTGTATTCTCGTAGATATCGGTGTTCAGCTGAACATCTGGCGAATTATTTGTGTATCCGGTAAAAAGGCCCAGACCATTGCCAATGAACTGCTTCCGGGACTAGGCTATCTGCTGACCGCCTTGATTGTCATGGGCGGCCTAACTTTTAACATCGGAAATATCGGTGGTGTCGGACTTGGATTTAATGTCCTCTTTGGTATTTCTCCACAGAATGGCGCTCTTATCGGTGGGGCAATCGCCCTGATTATTTTCCTCGTCCGCAACGCTTTGATGGTGATGGACCGCACCGTTCAGATCCTTGCCGCTGTTAAAGTGCTCCTCATTATTTTTATTGTGGCCATCAGCGCACCTCCTGTCGGACAGGCAGCACTACATACCTTTGTCCCTTCGCAGATTGACTTTTATTCGATCGTTACGATTGTTGGCGGAACGGTCGGCGGATATATTTCGTTCGCCGGCGGCCACAGACTGCTCGAAGGCGGCCTCAAGGGAACAAAAAGCATACCTTATATTAATGGAGGGGCGCTGACCGGTATCGGTGTTGCTTCAATTATACGTATCCTGCTTTTTCTTGCGGCACTGGCAGTCATTGCGGAAGGATTTAAACTTGATCCTCTGAACCCTGCGGCAAGCATTTTCAAGTCCGCAGCAGGTGATTTTGGATATAAATTCTTCGGATTAATCTTATTTGCGGCCGGGATGACGTCGACTTTAGGCTCAACCTTTACATCGGTATCATTTTTGGACTATTCTAAATCTGAAGGGGATAACAATCTGTATCACAAAATCCGCCCTTATCTGATTATCTTTTTTATTGTTTTTTCAACTGCGATTTTCTATTTTATCGGCAGTCCGGCCAAGGTTCTTGTTGTTGTCGGCGCCATTAACGGACTGATTCTTCCAATCGCTCTGGCCATTCTGCTGGTCGCGGTGACGAAGAAAAAGATTATGGGCGAAATGTACAAACATCCGCTCTGGCTATCTATTTTCGGATGGATTATCGTTGTATTTATGGCATACGCGGGTGTTCAGTCTGTGTATAAAGGAATATTAGCGGTTCTGTAATCGTCAGGGAGGTAAGGTTCGTCAATGACTCAAATTGATCTTAACTGTGACCTGGGGGAGAGTTTCGGGCACTATGTCATCGGGAACGATGCGGAAGTTCTGCCCCTGATCTCCTCAGCGAATGTAGCCTGCGGATTTCATGCCGGTGACTTTTCTGAAATGCACCGTACGGTAGCCCGTGCGAAGGAGAATCACGTATCTGTCGGCGTGCATCCGGGATTGCCAGATCTCGAAGGTTTTGGACGTCGGGAAATGAAAGTTTCCCCCTTAGAGGTTTACGATATGACTGTTTATCAGATCGGCGCGTTGCGCGCAGTGGCCGCGGCACAGAAGGTCAGGCTGAATCATGTCAAGCCGCATGGCGCCCTCTATCATATGGCTTCTGAAAATGAAAAAATTGCAGAAGCGGTGGTGCAAGCGATCAATGACGTGGATCGCGATCTGATTCTTTTCGGCATGGACGGTACCTGGCTGACAAGAGCCGGTGAATCAGCCGGTCTCCATGTCATCTATGAAGCATTCGCCGACCGTACCTATCAGGAGGATGGTTCACTGACGCCGCGTTCCAGGCCCGATGCGTTGATCAAGGACATAGATCAGGCACTGGGTCAGGTTCTTCAGATGATTCAGGAAGGGAAAGTCAAGACGGCGGCCGGAGGAGCAGCTTCGGTCCGTGCTGAAACGATCTGTGTCCATGGCGATGGGGCTGCGGCTCTGGCTTTCGCCGGGACAATCAGGAGTGAGTTACAGAAACGCGGGATAACCATAGCGGCTTGGCATTAATCGAACGGAGGATGAGCCCAATTGATTGATTACGTTGCGCTTTCAGGAGAAAAGCCCTCTACGGTCAGGAAACTGATCCGTGAAGGCAAATGGAAACTACCGACAAGCGGTCTGTCTAATGGTTACACGCAGGCGAATCTGGTGATACTGCCCGAAAAATATGCTTACGATTTCCTGCTTTTTTGCCAGCGGAACCCACGCCCCTGCCCGTTGCTTGAAGTCCTCGATACCGGAAATCCGTTTGTGGAATTAACAGCGACTCATGCGGATATCCGGACGGACATTCCAAAATACCGTATTTACAAAAAGGGTATCCTGGGTGAGGAAGTGGCGGATATCGGTCCGGTCTGGCAAAGTGACTTTGTTTCCTTCCTGATCGGCTGCAGTTTCAGTTTTGAACAGGCCCTTCTGGATAACGATGTTCCTGTTCGCCAGATTGAGGAAAAATGCAATGTGCCGATGTTCCGGACCAATATCCCCTGCAAACCCGCCGGAATTTTTGAGGGCCCGCTGGTGGTAAGTATGCGTCCCATGACGGAACAACAGGCCATACGGGCGATTCAGGTGACGAGCCGCTTCCCTTCTGTTCACGGCGCGCCCATTCATTTCGGTAATCCGGAAAAACTGGGAATTCGTGATCTGTCACATCCGGATTTTGGAGACGCGGTCACGGTTCGTGACGGGGAAATTCCGGTATTCTGGGCGTGTGGGGTTACCCCGCAGGCTGCGGTGATGGCTTCGCATCCTGATATTGCGATCACACACGCGCCGGGTCACATGTTTATTACCGATCGTAAAGACACAGCATTCAGTATCTTATAATTGATTGTTTGATCAGGAACTTGCCTTTTGGCAAGTTCCTTCACTAAATTAAAAAAGGCTATGTTACTATTGAATGTTGATTTTGCTGCTCTACTGACCGAGCGGATCGCACGCGGAAAGCGAGCGCCTGAAGCGAAAAACAACAGACACATCTAATAAAGCCTAAAAAAGAAGTGGGGGTATCAGGGTGACCATCGAACCCTTTGGTGATCAGGCGGTTCGTGTCATTTTCGGTGACCGGATCGCTCCTTCTGTACAGCAGGAAATTAGCAGGTTTATACGGCTGTTTGATCAGAAATCATTCAATGGATTTATTGAATATGTGCCGTCTTATACAAATATCGTCTTTTATTATAATCCTCTGGAAGTCATAGAGGGCGGGCGAAAAGATACATCGGCTCAAAGTCAGGTGATCGATTTTCTGACGGGACTGTCACGCTGCACTTTTGAAAGCGTGGATCAGGGATCCCCAAGAAGAGTGATACATATTCCGGTATGCTACGGAGGCGACTTCGGGCCTGATCTTGATGAAGTGGCAGATCTTCATCATTTGAGCGCGAGTGAGCTGATTCATAGACACTCGGCTCCGGAATACCTTGTGTACATGCTTGGTTTCGCTCCGGGTTTTCCTTTTCTGGGCGGACTTCCGGAAGAACTGGCGACTCCGCGGCGAGCAACACCACGATTGAAAATCGCAGCGGGTTCAGTTGGTATCGCGGGCAGGCAAACAGGTGCCTATCCGCTCGATTCTCCCGGAGGATGGCAGATCATCGGCCGAACACCCGTCCCTCTTTTTACTCCTGAAACAGACCCTCCGACCTTACTTCAGGCGGGAGATCTGGTAAAATTTGATCCGATTTCTGAACGGGAATTCGAACGGATAAAGGGGACTCGCTGATGGCACTTACCATACTTGAAAAAGGGTTCGCCGCAACAGTCCAGGATCTTGGCCGGTCCGGATATCAGAGATTCGGCATTATTGTCGGGGGCGTGATGGATCCGCCAGCCGCAAAATTGGCGAATTGGCTGGTGGCAAACCCTGAAACGGCAGCACTGATCGAGTTTTCGTTTATGGGGCCAAGTGTGCTTTTTACTGATGATACACTTTTTGCCGTAACGGGAGCGGACTGTTGCCCTGAACTGAACGGGCGTAAGATTCATACAGGAAAGCCATATCTGGCGAGGGTCGGTCAGATCCTTGCAATCAGAGGGCTGGTTTCCGGGAGCCGCGGTTATCTTGCTGTTTCCGGCGGCGTGGATACGCCGGTATGGTTCGGGAGCCGCTCGACTTATATGAGAGCCGGCATGGGCGGATACAAAGGGCGTCTGCTGGTAGAACATGACCGGATTCCTGTTGGGAAACCATCCCGCCTGGCTGAAAAACTGATGGGGAGCATCACTGGATCAGATTTCGGTGAACGCTGGTTTTTCTCCCTACGCCGGATATATCACGGAATACATACAATTCGGGTCATGCCCGACACACTATGGGCTCGATTTACAGAACAAAGCAGGACGGCGTTCCTGAACGAAGAGTATCAGGTGACCGCATCTTCCGACCGGATGGGCTACAGGCTTGAAGGGGAGGCCCTTGCACTCAGCGAACCGCTTGAAATGTACTCGGAGGCGGTAACGAATGGTTCCATCCAGGTTCCGCCCGGCGGCCAGCCCATTATTCTGATGACGGATCACCAGTCCACTGGAGGTTATCCCCGGATCGCCCAGGTGGCATCGGTTGACCTGCCGCTTCTTGCCCAACTGCCTCCGAACAGCAGAATCATTTTTCAAAAAATATCCGTTGAGGAAGCGGAGAATCTTCTGCTCCGGAAGCAGGATTATCTGAAAGTCCTTCGAAAAAGAGTGACTCAAAAGTTAGAGAGTCTCGTTCCTTGAAATGAAATGATGTTAATCAAAGAGACGTGAGTATAATGTGCTCAAGTTTCCCAATGTACTTCTCAGGCGGTTGATATAGGAGAGTGCTCTTGCCTTCCTCACACCCTTATTCAGAAACGATAAGAATTCTGCGTCATCTCTTATACATATGGACCCCAAAATGGAACCGTTTACAAATTTATACGGTAAAAAAGACAGGGTTATACCTGTCGAATGGTGTAGAAACGTCGGTAGCAGCCGGTATTTTTCAGATTTTTTTAGGCAGAAAGGTCGTGTTTATACGCTGGGCATTTTTATATAATAATGAAAAAGTTCAACGGGCTCACTATTCCTTACGGACAGGAGGCGCATGCCGGATGAGAGCCATGACGAAAGGCGGGGGCGGTGAAATCTCGCTGAACCCGGGTGAGCTGGAACGGTTTGCGGTGCGCGCGCAGGCGATTTCAGAGATTTTTCAAAATAAAATCGAACCGGAGATCGGGAAGCTCGCCCGTCTCGGCTATTACGCAGACGGAGAGGCCGCCGACACGTTCACCAAGTATCGGCAGGCGCTTGAAAAAATGCGGGATGTCGGTGACTTTTATGCCCGCGCCGCGCAGCTGCTGATGTTCGTGGCTGAATCCATGGCCAGCCAGGACGAGGCACTGGCCCAGGCCTACGATGAAGGGGCGGTGCAATGATGGGACGCGATGTTTCTTATAAACAGAGTTCCTGGGAGGATATGGGCCAAGCGATCAGCCATGTATCCACCTGGGGCGGGACGCTGGACCAAATGCGCCGTGCAGATCAGGCGTTCCAGCAGATCCGGGATGCGGTGGACAGCCTAGATGAGGACCACCGGATCTCTTTTTCCTATAGAAGTATGTCGGGCGCGCTCGACAAACTCAGCAGCGACTATCAGAAGCTCTACACATTCACGGGGGAGGCGGGGGACGCCGTCAATCGCCACATCGACCACCCCTTCTACACGGAGATCGATGCGTTTGTGTCTGCGATGGCGCAGCTGTCGATCAGTCAGTTTCACACGAAAAACACACTGAATGTCACCGAAATGCAGGCGACCAGTACGATGGCCAATGTGGCCACTTATGAGAAAGTGACCAAAAAGGACATTACGCTGGACGATCTTTTCAACACGAGTAGCCTGATGAAGGCGTCACTCCGGAGCGAATACGAGAACTTCAAGGCGTTGTCTACGTCCGACCAGGCGGAGAAGGTCACCTTTGACCAGTACAAAGAAGCGATCCAGTACAACTATTGCTTTGACTACAAGTCGATCAAGGACAAGCAAATCGACAAGGAGTTTTGGGTAAACCTTGGCATTGGGGCAGCCATTGTCGTCCTGACCATCGCCTGCCCGCCGGCCGGGGCGGTAGCCGGTGTCGCCTATGGTGCGATACAGATGAGCGACGCCGTCACCGGAAAAAGCTGGATCTCTGGGCGTGAGCTCAGCACCGGTGAGCGCGTCTCCTCGGCGGCGTTTGGCGCACTGGATGCGATTCCCGGGGCGGAAGCAGCCGGAGCATTCGGGACGATCGGCCGGACCAGTATGAGAAGTGCAGAAAAAGTCGCCGATCTCACGAAGACGCTGGGACAGGCGTCAAAAGGACGTCTGGTCCAGCTGAGACAGATCAGCCGAGCGGGGGTAACGAGCATCAAACAGGCTGGGGCTGATCTGGGTGACCGGCTCTCTTTGAAAGGCCTGCAGCCGGAATTTGCCGGTGCTCCGAGGGTTAGTAGAGGAGAGGGCTTCATCCAGAATGTGAAAAACCCATTCCGGCAGATGGCTTCCAAAGAAGGTGTTAGTCATCCAAGTAGTTATAGTAAAATAGAGAAAATACAAAATGAGTCTAATGGTTTTGATAAGATAGATGGAATAAATATTGTGGATGGAAAAGTAGGAGGAAAGATACCGATAGAAGACTTTTATAAAATAAGAAAAGCTTCTATTCATAATGAGGATGGAGATACAATGACATTAGGTAAATACACTCCATCAATCGAAAATGGCGTTGAGAATTGGGGGAAGCCTGGCCCTGATTCGTATATAGTTAAAGCGGGCGGGGATTCGACATATTTTGATTTAGGAAGTAAATGGAATGAGATTCAGAACAAATATCATTTGACCAATGATGAGATGTTTACCTACTTTAATGTCCCAGCGTTAGAGGCTTCCATTAAAAGCGGGAAAATAATAAAATTCACACATGACCCTCGTTTGTATCCGGATTCATACTTATCTCAAGAATGGCAGCATTTAAAAGATGCTCATGGATTTCGAAAACTAAAAAAAGAAGGAGATGTTTGGATTGCAAACTAAAAACAGCGATATTTTATCAGATGAGATAATCGATAAACTAAGTAATTATTTTTCAAATAAAATTGACGATTTTATGGTTTCCGACACAACAGATACACCCTATACAATGTTCAAAATTGAGTTTGTAATGTATAAGTTTTTTAATATTGTTTTGAACTATGACCGTGGTAGATTTGGATGCAGCATCATTAATGGTAGCCGTTTTATAACTTTAGATAATAGCCAAAAATGGTACGATAAAGCGGATATGGACATATTTCTTAAAGAATTGGAGGAACAATTAAAACTAAGAATTCCTGATAAATTTCTCGAACACTACGGGTGGAAATGATTCTAAAGATTTGTTTAGGAGCCTTGATCGTTTGCAATACCCTCAAGGCTTCTTTTTTTGATGGCTAAGATTGGCAAATTCGTTTATACAATTTGAACTAGTACAATGACAGCTTTGATTATAAATCGATCAGGGACAAACAGATCAACAAGGAATTCTGGGTGAATCTCGGCATCGGGGCGGCCATTGTCGTCCCGACCATCGCCTGCCCGCCGGCGGGGACAGATTAAGGCCCTGTGCTGTCTGGGATAATCCTCGCGAAAGATTGATCGGGAAGTGGGCTCTCTTCACCAGTATACTCAACGAGCTTCATTGGGGTACCGTCATACAGGTTAAGCCGAATTATAAGCGGTTTGAGACCTACATCCCTTTTTTGTCGGATTTTTTTATGTCAGAAAATATGACAGTATGGTGTGCTTTCCGTGCGTTTGCCTTTGCCTAGGGTCCACATTAGGCATATAATGAGGGCTGGAGTTATGAGCAGAGGAGGAAACGGAATTGGCTAAAGAAATAGCAGCATCCATGGTGGAAAAATATTCCGAGAAAATTCAGGCGAAACCGAAGAACAAAATCATTAAAGACGCAATAATGAAAAACGGTATCAATGCCGCTACATTAAATAATGATTCTGTAGCTTCTATGAATCCTGTATTCTCAGAAGAAATTGAAACAGGCAAGGTAACGGACCAGAAAATGAGCGGAAGATGCTGGATGTTCGCAGCGCTGAACACATTCCGCCACAAACTGAACAAGGCGTTTGATCTGAAGGATTTCGAGCTGTCGCAGAACTACACACTATTCTGGGACAAATTCGAGAAATCGAATTATTTCCTTGAAAGCATCATCGAAACTGCAGATGAACCGCTAGAAGGACGTCTGGTTTCCTGGCTGATGGAAACACCGCAGCAGGACGGTGGCCAGTGGGATATGCTGGTAGCCATTATTGAAAAATATGGTATTGTTCCGAAACAGGTCATGCCGGAAACATTCCAGAGCAGCCGTACGGTGGAACTTAACCGAATTCTGAACGGGAAACTGCGCGAAGATGCCGGTGCACTAAGAAAGCTTCATGAAAAAGGAGAATCGCATTCGGATCTTGAAGCAGCTAAAGATGAAATGCTTGAAGCTATTTACCGGATTCTCGTATTCTCGCTTGGCGAGCCGCCGAAAAAATTCGATTTTGAATATCGTGATGAAGAGAAGAAAGAGTTTCATAGAGAAACCGGCATCACGCCGCAGGAATTCTTTAAGAAATACGTGGACATTGATCTGAACGATTATGTCAGCATTATCAACGCGCCGACGAAGGACAAGCCGTTCAACAAGACGTACACCGTTCAATACCTTGGCACAGTGGTCGGCGGGCACAAAATTAAGTATCTGAACGTCGACATGGAAACGCTCAAGAAACTGGCGATCAGCCAGATCAAAGAGAAACAAACTGTCTGGTTTGGCTGCGATGTCGTCCTCTATACGGAACCGAAGCTCGGTGTTATGGACAAAGACGTTTTTGATTACGACACGGCGTTCAGCACTGAATTCGGCCTGACAAAGGCGGATCGTTTGGACTATCATGAAAGCTGCCTGACCCATGCTATGGTTCTGACCGGCGTCAATCTCGTCGACGGCAAGCCGAACCGCTGGAAGGTAGAGAACAGCTGGGGCGAAGACCGCGGCAATAAAGGATACTTTGTTGCGAGCGACAAGTGGATGGATGAATTCACTTATCAAGTCGTCATTAATAAAAAATATCTGTCTGATGAACTGAAGGCTGCTTTTGAACAGAAACCGACCGAACTGAAGCCATGGGATCCGATGGGTGCTCTGGCAGTCTTGAACTGACATTCTTTTATGGTAAAAGCCGCTCTCCTTTATTTTGGGGAGGCGGCTTTTTTGGTATTTCCTTAAAAAAAGTCTAATTAAGGAAATATGAACTAAATCTATTGTTCTACCTGAAGTCATTGGATTATACTAGTGTGAGTATTAAAAAAGAAAACCTCGCAAGTTTCCGGAATGCAGTTCTTATGCATTTAAATGCCTCTGCTTTCAGCTGAATCATGATTCACAATTGGATATAATGCACATGCACAGGAAGGAGATCATCAGCAATTGGAACATAATCATCATGTTCTTTTCAAAATTTTCACAGTATTAGCAACTGTTTTTCTGGTTGTAGGATTACTACCATCCCTTTTCGCAGAGGCAAAGACATCCTATACATATTATTATGTTCATAAGGTATCCAAACTGTATACGAGTTACAAGGGATCTAAGAGAATGATCCGCTATTTGCCAATTAATGCCCGGCTGAAAACGTATAGCAAGAGCTCCAGTACGATGTACAAAGTATATTACACCGCAGCGAATGGCACGATTTCAGGCTATGTCTATCGGGCGAATTTATCGGGCAGGCTGACAACCGTTTACCTGTATATTAAAAAACCGGCTAATTTGTATACAAGTACAAGTTCTTCAAAAAAAAGAAAAACAACGATCAGTATCAACAGTACCATTTCGACGACAAGTAATTTGAACAGTTCGATGTATTATGTTCACTACTATGGATCGACTGGTTATGTCTATGCCGGCAATCTTTCGACCGGCAAAACAGCAGTAACGAAATATGTAAAAAGCAGTTCAAGGCAATATAAGAATTATGGACATACCTCGTACTATTCAGGCTATATACCTGTTGATACGAAACTGACGACCACGAGCCCTCAGTCAAACAGATTATACTGGGTTGATTATAACCACCGTGGAACTTATGTCTATGCAGCCAATTTGTCTGATCAGCCAACAGTTGTGACCAAGTATACGAAAAATTATTCCAAATTGTACCGGCAATACGGTCAGTCAAGAGGCTTCAGCACTGCCATTCCTGCCGGTGTCAAATTGACCACGACGAGTCCGCAGTATGACCCGTTATTCTGGGTCAGCTATGATAATCAAAGCGGGTATGTTTATGCAAGCAATCTGACAAGCAGTGAAGTTCCGCTACAGATTCCGACATGGCAGTATAAGACTGTGAGCAACGGTTCCGGTTATATTTATAATCAGCCGATGGATGATGGGAATCAGCGTATTATAAGCGGGGATGGAAAACCTGAGCAATTAAGCGTATTTAACGGAATCCGGTTGTATGTCGATAAAACGGCGACATTGAACGGTGAAACCTGGTATGAGATTAGAAAACCGGTCGGCAACTATATCGGCTGGGCCAAAAGCAGTGATCTTACGGATGCAGCACAACCTAACCCTAATACAGCTTCTTTGTTTAATTATTTGACGTATGCGACTGTAACTAAGACTGGGTATCCAATCTTTGATTTGAACCCGGATCAACCCGCCAGCTTTAAAGGTTATTCGGATGCCTATTATGGGCAAAACGTGCTTATTACCAAGTCCGAGGCTGTTGAGGGTTATACAATGTATTATCTTGACGGGATCGGCTGGATCGATGGAGACGCTGTTGATGTGCCAGGAGTCAGACCGATTAGTTTTAAGACAGTAAAAAATCCGAACCAGGGAATTTTCCAATCGTCAGATCTTCAAAACAGGAGTGGCAGTCTGAGTGATTATCAGAATAATATGCTCGAAGTCATCAATCAGAAAGACGGCCAGGATCTGATTAAGATTAATTACTGGTATGATCAGCCCGAACGTGATATTTTTCTTGGCTGGGTTAATAACAGTGATCTGAATGATATTCAGGATGTTTCCGGAGATTTTTCACAGATCTTTCAGGCGGATACTTCTATGAACCAGCAGGGGCTGGCATACGGTGATGGTTATTACTATGTCGGTTACGATACGGGCGGCAACTATGGCAGAATTCTCAAATATGACAGTAATGGGCGGTACGCAGGAGAATCAGGAACACTGCCGCTCGGACATGCCTGTTCGATAAGCTACTATAACGGAACGCTCTATGAGGCGGCTGTTATCAATAATCAGACCATCATTAATAAGATTGATCCTAATACCCTTACCAGTAATCCTAATGATCAAATTAAGCCTGGTATTGGCGGCACTTATATGATGGCTGTCAAAGACAGTGGTGATCCAAACCATGATCCGGAATTCATCCTGCTGAAAGAGGGATCAAGTGATACATTTCTATATATCAAGAATGACGGCAGCCTTGATCAGTCAGCGTCAATCCCCCAGATGGGTGTCGCTCAGGGCATGCAGTACGACAACGGCAAAATTTATTATTTGGCTAATAATTATCTGACAGAGATCAATGAAGCCACACTGCTGAAACCGGACAACAGCGGCGCGATTGAGCAAAGTTATCATTTTGGACTTCCGCAGGAATCTCCATCTGAAGCGGAGGGACTGACGATGAACACCATTAATAGAAATCATTGGCTTGTCATTGGTGTCGGTCATCATCAGATATTCCAGCAAATTAACCCGTTTAATTGATGGATAAACATTTTACTTAAATAAAGTGATGTGCTAATGTCCCGGATCTGTAAGATCCGAGGCATTTCTTGTGCGCCCGGCATGGACGACAGCTTGGCGGTGAAAGTCCGCTACAGGCTTGGCAGTAGGAACTGTTAGCTGAAGGCAAGGGTGTCCATCGTGAGGTGGAATCTGAAGGAAGCCGGAGGCAAAATTCCGAGCCGATGAATAAGAACTGCATACTAAGGCTGAACAGAGGTGGATGAGCCTGCAAGACAAGGTGAAGTCCAATACTGCCCGAACCCCATTCAGTAAATGCAGCGGCTACATGGAAGGAAAGCGGTCGTTCTTACCCGGGGAGATCTTACAGGGGTTCCCGACAAGAGGGAAGACATTTCCCACAGGAACAATCCAGACAGTGATGCCCGGATGAACTGTAAGAAGTCAGCAGATGCCATAGTAGTCCATCAGGACGAAGGGCTGAACAATAGTACTCTCGAAAACAGAGGAGGTGTGAGCGATGCGACAATCACAGACAACATCAAACGATGACTCTC
>NZ_SRJD01000007.1 GCF_004684935.1 Sporolactobacillus shoreae
CATACAAAGGAGTGGCTCCTTTTTCATTAATTTTAATCACCCAATCAGTGAAAATGAGAAAATCGTTACAACACTGAGTAAGTAAGCATTTTAGCTAATCAAATAGATTGGCCGTGAATAATTCAGGTTAATAAGTATGGTGGGAGTGCTAACATTCTCTGCTTCAATCTTAGTACCTTTTGGTAGCATTCCGCAGGCACATGCCGCAACCCCTCCCCCTGACTTGAATCAACCTGTTCAGTCAAATCCGAGTGTTTCAACAGGGAATCTCGATAGCGCTTTGATTCTAGAAGCTGACCCATTTATTTCATTGCAAGGTCATAAGTATGTTATTGTCAATAAACAAGGATTATTAAATCTCGTTGGAAATCAAAACTATACCTCTGTCTTAGATATGGTGAGCAGATCTAACGCGAATATTAGTGAGAGCACAGCTCCTCTTTACACTAATGCAAATGAAAAGGCTTTGACAACGGTCAACGAATCAACTGGAAAATTTACGGCTCTTGCTAGTAGTTCAAATGGAATTACCAAGGTTCAATATTACTGGTGGGGACTACGGTTCTGGCTTTCAAAATCACTTGTCAAAAATCTTTTATCGTTATCAACAGGTTTAGCAGTTGTACTTTTGACCGCTGAAACGGGTGTAGGTGCTGCTTTAGCAGGAGTCGTTTGCATTTGGCTAATGGATAACTACATCTCCCCTAAGGTCGCAAGAGCATTAATTATTGATCAGAACATGTTACTTGGTGGAGTCATCACAAGTGTCAGATTTCAATAAGTTCTTGGAGGTATGCTCATGAAGCGATCTTACAGGCTTTTAATAGCCATCGGCCTCTTAATCATTATGAGTACCATTGTTATTTTTACAACCAATAATGAACGAGTGAGCGGAATTCTTTTGTCAATCATTGCCGCAGTGTGCATTTTGATTGCAAACAAAGATACAAATGAAGCGATATTAAAAATCATTAAGCGAAACAATAAACCACCTAAATGATCATTGTTTGGGCGTGAAAAGAACAAAAAAAGACGGATCTGCGGTGATCATGCCCAGGTCTGTATTTTTTTTGTTTAATCAGAAATAGCGATAATTTAGCCTCTATCTCCTGATAATATACATTGTTAGAAGTTTTTCAGTTTTAATCTGAATTTATTCTAAAAACTTGAATTAAGGACTTATTATTGTGTAAATAGGGTTTTATGAATGAAGAGATAGCTTGGGTAGAACTGCCTGTTCTTTGGAGGGGTGGGGCCGCCCCCTTCAAACTGTGTCGACAAAAAAAATCTCTCAAAATGTCACCATCCAAACCCTTTTTATCCCTGCTTGAGCTTCTCTAACTCATCCAAACTCCCGATAACTCAGCGTTCTGCCCGCTAACTCCGTTGATCAGAGAACAGATGGGGTAATCATATAAGAGCCCGAAAGCTTTGATGTATCAAGGCTTTCGGGCTCTTTCTCTATAAGAATGTCACGGACTGTGTCACAATCCGTTTTTTCAACCGGCTGCTGAGGGGCGATCCGTTGGTGATTGTTCTCCCTTTTTGCCTGCTTTTTAAAAATCGGCCGAGGCCCAAATATTGAGAGTACATGGCTCATCGTGCCTAATTTTGAATTTCTTCAACACCTTAGCAGGATTGGTCGGGATCTGTCCGATCTTGACGGCTGACTTAAAGATTCGGTAACAAAGCCCAAAAATTGGTCTGAGGTGATTGCTAGAGAGCCCTGTCTTGTCCCCATCAGGTTAACTTTATTACTTCTTCCCATACTTCATCTATATCCATAGGCTTGAAACCAGGTTTTGAAAATGATTCTTTGCAAAGTTGATAAATCGTTTGATTAACGGGTGCTTTCACGCCATATTTCTTTGCCATCTGTAAAATGTATCCATTAATACTTTCTAATTCTGAAACCTGACTATTTCTTTGAATAACGTCTTGTGCCATGCTACTTATGTTGAATCTTTTTGTGTTGGCGATAAACATTTTACTCGTAATAATTCTTGGAAAATTTGCTAACAGCCATATTTGTCTCCAGGATGGAACTCCTTCAATTTTATGTTCTTTGAAATTTGCGGCTCGAATAATCCTTATTCCTTCTAATAGTTGACGACTAAATAACTTTTGGAAACGAGGAAATTTGGAACTCTGAATGTCAACAACATTTAATCCAACAAGTGTTGTTAACGAATTAGCTAGATTGATTACTAGTTTAGAATGTGCGGCATCCTGAAAATGTTCGGTGATTTGTGTCTCGGGACCAAGATTGAAAATATCCGAAATCGCCTTCATATCTTCGGCGAGCTTATTATTTTCCGTTCCCAAGATTAAGGGGCCTTTCTTCTGGTACCCAATCACACCCGGCTGATCGACCCAAGCGTTATAACCCACAACACAATAAATGACTTTGGAAAAATATTTGGGCAAGATCGTTTGGTTTTCTAATCCATTCTGTATCCCGATTATAATAGGTTTGTCCCCCACCGATCGCTTTATTTCTTTTGCCACAGCGTCAAGGCTAAAATTCTTCACGCCGATAACAATAACATCAGCGTCCCGTGCTTCTTGGATGTTGCCTATGACTTTAATCGGTTGCTTTTTTTTATTATTAGAATCAATTCCTTGATAAGTAGTGATCCCATCTTTTCGAAATATTTTCTCATTTTCGCCACGCGCCACGAAGTAAATGTTGTCGTATTGATTAGCGATCCACGCCCCCATGGATCCCCCAATAGCGCCCGCGCCAAAGATCACGATTTTTGGAATCTGTTTCATTGCGGCACCTCCTAATTTATGCTAGATCTTCTCTGTTGTTAGACCGGTCAACTTTTCACTAATGTGCCAACCCTTTTGGCCATTTCCTGATCATAGGATTCGTCAGACGAGTGTACACGTCGGCAGTTCTCAAGATAGGCACCGGTGACCTTTCCCAAATCACCCGAAGATGCAGCATAAATCGATGTCTGAGCACCTTTCTCAACAGACACAGCCATTGCTCTGTGTAAGAACCTCTTACCGCCTCTTTAATTGACGTTTCATTGGTGATATCGAGGAGAACAGGAATAATCGTCTTCAACGATTTTTTTTGTAATAAACTATCATCTTCTTTTTTTCGTATCCCGGCAAATACAAGAAATCCTTGTGCAGCGAGTTTTCGGGCGCAAAGTGTACCAATTCCTCCGGAAGCCCCTGTGATTAAGACAGCGCCTTTTTGATGGATTTCATTTTTAATGGTCATAATAACATCCCTCTCGCAGTTTTTAATTGACTAGTCAGTCTAGTTGTGCGAAAAATTTTTATTCTTTAATACTGTTCCAAATAAAACTGATTAACAACTATTCTGAAGATATTCAAAGCGCGTGGACAGATCCTCGTGATATAGCTCAGACCGTTCTGAAGGCATTTAAAGTAGTTCCGACACAAAACCAAGTTTGTTACGTGCTTAGTCAGTGGTTGACTGGGACGGAATTGGTAGCACAGCTTCGAGTGGCCTTGAACTTACCTGACCTTCACTGGGTCACTATTACGGATGAGGCCATGCAAACTAGTCTTGAAAAGATCGGAATGTCGAAAACGATGGCTTCAGAAATGATGCAAATGCGTGCGGCACAGCGTGATTCCAAATTTTATGCCGATCTTCGTGCTCACGAACCAGAACACGGTACTGTGCGTTTGACAGATATTGTGCCAGCTTTACGGAAAGCCTTAGGTTAAAGAAAGAATCATGCTTGGCGTGTTCCGAGATTTGCAGAGGAATGGGAGAATTTTCGTTAACACGCGTATGAATCTATTATTAAGTTGGTGTATGGACTGTCGACGACAAATAGAAATATTATGGAGGACGGGGAAGATCTGTTCTCTTTCTGATAGCGATGAGAACAGGTTGTTTTGTGTGACCGGGTTTTGTTATTTTTAACTCTCTGGTTAGCCGATAACAACGGCTCAATATCATTAAGATGAGGCGTGCCAATTTTTCATCCTGCAAACGGGGTAATCACGAAAGTGCCCAAGATCTTTGATGTATCAAGGATCTTGGGCACTTTTCGGTACGCAGTCAGATAAACAGATACGCCATCAGAGCATCAATCACTGCCTGCACAATGCGCTCTTCCGATATATCGTTTTCCCGAAATGCAATCTGCTCTGTGGTGACAGAAATAAGATTACAGAACAGAACTGCAGCCGCTTCTATATCTTCCACTTTGAAGATCTGCTTATGTGTATTGAAAAACTCCATTGCCATATGGAGACGGTGGTTTCGCTGTTCCGTAAGAATACGTAAAACTGCCGGTGAAGAAAAAGAAAGAGAACGGATGTCCGTATAGATGCGCCACGACCTTTTTTGAAACTCGGCCACTCGGTTGATCTGCTTTGTCAACCACTCGCGGATATCCTCTTTCGATTTTATCGTGATCGGTTCGGAAGGAAGCAGTTGAAGGAAAATCTGCTGCCTCTGATTGAGTACCTCACGGAACAGATCGTCCCGATCCTTGAAGTATGAATACAGGCATCCAATGGAAACATCAGCAGCTTTTGCAATTTCCTCGGTGTTGGTGCCATAATATCCCTTTTCCTGAAACAATTCAAAGGCGGCATCAACGATTTTTGCCCGGGACGCAACTCCTCTGGACTGCCTAGGTTTGCGGATGGGTCTTACTTCACTCATGTGGTCACTTCCTTTACCGTCATTGTATCCACCAGCAAAGTGCCTGTCAACAAAAAAGTGAGGAATTCCTCATCTTTTTGTTGACAATGACAAGCTCACGACTTATTGTAAATGCGAGAGATTACTCAATTTTTATAACTGCATCTTGGGAAAGGAAATGATACCTTGAGCCGTACTCCACGTGCAAAGCTGCGAAACATTTTGATTACAGTTGCATTGGGCAGCTTTATGGGCCAAATTGACAACAGCATCGTAAACGTATCACTACCGGTAATTCAAAAAGATTTTAACATTTCGCTTACGTTGACTGAATGGGTGGTCACCGCATATCTCATTACCATCAGCAGCACGCTATTGCTCTGCGGAAAATTGGCGGATGCCTTCGGGTGGAAACGTATTTTTGTAACAGGGCTGTCGATATTTACGGTGGGTTCGCTGATCTGTGGTCTATCTGTTAACATTGCCATGTTGCTACTTGGGGTGTCCATTCAGGCGGTAGGCGGAGCCATGATCATTTCATCCGGACCGGCAATTTCCACTCATGCTGCCGATGAGAAAGACCGAGGTAAAGCGCTTAGCGTGACGGCTGTCTCCATCTCTCTCGCCCTGTGCCTCGGCCCACTTCTTGGTGGTATACTGACTGCAACATTGGGCTGGCACAGCATCTTCTTTGTCAATGTTCCAGTAGGCGTGATTGCAATCATTTTAGCTGTTCGGAATATTGAAAAAGACGAACCACACACAAATACACTCTTTGACTGGAAAGGCGGAGTTTTGTTCATTTTGTCCCTGTGGCTGATTTTATTCCCACTCGATACAATCGGAGAATCATATATGCCTGCTGGATTGTTTATCGGATTGTTGTTTGCTGGTGTCCTCCTCTGGTTTTTATTTGCGCTTTATGAACGCAAACAGTCGAACTCACTTTTGCGTTTCTCTTTGTTCCGCAGCCGAATATTTGTTTACAACGGAATCGCGGCGATGCTTAACTTTACAGCTATGTACATTTTTATCTTTCTTCTCCCGTTCTATCTTGAAACCTTCCGGCACTTTTCCACGGTTCAGGCAGGCCTTTTATATTTGCCCATGCCTCTCGCCTTTTTGGTGGCGGCTCCGGTCAGCGGGTCTATATCCGACCGAATTGGCAGCCGTGGTCTTTGTATCACGGGCATGGGAATTATGGGCGTTGCTTTATTGCTGATGAGTTTTCTTGGACAAAATACTGGGCTGCCTTATCTGATCTTGGTGGTAGCTCTGATTGGGATTGGGTATGGTATGTTCCAGACGCCAAACAATAGTGCCGTTCTAGGAAGCGTTCCCGACGCGGACAGAGGCGTAACATCCGGCACACTTTCCACCATGAAAAACATTGGCATGATTCTGGGCATAACCGCGTCGGGATCCCTGTTTACCGCGTTGCAAACCTTGGGCAAACAAAATGCAGCGGCACAACAGCTTAGTGCTCAAGCGATCCAAAACCAATCGTTCACTTTTGCCCTGCATATCACATTTCTTGTTGCGATGGTCATCGCCCTATTGGCGATGGTTGCCTGCATTCCGGCAAAAGCGCGCATAGGTAAACAATAATATGCACCGTACCCCAATTTGGTTCAGTTCCGGATCAGATGAGAACTTGGTCAATCTGCATCTGTAATCCGGCACTAGGATTGCCTTTGTCAGTCTCGATGCGAACCAGATTTCTTCGCGTGATATCAAAGCGGTCGGCTAATTGATCTTGGATGATACCAATACTTTACGACGGACTTTGATTGACACGTTCCAGGTTGCCAATGAAGACATCCTTTTTATACACAAAAGCTCAGATGGTGATTACCTTCTGAGCTTTTTTTGAGAAGTAGTAATGATTCGGTTAGAGCGATTGGGTATTGTATGACACTTGTTAACCATCAACAGAGATTCTGTCTTTAAGATTTGTGATCACCACTGAACATGAGGTTCACGATATCTCAGGACAATAATTAGTAGACAGGTGTATTTAACTACTTAATTCATGCGAGCAAATTTTAATAGGGTTCGAACCATCTGGCAGGTAAACCCGTACTCATTGTCGTACCAGGCTACAGTCTTGACAATTTGAATATTACCAGAGGAAACTACCGAAGTCTGAGTTGGATCAAAAATTGAGCCGTATGTCGTGTTGACAACATCGCTCGAAACAATCTGATCGTCATTCCAACCAAAGCTCTCGTTGTTAACGGTGTGTGGTTTGATTTGTTTATTGATGATATCAGCAGTTAAGTCCTTAGTTTTCAGAATGGTTACCAACTCCGTCAGAGAGCCATCGGTAACCGGAACGCGTTGTGCATGGCCTTGTAATTTTCCGTTAAGATTGGGGAGTACCAGACCAATTGCTTTGGCCGCTCCTGAAGAATGTGGAATAATGTTAGTAGCTGCTGTGCGGGCTGCGCGCAGGTTTCCACCACGCACGGGTCCATCAAGAATCATCTGTGTTGATGTGTATGCGTGTACAGTTGTCATTGTACCTGCAAGAATACCGAATTCCTTATCTAAGGGATCCGCCATCAGTGCCAGACAATTTGTCGTGCAGGAGCCAGCGGAAACGATACGATCTTCGGGGGTCAGAATGTTATCATTGACGTTGTAAACAATTGTCTTTACGTCGTTACCCGCGGGTGCTGAAATCAAAACTTTTTTAACACCTGCATCGATGTGTGCTTGTGCCTTTTGTCGTGATGTGTAGAAGCCGGTACATTCGAGAACAAAATCCACACCGTCGTTCTTGACCCAAGGAATCTTTGTCGCGTCTGGTTCAGCGTACACGTGGTACGTTGAACCATTGACGATAATTGCATTGTCGGATGCTTCAACGCGCGCATCTAATGTGCCGTGCGCTGAGTCATATTGCAACAATTGCGCCAGCATTTCCGGCGAGGTGAGATCATTAATGGCAACAACTTCGATACTGTTAGAGTGTTGCTGAAGCTCCAGAATGCGCCGAAAAGCTAAGCGGCCAATACGGCCAAAACCATTGATACCAATTTTCACTGTCATGAGTAAACCTCCTTATTATTTTCGATCGGTGTTCCTCTGAACGGTTATAGTATACTGGGTTGCATTTGGTATATTCAGAGCGGATTTATCATAGGACAAATGGTCCTAGTTTGGGGTGATTAATATTAACGAGAGAGTGTTAGGCCATTTCTTTAGATATAAGCGCACCAATGTAGACATTGCTGAATATGATGTATCGAAAACTGAACGGAGACGTACATCAGGATTAACACGTGATGAAGTCGCAGCTATGGCAAACGTCAGTACCGATTGGTACACAAGGATTGAGCAAGGACGTGTGGGAGTCATTGCGTCCCCAGAGGTTCTTCGGGACATCTGCCATGCATTAAAACTAAATACAGCTGAAGTAAACTACGTTTTTCATCTGATGGATCAAGTACCACCAACAGCAACGGAGAAAGAAGTCAATGAATCGATTGTTAGCCTAATTCAGGCACAGATACCAGCACCAGCTTTTATGATGGACAAGAATCTTACAATTCTGCAAACAAACGAAAGCTATTCGCGAATTTATGGAGATTTGTTGAGCGAAAATTTTTTGTGTCGAAACGTGGTTTGGCGTACTTTTAACGATAAATTTATCCGAACAGCATTGAATGATTGGCCCAGTTATGCGCGACATCAAGTAGCGCTTTTCAGGCAAACTTATAGTCGTGATGCAGACTCTAAGTTTCTGTATCAAGTCTTCGTATCGGTTAAGAACGATCCGATTTTTCGTGAGGCCTGGGATGAACTTGCCGTGGCGGACTTCCACGAGCAGCGTCTGCTAGTAAATACAGTGGAATTTGGTGAACTCTACCTGATAGAGAACACACTCCAAATTCCCGATACGGGGCAATACGTGGTGTTTCAAAATGCGGGCGATGATTCCACTGAAAACAAATTGAGAGTTATCGGAGCTTTCCACTGAAAGTCATTTTAACAATCACCTCCAAAAATACGTTGAAATTTAAAGATTGCCTCTCACTTTACAAAAGGAAGGGTTAAATCGGGAAATTTATATCATGTTAATATTATAAGGTATAATCCTACCATTGATGCTCCAGTACATTACAGAAGGTCAGATGAAATGAATGTAAACGCATTTTATCGTGAATTAAAGTCAGCAGGAATTCACACTACTATTAGGCAACAATTTGGGATCTATATTGATGCAGCCTGCGGACAATTATATGGTCAGTATCAACAAAAAGAAAATAACAGTTAAAATTGAAAGCTGACTACCTAATTTCTTTTCATTTATTATTTATTTTGCAGTACGTGTTTTACTACGTAATAACAATACCCTATCAAAAGAGACAGCTTAGATGATTATCCTACTCATCCAGACTGTCTCTTTGATTTTGAAGAGTTTAATTTAAATCGATGTTCTGATAAGTGCCTTAATCAATCTCATACCCGTAGCAGCGCCGGTGACATTGCTTACACCACCTGAAGGCCGTGGTGCCTTGGCCAACTGATCCAGAGAAAGCATATTCTCCCAGCGGTTGACGACTGACTGCCGTTTTAGTCTAATAACTTGTAAATTACATACATTAGTTCATCATAATTAAAATCGACATCCCATACGGCTAAATTCAGGTTATAAGGCTCATCGGCGATAATCAGACGCGCGGTCGATTGAGCTTTGTCTTCACGGTTCGTCTTTACTATCTAAAAATATCACTGATTGCCCCGTCGGAAAATGATAGATCCCTATCGGAAATCATTAGGAGAAAATAGAATTCAGTGTTCGATTTAACAAGAATTCGTAAAAATTATTTGATTCGATACTGTTATACCCATCATGCTGGTCCCAAGATATTTTTATCAACATTCGACAGGAAGTCCCAAGCGCGGCCTGTTTAAGGATGGCAAACTCTATTAATAAATCAATGACTGGACAAAGGCCACAGCGCAAATGATCACAAGCAGAACGACACTGTATTTTATGGTAAAACGAAACAGTGAACTTTCCTTGCCAGCGATGCCCACGGCTCCCGCAGCGATGGCAATTGATTGCGGTGATAGCATTTTTTCCATCGTCCCACCGCCGACATTGGCCGCGATCAGGACGAGCGGAAGAACACCGATCTGATTAGCCGTGATTTCCTGAAGTCCTCCGAACAAAGCGTTGGCGGAGACCACTGATCCGGTCAGGAATACCCCCAGCCATCCAAGCACAGGCGAAAACATTGGAAAATACTGGGCAGTACGTGCCAGGGCGATACCCATTGTAGACGACTGGCCAGAATAGTTGGACACAAAGGCAAAGGACAGAACGAGCATAATAGTCAGAATGGGTTTATACAGTTCCTTCAGGGTCTCGGCAAAAATCCCGAGTCCGGTGCGGAAATGGACTTTCAGAGATACCGCCGCAACGACGCAGGACAGGAGAATCGCCGTTCCCGTTGCTGATATAAGATCCAGTTTCAGAACAGCAGCGTAGGGCGTCGGATGAGTCACAAGAGGTGCCGCTTTGACCACAAAATTATTCAGCCACGGAAACGGGACGCTAACCGTTGTCCATGAAAGCATCCCTCCGGCCGCGAACAGCTGTTTGAAGGCATCCAAGCACCAGATCATCACAAATACGGTTAAAATGATAAACGGTGACCATCCTTTAATTATTTTTCCAAAAGACAAGTTACCCGTGCTTGCATGATGTGCAGCTTGCTGCTTTTTCTGTGACATCTTCAGATAGCAGGCCAGCACAATTAATGAAACAATGGCAGAAGTAATGTCAGGCAGCTCAGGGCCGATAAAACGGATGGTTAGAAACTGAGTGAATGAATAGGCGATGGCGGTGACCAGTGTTGGTCTCCACACTTCTTTTATCCCTTTAAGACCGCTCATGATCGAGATGAGCAGGAACGGGATCATAAACGAAACGAAAGGCATGAACGTCGCAAGATGGGCAGAGATGACATCTGGTGCCAGGCCGGAGACTTGCCCGGCGACGACGATCGGAATGCCAATGGCTCCGAACGAACCTGGAGCCACATTAGCGATCAGGCACAGACCTGCGGCTTTGATCGGATCGAAACCCAGCCCGACAAGAAGGGCTGCAGTAATCGCGATTGGCGCTCCGAAGCCGGCAGCACCTTCCAGGAAAGAATTGAAAATAAAACCGACAAGAAGCATCTGAACCCTCGGATCATCGGTCAATGAGACAATGGACTGCCGGATGACCTCAAACTGGCCGCTTTTAACTGTGATCTTATACAGAAACACAGCGCCAATGACAATATATGCGATCGGCCAGATGGCATAGGCGGCTCCGAAACCGGCAGCCCCGACTGCCATTTTTACCGGCATATGATAGAACAACAAAGCAATGGCAACAGATAGAAGAAGCGTGTAAAAAGCAGCAAGATGGCCTTTGATTTTAAACAGAGTCAGCGATAAGAAAAAGAAAATGACGGGAAGAGCCGCAAAGACGGCAGATAGCCAGATGTTATCGGCCGGATTGTAAACCTGTGTCCATGTCATGTGCTGGCACCTCTTCTTTGTGAGTTAATTCACATTAATTGTAAACAAATGATCCTAGCGTATTTACAGCATCAAAGTGGGATCCTCTTAACGAAACAGAGTCGTTCTCTCCTTTAATTTATTCTGTTCTTAATTCTTATTTTAACAGCGCTTTCATTGTTTATTAAGATACAAAAGTTCATCAAATAGTAAGATTTTGTGTCCGAACCAATAAAGCTAAAAAAAAGAAGTGTCTCTTGTATTTTGCACGTTAAAAACGATCAACTGCCCAATGTCGATCTTCTGATAAAGCCGTATCTACAAAATCGGCCTATTGAAAATGCGGATATTAACCTGCCTTCGCATACATCGTCTGTCCTACCGCTGTCACTTTTTAGTGAGTGGTTTCCGGATTTTAGTTAACGTGGATTTCAGCACCTTTGTTCAGAACAGTCAGCGAAGTATTTCCGGTTCCGGCTCTGGAGCGCAAATGAAATGGGACTGACGTCATACCTCTGTAAAGAACAACGGGTATGTTTTTTTGCTGGTTTATTTCTATTGACAAAGCTAAGTTTAAATTTAAAATTGTTTTTGCCCCTCCGTTGATTGGAGCGGAAGACGCGAGACTCCTGCGGGATCAGCGAGCGCCTTGAGCGAAAAACAACAGACAAGTGTAACAAAGCCATTGACAAAAATGGATTGAATCATTATATTAAAATTAGTTTCAAAGATAAAATAAATATTAAAATTAATTTCATTTTTGTGATAACAAGGAGGTAAGGTCCCCGATCATTCATTCGTCAAGGGTTGAGCATCTAAAATGTTTGGGCAGACTCGGAAAAAATATCAATTATTGAGAGGATGAAAAAAATGAAAAAGTATAATTGGGGCATGATTGGTACCGGATGGATTGCACACGAAATGGCGGATGCATTAAATAGTGTTAATGGAGAAATTTATGCCGTGGCCGATGTGAATGAAGCGGCTTTACAAGCATTCAGTAAGGAAAAAAATATTCAGCGGACTTTCTCTAATCCTGATGATTTACTTAAAGATCCCGATGTTGATATCGTCTATATTGCAACCCCGCATAATTTTCACTATGACTATATTATAAAGGCCCTGCAGGCTGACAAGCATGTTTTTGCTGAGAAGGCGATCACGGTGAATTCTCAACAATTAAATAATGTTAAGCAATTGGCTGATAAAAAAGGATTGATTGTGACCGAAGGCTTAACGCTATTGCACATGCCGCTCTACAAAAAAGTGAAACAGATTGTCAATTCCGGAAAGCTTGGCGAAATTAATCTGGTACAAGTTAATTTCGGCAGTCTAAAAGATTACGATGTCAAAAATCGCTTTTTTAATAAGAATTTGGCTGGTGGCGCATTACTGGACATTGGCGGTTATGCCACAGCCTTTGCGCGTTCGTTTTTGAAAACACAGCCCGTCAATGTTTTGACAACCGTTAAATATTTTGAAACGGGTGTGGATGAACAATCAGGAATTATCTTAAAAAATCTGGATGATCAACTGGCCGTTATGGCTTTATCCATGCGTGCGAAACAGCCCAAACGCGGGGTTATCTCGGGCACCAAGGGCTATATTGAAATAGCTAATTATCCGCGGGCCACAAAAGCTGCGATAACCTATACAGAAGACGCACATACCGAAACGCATGAAACGATTACTGCGGGAGACGAATCCCTTGCCCTGCAATACGAAGTTCAGGATATGCAAAGATATATTGAACAGTGTCATGATGACGGTGAATTTGCTTTGTCCGTTGACATCATGGACATCTTAACAAATGTGCGGAACCAATGGGGAATGAAGTACCCCTTTGATCGTGTGGACCGTTAATCGTATGGAATCTAATATTAAAGAATTTGTCAATGGAATCTATTCAAATATAGGAAAATATTCTAAATCCGAGAAGAAAATAGTTGATTTAATCATCAACGACCCTGACTTTGTGATTAATGCAACGATTTCACAACTGGCAAATCGAAGTAACATTAGCGAAGCGTCCGTATCACGTTTTTGTAAAAGGGCCGGCCTGAATGGTTTTCATCATTTAAAAGTCTTACTAGCGCAAAGTTCGTTCATTAACACTGACTCTCAAAATAACGTTTCCTTGGATAGTGAAGATAAAACATTAGACAAATTAATGAATGATAAAAAAGATGAGATTCAGGCAACCCTAGAGGGCTTTGACAAAGCAATGATGGAGAAAATCATTCAGGTGATTAAAGATGCCCGGCTCATTCAAATTATGGCTGAAGGCAATACTTTTCCAGTAGCACTTGATGCTTGTTTTAAGTTTAATCAGATTGGGCGGTTAGCGTTTACCGCCACTTCTTGGGAAGTGGCTATGGGGCAGACTTTAAACTTAACTGATTCAGACCTGGTTATCGTCATATCTAACTCAGGAGAATCCCGGCAGCTCATTCAATTAATCGAAGTTGCCAAAAAGAATAATGTAACGATCATAGCTCTTACTAATAATCATAGTTCACCGATCGCTACGCTGTCTGACTTCAATGTGGTAACAGCAAGCAGAGGGACTATATTTATGTCGGAATATTTTTTCTCCAGAGTATCCGCAGTCACGGCTATTGAAGCGATTTTTATGTTGATGCTCGCAGATAATCCTCAACTGAAGAAGAAAATTCAGAAGCATGAACTATTAATCGCATCAAAAAAGATTTGAGAATTAAAAGTTAACAATTTCTTAATTATACTATGGAATTTTAGCTCGTTTTGTCCGCTCACTCCGTTGATTGCAAAATAGATAGGTAACTATGGAAAAGCGGCTGAATCTTTGGGTTCAGCCGCTTTTTTGTTGTAAAGATAAGCAGTTTTTTGAAGGATGTCGACATCTCTGTCTCCAAAAACTGCTAATACTTAGCTCAATTTTTTTGTGTAGAAGACGGTAATTCCTTAACGGTTCGCATGCTTGAATACCCTGCATTTAAAACTCCCCGTTAATCACCTTGTCAACATCCGTCTTATACTTAATAAGTGCTGAATTACCCTTCCTAATATAATCTACGCCTTTAAGTATCTCATTTTTGTCAGCTTTCTTAGTTCCTTCTTCAATATAGAACATCGCCGTTTTATAGTCTGTGACAAATGGTTTTACCTTATTATAGAAATCTTTTGACTTAGTCCCTATTGGTTTGTGACTTAACAACTTATCACTATCCTTGTTCAGATAATTGATGTTGTCATAGAATGCTTGTTTAATACTAGAATCCTTATTCATGCTTAACCAATCTTCATCAACAACCTTTAAATCTGAACTTGTGTTAATCAGGTATATTTTTTCATCATCAAACCATGAAATCTCTTGATCACTCAAAGTCTTCTTAGCCGTACTAAGAGTGCTTTCAACATGGCTTAAAGCCTTTGAATCATCCTTGTTTAACGGATATGTTGATGACTTTGCTGTCTTGTGATATAAACCAGTAACGATTGTATAAGTTCCATACCCCAATGCGAGTAATGCAACAATAATTATGAACGTTACAAATCTTTTTTTCTTGTTGTCCTCACCTAACCATCCCATGTAACACCTACCTCCACCCTTTTGCAATTCAACTTTAGCCGTGCTTTATTTCTTGCTACAAAAGATTTCGTCATCTTTCCGCTGAACATTCAAATGATCAGGATTTTCGGAAAAAATCAGAAGTTGCTGATTTCATTGGTGCTGTTAACATTCACGATATACGCACCGGGACGAAGCATCTGCATCAGCTGACGCATTTGAGCGGTGGGAATGGAGACACAGCCGGCAGTCGGCCTGCCATTATCACAATGGAGGAAAAAGCCCGAACCAGCATAAGGTGTCCGTGCCGTATTATAATTGATGACCACCGCATAGTGGTACTGAACGGGATAATCTGCCAAGTGCTCGCTTGGATCATTAAAATGCGCACCCTCCTGCCAGCTGTTATAGTTTGGATTCTTGCTGTCTTCCACCCACCAGGACTGTGATGTGATTTGTCTGAAGGGTAGCGAAGTACCTGGATTTTCTGTTCCGAACGCAAAACCAAGCGTGTAAGCCCCGTATGGCGTCTTGCTCATCCCTTCCCGGGTCGCGCCTACACCCGCGGAGCCAACATGGCCGTTTGCGGAAAGCTGCCGAATCCACGTTGTGCCGCTCTTTTCCCAAAATTCAACATGTGCGCTGCTTCCAGACGCCACAACCGTAACAATCTGCTGCGTCCGGGAAGAAAGTCTGGTCCGTGCAACCACTGGCTCCGATTTAATGGTCACAGCGGCGGGCGCGGCAGCTGGACCTTTATTGCCGTTTGCCGAAGTGTCACTTTTTTTAACGTCTTTCACTGTCGCGGCAGGTTTTCGGACCACTTTCCGGCTTATTTTTGTTTTCGCAGCGGTAACAGGCGCTGCTGTTTTCTTTACACCTTCAAATTTTGCCGTGACCGATTCGAGATGCCGCTCCATAGAATCCGGCAGGATCGCCGGATCCGCAAACCGCGCAACAGATTCTGTGTGCACCGTTTTCTGAACCGTTTTCGTCTCTTTTTTCATCAGGAGATGGGCTGCGAGGATACCGGCGGTCAGAATAAAAACTAAGCTTATAACAATGATTATGATCTTTTTCAATTTTACGATTCACTTCGTTTTCTACAGATACTCGGATGATAGAATCATTTTACCACGCCGGATCCATCACTAGAATAGCTGATCAAGATTCAATTGAAAAAGCGCTTGGCGAGTTCCGCCAAGCGCTCCATCAGTTATCCCTGCTTCGTCATTTTCGGAAATGAGCGGTCTTCCGGCCGTTCTGCCGCCTGTCCTGCAGGCAATGTCCGGACCGACTGAATCAGTTCATCCAGTTTTCCTTCAATTCTGTAGAGAAGAAAAAAGGTGACGACTGCTGGGAATCCGACATCCCTGACAATTGGAAGCCATACGTCCATCCGATCAGCCTCCTTTCTTTTGATGTACTGTGTGAAAAAAATAGAGCCGAAGAGGAATGATGATTTTTCCTTTTCGGCTCCGGTTCATTCATTTCCCGCCGAGTCAGACAACGGGAATCGGTGTGGTGTTGTTTTCAGAAATTCGTGCCGACTTGATCTGGGTCAGCGTCCCGCCCGCAGAAATAAAGACGTTCTGCGCAATAATCTCGTCCATGGCGCTTTTGACAGCTGCCGGATCAGCCGGTTCAACCGGATCGTTGACCGAGAGCGTAACGCTCTTTCCCTGTTCATTCAGGAATACAAGATTGAGTCTCTTCATCGCTCATCCTCCTTTCCAAGGCTATTTTCCTGCCGATGCTTGGGATCAGGCAGTGATTTCCGACGTGTCGTCGCGTTCGACCGCCGCCAGCGGATGCTGCTGCAGCGGAGCCAGTTTCCCGGCAATGGCCAGAAGCGCGTCATAGGACGCGGCGGGCTTGATGTTGCGGAACGCTTTGGTAAGAACGATCGGATCGCCGTTCTGATCCTGTCCACCGTCGAACGTCAGGACAAATGCGGATGCCGTTATCGTACTGTTTGCCATCATAATCACCTCCTACACTCTATATGTAGGGACAGACGTCCCGGGTTGGTGAGACAGATCCATGTATTCACATATTTTCATTACGCCTCCCCTGGTGTGTGCTACAATAAGGATTAACGTATCACGAGTTCAGATGGAGGTGCTTTTTAATGAAAAAACAAATTGCGTCCACCAGCGCCCCGCAGGCAGTCGGGCCCTATTCACAGGCCGTAGCCGCTGGAGGGCTCCTCTTTGTTTCCGGTCAGATTCCGCTCGATCCGGAAACGGGCAAGATCGTAGAAGGTGATATTCAGGCGCAGGCAGGGCGTATTTTTAAAAATATCGGTGCCATCCTCCATGAGGCGGGGCTGGACTTCTCCAATGTCGTCAGCGCGACTGTTTTTCTGACCGACATTGGAGATTTTGCGGCCGTAAATGCTGTCTATGCGGAATATTTTAAAGAAGGGGTTCTCCCCGCCCGGTCCGCGGTTCAGGTTTGTGCGCTGCCAAAACAGGCGAAACTGGAAATCTCCTGCGTGGCTGTCCAGGAGCAGTGACCATCCGCTTCATAAAAAAAGCAGGCAAAAAACCCAGCAGAAATTTGATCTGCTGGGCTTTTACTGCTTCTTTTTTTGGCTTTGTTAAACTTGCCTGTTGTTTTTCGCTCCAATCAACGAAAGGGCTAAAACAATACTGAATTTAATCTTAGCCTTTTTTTAAACGGTATCCGGATCAGTGTTATTCCGCTTGTTTTCATTCAGGCCATCGATCCTCACCATGTCTTCCTCAGTCAGGCTAAAATCAAAGAGATCAGCGTTACTGAAAACATGCTCCTTTTTAGTCGACCGCGGGATGGTCACAACGCCGTTCTGGATACTCCATCTCAGGATCACCTGAGCGGCAGTCTTATGATGCTGCCCGGCGATCGCCCGAATTACGGGGTGATCCAGCTCCGTTCCCGTCCCGAGTGGTGAATAGCCTTCGACCAGAATGTTCCGTGACGCGCAGTATTCCCTGAGCGGTACCTGCGACAGCAGTGGATGAAGCTCAATCTGGTTTACAGCAGGGACAACGTCCGAAACATTAGTAAGCGCTTCTAAATGATGCCGATGAAAATTACTGACACCGATCGCTCTGATTCTGCCTTCCTCATAGAGCCTGACCAATGCCCTCCAGGAATCCAGATATTTCCCTTTAATCGGCCAGTGGATCAGATAGAGATCTATATAATCCAGGCCAATCTTTTTCAGACTCTTGTCAAAGGCCTTAAGGGCCGGATCATAGCCCTGATCGTCGTTCCACAGCTTTGTGGTAATGAACAGCTGCTCCCGAGGAATGCCTGACCTTCTGACTGCTTCTCCGACGAGATCCTCGTTTTGATAATGTTCCGCCGTATCAATCATTCTATAGCCCGTTTCAAGTGCCCAGGTCACTGAGTTGACGCAATCTTCTCCGCGCACGTGCCAGACACCCAGTCCGAATCCCGGCATCCCCATACCGTTATTCAGTTTCACTTGATCGTCAAGAGAATGTATCATTCCTTCAATCCTTCTCTCTGCAGACTGAAGCATCTGCTGTCTTAAATGCTGAGAATCAATTCACTGAAAAAGATCATTTATCAGCTTCCTTATTAACCGAAAGTCCTCTCAGGCGTTTGACCTTTTCCAGTCTCTTCTTATAAAAATCTTGGAATAGAACTTTGTTGCCACCGATCCGCACGACCAGAGCCAAAACCAGGCTGACCAGAAGCAGGCTCATATTATTCGAGAAAAGAGTGACAATAAAAAGTGACGTTGCAATGATTAGCATCATCATCCAGAATAATTTTCGAGTCATGACGCATCACTTTCCTCAGCAGGTTCCAGTTCTGAAGCCGCTTCTTCTTTGTTCTGCCGGTCAATATCCTTGTACAGCCAGTAGAACATCGCAAACCAGCCGAGCAGTCCCAGAATAGCCCAGATATTCAAATTTGCCGATTGAGCCATAAGGAAGCGCATATCAGGGGACTCAAATGTGCTCCAGCTCAGCATCATCCCATGAGGGATCGAAACCGTCCCGACTGAACGTCCCAGCCGTGTAATATATGGGGCGAAATAGGTTGCTGCATAAAGGAACAGCGGTGATGTAATCAGTCCCATGATAATCATATGAATAATATTGGCGTTCGTCAGAAGGAGAGCCGCGACGACAAACGACAGGTTGATAATCCCGGCGAACGGTAGAACGGCGTTGCCCGGCAGAATAATCGAGAAGATCAGGAGAACCGGAATGGTAATGATGACAGCGACCCACAGTTCACTGCGTCCCGCGAGAATCGGCCAGTCAAGCCCGATGTAGACTTCTTTATCCTTGAACTTATTTCTCATAAATTCCGAGACGCCTTCCGAAATCGGAGACAGAGCCTGTGAGAATAGTTTCGAAATCATCGGGAACAATACCAGCGCCGCGGCAGCTTTTACAGCCAGCGTCAATGAATTGGTGATACTGTACCCGGCGGCGAAGCCCAGCAGGAGGCCGATGATTGCGCCCATAACTTCATTTTCACCGAAGATGCCGATTTTGTCTTTTAGATAGTCCGAATCAATTTTTTTGCTCAGGAATGGTGTCTTATTCATGATTATTTCAAAAGGATGCAGAATATTGGCCAACAGCGTGATATGGTGCGGAACGGTAACACCAGGAATACCGGTCAGTTTTTCAACGCGCGGCCCCCAGATATCGCCGGCCTTGAGTTCAAGAACAATCTGAATCGCCGCGGCGACAAAACCAAGGATCAGGTTATTCGAGATGTAAGCGACCATTACTGCTGTGAAAATTTTGGACCAGACGTTCCACATATCCACATTGAGCGTTTTCGTCCAGTTGAAAATCAGCATGACAATATTAATGGCAATTTGCAATGGGAAAAGTAAGAACGCATAGGGCCACGCCCACGAAATGGCCGCCATGCCCGGCCAGCCGCCATCGACTGCCGTCAGAGTAATACCTGTGCGTTGAGAAAGTGCTTGCGCGGCTGGGCTGATCGCTCCGGTCATGAAGTTAATGACCAGCGTCATTCCTGTAAAAGCGATTCCCAATGTCAGAGCCGCAGAGAATGCGTCCTTAAATTTCATCCGTGCGATCAATCCGACAACGAGCATAATCAGTGGAACGAAAACGGGCGCGCCAAGATTGAGCACATAATTAACGATTTCTCTTAAAATTTGCATCGTTTTCCCCTCCGTTTTTTTGCTGACATGAACAGCTATATCCTAATAGGTTGAATCCCGTAGACGCGAGTTCACCCATTATCCGGCTTTATGAGCGTCAGCCTCTTTGATTGCATTCACTAATTTTTCAAATTCTTTATCCTGCCCCATCCCTGTCAGGAATGCGATACCGTTGATCACAGGGATTTGGAAACTTTTATTCGTTCTTACGATGGACACGTAAACATCCGCACCCTTGATGAACTTATCCAGTGACTTAATATCGACGGCCTCGACCGTGGATTTAATCTTCTTTTCACTGAGTAATTTGTTAATCTTCGATGCCACCGTCTGAGAGGTTGCTACTCCCGAGCCGCACGCCACAATAATTTTTGCCATGATAATACTTCCCTTCTATTTTTAGTTTTTTATTAGCCGACCGTCGCTTTTTTACCCGTAAAAAAAGTTTCAATAATCTTCAATGTCTCCCGGTCGCTTCCGGCACGAATCAAAGCATCGGTCAGGCTCTCATCCGACAGCATGGCCATGAGCTTCTGAAGCACTTTGACCTGAAGACCGTCCCGTGTAACGCCCAGAACAAAGATCAATTCAGCTTTGACTTTTGGGTCATCCTGAGAGCCGCCCATCGGAGAAAATTCAATCGGATTTTTCGGACGGATCACGGAAATAAACGGCTTCTTCAAATTCACCGGATCCGCGTGTGGAATAGCTACTCCGACGGAAGCGGTCTGAAGGCCTGTCGGGTAATTCTCTTCCCGTTTTGTGATTGCCTGATAAAATGTCGGCTGCACGTATCCTTTTTCCTCCAAAACATCAGCGATTTTCCTGAAAAAGACGGACGTATCAGGGTACTCCACATCCCGGAATACTAAATCCGGCTTAAAAAACACGTCAAATTCCTGTACATCTTCGTTTGCCATTTTTTATCCCCCCTCATTATGCATTTCACTATTTCTTTTTTTGTAATCGTTTTCAAGAAACTTATGAAAAAATAACTTCTTTCGGATAAGCCCATTCCGCGATTTCCGATTTTGGCAAAACTTCTGGCTCCTGCCCACCTCTGACCGTCAGAACATTGTAATACATCTGGGCCAGCTCTTCGAGATAATTGACTTTAAGATAGGCGTCATAGATGTCCTTTCCCGCTCCGATGGTTCCGTGCTTCTCCATCAGGGCTACATCGGAATCCCTCATCGTCTCGGCTACATGATCGGCCAGCTGATAGGTTCCCGGGCGGCCGTAGGGGGCAACCGGAACATAGCCCCTCTTTGCACCGAGTGCCTGCAGCTCATAGACAATGGCGGGGATTGTTTTGCTGAGGACGGCAAAAGATGTCGCATAGAGCGAGTGGGTGTGCGCCACCGCATTTACATCCGGACGCTCTTCGTACACTCTGAGATGCATCAACAGTTCACTGGTCGGTTTCAGGTTTGACAGATTCTCAACAACATGGACGTCTTTGTCGACAACGACAAGATCCCGTGGTGTGAGCAGATCGCGGTCCACTCCGGATGGTGTGAAGACAAATAATCCGGTTTCCGGGTCTCTCGCACTGAAATTACCGGACTTGTGCTTGCATAATCCTTCACGCTGCGCCTTTTTTGAAATCTCGCAAACATCTTTTTTTAAATGTTCCAGCATACGAATCGCTCCTTTTTTTATATCCCTTCATCAGTAACGGCAACTCCCATTTTACGGCCGGAGTGTTAGGTGAACCCCGTACCGTTTCGAAGCAGTCGGATCAGATTCATTGACCACGCCTCCTTTCAAAGAGATCCAGCACTTCTTTTGCAGATCCTGCATGGATGATTTTAGGTATTGATTCACTTTTTAAAAAGAAATCATTCAACCGCAGCAGCAGCGGCACGTGAACGTTCGACCTGGAAGGGACAAGTCCGACCATAATCTGAAACGGCACGCCTTCCGGATTCACGACAGGCCTTCTGAAAATAGCAATCTGGACATCCGCGTGCTCGGATGGATTCATAGATTCAGTATGAGGTAAATAGATGTTGGGACCAATCAGCATATTTTTGTAATGCTCATAGAACACTTTCTTACATGCGTGGACATAATCATTCTCGCAATTGCCCCTTCTCAAAATTGGATCAAATGTGACCTCCACGCAATCCTTCCAGGATGCAACCCCATCAATAAAAGATATATTTTTTTCACCAAACTTCATTTTCCCGGGTGAATCGTTTTGCGCAATGGGTTCTTTTTTGTCTTCAAAAAAAGATTTCAGGGCACTTTCCACTAAAGAAATTTTGTCGTCAGGAATCAAGCTTCTGATCGCGTTGACAACGCTTTTCGCCTGCTTACCGGAATCTTTTTTCAATAGTTTTGCAACCGTTGCCCTCAACTGCCTTCTGCTTTCCGGTTCCAGAAACGGCGGAACAATAATGGTTGTTGTCTGGCTTTTGATCGGTATGGTTGTAAAGATAAAATCAAGGGCGAGGTCCATGCCCTCAAACTGCCTGAAGGAATAGGCGCCGACAAACTCGATCTGCGGGAACATATCCTTCAAGTTTTCCAAGAGCAGCTGGGAAACAGACGTCCCGTTCGGACAGAGAACAATCGCTTTGAAATAAGTCGAGCCCCTCTCTTCCTCTGACTGATAGAGCCAGCCAAGAACAATCATGGACAGATAGGCAATCTCTTCATCCGACAGGGCATGCCCGATGATTTGCTCAAAGGGTTCAGCCGCGTCAGCCACCGTCATGAACACATCATAGTGCTCATTCATAAACCGGCCCGTTAGCGGGTTATTGACCCGGAACCCAAGAATATTTCTGAAAATGGCCGGCTGGATATGCAGCAGAATTTTTTCTTTAAAGTTCGTTTCCTTAATGAATTTAACCGCGAGCTTCTGTTTTAAAGACTCGACGAACTGGTTCACTGCCGACCGGATCTCCTCGCTGTTGGAAAAATCCATGGCGGATTCGATCCGGTTTGATGACAGGATGTGCAATGAGAAATAGAGAATATCCGTTTCCTTTAAAAAAGGAAAATCGCTGAGCTGGTCTTTAATGACTGGGAATTCCAGAGTGTTTCTGATGTCATATTTTTCAACTTTGAAGCTCCAGGTTTCCGGATAGTTACGGATGCGCTCCATCAGGACGGCAAGGACATAGGGCAATTCCCCAACCTGTTCGTCTGTCAGCCGAATTTGCGTTTTTTCCTCAATGACGGCCAACTTGCCTTTCAACAGGGCGACATCTTCCTTGTTTAAAAAATTTAATCGAGTGAGACAGGATTTGCCATAGACGGTTTTGAGCAGGTTCCTAGTTATATGAACAAGCTGGTTTCTGAGCAGATATTCCTGACCCTCGATCCGGTAACCCTTCTTCCGGGAATACGTCACGTTCAGCTGCAGGTTTTTTAACTCTTCTTTTAACTGTTTGATATCCGCGAACATCGTATTTTTGCTGACGTAAAATTGTTCGGAAAGTGTCTGCAGCGAGCTGCCGCTCTGATGTGTCATAAGTTCTGTTTCAATGAGACACTTTCTGAGCGTGACATTGCGGTCCGAGGCGCTGACATGCTCATCGCCAATCAGCAGTCCGTACAGCTCATCCGCGCATTGATCCGAAATGCTCAGTTCGCCGTTGACCACGTCGATTGATTCATGGGGAAGAATCGTATTAATGGAATGAATCGCATGAATGACTTCTTCCCTGCTCGTTGATAAATTATTTTCGATCTCCGGCAGACTCGGATCCGTTTGTGTCAAAATATGCTTGATTAATTCCCGTTCTTCCAGACCCATGATTCTCAACCTCCCTACAATTTGAAGTATATAGTGTTTTGTTCCATACTTCATCACAGTATATAAAAGCGCTTTCATTACGATTGTGACGAAAGGTAACATGAATGTTCCGGGTAAGCTGCCCGGTGGAATTAGCCGGTAGGAGAGGTGGGGACCAAACGGCTCAAAACTACCGCTTTTCAAATGCCATTCGCATGACAGCTTTGACGCATTCACTGACCGCCAAAGGGACGAGTGAAAGCCCAATAACGACGAGCCAGTCGCTCATCGTCAGCATCTGAACGTGGAATGCGCCGGACAAAACCGGAATTGAAATGACGGCATACTGCAAGAGCATGCCAAGTGCGATTGCTCCGGCTAAATATCGGTTAGAAAAGAGCCCGATCCGGAAAATAGACTGAAGCGAATGGCGCATCGCCAGAGAATAGAAAAGTTGGGAGACAGCAAGAACGACGAAGGCCATTGTTTCCGCATAGGTTAATGTGTTTTCAGGAATATTTTTCGACCACAGGCCGTAACCGTGCTCATTCAGGCCGAAATAAAAAGCGCACAGTGTCAGTACACCGATCAGCGTCCCTCCCAGAATTGCCCGGAACGCCACGCCGCCCGCGAAGAAACCTTCGTCCGCACTTCTCGGGGGTCTCCTCATGATCTCAGGATCTCCCGGGTCCACCCCGAGCGCAAGTGCCGGCAGTGTGTCGGTGATCAGATTAATCCAGAGAATCTGCGTCGGCATCAGAGGTACCGGCCAGAAAAAGAGCACCGAGGCAAAAATCGCGACAATTTCGCCGAGGTTGCACGACAGCAGAAAAACCACCGTTTTCCTTATATTAGCGTAAATGTTCCGCCCTTCCTCAATGGCCGCGACAATCGTTGTAAAATTATCGTCGGTCAGGATCATGTCACTGGCCCCTTTGGACACGTCGGTTCCGGTAATGCCCATGGCTACACCAATATCCGCCCGCTTCAGCGAAGGCGCGTCGTTCACTCCGTCACCAGTCATTGACACGATATTGCCGTTTGACTGAAAAGCCCGGACAATTTTAACTTTATGCTCTGGGGAAACACGCGCGAAGACGCGGTAGTGGTTAACTTTTTCGTTAAACGCTTCGTCCGCAACTGCGTCCATTTCACTTCCGGAAATCGCTTGTTCCGGGGACGAGGCAATGCCGAGTTCCCCGGCAATGGCGGCCGCTGTGCGCTGGTGATCTCCTGTAATCATCACACAGGTAATTCCTGCATTTTTCGCTTTTTGGATTGCATTTTTCACTTCGGTTCTCGGTGGATCCATCATCCCCACAAGTCCGAGTACGGTTAGCCCCTTCTCCATTTCATCCGGCTGAAGGATCTGCTCCGTCTCCTTGTATGCCGCGCCAAGCACACGAAGTGCCTGATCGGACATAGTTTCAGCCGCCCTCAGAATATCAGCCTTGATTTCTTCGGTCAGCGGCACCACCTTGCCCTCGATGCGCACAGAATCGGCGATCTTCATAATAGAGTCGATAGCCCCTTTGGTGTGCACGCGGAAGCCGCCGTTCTCCTTGTTCAAGGTCGACATCAGTTTCCGGTCGGAGTCAAATGGTTTTTCGGCAACCCGCTCATTGATGGTTGCTAATTTTTTCTTCTGGATACGATATTTTTCACCGAGAACAACCAGCGCCACTTCAGTTGGATCGCCTGTTCCTTCACCGCTCTCATAAGTCGCATCAGAACAAAGAACGAACGTGCGGATCAGCTCTTTCATGTCCTGCGTGTCGCACTCGGCCTGCCCTTTTTCAGGAACATCCGCGAATTTCCCGGACACATAGGTATGGACGACCGTCATCCTGTTACGGGTCAGCGTACCCGTTTTATCTGAGCAAATAATCGTCACGGACCCGAGGGTCTCAACGGCTGGCAGCCGTTTGACAATCGCATGGATCCGTGACATACGTGTCACGCCCAGCGCCAGGACGATGGCGACAATAGCCGGAAGTCCTTCCGGGATTGCGGCGACCGCGAGACTGATCGCGGTCAGGAACATTTCAAAAAGATCCCTTCTCTGGATCAGCGCCACAACAAAGATCACTGCGCAAATGGCGATAGCGATGTAACCGAGCATTTTGCCCAGAGCAGCGAGCCTCTTCTGCAATGGTGTCAGATCCTCATCGTCTGCATCAAGAACCTGCGCAATCTTACCGATTTCTGTGTTCATTCCGGTTGCGACAGCGACACCTTCGCCGCGTCCGTAAGTTGCCAGAGTAGACATAAATGCCATGTTTGACTGATCACCAAGCGGCGTTTTCGGATCGTCATAGATGTCCCGCGCTTTTTTTTCAGAAGGCACCGACTCCCCAGTCAGCGCGGATTCTTCGACCTGCAGGTTCGCACTTTCGGTCAGGCGCAGATCTGCAGGAATAAGCCGCCCGGCATCAAGAATAACCAGATCGCCAGGTACAATCTCCCTCGAGTCTATTTCCCTGACCTCGCCATCCCGGCGGACGAGCGCTCTGGGCACAGACAATTTCTGAAGGGCTTCGATCGCCTTTTCCGCCTTGAATTCCTGAACAACACCGATTATGGCATTCAGCAAAACAACGATCAGGATAATGATGGCATCCGAATAGTCACCAATGACTAAGGTAATCACCGCCGCGCCGAGAAGTACATAAATAAGCATATCTTTGAGCTGCGAGAAAAACAGCGCCGCAAGACTTTTTTCAGGTTTGCCCTTCAGTTTGTTTTCCCCATACTTTGTCATTCTTTCCCTGGCATCCGCGGAAGAGAGGCCGTGCGCCTGATCGACATGGAATGCGTCCAGGACTTCGTCAACCGGTTTGGAAAACCACATATCTGCCACCTCATTCTCAGGTCAATTAAACAGCACAGCTTTATGGCTTGCTTATCATCTTATCTTTACCCGAAAAGCCGATAGTTATTGTCATTAGTTTTTCTATTATCAGTTGTAAATGCAGAGCCGGCCGTTCCCCGAGGCAGCCTGATTGCGAGGGAGGGGAAGCAGATGAAAAAGATACTGGTCGCTTCACACGGTAGTCTGACGGATGGCGTAAAGAGCAGCTTGACCATTCTTACCGGCGAACCAAAAATGTACTTTTGTCGATGTTTATGTGAATAAGCAGGATATTGATGAATCACTTAATCAATTTTTTTAGATCTTAAAGACGTGGACGAGGCAGTGATTTTTACCGATCTGTTTGAAGGGAGCGTCAATGTATGAACAAAAAAGATGATACCGTTTCCTATGCATTATACTCAAACGAAGAATATAGCTACTCTCTAAAGATAACGTCTCACTTTATTCATATAATTTATGTACTCTTCTCCAAATTCCTGTACACACCATCTTTCTTCGGAAAGAACAATCCAATGTGCGGATACTTGAAAAATCACTAATAATGTTAGCAATATCAATGAATGTGTGAGCAGCACACAGCCTAAAAAATAAATAAAATACCCAATATACATAGGGTTACGGGAGACTTGGTACAGCCCTTTTAAATTGATCCCATTTTTTTCGGGCTTCGCAAAATTCGATATGGATACGATGCAAAAAATAATTCCTAAACTATATATGATCATGCCTGCGGAAAACCAAGGAGAGTCAACTCTTATTTTGAGGAAAAATAAATACAGGAATATAAGAATGTTTGCCAGTTGATAAAACCAGTACGCAATTTTTTCTCCACCTGTCAGCGGAGGGAAAAAGGCCGCACGTTTTAACGCTTCTTTATTTAATGTGTATAAAAGTCCAAACCTTATAAGTATGATTGGTATTGCTAACAGAATTGCATTCATCGTATCCCGCTTTCTTAAATAACGGACAATATTAATAATCTGCAGTCACTTTCATTATATAGCATGAAGCTCAACCAATGGACGTTGTCTTACGGAAAAACAAAAAATCAAATGTGATTAACGAAAATCATCACATTTGATCTGTTCAAGTCAAGTCAATCCTTCAATTTCAGTAGATTATTTTAGCGCATCTTTAGGTATCGTTACACCCGCGTCTTTATAAAGATTCTTCAAATAATCCTGACCCTGTTTCCGGGCTGACTGCTTGCTTTCTACCAGTCCGGTGTTCGGATTCAGGAAGAGCGCTTTGTTTTTCCCATGATTTGTGAAGTCGAACATGTTCTCTAGGCTTCCGGCCATCGCGTCGAACGACTGGTCACCGATGCGCCCCAGTTTCCAGTTGTCTTCAATGAAACGCAAGACGGAAGACTGATCGGTCAATGTATTGTCCACGAAGTTCGATCTGGCATAGGGAGAAATCACAAGGAGCGGGAGCCTAGGTCCGTAACCCGCGCGGTCAAGATAGGCGCCCGGTTTCACTTGACCGGCAACGCCCGGCCCGTTCAGCGCGTCAGCCGTCGGATCATTGGATCCGTTGACGAGTGGGGGCATCACATGATCATACCATCCGTCCGAGTCATCATAGGCAATGATCACGGCGGTATCTTTCCATGACGGCAGTTGTTCCAGATTATTGATGGTATTCGTCAGGAAGTACTGTTCGTCAAGCGGATCGGAGTAGCCGGAATGTCCGTCCTGATTGGCAGGTGCTTTTAAGAAACTAACTGCAGGCAGGTTTCCAGAGTTTGCCGCAGTCCAGAAGTCTGCCAGATCGTACTGATGGTTGGCCTGATCCGTTTTCCCGATCAATGAAGCTTTTGAAGGTGCCAGATGATTCGGATTTGCTGTTGACTGATAGTACTGAAACGGTTCATGATGCGGGATATAATCCGTTGAACCGGTTCCCCCGACATTATCATGCTTCTCGCCGGAATTGTGGAATCCGCCTTCAAACCAACCCCAGGTAATGTTCTTTGCGTTGAGAAGATCACCAACATTCTTACCGGTCAGTGCCACGGTTTTTCCTTTTGATGTCTCATCATAATAGGGATCGATATCATTATAGGTTGTCCCATTGTTAACCAGACCGCTGACCACGCCGTCGCTTATCTTTTCGCCGCCAGCCGTGACATTTGCTGTATAGGGCACGGATCCGTGTGTCTGACCGGAAACCAGGTTCAGTGCGCCAGGTGTCGACGGACCGTAGCTTGTCCCGAATGAATTATCGTTTAAAGCGTAATGCTGCGCGTAGTTCCATAATCCGGTAACCGTGTTGCCGTCATAGTAGTTCATGACATTTGTCGAGCCGTGCCCACCATAGGTCACATACTTGTCCATCAACCCACTATCCGTCGCTTTTTGTTCATTGGTATAGCTGTGATCATTGCCACCGGTAACAGCCTGCGAGCGATCCAGCCGCTGTGGATTCGCGCCGTTCGGATTGTTTGTCAGAAGCGTCCCGCTCAGCCCGTTGACCGTCGGAGTGTTCGGAGCCGCATGAAAAGCCGGCTCCCCCTTCGGATTCAGCGCATGCGGATAAGTTCCGAAGTAATGGTCGAATGAGATATTCTCCTGAAAAATGACAACAACATGTTTAATAGGTGTGGTCGTGCTTCCTTGATACTTGACATAGGAATAGCTGTTGCTGTGCTTAGCCATTGACTTTGCGGACAAGACCTGAGTATTGGGCAAAGCAAAATATCCGCCGGTCGCGACGAGGACGGCGGCAAGCAAACCGGCAGTCCATTTTTTCGATGACTTGAGCCTAATCATTTTTCAATCATCTCCGATTTGATCAATTTTTTGTCACAAATTGATCATAATTTCTGAAGGTTACCTCCCGGTTTCCGCAGTATTTTCTATTTGTAAAAAATGGATGACAATTAGTAAAGACGGCTTAGACACTAAGATCCTGTTTGTGCGTTTGTTTTGATGTCTGTCCGACACAACCACATATTGGAAGGGCGTTTCTAACAAAACGTGCATTGAAAGCGAAACCTATTAAAGAAGACCTATTTTTATTAAAGAAGCCTTAGTAGTGATGGTCAGGGATGACCTGGTTTCTAAACAAAAGGCTTTGTTAAACTTATCTGTTGTTTTTCGCTCCATGCGCTCGCTTTCCGCGGGCGATCCGTGAGCCTCCTCGCTCGGTACCCTCGCCGCGGGGTCTCACCAGGCTCGCTGCTCGCTGATCCCGCAGGAGTCTCGCGCCTTCCGCTTCAAACAGCGGAGAGGCAAAAACAACATTGGATTTAAACATAGCCAAACAAAAAGGGCTTTCCTATGGGGAAAAATCCTGAAGTAGTAAATAAATTCGAGCTTCCTGCTCTTTATTTTTTTTGTCACATATATCCCTATTGGGTTATTTTATAATTAAAAAAAGGAGATGAGTGTCAGTGCTAAATGTAACGTTAAAAAAACGTCAGGCCTTTTATCTGTGCGGGTACAATAAAGAAACAAGTTTAGAGACCTGTGGCAAAGAAATCTCGCAATTGTGGCGTGATTATGATGCTAAAAAAGATGAATTATTTGATATATATGGCTGCAAAAAAGATTTTTATGGACTCATATGGTCTTCAAGTCATACCGGATATTATAATTATTTGATTGGTATTGAAATCAGTAATATCACCCATTCTCCAAAAGAAACTATATGTAAACACATACCTGAGACAATTTATGCGGTCAGCCATGTACCTGTAAGCATGTCTGCCTTTGATGCTTGGACTGAGTATTATGAGAAGACCTTACCAAACGCCGGATATACTCCCGACAAGGAGCACGGCTTCAATTTTGAGTACTATCCTGCCGGCAGTAAAAGCGACTATGAATTATGGACACCGATACTCAGGGAGCTGTAAAAGTGGATATTCATACAAAAGAACGATTTATGGATAAAAATGCTGCACCCTCTTCCTCAGAAATAAGTGATCTATTAGGAGATCAGGCCGTAAGAAGGCTCAATGAATTTGAACATTTTCTGAACAGCCGATATGAATTAATCCGCGAACTGAAATTCCCTTTTGGCAATAACTACGGTTGGGGCTACAAATACAGCCATAAAAGCAAAATGCTCTGCTACTTGTTTTTTGAGAAAAATTCATTTACCGTTACCCTATCTATTGGAAAGCCAGAGCTCAAAAAATTATATCAGGAATTGGAAAATATGCTTCCTAAAACTCAGACCTTGTGGGAAAAGCGTTACCCGTGCGGAGAAGGGGGTTGGATACATTATCCGGTGGAAAATGGCGACGAATTAAAGGACATTGAAAAGTTGATCTACATAAAGAAAACGCCTAAACACTGATGAATGAATTCCAAGAAGGTGAAGCAAATAAAATATATATTAAACTTCTTCTTTCCAATAGGATGCCTAATCGTAATCAATCAACGAATAGAGTTGGTCATTCTGCCTTGCTTATCGGAATGGCTATTATTTACGAATTACTTTCCAAAAAATCAACCATAGATCGTCAAATGAACATAAAACACTTTTTTGCCAAAAATCCCTTTCAACCTTTTTCAAAGAAAACATATGGAAAACCCCTTTAATGGACTTCATCTGTGCAATGTCCACTGAAGAGGGAAAAAGGGATGGCGCATTGAATGTTGTGCGTTTTTTTAAATTCTTTCTGATACTATATTTAATGTGTAGATAAAAAAGATGCATATATTTGCCGGTTGAAAATCTCACTTTGCTATTGAAACGGATAAAATCTGAAAAGCAGTCGTCAAATCCAGTAAAAAATGACCTATCAAAAAATAGGGGAGAAGCTTTGGTTTCCACCTTACAACAAAGCCAATAACAATTGCAAAAGGTAAAAACATGAACAAACGCCAGACAATAAATCTTGGATCAAATATGAGCGGTAAGGCAGCATGCTGAAATGAAAGCATAATAGCCGGTAAGAAAAGAGAAAACCATTTATTCCTTGTTATGATTTCTAATCTAGGCATCACATAACCAAAATATGTAGTTAATTCTCCAAATAGCATGGTCAGTGGGAAAATCATAAAAGCTGTCCACGCAGCCCATATTGGCAGAGGCCTGATAAACAGATTAACCGCTCCCATGTAATCACCAAACAGAGCATTGCCCAGCAAGATGAAAGGGATATTCGCAACAGGTATACATAAAAGTAGTAAACCAAGTGACATGAATGAATCCTTAAGAACTGTTTTCTTATCAAACACAAAAAAGTTCCAGTACCTTTTATTCTCCCTTTTCAACAGCATATTTAATAGTATCACGCAAATCACGTTTGCAATGGTAACAACAAACGGCCACCAATAGGTCGATTGTTGCCATGGCGATTGAACATTACTCATTTTAAATACGATGAAAAATATAAACTGAAATAACAAGAATAAAAAGATACGAGTGAATGACATGGATATTATTAAAGGAAGAGAATACTTCTTCTCTTTATAAGCTGACTCTGCATTTTTATTAACTTCAAGTTCAAAAATTGATGCCACGCTATTGCCCTCCTGTCGACACATAAATTTTAAGAATGTTAAACAAATCTAGACTAGGATGTTTCTATCCTATTAGTAATCACTCTTTTTAGGGTAGTGGTAATCTCACTTGCGCCAAATTTACTTCTATAAACCTTTTTCAATTTTCGCTGCGTATCAGCCACAATTCCTGCATTGTATGTCCCCTCCAAATTCTATTTTTAGTAATTCCGAAGTTCCATTCTGCATTTGCTATTCTTTGGGTCTTCTCCTAAACATATTATTTTCACCTAATCAACGATATTGGAAATCAGCTTTTCTATGATCACATCCCTATCCTTTTTACAAGAAAAATCAAGTTTTACGGCCTTTTTCATGATGTCATTTCTCAAAAACATCATTTGGATCGGATGAATGATTTGGCAAATGTAGAGAACCAAGTCTTCTTCGGCACACCCCTTTTTTAATTCTTTTAGGAGCGGAATATAATAGTCATATCCCAAATTAGAAGATTCGGCATCTATGACATTTTCAAGAAGATAGAGAAGATAATATCTGCTTAGCCTTTTATGCCTCTCAATAAAATCCGCATATCCTTTTATAGAAATAGCAAGCTGCTCCCTGGGCGTCAAACCCAGCGATGTAACATTCCGGCTTTCTTCCGTTATCGTTTTTCTGATGTAATATTCAACAGCCAATCGAAAGAGTTCTTCCTTACTCTTAAAATGATAATTTATTAACCCTACTGCTACATTCGCTTCTTTTGCAATATCAACGATGCTGATTTGCTCCACTTCTCTGTCTTGTAGCAAATTTACTACCGCTAGCATAATATTATTTTTCGTTAACGTACTTTTCTGATACATGATATTCACCCGTCACTATATTTTGAATACTATTCAATTTTATTTTTTAACAGTATTTTTGTCAATAGTAATTTTGAATAATATTCAACTTTAATTTAATTGCCCATAATACAATGGATACGAATGTCAATTCATTATAATACTCACGTTCTTTCGGGTGCTTTGAGTTATTCTGTCGACACATAACTAAACGACCACCTGCCAGGTGGTCGTTTAGTATCTTGAAGTTTCACGTCTTACAAGGATCTTTCTAACGCTTTTTTCAGGGCTTCGTTAAAGAAATACCAGTCGTGATCGCCTGTCCACTCTTCATAAGTAAAGCCAAAATCAAGTTTCTTCATTTCATGGCTAAACCGGACATTAAATTTTTGCAAATGATCGTCTGATCCGCATGCCGTGTATATTTTTGGTTTAACTGGTTGGTTATTCGCTTTTTTGGCCAACTCCAGTATTTCATCATCAGCATTTGGTTCTAATGAATCACCAAAGATGGCTTTGAAGTCTCCTTTCAACTGCTCTCCGAAAACTGCTTTATCCAAGTATTCTTTTAAAAATAAACAAGCTGGGGAAAACGCACAGCAAACGCCATATTGCTCCGGTTTTGACAATGCGCATTTTAATGCCCCGTATCCTCCCCATAGAGGCACCCATAACCATGGTGTCTTCCCTTTTTGCTGATACGTTAAAAATGCTCTTACATATGCTCGGTAGTTCTTCTGTAATATAAGTAAAATATTTTGAGCCATATTTCATGTCTGTATAAAAACTTCGGCCCACTTCCGGCATGACAAAGATGGTGTCATATTCATTGGCATACACCGGTAACATCGTAAAATCAATCCAGTCCCTGTTATTGCCGCCTAATCCATGCAACAGATAGGCCACTTTATAGTTACCGCCCACATTCAAATGATTGGGAGAAACAACAGTTATTCCTGTATTCAATCCAAGTGTCCTTGAGAAGACGTTACCTTCTAATATCATGTGCGATCCCTCCGAAAGTTGAATGCAAACGATTGTTTTGAAATAAGTGACGAAGCCGAACCACCATTTTCAAAACGTCGGTGTATGATCGATACTTTTATCTTTCGGCCAACCGTTTCAATGAACATAGAAAAAAGACCTCCAAGAGTATGTTTCTGAAAACTTCACTCTTAGAGGTCTTATTCGTATTTATGGAGCATAGGGGGCTCGAACCCCTGACCTTTGCGCTGCCAGCGCAACGCTCTCCCAGCTGAGCTAATGCCCCGAAAAATGACAGCAACTTATATCTCCGTGCCGACAACATGACTATGTTACACTATTTTCTGCACAGTGGTCAAGAAAATTTATAGAAAGCTCAGTTTGTACCGTACAGGAACCCTTCCTGCTTCGATGGAGGCAGGATTATGACCGCAGCCACGGGCACCTTTGCCTCAATAAAGAAATTCCACGAAAAAATTAGCATCAGTCATATTTGCCGATCAAAGTAATAAAATAATCGAGCCGGCTGTACAATCAAATGAGCCGGTTAGAGTGGGTGAGCCTGATGAAAATGATTAAATCAAAATGTAACCGCTATCATAACTAAGAAAATGGGTGAAAATTATGAGCACTTCGGATAAGAGAGCCTATCGGGCTATGACACAAACGGCACCCGATATGATCGAACTGAAAGGGATAACGAAGGAATATGTTAAGCCTTCAGGTGAAGTTCATACCGTATTACGGGATATTAATTTGCGAATTCCAAAAGGGGAATTTACATCGATTGTTGGACCTACTGGCTGTGGGAAATCAACAGCGCTGAACTTAATTGCAGGATTTGAACCTCCCACAGAAGGTGAGGTGTATATTTCCGAGCAGAGACTAGATGGGATAAATCAGCGGGCCGCATGTGTTTTCCAAACGGAAAATGCTTTTCCATGGAAGACGGTTATTGATAATGTTTCACTAGGTCTGCGGTTACGGGGGATAAGTAAGGCAGATGCCTATGATGAAGCCAGAAAGTGGATCACCCGTGTCGGTCTTAAAGGGTTTGAAGGACATTATCCTTCCCAGCTTTCAGGAGGAATGAGGAAACGAGTGTCACTGGCTCAATGCTTAATTGTTCAGCCTGAAATTCTCCTCATGGATGAGTCTTTTTCGGCTCTTGATGTTCACACAAGACAATTAATGGAGGATGAATTGCTGAGGATATGGGAAGAGACCTCTGCTTCTGTTTTTTTTATCACCCATGATTTAGAAGAAGCCATTGCGCTCAGTGATCGGGTGATCGTTCTTACAGCAGGACCAGGAGCAACGATTAAGGGGGATTACCAGATTGATTTACCAAGGCCTCGTAATGTAGCAGAAATCAGCTTTGACCCTGCTTTTATGAGAATTCACCAACAAATTTGGAAAGACCTGAAGGATGAGGTGATGATTAGCTATGAAAACGCAAATAAGTTCACTAGCTAGTCCAGCTAGTGTAGAAGTGGTTTCACGAAAGGCTGAGTTAAAGAAAAAGGCATTAAAGCTTCAGGCCCGCAATTTGAGCTTGCAGTTGTTAGTGTTTGTTGTAGTGACGGGATCCTGGCAATTTTTATCCAGTCAAAAAATCATTGATCCATTCTTTTTCTCCAGTCCTTTTGACATCGTGAAACATATTTGGACTTGGGCCGTTTATGGAACTACTGCAGGTCCTCTATGGCTTCAATTTTTGGTGACCTTGGAAGAAACAGTTCTCTCCTTCATCTTGGGTGGCGTTTTTGGGATCATCTTCGGCTATGCCCTTGGTGTTAATGATTTGCTGTCGGTGATTTTAGGACCGTATATCAAAATGATCAACGCCATTCCACGTGTTGTTTTAGTCCCCATTTTCATCCTATGGTTTGGATTAGGAATGCCTTCAAAAGTTGCTTCCGGTCTGGTTTTAACATTCTTTATCGTATTCTTCAATGCCTTCCAGGGCGTTCGGGAAGTAGATCGGAATTTGATCAACAACGCGCTTCTTCTCGGTGCGAGCAAAGGTCAACTAGCGAAGCATGTGATTATACCTTCTGCATTGACCTGGATCCTCTCCAGCCTTCATTCCAGTTTTGGATTTGCTTTAATCGGGGCGGTTGTTGGTGAATTTATTGGTGCAACCCAGGGATTAGGGTATTTAATTGCTCAGGCTCAGGGAGCATTTGATACCACAGGAGTATTTGCCGGAATGCTCATCCTGTCAATTACGGCACTCATTGCTGATCTGGGCGTTTCAAAGCTTGAAAAACGTTTTATCGCCTGGCGTTACGTTCGGAAATAACATAAAACGAGGGGGAGTCTGCTTGAAAAAAAGTACTCTAAAAAAAATAGTAACAGGTGTGTCAGGTATTGTTGTTTTCACTATGCTTCTTACAGGGTGTTTTTCATCGTCTGCGAATTCGAATAGCTCAACCCAAAATGGTTCGTCGACGCATCCAAGGGTGGTGATCATGGTCGGTGGATTAGAAAAAATTATTTACATGCCGTTTATGTTGGCTCAGCAACTTGGGTATTATCAGCAGGCAGGCGTGAACGTCAGTCTTGTTGAAGAAAGTGCCGGTCAGGATGCTGAATTAGCCCTTTTAGCCGGTCAGGTTGACGGTGCCGGCGGATTCTATGACCACACCCTTGACCTTGCGACAAAAGGGAAAAATGTTGAAGCCGTTGTGACGATGGCGGATGTTCCGGGGGAAACTTTACTCGTATCCGATAAATTGAAGAATAAAGTTAAATCTATTTCTGACTTAAAAGGACTGAAAATCGGCGTCACTGGTCTTGGTTCGTCAACGAACATGTTAGCGACTTACAATGTCGTAAAAGGTGGCGGTAAGGAGAACGATTACACTCCGATTCCTGTCGGTGCCGGCAGTACGTTAATCGCCGCCATGAAAAATAATAAAATTGATGCAGCAGTCACAAGTGAACCGACGGCGACTATGTTAGAAAACAGCCATTTAGCGTACCCATTAGTCGATATGAACCACAAGGATTCGTCGAACAAAGCATTGGGCGGAGGCTATGCCTCGACCAGCCTTTATATGCAGAATTCTTATGTGAAAGCACATCCGGATGTTGTCCAGAAGCTTGTTAACGCTTATGTAAAAACGTTGAAATGGATGAGTACTCATACGCCTGAAGAAATCGCCGCGAAAATGCCGACAGATTATTATGCAGGCAACAAAAGCCTGTACATCCAGGCATTGAAAGGTCAGCTGCCAATGTTCACTCATGATGGAAAAATGCCTGCCAGTGTTCCTGAAAATGTTCAAAAAATCCTTTCTTCTTTCAAACCGGATGTTAAAAATATTGACTTAAGCAAAACATACACGAACCAATTCGTGAATAAAGCAAATCAATAAACAAATTGAATTTTTTAAATGTGAAAGGGGATCAATCCTGTACGTTTCTACAGGAATGGTCCTTTTTTATTATGTTGCATATGGTGGAACAAGGCTTCTAAATGCTTTCAAATTTAACCAGCATATTCTATTGAAACGAAGTTTTCCGTACAGGAAAGCCTTTTTGTGTTAAAACGACTTGTGACAGACGATTACTTACAAAGGTTCAATATTCGATTAAGTAAAGAAATGGAAAAACTTTATTTGGACTTTACTTATGAAGAACGTACCGGTGCTCATGACTGGTACTTTTGCAATAAATAGCTTTATCTAATGCAGCAAAAATAGTTCTCACTGATTAAATATAGGGGCTATGTGATCTGATGGAATCCAGCCCTGTTTGCCACTTCCGGTTCTGCAATAGGTCCAATCATTTAAATGTTTTAAGCCATGCAATCGTTCGCCTTTAGTTACTGTCAATTCATGGGCAGAATAATCGTCCAGAACTTTTGCATGTGCCAGATGGTTCGGGGATGATAGAATTTGCTTGGGCACCCAGCCTTCTTTTTTCGACTTCAAAGACTGGCAAAAGATCCAGTTAGGATACTGAGTGTCTTCTTCTCCATAGAGGACCTCTTCACCCCTTTTTAAAACAATAGGGTCCGGATAACATGATTGATAGTTTTCAATTACTGTATATCGTGGCATGCGGAAATCGCTCCGTTTCTAAATGGATTAAAATCTTTAGCTTTAAAATTATTCAACCCTGTCCAGCCAGTCATTGATAAGCGTGTTGAAAATTTGCGACTGCTCAATCTGCAGATTGTGGCCTGCCGTATCCAATACACCGAAAGTGCCTCTTGGGTATTTATCTATGAGGTCCAGTGCATCCTTGAATCCAACTGAAGCATCCTGCCGTCCGAGCAGAAATAAAGTCGGTTGATCAAACTCTGACTGATCAATATCGAACGAAAACGCATAGTTTTTCTTGACCTTTTCCAAAAAAGGCTCATCCGCGATTGCGCACCCCGTCAGAATTTCATGTTGGTATCTGTTCCAGTTGTACTCGTCTAAAACTACCTGCATGGAGCTGAAGTCCTCCAGTTCATCGTCCGTCAGGTTCTTCAAAAATTCATGATCAGAACGAAGGACCACATGTTCCGGTAGCCTTCTTTTCTCTTTTTGGGGAACAATGCAGGGGCAAATGAATGCCGCTCCGTGAACCCGGCTTCTTTGTTTTTCAATAATTCCTCTTGCCAAATAACCGCCATAGGACTCACCGGCAATCAGAAAGTCCTGATCAGGAAGCACCTTTTGAACAAACTCCAATACAGTTTGCAGCATATCATCCGAACTACCGATGTCCTGATAATTTTTCGTCAAGCCCATTCCCGGTAAATCCATATAAATCCGTCGCCATCCGGTCCGCTTTCTGAAAACCGGTTCCATGCATCCGCTCATAAGCCTGTGATCCGGAGAATAGCCGTGAATCATCAGGATGGGTGTCCCCTCGCCTCTATCTTCATAATAGATGTCCGCCTGAGAAACTTTGCAATAGGTCATGATCTGGTTTTCCCTTCATTATGTATTGAATACGAAAATACGTTCGTGTATTCACGATAAAATTATACAACATGAACGGACGACTGTCAGTATTCATTTTTAACTTGACATATAATTGATTGAATGATTTTTTGTTCTTCCTGCGGATCTTATCAATTTAATTCATGACATCTTCACATTTAGGCGCATCTTATTATTGCTAATTTATAAGACATGCTATATATTTGTTTATGTTCTAGTCTTTCTTTCTAAAGGGCAAAGCTGCTGAAAAGCAGTGACGCAAAGTCACAGGTCTAAGGCGATTTTTTCGCTATGACGGCTGGTCTTCCGTATTTTTTTCTGATTTTAGGAGAAAACGTAAATGAGGGGGAGTTTTTTTATGCGCTTATATAAGAAAGCTTTGGTGTTACTATTGTTTTTCTGCCTGTTTTTTTCCGGTTCCACAGAAAGTATCGTTCAGGCGAAAAGTTCTTCCAAGGCTCGAGCGGTAAAAGTCGTACATAAGACCGTCAAAAGCAAAAAGAGCGCATCTAAAAATAAGATTCCTAAGAAAAAGTCAGTTGTCAAAAAACAGGCCGTAGCAGTTAAGAAAAACAAAAAAGCTGCGGTTAAAAAAGTTACTTTGAAAAAAAACGCTTCAATTAAAAAAACCGCCACAGTGAAAACTTTGACTGCAAAAACGACCAGCAAACCAACTATCACAGGTGCTTCGATGAATAGTATAAAATCAGTCAAGGTTTATTATGGTGAAGCGACTCCCTCCGCAATCAGCGCTCTGTCCAAGTATGGTGCGGTCATTATCGAGCCCTATGCTTTTTCGAAAGCGCAGGTTGACACGCTGAAGGCACATGGCACAAAAGTTTACGGTTATTTAAGCGTCATGGAGCTAGAAGATCAGAATAAAGGTCTTGTCAATGATTCTGATTATTTCTACTACCATGGTAAAAAGTACAGAATTCCTCAATGGAAAACTTATATCATGGATCTCTCCAAACCTCACTATCAGGATATCTTAATGAATAAGGTGAACAGCCAAATCGCCGCTAAAGATATGGATGGCGTATTCCTCGACACTGTCGGCGACATTGATGATTACTTTTATAAAGATCCTGCCGTTCAGAATCAGTTCAGACAAGCTTATAAAACTTTGCTTGGCAAGATTAAGTCGTCCTATCCCGGATTGTCACTTATTCAGAATTGGGGATTTGATACTGTAAAATCCACTTCTGCCCCTTACATTAACGGTGTTATGTGGGAAGATTTCGACAAATCTGTTGTCTCCACCGACGAATGGAGCCAGAACTGGATCAACTATTTCCGGAGCGTATCCGGAAGCATCCGGCTGATTACGGTAGCGCCGAACACCTCATCAGAAAGCTACGCGCAGCAGCTTGGATTCATCAGTACGTTGAACGGCAACGATATATATAACAACCTGTAAATAGTAATTCCGGTAAGAATAACAAGAGGCTGTCTCATGAGTCGGTTTTTGACTAAGAGACAGCCTCTTTATTCATCTTAACTCGTTCAGCTAAACCGGTTAAACCATCCCGCAACAGAGGTGAACAGCCTGCGACCCGCTCTCATTGATTCTGCCCTGCAGAAAAGATAGTAGTCAATGTCCCTGACATACCAGAGAAGTCGAGACAGTGAAAAAAGAAGTGCCGTAACCGATCCTAACGCAAATCCAATGCCATACCCGTTATAACCTAAAGGAAGTAATATCAGCGTGATCAGGGCGTTCGTCAGGCAGAATATGACGGATGTCATGACGGCTCCCCGTCTGTCCTCAAAATACAGAAGCATAAGTGTGCAGACAAGAACCATACCGTTAGCAAATGCGCCGACCGCAGCCAGTTGGAAAATAGAATACAGCATTGTCGACTGAGACATTTGGGACATGAGGATCCATGCTATAAAAATGGCGATCCCCGTGATCGCCCCCTGCATCATTAATAGATGTTTCAGTTCCTGGCGAACCGTGAGATTCATGGCACTTTTTAAGTGTTCGACCTGTTTCAGCGTGCCGCCGTGATTCACAGCGCCGAGAAATTTTTTATAACGTTCGTAAAATCTGGTTTCTATTGAAACAGTAAAGAATACATAGGTTGGCGTAATTGTTAGGTAGGCCCAGAACACGGAACTGTCATAAATCGGATTGTATCGGAAACTTCCCGCGATGATCTGGTGCCCTTCACCAAACCAGATGATAAAGTTGCAGACCCAGATACCGACATTATAGAGCAGGCCACTGAGCGCGAGTTCCGGATATTTATCAAACGCTCTCAAGAAATTAAACTGATCTTTCGCCTCAAGTCCTGGAAACATCCGCACCAGGACCAGGCTTAGTACGCCCAGTGTCACAATGATTCCCGTCGTAAATGAACCGAGCAGCAGAAAAGCCTGGGCATACATGAAGTGCGGGCGAAAAAATGAGACTGCCCCCATACCGACAATGGAAACGATCCCCCCGAAAAAGAACGCAAGAGCAATAGCCTGGAAGTTCTTAGCTGCTGTCAGATAAATGCTCTGAATCCAGATGATGTCGAGCGACAAAAAAAGAATGAGCAGAATAAGATCATAATAAAATGGCAGAGGAGTGAACAGTGCAAACAAGAGCCAGAGCAAAAAAGCAAGGGCTAGGCTTACCTTTACGACACCTAGAAATGATGAGTAGATGCTTCTGACATCTTGATCATAGAGCAGGTCGGCTACATATCTCGTCACCGGCAACTGAATGATTCCATAAATAATTTGTGAAAAAATAAAACAATACGACACCGAAATAATAAACAACTGTTGTTCGCCCATAGGGATCGGGTAGAGAAAGTGAATCAGAAAGCGAATAATCGAGATCGTGCCGATCACAATCAGCCAGGGACCCGCGGTGACAAATAACGAATAGCCATACGCTTTTGTCCGTGACGAAAAATAATCCTCGGCAAAGAGTTTTTGTAAACGGAATCCGATACCTGCCATTATTATTCTCCCCTTTCCGCATATAATTTTCGATAGCTATCAATTGTGCTGGACAACTGATAGTATTTTTCCACTCTTAAATAACCGTTATGTCCATATACTTTTCGCTTTTCGGGATGGTCCCGGAACCATTCCAGATAATAGGCAACCTTTTCCGGTGAAACAGGCGGAACGACAAAACCGCACGGACCAAATTCATCATCACGTCCGTTGACCAATTCGCCGCATGAGCCGACATCGGTCACAACGCAGGGAATGCCGGAAGCCATTGCTTCGAGGATAGCCAGAGGCTGTCCCTCTGAAACACTTGTCAGGACCACAACATCTGTATTTTTTAAATAGTCACTGACTTCCACCTTGCCTCTCATGAATACGTGCCGGTTTAAATGCAGATTAGCAATTAATTCCCGGCATTCACTGACGTATTCAGGTTCTTCCGACTCTGAACCGAGCAAATTAAATTCAAAGGATATCCCTTTATCTGCCAGGATCTTTGCACTGTATATCATCGTTTTTACATCTTTTATGGGAACAATGCGAATAACGGCAGATATGGTCAGCCTTCCATTCTCTGTTTTCTCAGCTCGGACAGATTCGTATTGGCTAAGTTCAACGCCGTTTGGAATGATTTTAAGCTTCTCAGTGGGCGCCCCGGATTCCCGTTGATGGACACTATTTCTGCCAAAAAGTGTGATCACATCCCTTGCCTGCGCGTAGGCTTGCCGTGACAGATGATAGAAGAAGGAGATCCAGTGACTTTTATATTCAATCGGAATCCAGTCCGCTTGCAGAATTTCCTCTTCTCTTTCACGTGAATAAATGCCATGCTCCGTCAGAATGAAAGGGATGTTCTGGTCCGCGCTGATTGAGGTAGCAAGCAAACCGCCATAACCTGTTGAAACGGAGTGAATCAGGTCAAAATGTTTAAATTTAAGTTGAACTAATTTAATGACGGGGGAAAATAATGACCGCCACATCCAGAAGTAGTCGGAAAACGGACTGCTACTCTTTTCCTGTATATAACTCTCCCTAACGATCCGATAAAAAGTTCTGCTGCTGAGAAAACCTTCGGGCGAACCCAGTTTACCGGCCTCGCCAATGATTTTGACCGCATGAATATCAGTCGATTGGAAGGTAAACCAGTTTTTGATCAGATCTTCATCATCTGAAGATAAAGACGAGGAAAATTCTTCACTCTTCTTCTCACCCTGTAAGGGGATGATCACCAGATCATTAAGATTGACCGGGAGAATATAATGGGAATCTTCCCTCTTCTTTGGAGAGGGAACAATCGCAATGACTGTAAAATCATGTTCCGGGAATTTTCGGATCATCATTTGCACCCAGTTGGCTACTCCTCCGCTGACAAACGGGTAGCTTCCTTCAACAACTAATCCGATCTTCATCTCTGATCACCCTTAATCTGCAGAATAGCCTCAGGTTTTGACAAATGAACATCATATAGGGCATCGCCCAGTTTCGTCACCTCTCCGAAACTGAATTTTCCTGTATCCAGCTTCTTTCCCTCCTCGACATGCACGATGACTGAAGACTGAACCGGTATGCCCTCATAAGAAAGATAGATAATGTTTTTGCTGTAAGTCGCTATGATTTTCCCCTGAAAATAATGTTTCATGATCGTTGTTGCTTCGGTCTGTGTCATACTCTTAATCTGAGGATAGTATTTTCGGACTCTGCCTGCAATGTTCGCGTATCCCTGAGAAAGCTGTTTCCAGTTCATATTTCCTGAACGTGTCGGGTCCAGCACGTCGTCGGGATGAACGAAATGTGAAACGACTCCCAGATTTGCAGCGGCATCTGCCATGGCATACTGATCTCCTACGTTCAACCAATAACCGCTAGTCACCCTGGGATACATAAAAATCTTCGGATGCTGTTTGTCATAACCGAATTCCGTCACGAGGCTGCCGTCTGCTGTTGTCCCAAGATAATTTGAAGAAACGGTTTCAATATTTGGAGCATACTTGCTGAGTGCATCAAGTCCGGTCTTATTCATAATATCAGACGGCGGAACATACACCTTTATTTTATTTTTCGGGAAAAACTGATGCACTAATTTCTGCAGGGCAACAATTGACTGCCCCATATACTGTTCATTTTTCCAGCTAACGTAGTTCAGACTTTTGTCCACGGGATCACTTTTAAGAAGAAGCGGCTGATGATTAAATCCATGGATGCCCAGTTCACCACCCATCGAAAGATTTTCCCAGCCAAAGTAAAGATAAGCGTTACGGTCGAGCTGGGAAAAATCCGGGAAGGGAGGCTTTACTATTTTCTGGTAGGTACCTATTGCGACCGTTGTATATTTTATGTGGTCCCTGATGGCAATTTTTTTCATTGTCGGCCACCAGTCGTTTTGGTAGAAATCTTTGACGGTCATTTTCTGCCCCGTAACTTTCTTATTTAGCATTGAGTCTGGTGCCGGCGCAGGAAAGTCGTCGATGAACATTGTTTGCGCGCCCACCTGCCCTGACACAAATGCGGGAAAAACATGTCCCAGAGACTGAACGAACATACCGCGCGACATCTTGTCATCCATGGCTGTTGTATTCCAGAAAAGCACTTTTCCCTTGCCATAATTATTAGTCCACAATATTGGAAGGTTCTGCGCCGTAATAAGTGTATCTGTCGTGCGACGATTGAGTTCGATTTTCAATGAGCTGTGTACGGCAACATTGGAACTTTCAGGGACTTCAGGATATCCGGGGAAAAGCATTTTTTTGAAATGAAGTCCCCTGACGGTTGTAAAATTGTGATTCGCAGTTACTCCCATCAATTTGTACCATGATGAGTCCATATAGAATCGGTTCGCAAAAATAAGCCTTCCCCCATTTTCCACAAACCGGTCAAGAGCTGCCTGATGCAGGATTCCCGGCTTTTCACCGTATAAAATAATTCCATGATATGGATCAGCCTTAAGACTTTCTATTTTCTCAGGCTGGATGACTTGATATGAAACCTTGGCATATTTCATAGCCGTCATCGTATTTTTCATAATCTTATTGCCTTCAGGATCCTCCGGCTGAACGATATACAGCTGAATGCTTTCTCCTTTCTGAACAGAAGCGGAAGCGGTTAGCATCCGGACTTTCTGAGAGGGAATCACCTGTCGGTCACCGAATTGGCGGTAAAAAGCGTCGGAGCGTAAATAAAGGATGGCTGAAATAACCCCCAAGAACACTATTCCGATAATTAATATGAACCATCCAGGCCTTTGTTTCATACCTTACGCCCCCAATTGCCTGACAAATTCCCTATATTTATCCGGAAGTTTCTCTATTTCGGTATGTTCGTTTAATTGGTCAACAACTGAATATAACTGGGACCACGCATTATTTTTGAAATAGACTTCCAGCAAACCCACATATCCGAAATAAAGATCAGGAAAATCGTGCACCATCTTTAAGCATTGGAGCTCAGCTTTGTCCCATTCCCCATTTCTGATATATAGCATCTCTAATTGGTAGTACAGTGTTGCATTTTTCGGAAAATACTTAATAGCATAAACAAGAAACTGATAAAATTCTCTGATCAATGATTTCTCTTGTCTGAGTGGGAGAATCCCGCTCGACAGAAAATGGGAATAAAGCAGGGACAATTCAGCGGCTGTTTCCTCTAGACGGTGGTTTGTGAATACTTTTTTTAATTCGTTGATCTGTTTGCGGTATCGGTCGCTGAGTACATTGATCGTGGTTGCCGCATAATGGACTGTCTCGGCATCATTTTGATTGACCGCTTTCCTAAGCATGCCGCCCTCATTCGCTACACTCCCTGAGCTCAACTGGACGATCAGTTTCTTCTGCAAATCAGTGTCATCCAGTTCAAGGCCTGAAGAGAAAGAGATAAGGCTCCTGTCGTGAAGGGCTTCGGCGCGTATATGTTCGTAATTGACAAGATCAGATGAAATATATTCCAAGTATTCCTCGGCCCAGTTCGTTTTTTTGTGAAACCTGTCGGCCATGATTAACAGAACTGCGATCAAAAATCCGGCAGGCGGGCAGGCATAAGCAAGAATCAGGCAATAATTGTAAAGCCCCTTTTTATCATGCGAGGCTTTTTTCTTGAGGGCATAGAAAAACAGTCCCGTCAGTAAATAATAAACAATGAGCAGTATATAGAGATCAGTCAAATGATCACCTCTGCGTAGCCGAGCAGCGCCTTCTGAATGCGCCTTTCAATAGCTTTTCTATATTGCTCATCCGTTCCCGGGAGCAGGATCATAAGCTTCTGATTTTCCATGTCAAAACCGACGTAATCAATAATTTCACGCAACTGTTTCTTCAGAATATCGTCAACTTCGGCAAGATTATATTTCTCCAAATGGCATTCAAAAGAGACATAGGGATAATTCAGCTGCTCATGCCGTTTTTTCTCTATTTCAAGCAGATAGTTAAATTCCGAGGCCAGATAAATGTTCGTACCCTCATACTTTCTCTTGTTGATACTTGATTGATAGATTCCAGACGCGTTCGCCAGGCGGTCCCCCATCCATTTGAGCATCCAGACAAACAATTCGAAGTTTTGCGAAGAAATAGTATCAAAATCAATTTGTCCTAACACGATCAGATAGCGAACTTCATCTTGAAAAACCACGGGACCTGCAAGAATCGGAGCTTTTACAGGATCTTTGCGTGACCTGAAGAATGCTTTCTTTTGTTTCAGCGATTTCAGGATCACTTCCGGAGCGTGTTCGGCAAAAATAGTCTGCGGCAGGATTTCCGAATCATGCTCGGAACTGAGTTTCAATCTAAGCGTCATTTCTGAATTGCCAACAAAATAGATTCCTATTTTAGAAGCATGAAGATACTCTTTCATCACTCTGATACTTTCATCAAGAACGATTTCCGGATGATTGTGGCTGAGCGCCTTGTATATGTTATAAATCTTGGACAGCTGATTGTCTGATTCAAGAATTTTGCTTTTCAGTTCTTTTCTGGTTTCGTCTAAGAGTGATACTGTCTCTTTCAGATCCTGATTTTCAGACTGCAGCTCCTCGTTGTTATGATGGAGATCTTCATAACGTTCCCTCTGGGATGTGCTCCACAGCCCGCAGCATATCGCGGTTACCAGAAGAAAAAGCCATTGGAACCATTGAGTCTGTAAATAGAAATAAGGTAGTATGGGCTGTCCCGTAAAGACGCCCTTTGACAGAGTGTAGCAGACAGACTCAAGGAAAGCCAGGAGGCCAATATAGATGCCATATCTGTTCGAGAAGATCATGACCAGGAAAACCAGAACCAGATATTCGAAAAAGAAAGAGGAGAATTGAAAAGATACAGTCAAGCATCCCAGCAAAAGAAAACAAACGGTAGGCTCTATTATTTTCAGAAATATGTTGGATTGTTTAAAAAACATAATTGTTGCCATCTTCCCGACCATTTTTTTATTTCTTAATACCCAATACTGATATCCCGTTTTCATTCTCTCATATTCATCAATGGGATACCAGCAAGATTTTTGTAGTAACTGATCGTTTCGATCAAACCGCTTTCCATCTCAGTCATTGGATCCCACTGCAAAATACGTCTCGCCTTGCCATTGTCCAGAGCACTGTCCTTGATGTCTCCTGCTCGGGCGCTCTGATAGCTGATCTCAGATGTGCGGCCGGATAATTTCTGCAGCAGCGCAATTAACTGATTGATTGTGATCCTATGCATGGAACTAATATTAAAAGTATCCAAATCTCCGTGAAGAACAGCCTGTACATTTGCTCTCGCCACATCACGGACAAACACGAAATCCCGTGTTTGCTGACCGTCGCCGAATACTGTAATTGGTTCGCCTTTGACGAGTCTATCAACAAAAATACTGATAACTCCCGACTCCTTTGACAGATTCTGCCTCATACCGTAGACATTAGCATATCGGAGGATCGTGTAATTCAAACCGTACGATTCACTGAACATACGGATGTATTGCTCAGCGGTATATTTCGAAAGTCCGTAGAAAGAAATAGGATGCAGCTCAGTGTTTTCCTCCAGGGGAATCCTGTTGCTTGTTCCATAAACCGCCGCGGACGAAGCATAGATGAACTTGGCAACATGATACTTGACACACAGCTGCATAAGATTAATAGTACCCTGCACATTTATTCTGCTGTCTAAAAGTGGATATTTCTGTGAATAACCAACTGAAACCTGTGCCGCCTCGTGAATGACGACATCCGGTTTCTCTTTACTGAATACGCGTTCAATATCTGGTGAACATACATCCATATTGTAGAAGGAAACACCGTCGGGAATGTGTTTGATGCTCCCTGTCGACAAATTATCAATGACAACCGGGCTCCATCCATTTTTAATGACTTCCTCAAGAATCGTCGAACCGATAAATCCCGCACCGCCAGTGATTATAATTTTCATAAACCTTCACCCTTTTTTGAAATTTCCATAAGTACGACAAATTGTTGAAAAATGTTATATTTTTTGACACAAATTATACAACGTTAAACTATACTATTTCTGAACAATCTATCCCGACTAAGTCTATGTACTCAATCATGAAAATATTTTTAGCACTCTCTAATGCTGATCAAAGCGAAACATAAAATTTTCTTGATCATTTCCATAGGCTTGCGTCCTTCCATTGCACGGAGAGAAAGTCCTCACATAGACCCTGCCATGGGTCAGATCAAACCCCATGACCCGTATGAATCCCTCCCCGCCATTGACCGACTGATAGTCGGAGAGAATCTGCGTGACCCGCCGGTCCGGTTTTCCGTCCCCATTATCATCAAAAATGTCCGTTTTTCGCGCTGCCCCGGAATAATGTCCGTTAAGCACCAGGCGCACATTGGCATTCCCACGGACAACTTTCCTGAAGATCATCTGTCCTTCCTGCGTCCTGTTGCCATCTTTGTTTAAGTAATCATGGACGAAAAGGATCGCCGTCCGATCCGGATAGTTCCGAAGCACCTTGTTCATCCAGGCGGTTTCACCTTCACCGATCCCCCAGCCCATGCCCAGCATGATAAATTTGCGGCCGGAGACATTAATCAGATCATAGTGCCCTTTGTTCTTTTGGTAAGAACCGCCGTGCCACGGATCGGACCGGTATCTGTTTGTCCCGAAAAACCGGCTAAAGGACGCATAATTATCAGGGGTTCCTACATCGTGATTACCGGCAATAATGCCATATGGAATTTCTGCCCGCTCAAACAGACGCATCGCTTCAGAAGCTCTCTCCCATTGAGAGTCTTCGGTCATATTATTCACAATGTCGCCAAGATGAAAGACATAGTTCAAGTTCAATGTCTTCTGATTCGTGACAAACCACTGATTGATTTTATTAAATGTTTCAGGATAGGATTTGCTGTAGAACTGTGTGTCGGGGAGAACGCCAAAAGTAAAATCGATGGAATCGATACCTTGGAAGAGTGGATGCAGAACTTTTTTGCTGAACGATTCCTTGCTCATCCCAAGTACCGCGGATGGATCATGGTAAAAGGTATCCCCACCGGATTCCACTACGGGGCTTTCAATGATGGCGGGTTCAGCCAAAACAATGTGTTCGGCCGCCAATGTCCGAACAAGCAAATTTTCAGGGTAAAAAAAAAGGCACAGGATGAAAATGATAATACCGACTGCCCGCATTTTTCGTGATCCAAATTTATTTTTTCCCCGGAAGTATCTCAATACGGACCGCCCCTTTGTTCAAATCAGCCACGTTATTATGTCCCCTTTTTTGAAAAAGTTGCAGACTTTTTTTGAGGCTTTGCCGGTATCTTCAGTTGTCCGGATACGGAATATCGTGTATTCTTACCTTAATTACTGAAAAGAACGGACATAATAAAAGTAGAGGAAAAGATGGGGGAAACGCATCGTGCCGAACGTGGAATTAAATTCACTTGAAGAGCAGCTGATCGGATATCGGAGACAACTGCATCAAAAACCTGAACTCGCTTTTGAAGAAATTGAAACGACCGGATCGCTGAAACGATGGCTTGATGAAGCATCCGTCAGAACCGTGGATCTGCCATTAAGTACGGGGGTTCTCGCCATTATCGGTGGAAAAAAACCGGGTCCGGTGATTGCGCTGCGTTCAGACATTGACGCATTGCCGATTCAGGAACAGACAGGATTGCCTTATTCTTCGAAGGTACCAGGTAAAATGCATGCGTGCGGCCACGATGTCCATATGGCTTCCATTCTGGGTGCGGTACTGCTGCTGAAGGAACAGGAGGAAGAACTTGGAGGAACGATCAAAATCATCTTTCAGCCGGCTGAAGAGAACGGATGCGGCGCGGTCAAAGTTCTGCAGACGGGCGTTCTGAGCGACGTGCAGGCGATCTGCGGTATGCATATTATGCCGAATCTTCCGGTTGGGACGATTGGTATAAAATCCGGTCCGTTGATGGCGGGGGTCGACCACTTTATCATTGACATTGAGGGGACCGAAACCCATGGGGCAGTCCCTGAGAAGGGCACAGACACGATTGTCGCTGCCGGCCAAATCATCGCCGCGCTGCAGACAGTCATCAGCCGCAACATTTCTCCCCTTGATCAGGCACTGATCAGTGTGACGCGGGTGCAAGCCGGTAATACGTGGAACGTCATGCCGCAGCGTGCACAGCTCGAAGGCACTGTCCGCACATTCCGTGGGGAAGTCCGGGACAAAATTGAGAAAAGAATGAAAACAATTGTCGAGGACGTTGCCCAAGCCTTCGGTACCACAGGTAAGCTTGACTATATTCGGCTCGGGCCACCGGTCGTCAACGACTCTCGTCTCGCGGACCTGGCGGAGAGCGTCGCCCATGCATCCGGGTTGAAAGTGATCAATCCCGAACTCACAACAATTGGTGAAGACTTTGCGGAGTATCAGAAAAAAATGCCGGGCGCCTTCTTTTTCATGGGTGTTTCCGGAAATTCAGATCTTCATCATTCAGATCTAATTATCGACGAGCGTGTGATCATGTATGGAGCCCGTTTTTTCTCAGCTTTGGCAAAGCAACTTTTAAGTAAAATGAAATAAATAATAAAAGAGCCACATACACCGAGGATGTGGCTGCTGCGTATTCATTCAGATTCCAGTAAATCTTAAGCATCTTCTCTTGCCGTGCTGATATAATAAATAATATCCTCCGGACGTTGGAACAGCTTTTTCCGCTGATAATAAGCGCGCATCGAATCGCCCTCCAGCTCGTCGAAGCTGACCAGATTCAATTTGTTTTTATCGGCAAAAGACTGGATTGCGGACATCATTGTTTCAGCAACAATCACTAAAGTCGGGCGGTCACTATCGACGGGCAATGCTATTTTCCCATTGAATTCTTCAAACATCGCATATCGATTCACAATAAACCCTCTCTCTGATCAAACCCAATCGTTTTTTTCATTAGTTTATTCGGCTGGTGGACAAACATTCTGACTCTATCCATTGATCAAAAAGAAAAAGACCCGCCGGATGGCAAGCCTTTAAAAGATTCTGATGTAATTTTTCAGGATAAGCGGACTTTAAAATTATCGTAGGAAAACTGCCTGACGATACGCAAGCCGTCTGTTTCGTTAAAAGTGGCAATGGCCGGAAGCGCAATGCCATTGAAGGTATTATTTTTAACCATTGAATAGATGGCCATGTCACAGAAAACGAGCCGGTCACCGACATGCAGTGGCCGATCGAAAGAGTAATCTCCGATCACGTCACCTGCCAGGCAGGTCGGCCCGCCGAATCGATAAGTATGAGTCCGTTCGCCGGGCTTCCCGGCGCCGATAATTTCAGGACGGTACGGCATCTCCAGAACATCAGGCATGTGGCACGTCGCCGATGTATCTAAGATGGCAAGATCCATCCCGTTATGTGTGACATCCAGCACCGTGCTGACGAGATACCCTGTATTCAGCGCCACGGCTTCTCCAGGTTCAATATATACGTCCAGCCCGTATTTGTCCTGCATCATCCCGATACAGCGGATCAGCCGCTCAATATCATAATCAGGCCGGGTGATGTGATGTCCGCCGCCAAAATTGATCCACTTCATTTTTTTCAGATACTTGCCAAATTTCCGGTCGACCGCCTGAAGTGTGTGCTCCAGAGCATCTGAATTCTGCTCACACAGTGTGTGGAAATGAAGGCCATCAATGCCATTCAGCTCGTCCGGGTTGAAATTGGTTTCAGTAACACCCATTCTGGAGAATGGCGCGCATGGATCATACAGTTCCGTCTCCACTTCCGAATATTCCGGATTCACGCGGATACCGCACTCAATTTTTTTCGGCGCCTGCTTCACTTTTTCCCTAAAATGTGCCCACTGGCTGAATGAGTTGAACACCACATGATCGGCGTAATTCAAAATTTGTTCAAAATCCGTGTCGCTGTAGGCCGGTGAGTAGACATGCACCTCTTTGCCCATCTCTTCATAGCCGAGGCGCGCTTCGTAAAGTGAACTTGACGCCACGCCGCTCAAATATTTTCCAATCAGCGGATACAAGGAAAACATGGAAAAGGCCTTCTGAGCGAGCAAGATTTTACAGCCGGTCCGGTCCTGAACCGATTTCAGTATCTCGAGGTTTTTTATCAGCAGGCGCTCATCGACCACGTAGCTGGGAGAGGGCGCCTGATTAAAGTCCAGGTTCATCGGCAACCCCCTCACTTGACCAATTCAGGCACGAAGCTTTCATGCCACGGCAGGCCGAACCGGTTCAGTGCATCCATGAATGGATCCGGATCGAATTCTTCGATGTTGTAAACACCCGGCTTTTTCCATTTGCCGGTCAGAACCATTTCAGCACCGATCATCGCCGGTACACCGGTTGTATAGGAGACAGCCTGTGAGCCGACCTCCTTGTAGCACTCCTCGTGGTCACAGACATTGTAGACGTAGTAAGTCACCGGCTTGCCATCCTTTTCACCCTGGAAGATGCAGCCGATATTCGTTTTGCCCTTCGTCCGCGGGCCAAGCGATGCGGGATCCGGAAGGACCGCTTTAAGGAATTGAAGCGGAACGATTTGCTTGCCTTCGAAATTAATCGGTTCGATTGAGGTCATACCGACATTCTGCAATACCTCAAGGTGTGTAAGGTATTTTTGTGAAAAAGTCATCCAGAATCTTATTTTTTTAATACCCTTAATATTCAGAGCCAATGACTCCATTTCTTCATGGTGCAGCAGGTAGATGTCCTTAGGTCCGATCTGAGGGAAATTATAAACCTGCTTGATTGACATCGGGTCGGTTTCAATGAACTTTCCGTTGTCGTAGTAGCTGCCCTTGGCGGTAACTTCACGTATATTAATTTCCGGGTTGAAATTCGTCGCGAATGGATAGCCGTGATCACCGGCATTGGCGTCAAGAATATCAATCTGGCTGATCGTATCAAAATAATGTTTCTGCGCGTACGCAGAGAAGACACCCGTTACACCGGGATCAAACCCGCTACCCAGAAGCGCTGTGATTCCCGCTTCTTTAAAACGCTCGCGGTATGCCCATTGCCATTTATATTCAAATTTGGCCGTATCTTCGGGCTCATAATTGGCAGTATCAACATAATCCACTTTTGTTTCAAGACAGGCGTCCATGATGGTCAGATCCTGATAAGGAAGCGCGACGTTAATCACAATATCCGGCTGAAATTTTTTGATCAGCGCAACCAGTTCCGGAACGTTATTGGCATCGACCTGTGCAGTCTGAATTTTTGTTTTGCCCCCGTCCAGCCCCTGTTTCAACGCCTCGCACTTTGAAACCGTCCGGCTTGCAATGCAGATTTCTTCAAAGACATCCGGATTCTGGCAACATTTATGTACAACGACACTCGCCACGCCGCCTGCTCCGATAATTAACGCTTTTCCCATTATCTAACGCCCCCCTGGGTAATTTCATTGTAAAAATTAGTGTTTTACCAGCCACTTTCGCCGTTTTACCAGCCACTTTCGCCGTTTTACCAGCCACTTTCGCCGTTTTACCAGCCACTTTCGCCGTTTTACCAGCCACTTTCGCCGTTTTACCAGCCACTTTCGCCGTTTTACCAGCCACTTTCGCCGTTTTACCAGCCACTTTCGCCGTTTTACCAGCCACTTTCGCCGTTTTACCAGCCACTTTGAGCGCAGGAGGCCAGCCGAGCTCACTCGTCTGACCACTGCGCTCAAAGCTTATCTGCCTGGTTCGACTTCTTCGAGCAGTGTCTTGACGTAGTTTGGCAAAGCGAACGCACCGATATGGATTTTCGGATTGTAGTAGCGGGTTTTCAGCCCCAATTTCATCCACGCCGATGCATCAAAGTCCTCAGTCGGATGATATTTTTTTGAGGCGAATCCGAACAGCCAGTGGCCGGACGGATAGGTCGGGATGTGCGCCTGATAGACGCGGCTGACCGGAAATGAATCGACAATCCGTTTGTGGGCGCGCTGCATAGCGATGGCATCAACAGGATAGAACGGGCTCTCCTGCTGGTTGACCATCAGGCCGTCTTCTTTCAGTGCTTTAAAGCAGTTGCCATAGAACTCTTTTGTAAAAAGCCCTTCTCCTGGCCCGAACGGATCGGTTGAATCGACGATAATTAAATCATATACATTTTCTTCAGCCCGGACAAATTTCAACCCATCCTCGTAGTGGATCGACACCCGGGGATCATCCAGCCGGCCGGCGGTCTGAGGCAGGTACTTTCGGCACACATCGACCACCTGCCGGTCAATCTCAACAAGGTCGATCCGCTCAATTCCCAGGTAGCGTGTCAGTTCACGCACAGCGCCACCGTCTCCGCCACCGATCACCAGTACTCTTTTCGCCAACGGATGAACCGCCATTGGCACATGGACAATCATTTCATGATAGATAAACTCATCCTTTTCCGTGAGCATCATGTATCCGTCAAGCGTCAGAAATTTACCGAATTCCGGTGAGTCAAAGATATCAATCCTCTGAAATTCACTTTGTCCGGAGTAGAGTTGCTTGTCGACCTGAATGGAAAATTTGACATGTTCCGTATGTTTTTCCGTAAACCAAAGTTCCAAGCTTATCCCTCCCTGATCACTTGTATCCTGTTCACCTGGCTGTCCTGCGTACCTGTCAGGAAGCAGCCTTTTTTCTTGGCATAGTGTATGTATTCAAGAATCTCGTCCGTAACTTTTTCACCGGGCGCGAGGATCGGGATGCCGGGCGGGTAGCACATCACAAACTCGCTGCAGATCCGGCCCGAACTTTCTTCAAGAGGGAGCGATTCGCTTTCCGCATAAAAAGCGTCCTGCGGCGCGAGCTCAACCTGCGGGCGGATGTATTCCTGACTGAGCATCCCCGCTTTGTCCTTAGCATAGCGCCTTTTGATTTCAGAAAGGGACGAAACAAGCCGCTCCAGGTCCAGAATTCGGTCGCCGATCGAGATATAGGCAAGAATATTTCCGATATCGCCGAACTCGATCTGAATATCATACTCGTCGCGAAGCAGGTCGTAGACTTCGATACCTGCCAGCCCGATATCCAATGTGTGAACCGACAGCTTGGTGACATCAAAGTCAAAAATTGTGCTGCCATTAACCCGTTCTTTGGAAAAAGCGTAGTATCCGCCAATCTTGTTGATCTCCGTCCGTGCGTATTCCGCCATCGCGCTGACTTTATGAAAGATCTGCTTCCCATGAAGCGCCAGATTGCGGCGTGAAATATCCAACGATGAAATCAGCAGATAGGAGCCGCTCGTTGTCTGCGTCAGATTGATAATCTGGCGGACATAGCCTTCACTGACCCCGTTGTTTATCAGTAAAAGTGAACTTTGAGTCAGCGACCCGCCAGATTTATGCATGCTGACTGCGGCCATGTCGGCGCCGGCTTCCATGGCCGTCATCGGCAGATCTTCACTGAAATAAAAATGAGTGCCGTGCGCTTCATCGACCAGCACGCGCATCTGATGGCGGTGTGCCAGATCCGTGATCGCCTTCAGATTAGAGCAGACACCGTAGTAAGTCGGATTGTTCACCAGTACAGCTTTGGCATCCGGATTCTCCTTGATAGCCAGTTCCACATCCGCTAGCGACATTCCAAGCGAAATGCCCAGTTCCCGGTCCATACCCGGATTAACGTAAACCGGTACCGCCCCACTCAGAATCAGCGCGTTGATGGCGCTTCGGTGCACATTCCGGGGCATAATAATTTTTTCCCCGCACTTGCAGACGCTCATCACCATACTCTGTACAGCAGAAGTGGTGCCGTTGACCATAAAAAAGGCGTGCTCCGCCCCAAACGCGTCAGCCGCCAGCTCTTCGGCTTCCTTAATCACCGATACCGGGTGGCAGAGATTATCCAGCGGCTTCATCGAATTGACATCGACAGTGAGACACTGCGCGCCTAGAAACTCGGTCAATTCCCTGTTTCCCTTACCCCGCTTGTGTCCGGGGACGTCAAACGGAACGACCCGCATCGCTTTGTATCGGTTCAGCGCCTCAAGAATGGGCGCTTTTTCTTGTGAAAAACGGTTCATTTTCAGCATCAGTCTCCATAGTTCTGTCGTTCACGCGGCAGCGCGCTGTCTTATTTTAATCGAAAATATTGGCTCCGCTGAAAATTTCAATCATTTCCCTGCGAAGGCTACTGCTGATTTTCAGCCGTTCTTTCGGTGGAATTTCCAGCACATCGCGGTTAAAGAGATAATTCTGCAGCTCCGGTTCTTTGATCAGCATTTTTGTATGAAAAAGATTCGCCTGGTAGACGTTAATATCCACCGCGTCATATTTATCGAGTGTTTCCGCATCAATGTAGTCCTGAATGGACGTCATCTTGTGATCCATGAACAGCTTCTTCCCATTCACGTCCCGTGTAAATCCGCGTACGCGGTAATCCGCGGTAATAATGTCGGAGTCAAAACTGCCGATCAGATAGTTTAGGGTGTTGAGCGGTGTGATCTCGCCGCACGTCGCTACGTCAATGTCAACCCTGAATGTCGCTATCGCATTGCCCGGATGAAACTCGGGATAGGTATGCACCGTGACATGGCTTTTGTCGAGATGTCCGACGACTGTATCACGGCCAGTATAATTGTCAAGATTGCCGAGGTTGCAGGAACGGTCAATCTGATCTTTCGAAAATTCCTGTTCGGCGATCAGAATGGTGACGCTTGCGCCCTGGGGATCGTAATCCTGCTTGCTAATGTTCAGGACGTGCGCACCAATCATCTCCGTCACCTGGCAGAGTATATGGGTCAGCCTTTCTGAATTGTACTGTTCATCGATGTAAGATATATAATCACGCTGCTCACGCTCGCTCTTCGCATAGCAAACATCATAAATGTTGAAGCTCAGTGCCTTTGTGAGGTTGTTAAAGCCGTACAATTTCAGCTTATTTTCCAACCCTATCCTCACAGCCTTTCTTTTGATCGGGATCTGAAGAAACGATGAATTACAATATTCAGGGGAAATACAGTGAAATGGATGTATAACTTTCTGTGAGCGGAGAAATACACTAGTGATTCTCCGAAATTCTTTGTTTTTCTTATTTTTTCTATAAAAATTCAATTTTAATTATATACAGAACAAGGGTTAAGTCAAGTTAAAAAATTGCGCAGGCCTGCTTACCGCATGCTGCCCGCGCTTGTGATTGTTTCATATTCCGAGTCGCCTGCGACCCGGTCCAGCATTTCATCGAAGATCGCATCCCAGTCTTTGGCCCTTGCCCGGTCACGACGCCTGGACTGCAAATCTTCATGATTTTCCAGTTGCTCCATCTGCTGGCACTCCCGCACAAAAACATCGGGATCATCCGTAGCAAGCGAGGCATAAACACCCTCTTCATTGTATTTCTGCGTCGACGGCAGATTGACCCCGACCGCTGGTTTCCCAGCCGCCAGAAATTCAAAAAGCTTCAACGGAAAAACCGCCTGATTATAGGGCGATGGTTTGTACGGCATGATTCCTATGTCCACCAGATTCATATATTCGGGAACTTCGGCCGGCGGAACACTACCGATCCAGAGTACATTTTTTTCGTAAAGCAGCTCGTGGAAAGCCGGATCCTGTCCCGTTCCGTCGGGACCGACAAACAGAAAAAGCCAATCCTTTTTTTTCGCGGCGGCCGCACGGATCAGGCGAAAATCGAGCTTTGGTTTAATGCCTCCGATATATCCCAGCACTGTACCGCTGAAATTTTCGGGAAGGACGTTCAAAGCCTGCTTGTTCCCGGTGAACAAGTCGTACTCCACACCATTTTCCATCGTAAAGATCCGGGAACATTTATCAATCTGGACCTTTTTCATCACCTGTTCATGCAGATAATCCGAGGTACAGAAGATCAGATCCGCCCGATTGATAATCCGCTGTTCCGCCCGGGATACCACCCATTCACGCATCAAATATGCGGGGGAAACTCTGCCTCCGATCGGCGCGGCCCAAAGATCGCTGCAATCATAGACAACTTTGTCCCATGGAAAAAGTTCTGAAAGCAGCGGGAATTCAGGGCAGGTATACCATAAATAAAATTCGGACTGGCCACTCATTGAAAAAAGCTTTGAAAGGAGCGTCCGCAATTTGAGCCTGTAAAAAAGATCCACAAACCGTCCGAACCGGAACATCCGGTTCGGCAGAAGATCCTGAACCACATACTGGCAAACGCCATTTTTCAGGATGCTAAAACCGGTGGGCTGGCTGTCCGGCGTCGGGCATACCCATATAACCTCACGGGTGTCCGGCTGCTTCTGTAGGAAATCAGCCAGCCTGTGACGCCTGTATCTCAGGGCGTCCTGCCCCCACATTCCCGTCGCGACAATAACGTGTATCTTCTTCATCGTCTAACCTCCTGATTCAAAAGCGCTTGATCAGCGCGTGTGCCGCATAATGGCAAAAATACCAGCAGGAAAGCAGCACAGGGAGTTTTTCCACCTGGCGGTAAACAAACCAGGTTTTACGCGCGGCCTTCCATTTATTTCCGGATAGAGATGTTTTTCCGCTGATCCGGTATTCGGAGAGTGTCTCATTCAGGCCGTATGCGACGATTCCCTTTTTTAATAACCCAAGCCAAGTCGCCAGATCCTGTCTGGAACGAAGGTCGGGCATCCTGAATTGCCCAGTTCTCTCCCTGTCGACCATAACCGTCAGACAACCGACAATCGTGTTTTTAAGCATATCTTCATAGGTAATCTGTGCAGGAGCCTGAATCACTTTGTGGAGCGATTCGCCGTCCTGACTGATGTATTCGTAGCCGGTGAACGAGAAAGCATACCCATTTTTCTTCATAAAATTCAATTGTTTCTCCAGCTTTTCAGGCTTCCAGCAGTCATCGCTGTCGAGAAACGCGATGTAACGTCCTCTGGCCAGATCCAGTGCTGCATTTCGCGCGGCTGCAGCTCCACTGTTTTCAGTCAGAAAAACGGTATGGATCCGTTCATCTGCAAATTCGGCAGCAGCGAGCTTCATCCGCGTCTGATCTGTAGAGCAGTCGTCGACAATGATCATTTCCCAGTCCCGAAAAGTCTGTCCGAGTACCGATCGAATCGTCGCTTCAACCGTTTTCTCTGAATTATAAGAAGGGGTGATGATCGAAACTTCCGGACCGAAGGGGAGCATCAGCGTCTCCCTTCTCTTTCTCTGACAAATTCAGGAAAAGCGACCCATACAAAGATCAGCGTGATACCCAGAACAACGCCCAGAACCGCGCGTTTCTTCGGCGTGAATGAACTAGTGCCTTTGATGACACCAGGTTGGGCGGCTTCCAGAAGCTCTGCAGGCTTCATTTTAATTTTATCCGACCCAAGCTGGTAAAGGAATCGTTGTTTATCAACGGCACTGCTTTCATTGGTTTTCGACTGGGTGACTGCCTGGATGGACTGATCGGTCAGCGCCATCCTTTTCTGATACTGTTCCTGATCATTTTTCAAAAAGGCGTTGGCGATTCGGTTGGCTGTGTCCGCAGCCTCTGTTTTAGATACTCCGGTATATGTCACCTGCACAAGATTTCCTTTGAGTGAGGTAACATTAATATGTGACAACAGATTCTGCTGCTGACTATTCCATAGATCCGGCAAATTTTTTTGATAGAACGGACCGTTTGAGAGAAGCTGAATCACAGGTTCAGGGGTATTAAGATCATAGTTCCAGTATTTTCCGAGTTGGACAGTGGCGCTTGCCTGATAAGTGGACGATCCGTGCACCGCAGGCATCAGCCAGCCCGCCACTCCGAGAATAAGCGGAATGGCAATGAAAATCAGCATATGTTTTTTCAATCGTTCTGAGATTCTTCGTATCACGTTCATCTTTTTACTCCTCCGGGTTTAACTTCATTCAATCGTCTGTCTCTTTGAAGGACGGATACCAGCGTCACCACAAAACCGAGGAAAACCCAATGAAAATAAAGGTTGCTCACTGAGCTCGGACTGATGCTTGATACAAGGAAAGCAAGCTGCCCCGCCAAGGCACCCTCAATCAGCATTTTTTGGTTGCGTTCCTCAACTCTTTGGCGCATACGGTACAGACTCACAAAGAGGGCGGTGTACATCGCCAGATAACCGGCACCAATCAGAAGGCCAAAATTTCCGGTGATTTCTGCCAGCCAGTTGTGCACTTCATATATATGATCCGTATTAAATAAAGGCCGGTATTCCAGATAATAAGAGAGATTGCCGGCTCCGACACCAAAGCCATATGTGTCCGCCAGATAATGCGCCGTGCTTTGCAGAAAATGCATGCGCACCACATTTGAGTCGGTGGTGCCATAAACTGAAAGGTCGGGTTCCTCGGTAAAAAAAGCGATCAGCTTAGAGACGATCTTGCCTGAATAGAGCAGAACCCCGCCGGCTAGAAGCGCGGCCGCCGCAATCGCACTGTACTTTTTGAATTTGCCGGGAAGAAACATAAAAACATAAAAAGCCAGTCCCGCCGCAATCGCGAGCAGGCTCGCGCGTGAATCGGTCAGAAAAATAATATAGAGGGAAAGTGCGGACAATGCCAGGGTGAGTACCCTGTATCCGCCCTTTTCCGCATTTTTTGCATACGAGAGATAGAAAAAGAATGAAATGGTCAGCAATGTTGCAAAATCATTCTGATTGGTAAACACTGCAGTCGGGTAATCAAGCTTGTATGCCGATCCGCCATACAACGAAGACGTTGGCAGCTGAAATCCGGTAAAATGGTTCACCAGGCCAATAACAAGAAGAGCGGCCGTCATAAACATCCAAATGGCGTAAAATACGGTCAGCTGCCTGATTTTTGTAAAAGAAAAAACAGCGAGAAAAATAAAGGCGATGCCGATTCCAAGGAGGAAAAGGTACTTCACTCCGTCAATAACCGATTGCGCCCAGAGCAGCGAGATACTTCCGTAGGCCATCCAGAACAGTAAAAAGAACAGAACGCCTTTGACATAGATCTGATCCCAAAGATCGTGAAGCCCTTTCGCGCCGTTCGCTTTGACCAATAAAATGATCAGCGCCACAATCAGCATCAACCTGTAAATAAAGAGTGAAAAGAAACCGACCTGCACGCTCAACAAGGATTGATTTAAAAAGGTTGTGGCAATAAACAGGTACATAGTGCTGACAAATACCTGCCCGCCCAATTCCGATGTTTTGATATAAAGGCAGGCGCAGATCAGAGCCCAAGTCCAGCAGAGAAAAAAAATCAGGTGGACCGGGGCGGATCCAGCGAGGCTGACTCCCACCAGCCCCGCGAGCAGAACCGCGAATAGTCCCGTTGTCTTCCCTGCCGACAGGTTAATATGATTCATCTTTTAATCCCCTGTTTTTCTTTAATAAATATATAGGGCTTATAATTAAAGGCTTTGTTAGACTTGTCTGCTCTTTTTCGCTTCAGGCACTCGCTTGGTACCCTCGCTGCGAGGCCAGAAGGTTCACTGATCCCGCAGAGTCACGTGCACCTTCCGCTCCATTAACGGAGAGACAGAATCAACATTGAATCGAAACAGAGCCTAAATTAAAGAGCCGCATTTCTTCCGCTGACAATACCCAATGTCTCCCGCAGACCGCTTACGAGGTCAAAACAAGGCACCCAATTCAGTATCGATTTTGTTTCTTCGTTCGATAACGTGCTGTCACGGATATCACCTTGACGCTCCGGCCCGTAAAGCACCTCAATGTCCGAATGAGAGACAGCCTTCATGATTTCAAACAGCCGGATAATGGATACCGAAGTTGCGGAAGAAACATTCGCGCAGAAGCTATTTTCAACGCGCAGTGCGGACACGGCGGCAGCAGCCACGTCTTTTACAAAGATAAAGTCCCTTGTCTGCTTTCCGTCCCCGTAAATCATCGGCGGCGTCCCTTTTCTGATACGGTCCGCGAAAATGGAGACCACACCGCCCTCTCCCTCGGCGTCCTGCCTCGGTCCATAGACATTGCTGAAGCGCAAAATGCCGTAGGACAGATGATGAAATTTATCGAACATCTTCAGATAATTTTCGACAGTCAGCTTTGTCAATCCGTAGGGCGATTCGGGCTCTGCCGGATGGCTCGTAAGCACCGGCAGTGACTTTGGATTTCCGTAAACAGCCGCCGACGATGAAAAGACGACCTTTTTAACACCTGCACTATTTGCGGCGTTAATCACATTGAGTGAACCGACGACATTGGTCCGAGCGTCGAGCAGCGGGTCTTTCACTGAGCGAGCGACACTCACCTGTGCCGCCAGGTGAATAATAAAGTCCGGTTTCAATGACTGGATCAAATTAATGACCGCCGGATCCGCAACATCGCATATATACAATTTAACCGGGAGCCCCGCAATGTTCTCGTGATGACCTGATGAAAAGTTATCGATCACGGAAACTTCGTAATCACGCCGGATCAGTTCTTCGACAACATGGGATCCGATAAACCCCGCCCCGCCTGTAACAATCACTTTGTCCATCAGAATTCACCTTATTCCCTATAGTTCCTTACAGGCTGTTAAAACCTCATTATTTACGAGATCTCTAACCTCTAATAAATACTGTTTTGCATTGTTTTTTATTCTCACATTGGAGATTGTCCGATTACTCCGCATCGGCTCAGTAGGCTGATTAACGCGCGCCTTCTCCGGTCAGAAGCACGCGAATTGTTTTGATGATGATTTCAAAATCCAGTTTCGGTGACAGTTTGCGGATATATTCCAGATCGTACACCAGTTTTTCCCTTGGCGAGAGATCATAGCCTCCGCTGACCTGCGCGAGTCCCGTCAATCCAGGCTTGACCATCAGCCGGTTTTTAAATCCCGGTATATCGCGTTCAAACTGTTCCGTAAAAACCGGACGTTCGGGGCGTGGCCCGATCAATGACATATCGCCTCTCAGAACCGAGATGAGTTGAGGCAGTTCGTCGATACGTGTCTTCCGGATCAGACGGCCGACCCTGGTCACCCGTGGATCATGCGCTTCCGCCCATTTCGCGCCGGCCTTCTCCGCATCAATCCTCATTGATCTGAGCTTGACCATCCGGAACTTTTTCCCATCCTTGCCGACCCTCACCTGAGAGTAAAAAGCGGAGCCCGGCGTTTCAATCATGATCAATATGGAAAAAATCACAATAAGCGGCAAAGCCACGATCAACCCTACGGCGGACAAAAGAATGTCGCCCGCCCTTTTCAGGTGTAGATAGGATTCAGCTCCCGCAGGAAGCACGGTTTTCGGCATCATCATGACCGCATAGCTATTGTCCATCTTCATCTGTTTTTCTGCATTCACGAAAGGCCACCTCTTTGCCCATTCATTTCTTCTTCAGTACATCTTTCAATTATAATTAGAGGATGTATAGAAATCGTGGTGATTAGTTAAAGGTTTTGTAAAGAGGGTTCTGCGGCAATTGGCTGCAGGTGAGGTGGCCTCATTACCTGGCTCAATGGCTGCCTGCTCCGATCCCAGCTTTCCGTACAAAGCCCCTTTATAATCATTCCCTGTATTGCAGGGAGAATATACTTCGTGGACGGTAAACCGGGGAGCGTCTTGAACAGATGGGCGGCAAAAAAATGAATTACGTTTAAAATTTGTTATGGAACTATAAAGATTAAGTAAAGCTGGTATTGAGAATGGACAAAAAGCCTTGAAGCTCCAGAAACTTCGCTGTACAGTGTTCAGAGGTATCACATTCCTGAGCTCCGTTAGAGGTGCTGGATAAAGTGATTAAGGAGGAAAGCAGCAGACTGGCGTTTGCTGCTCTATATTAATGAAAGCATTTATCAGCAAATTCATCGGTTTTTCAATCGGGCCTGTGGTTGGCGCGATTCTGTCTTTTATTACTATTCCTTTAACAACCTACTTTGTGGTTCCCAGTGAATATGGAAAGGCAAGCATGTTCATGACCTTTCAGATGATCTTTGCCACATTCCTTTTTCTGGGGCTGGATCAGGCCTACACCCGCGAGTATCATTCGACTAACAATAAGCTTAATCTGTTTCAGAACGCGCTGATGCTGCCCCTGATTCTCGCTCTTTCCGTTTTGCTTATTACTGTGGCGTTTCCCGGTGCAGTATCATCTGCACTATTCGGAAGTTCCAAATACCAGGCGCCCGCCGTTTTGTTTGGCGTAATGATCATCTTCATGGTGCTTGAACGTTTTATCCTTCTGTCTTTAAGAATGCAGGAAAAGGCCATCGAATATTCTCTGCTCAATATTTTTGTTAAGTTTGCGGCCCTGGTCCTCACATTTGTCTTTGTTTTTTTTATTCGACGCGATTTTTTGGCTGTTGTCTACTCAACGGTTTTTGGGCAGATTTTTGGCGACCTTTTTTTACTGGCACGATACCGCGGTTTATTCAATATGAAATCTTTCTCACTTGACAGAGCTCTGATCAGAGGAATGATTGTTTTCGGTATTCCCATTGTCGTCGCTACTTCTCTTTCCAGCCTGCTTAATTATATGGACCGTCTGATGCTTTGGACCTGGAGCACTTTTTACCAGATAGGTATTCTTACAGCGACATGGAAAATCGCCGCCGTCCTGTCCATCATTCAGACAAGCTTCACCAGTTTCTGGGTGCCGACTGCCTATCGCTGGTACAGTGAAGGGAAAAACATCAGATACTTTAAAATAGTGAGTGACGCCATCCTTCTAGGGATGTCCATTCTGGCTCAGGCCGTTCTCATTTTCAAAGGGCTCATTGTCACCATTTTATCTTCCGGTTACGCGGACGCGCGTTTTATTATCGGATTTCTTTGCCTTCAGCCGGTTATCTTCACGGTGAGCGAAACCACTTGCCTCGGCATCGTTTTTTCAAGGAAGAGTTATTTGACCATCTGGGTTGGTCTGATCGCCCTTGTACCCAACCTCGTGATCAATATTCTGTTGGTTCCGAAGTTTGGAGCCGTCGGTACTGCAATAGCAACGGCAGTTTCTTATATCTTTTTCTTCATGGCAAGAACCTATTTCTCCGGAAAAAATGGAATGAAGTTCAGCGTGTGGAAGCATCATCTTGTGTTTGTCGTCCTTCTGATCAGTGCCTCATTGAATCTGCTGCCCGTAAAAGAAATGCCCTTGATCAACCTCGGTATGCTGGTCTTCATTTTGCTCATTCAGTGGGCAACCATCCGACAAATATGGGTTCTGTCCCGAAGAAAAAGCGTGACCGAACCGGACCGACCCTGATTATTAAAAAAGGTTTTTAAAAACCTGACTGTCGTTCAGTCAGGTTGATTTTTTGATCTCTTCTTCAAAAAGATCGATCAGCTTTTGATTTTGGACGTGGATGTTAAATTCTTCAGAAACGATCCTGCGGGCATTTTCTGCAATCTCCGGCCAGTTTTCCGGATGTTTCATAATCTGCTCGATCGTATAGGCCAATCCCTCCGTGTCCCTTTCCGCCACCAGAAAACCATTTCTTTCGTTATGTATCAGTTCCGGGATGCCGCTGTGAAAAGTGGAGACGACAATCTTTCCCATGGCCATTGCCTCCATCAGCTGCACTGGAATCCCTTCCATATCACCGTCATCAGCGATCACGCTCGGTGCCAGCACGATCTGGGCGTCTTTCATGATCTCAATCCATTCTTCCTGCGTCTTCCAGCCGGACAGGCGAATATGATCACCCAGATGATTAATTGAAATGAGGCCTTCCATTTTTTCCTTCATCGGACCGTCGCCAGCGATCTCATAAGAGACGTTATAGCCCTTTTTGATGAGCTGGGCTACAGCGGCAATCGCGTACTCCAGGCCTTTTTTCTCGACAAACCGCGCGGCCGATACAATCCGGAGCACACGGCCGGGATTTGCGGGATGGCTGTCAAACTTTTTCAGATCAATGCCCATGCGGTGAATGATGATGCGGTCAGGATCCGCGCCAAGACTGACGCACCGCTTTTTCCAAAAATCACTGATCGGAAGCAGAACGGCCGGTGAATGGAACAGACTATCATAGGCATTCACTCCTTTTTCATTCACGTAGCGCAACATGTCGTAGCCATGAAAAGCGGTGAAAAGTTTTCCCTTGAGCAGTCCCATTTCGATGCATTTCTCCGCCAGAATGCCATTCGGTCCGAAATGAGCCATAATAATTTCACGATCAGACAGATCCACGTGGTGCAGTGTACGGATCAGATAAATTAGATTGGGGTACCTGATCAAATCTTTGAGAGCAACGTGTTCGTCGCCTCTTCCTGAAAAAAATCGGGACGCCTCCAGGCAGATCAGGTTTCTAAAAATACTCAGTGCCTTCCACGCTTTGCCGCTTTTTCCGCCCCTGTCATAGTAAACGGTCTTTTCGTCCAGACTATAGTTCAGCACATCCTCATGAACCCGCTGTCCGGGAGCCCTTCTCTTAGCGATGATCTTCACATCATGCCCGGCCTCAATGAGACCTGTGATCTGATTGAGAATAAAAGTCTGAGATAATTTCGGAAATTCTCCGACAAAAAAAAGAATCTTCATGTTCACTCTTCTCCATCTGTGATGGCAGTGTCATCTTCAGAACCGCCAGTCAGCAGGATATTTTGGCCGTACTGTGTTTGTATGTATCTACTGCTATCTTATTGTAAAAGTTTAATAAAAAATATCCAAAGATAATAGACAACGGTGTTTTTTACAGCTAAGATTCACTTTAGCCGGTTGATCGTCCGCCGTATGGAAACTTTCCTTTAAGGAGAATATGATGTCCAAATTTTTTAACCAAGCCATTGTTATTACTTTTCTGGCTATTCTGGGATTCATCCTCATTCTCAACATTTTTTTCACAAGGGGCTACGAGTCCATCGGAGAGTCGGCCTCTTTCATTTTTAAAATCGTGACACTGCTTCTCTCCGGTCTGACCATTCTAATGCTCTACAAGGCACGCCGCCGTGTCATCCATTTCACAGAAAAGCTTCCCGCTGGACGCGCCACGGCGCTCCTTCTCACTTTCAGCGTCGGTCTGCAGGTTGCGGCTGTATTTTTATTCGTTGTGCATCCTTCATGGGATTTCGGCGTCGTTGTGAGAAGCGCAAGGCTGCTTTCTGAAGGCGGCCATATTGATCCCTATTTTGAAAACTACCCGAACAACTTATTGATCGTTGTCATTCTGGCTCTGATTGGCAAGCTGATCTTCCCCTCGCTTGCCGTCTATGTGGCCTTAAATATCTTTGTGATCACACTCAGCGAGTTTCTGATCGGCCGAATCACCGCGAGGCTGCTGGGAAAACCCGCAGGTATTTTAAGCCTTCTGGCAAGCGTGCTCTTCTTTCCCTATATTTTCTACGCGCCGATTGTGTACACTGACACCCTGTCACTGTTTTTTATCCTCCTCCCGCTCGCTCTTTTTATCCGAAAGGATGGAGGCTTAAGAGAGGATTTCCACATTCTTTTCGTCGTTTCCGTCATCCTTGCTCTCGGAGTGCTTCTCAAAGGCTTGATGATCGTCTTTGTCATTGCTTTCAGCCTGACAATGTTCCTGTTTTTCAGAAAATGGAAAAAAGTATATTTTTTTCTTCCTATTATTATATTTCTTCTTGTACAGTCCATCTTTAATTTCTGTATTTTCGGAAGCGGAATCGCTAACCGCCAGTTGACCGGGCAGTTCAAATTTCCCGTAACCCACTGGCTTCTGATGGGTCAGAATCAGCCGCATTACGGAAAATATCTGCTCAGCGATGTCCTTCATACACAACAATTGCTGGAGACGCATTCGCGCGGTGAAGTTTCCCAAATCGAGCTTGGCGAGTTGCGGAAACGCATCTCAGAAAAAGGATGGTTGGGAAATGTCCGCTTTCTGATTGAAAAAAATGCGGAGACTTGGTCCGACGGAACCTACTATGCCCTGAATGTTTTAAAAAGAAAGCCGGCGGTTCCTGATCATTTTGATGCGTTAGCACATCATCCACTGGGCTGGCTGACGCAGGGCTACGCCCGCGTTCAGCTTCTGGTACTTCTTGCCGGAATTCTTCTGGCCGCTATACCGTATCTGCGGCGGCAACCAAGCGCATTTGTGATTTTCTCCATGCTCGCGCTGATCGGTTTCTTTCTCTTTCTGAACATCTGGGAGACCAGATCGCGCTATCTTGTCAGCCTGACTCCTGTCCTGATTATTCTCAGCACTATGGGTTATTTCGGACGTCACGCTGATAACTAGGCAAAAGAATGTACTCCGCTCTGACTGACATTCACTCACGTTATGGAAAGCAGACCAGGGAGAAAAATATCACCCGATCAGCTCAGGAATGTGGCTCGGCCGGCCAATTGAGTAATATTCAATTTTGGAACGGCTGACCTCATCCAAGCTATAGCAGTTGCGTCCGTCAAAAACGACCGGATGATTCATCGTCCTGCTGTAGGTCGAAAGATCCATCTTTTTTACGGCCGGCCAATCTGTAATAATTAAGACGCAATCCGCTCCGCGCAGCGCCTCCCCCACATTTTCCGTATAGGCCACAGGGGCGCTCAGAACCTTCCTTGCATTTTTTACGGCAATCGGATCATAGGCGATCACATCCGCGCCGAGTTCGACCAGCTTCGGAATCATCACCAGCGCCGGCGACTCTCTCAAATCATCCGTATTCGGCTTAAAAGCAAGACCGAGAACCGCAATCCGTTTCTCCTTAAGTGATCCGAACCGCGCCAGCATTTTTTCGATCAGCAGAACCTGCTGGTGGTTGTTGACTTCAATCACTGACTTCAGCAGATTGAAGTCGTGATGATGGTTGCCTGCCAGCTGCACCAGCGCGTTAGTGTCTTTAGGGAAGCATGAGCCGCCGTACCCGATCCCGGCCTTAAGAAAACTGGAACCGATCCGACGATCCATTCCCATCCCTGTGGCGACTTCATCGACATTTGCGCCTAGTTTCTCACAGATATTCGCAATTTCATTGATAAAACTGATTTTTGTCGCAAGAAATGCGTTAGACGCATATTTAATCATCTCACTGCTTGCCAAATCTGTTTTCAGAACCGGTATGCCGAACGGACGGTTGACTTCTTCAAGAACATCCGCGGCCGCCGGACTCTCCGTGCCGATCACAATCCGGTCTCCATTGAATGTGTCTTCGACAGCGGAACCCTCGCGAAGAAACTCCGGATTGGAGGCAATCTCTACCTGAATTCCATCCTTCGCTGCACTGTTAATCAGCCTCTTAATATGATCGTTTGTGCCGACCGGAACCGTACTTTTTATAACAACAATCGCCGGGCGGCTGAGATTTCCGGCAATATCGCGTGCGGCCTGTTCGACATAATCGAGATTCGCCGAACCGTCCGGCCGCCTCGGCGTGCCTACAGCAATATAGACGACCTGTGCGCCCTCAAGCCCCGTCTCATGTTTGGAAGTGAAGGACAATCGGTGCGCTTCCATATTTTTCAGCATCAGTTCCTGGAGCCCCGGTTCGTAAATCGTCGGTTCCCCATGATTCAGCTTTTCAACTTTTTTAGGATCAATATCGATACACGTCACTGCATGGCCGATTTCCGAAAGCGCCACACCCGTCACCAGACCGACATATCCCGTACCGATAACAGCGATTCTCATTCCGCCACTCCTCACCTATTATCACTATTTTATACAGTATCCCTGCAAAACCCGTTCTATGCATAGAAACAGGCAGTTTCAATTCTAATATCGAAGTTTGAAGGCTCTGTAAAGTTGAAGCAAGGAAATTGTTAAATTTTCGTTCCATTGAAAGATTAGGTTCGGGGATCGTTGGCTTTTAACTAAGAAGAACGGGGCAAAAAATCGACTGATCCTTTGTTGTTTAGAGGAAATCCTGAATTAACTGTGACGCAGCAAACATGGATTGCGACATTGTGATGTGGTAAAAAGATACAACATTTTAGCTGCTGGCTGGTAAAATCTCGAATCCGGCTGGTAAACTTGCGATCGTGGCTGGTAAAGTGCCGAATCCGGCTGGTAAATTTGCAATCGCGGCTGGTAAAGTGCCGAATCCGGCTGGTAAGCCGTTCCATTGGTTGTATTCAAGACGGGATTTTCCTTGATCTGCAAAAAATTCATCTTGATTCAGTGTGATTGATTAGGATTCCGGTGCAAGTTTCATGCGATTCAATGCGACTCTCTCTTTACCATTCGACTAGGCGCCATCGTATTTTTGCCTCATGCTAAGACCGGTCAAAAATCGCCCGGTCCTGAAACCTATGATGCGTGTTGTTTATGCGTCATTCACCCCCGCGATGACGCTCCATGTGCTCGCTTTCCGCGGACGATCCGTAAGCCTCCTCGCTTGGTACCCTCACTGAGAGGGCAGAAGGCTCACTGATCCCGCAGGAGTCTCGGCTCTTCACGTCTGAATCAGAAAAAGAACTTTTCGCGTCAATTCATCGCGAAAAGTTCCCAATTCAAGTCAAATGATCCAGCTTAAAATACAACATTGTAAATCTGATGTACTTCCTTTTTCGAAATCACTGATTTAACCCCTCCGCCTTCCTGGCTTTGAGGCGGACGATGAACTCACTGCCGGTCGGGTTAAGATCGTCAACCCAGATGATCCCTTCGTCAAGCTCCACGAGTTCCCGGACGATGGCCAGGCCCAGTCCGGATCCTCCGGCTTCGCTCGACCGGGATTGATCCAGCCGATAGAAGCGTGTAAAAATTTTCTCTTTTTCTTCGTCGGGGATGCGGGGTCCTGAGTTCTGCACCCGGACATAGGAAAACTCCGGGCCTCCCTCGACGATGATTTTGATCCATCCGTCATCCGGCGTGTATTTCCGTGCATTTCCAAGCAGTGAAACGATAACTTGATGAACGTAATCTTCGTTGGCAAGCGCATACGTCCCGTCAGCGATATTCGCTTTGAACCGCTGAATGATACTAGGCGCATAGTCTGCGATGACATTTTTTGCGATCATCGACAAGTCGACTGTTTCAAGAACCTTCGATCTGCGGTCGAGACGGGCAATCATCAGGAGCTGTTCAATGAGGCGCTGCATCCGTTTCGATTCCTGATCGACAAAGTGGATCGACCGTTCAACTACTTCGGGGTGACCCGCGCCGTGCCGCTGGATCAGCTCGACATGGCCCCGGATCGCTGAAAGCGGTGTTCTCAGTTCATGTGAGGCATCCGAGACGAAGTGCCTGTCCCTTTCAATCAGCTGATCAAGCTGACTCATCAGCTGATTGAATGACTTCGCCAGATCATGTACTTCTTTGGGCTGATCCGGTATGAGCACGCGCCGCTTCAGATCGTTGGTTTCCGTCACCTGACGGATCATTCCTGTCACATCGAGCAGCGGGCGGCTGAGTCTCCGGGACAGCTGGTATATGGCAAGCGACCCGATCACGATGCCCAGTAAAACGCAGAGTGCGAGCACTCTAACCATGTCAACAATAAAGGTATGAATGCTGATCATCCGGACATAGATGTCAAAAGTGTAACCATTATATGAAGCCTGGTGGTGATAGACAGGTATAAACTTCTTTTTGAAAGAGATGGAAGAGAAAAGCGACAATTTGATCAAATATTCATTTTGATCCGTGATGCTTTCACTGCCTCGGGAATAAATGGTCTTCGAATCCGGTGTTTCGATCCGGACATAGAAATCCGGATGCTGCTCATAAATAATACTGTCAAGAGAATCCTTCCAGTCCGGGTGTTTTTCCATCGATTCATTTTTCAGCTGACTTTCCACATAAATGACTTCTTGCTCGGTCCCCTTATAAAGCTGGTAACTGGTGACAGAAACAACGGCGAGCCCGATTGAAAGCACTGTAAGGAAAAGTATCAGAATATACCAGAAATTCATTTGGAAAAGAGTTGTTTTTCTTTTAATCCTGAGTGCGGTCATCCACTTTCTCATTCTTCAACCCTCAGCGCGTAGCCAACACCGCGTACTGTGTGGATCAGTTTTCCCGTCTCGGGACGGTCGATCTTATTTCTCAGATAACGGATATAGACATCAACAATATTGGTCTGTCCCATATAGTCGAAACCCCACACTTTTGAAAGCAGTTCATCACGTGTCATGACTTTGCCCTCATTTTTCATCAGGGTAGCAAGCAAATCGAACTCACGCTGCGTCAGATCAAAGGTCTTCCCGCCACGCGAAGCCATTCGTTTCTCTGTATCGAGTGTGAGATCGCCCGTTTTATAAAGGTGGGCGGCAGGCGCTTCAGAATAGCTTTTCCGCCGCCGGATCGCGACCCGAACCCTTGCCAGAAGTTCCTCAATGTCGAACGGTTTGGTAATATAATCGTCCGCTCCGCCGTCGAGCCCGGCCACTTTATCGCCGACATAGTCCCTCGCGGTCATTATGATAATCGGTACCAGGCTTTTTTTGCGAATACGCCGGCAGACTTCAAGACCGTTCAGCTTCGGCAGCATCCAGTCAAGGAGGACCAGATCCCATTTAGACTCATCACTAAAAAATAATTCCAGTGCCTGCTCCCCGTCATAGGCTTCCTCAACCTGATAATTTTCAAAGCTGAGTTCAGTCGCTACAAAAGAAGCCACACTTTTTTCGTCTTCAACGAGCAGAATATTTGTTTTTTCCATGAATGAGCAACCTTCTCTTTCAGTGTAAGCGTTGACCGATGTGTCCGGAGAGCCAGTGAACCCAGTCTATATTATAGAGGATCTGCAGTTGATTCGTATGGAATGCGTCATGAGAGTTTTATGAGAATAATCTCATGATAATTTCACGCTGAATTTGTTACCACGAAACATCACAAGTATAACATAAATTCCATAAAATCCAGGCGCGGTACCAGGCATAGGTCTGCCGCACTTAGCTTAGTAATAAATTCGAACGGCTCAGGAGGAAGAAATCATGGACGAACCCATTCTGACCATTGTCGTGCCCTGTTTTAATGAAGAGGCGGTGCTGGAAGAAACTGCGAAACGGCTGCGCGCCGTTTTGTCGCGGGTATGCCGCGAACATCTGGCTTCCTATGGCAGCACGATCCTTTTTGTTGACGACGGGAGCAGTGACCGTACATGGGAAATGATCGACAGGAATATACAGGAGTATAGGGACATCACCGGTCTGAAGCTCAGCCGGAACTTCGGACACCAGAATGCGCTGATCTCCGGAATTGAGACCGCACGCCCTTATTCGGATTGCGTCATTACGATCGACGCGGATCTTCAGGATGACGTGAACGCAATCAGACAATTTCTGCTTAAATATCAGGAAGGCTACGACATCGTCTATGGTGTGCGCGACAAACGGGAGACCGACACTTTCTTCAAACGCAACACCGCACTTCTTTTCTACAGAATCATGGGAAAACTGGGTGTCAAAATGGTACCTAATCATGCCGACTTCCGGCTGATGGACCGCCGAGTGCTCGACGAGTTTGTCAAATATCAGGAAGAAAATATTTTCCTGCGCGGCATGATCCCGCTGCTGGGGTTCAGAAGCACCGAAGTCTACTACAACCGAGCGGAACGATTCGCCGGAGAGTCCAAATATCCCCTGAAAAAGATGCTGAATTTCGCAATTGACGGCCTGACCTCATTTTCGATCGCTCCGATCCGGATGGTAACTTATCTGGGTGGAATAGTGGCCGGAATCGGCTTTCTGATCGGGATGTACGCGCTGATCCAGCATTTTCTCGGACACGTGGTTACCGGATGGACGTCAATGATTATCTCAATCTGGATGATCGGAGGATTGCAACTGATCGCGACAGGAATAATCGGGGAATACATTGGAAAAATATTCAAGGAAACGAAACACCGCCCGCGTTATACGGTCGAAAAGCGCCTTTTAACGGATGGCCGTAGGGACGTAGAGAAAAAGGCACTTGAGAGCAAACTTGGCTAAGCATGCATCCGGCTGAGAACGGCAAAGAATGAGACGGGATGTGGCATTTATTTTACGATTGAAACAAGGATTAACTTCACTTTTCAGCATTGCATTTGCGCTCTGTTTCCTGGCCGTGCTGATTGTCAGCTTTTTATTTCCACTGATTTACAGAAACAATCAGGATCTTCTGACAGCGGCACTCTTACTTGCGCTGTTTGCTTCGATTGTTATCTGTTTTTTTCTGGCATTTTGCCATTTTCTTGGTTCGTTGACTTCCGTGGCTGTCTACAGAGTCTCAATTGTACTGCTCACTGTCATGGCGATCGCAGAAATCGCTCTGATTGCTGCCTTTAACACCATTCTACCTCCGATCATTGACGGCGGGCACACTTATGCAGAGGCGTTGTATCTGCTGCAGCATCATCATGCCTCGGGAAATGCGTATTTTAAGATTTATCCGAATAACATACCGATCACGTTGCTGCGGTATTTTCTTTATCGCCCCTTTGCACTGGTGCATTTTTCAAACTACATGATCATTGACCGGATTTTTTGTGCGTTTGTGATGGGAGCGGGCATTTTTATCGCCTGGAGACTGGTCAGAAAAATTGCTGACGAAAGAACCGCCTGTATCTTTTTGCTCATGACACTAACCTGCCTGCCGCTCTTCTTCTATACGCTGTATTTTTATACAGACACGGTGATCATGGCGTTCCCGGCTCTGCTTCTCTATCTATGGTATCGTTACAGCCAGTCGAAGAACATCGGCTTCATTCTGCTTCTGGGGCTGACTCTGGGCATTGGCGATCTGATCCGCCCGAATCTCATCCTGTTTCTGCCCGCTCTGATCATCTATATGTTCTTCGTTCTTAATTGGAAGAAGGTGCTGCTTAACACCGTTCTGATTGGTGTCGTTCTTGGGATGATCAGCCTTTCCACGCCGACGATTGAAAGGCATTTCGGTTACATCAGTGATCCGTCTCTGGATATGCCGACTACACATTGGATCATGATGGGCCTGTCTCATGATGGAGCCTACAATGCACACGATTTTAATCTGACCCTGTCTCAGCCCGACCAGACCGCTAAGAAACAGGCGGACCTGCAGCTGATCAAGGAAAGGATCAGCACGGACGGTCTCAGCGGACTTGTAAAAACATGGGGTATTAAAACGGCCCGGACATGGGGCGCGGGCTCACACAATTATTTCACGTATGCCCACATTTCCACGAACCCGACTACGGCCTATCAATACCTTTTTAATGATCAAAAAGGATTGACTCTGTTCATTATTCAGGTGTTCTATATTGTCAACCTGCTCCTTCTTCTTTTCTCGGTGATCCGTGGCTTTAAAACGCGACAGGCAGATCTGAACCTGCTGATCCAGATCTGCCTGTTCGGGAATTTTCTCTTTTACGTATTTGTCTGGGAAGCGGAGCCGCGCTACAGTCTGCTGTTCACTCCATTCATCCTGATCAGCAGTGCGTTCGGCCTCAGGGACCTGGCGGATGCCGTACAGATAAACAAATCGGACCATCTAAGGCACGTGCCGGTCATGAATACCCTGAAACTGATCACCGTCTGTGTCCTGCTTGCGGCCGTCCTTCTCAGCGCGTCAGCCGGCTTATATGACTATACTCAGGCAAAACAACCGCAGGACGACTACATTGTCAATCAGATTTATGCCGCGGGAAAGGAAAATGCGGTGATCGACGCGAAACACTCTGTCGCACAGACTTTCCGCGCATTCGGTCCATATAATCACATCTTACTTTTTGAAAGAAGCGCCAGAGGAAAAGGACTCTACCAAATGTCGATTTCCGATGAAAAAACCGGAAGGGTCCTGTTCACTCAAAAATTCAGAATATCCAGGATCAGAATGGGACGGAATCTTGATTTCATTATCCCTAGAAAAACACCAAACGATGCGGCAGAAGAACGCATCCGTTTGACTCAGCTGAATGGAAGCCGCGGGTCAAAGCTTCAATTGCAGATGAATGGAGCAGGCCCCGAAATCAGGGATCTTTACCCCAGCGGTTACTTAATGGAAAATGGTGTCCACCAAGGGCAGGCTGATCTGAGATTCAAGGTCTTTCAAAGTTCTGAAGCACCTTATCTGAAAAAGACAACATACTGGTCTCTTATTTCACTGCCTATTCTGATGCTTGTCTTCATTGGATGGATCATACTGAGAAGGACTAATGAAGAACCAGAGAGGATCCGTGAATACCCTGCTTTAAAAAGTCAGGCAGGACAGAGAATAAAGTAGGCCGTTTTGCCCATCGACAGATCACTTTATTCTCAAGGCAGCACATCACGATCACCGTTTCCTTTCGGTCCCTTCTACTTTATTGAAATAAGAGAGGCGCGAAACAATTTTTCGCTCGTCTCTCCATTCTTGATGATAAGGAAGGGGAATTCCGAATGAAAGCAATCGATTGCGCAACAAAACTGAATAAGGAAAACATTGAAGGGTTAAAGGCATCGGGTGTTCAGGTGATTGGACGCTACCTGGGCCCTGAGTCATCATGGAAGGCGATGAACCGCTCCGAAGCTTCAAGCATTCTCTCAGCCGGCCTGAGTCTCTTCAGCATCTGGGAAACAAACCCTGTCAGGCACGCTTACTTTACCGGAGCGCAAGGTGAGAAAGACGCGAAAAGCGCGGCGCTTTTCGCGTCCGGAATCGGCCAGCCCGCAGCAACGCCCATTTATTTCACCGTAGATTATGACGCGGCGGCGCATGAAATGGATTCGATTATTGATTATTTTCGCCGCATTAAATCCGTGATCGGCAAATACAAAACAGGCGCTTACGGCTCTTTTTCAGTGGTCGAAGCGCTTGCGCGTTCAGGCGCCGCAGACTATTATTATCAGACCTATGCCTGGTCGAGCGGAAAATTATCCCGGCGCGCCCACATCTATCAGCACGACAACGGCAGGGCACTGGCCGGGATTACCGTGGACTATGATCGGATCCTCGATCCGTCCAGTACCTGGAACCGAAGCGCAGCAAAAAGAGCAGCCATTCCCTTGATAGAAAAGCCGCCGGAGAAATCAGATTCAGACACACAGGCAGCCATTGTCCCCTACCCCGGGCTGATCCACCTCGGCAGCCGCGGGAAGGACGTCATGCGTATTCAGCGGGTAGTACGCGTGACAGCGGACGGGATGTTCGGTCCGATCACTGAGCGGGCCGTCCGGTCCTATCAGAAGCACCACGGACTGGAGGCGGACGGCATCGTCGGACCGAAAACATGGAATGTCATGTTCTGAGCCTGCCCAAGAGTTTGGGAATTTTTATATATTCTCAGGGCATATAGAACTTTAGACCGAAATAGAGTATTATTATTCCGTGGTCACAGATATTCCGACATATTTTTTGGTAAATAATGAAAAGGATTGGATAAAATGCGGAAAAATGATAGCAATACTTCCAGATCAGACTTGAGAAAAAGCAAAAAGAAGCATAAAGTTCTTCGCATTGTTCTGCTTGTCTTTGTACTTCTTGTGGCCACTGCGGCCGGATTCACCGCTTATGAAGTCCATCGGCTGAATCCTGAAAACCGGTTCAGCAACCTGAAAGTAATCGGTGGCACCGGAAATGCCAAGCAAAGCGCCGGCGTTTTCAATATGCTGCTGATTGGTTCTGACGCCAGAAAAGGAGATTCGGCAAGCCATACGGACTCCATGGTGCTCATTCATGCGAATTTAAAAGATCATACGTATAACATGCTAAGTATCCCTCGGGACACACGTGTCTACATGGATGGTTACGGCTACACGAAGCTCACCAGTGTCCAGTACATTTCACAGGTCAACCACGGAACACAGGCAGGAATTGTTGATGCCGTCAAGGCCGTATCGAATCTGACCGGCGTGCCGATCAACTTTTACGCAGAAACGAACTATTGGGGCCTTCAGGATATGGTCGACGCGATCGGCGGTATTGACATGAATCTGCCGTTCAAAGTCACGCTGACACACGCCTGGAACAAAGCTTATCAAGGCAGAACTTATCAGCCGGGCATGCATTCCTTTGACGGTGCGACGGTGACAGAACTCGTTCACGAACGCTACTCGCTTCCGGGTACGGACTACGGCCGTCAGCAGCTGCAGGAAGCGGCACTGATTGGCATCGCTAAAAAGATGATGCAGCCGTCCAATGTGACTCGCTTCCCTGCTCTGTCGCAATCGCTCCCGAAATTCCTGATGGCGACGAACATGTCTTCAGAAGACATGGTAAGTATCGGCCTGAGCGCGAGAGGCAATTTCCATCCGGAGCAGCAGATTAAGTACCGTCAGGTTAAGGGCCGCGGCGCTGTCATGTATGACGATGTACTGAAAGCGAACAATGACCAGGTTATTCTGGCACCTGATCAGCTGAAGACAGTCATTAAGAATTATTTTACAAACTGATATTTATTCAATCGTTCAAATATAAAAATACAGGGACTGTAGTGCGGAATTGCACTGCAGTCCCTGTTTCTGATGATCGGGAAAACTTACAAATTTTATGGGTTCAGGCATTTTTCAATATAATTTAAGACACCCTCATCATTATTTGAATCTGTCACTGCGTCGGCTTGGGCCTTAATACTTCCCAGAGCGTTTTTCATTGCGACACCGCAGCCGACAAACTTCAGCATCTCAACGTCATTCCCTCCGTCGCCAAAGGCAATCATATCGGCTGATGAAATACCTAGCACCTCCCCTAATTTTCTAAGACCATTGGCTTTGTGCATTCCGGACTTAATAAGGTCAATACTTCCTAATCCACTGGACACAGGCACTGCGGCACCATTCAGTCCGTTCTTCAATTCATCAATTATTTTCATAGTCTTTTCATCCGGGCACGATATGGCGAATTTCAGAATACGGTCATCGATAGTGTCATAGCAGTCAACCAACTGAATTTTGTGATAGTATTTCTTCATCATTGAAATAAAAGCTGCATCTGCTGTTCTCAAAATATAGGCATTCTTTTTTCCGCAGACTGCATTTTTTAATTCAGGATGCCGTGCAACATAATCAAAAATTACAGCCAATGCTTCCCTTTCGAATGATGAGATAAAATATTCTTTAGCACCATCTGCAATATAAGCGCCATTTTCAGCAATATAAATGATATCTTCATAACCTTTAAAGAATGAGCGCAGCTGAAAGTACTGATTCCCGCTGGCCACGACAAAATGTATATCGCGTGACTTCATCTCATGATAAAGTCTCATAAATCGCTGTTCATTATAGGACATCTGATCATCCAGAAATGTGCCATCCATATCCACAGCAATTAATTTAATGGGCATATCAGCACCTCCTTGCATTGTTTCTCTCTGTACCAAAAGAGTACGGTTAACCTTGAATCCAAAAATTTAAATCAAAGTGTGAAAATAGTCATCCCGTTATCGTGTTTGAGTACAGATTTACAAATGTCCTCAAGTGTCTTTTTTACGCTCTGTCATGTTAAAACAGCACCCGTCTTTGATGAAAAAAAGAGGAGTGCTTCATTAAAATAAACATGAGAATAAAATATTTTTTTGAACGACGCACTGCTGGCTTCCATATAGAACTTAGTGTATCGAACGCTCTTCAAGATCTGCCGATTTCAGTACTGCCCCCTTGGAGTCAATCACATCCCGGTACCAGTCGAAACTTTTCTTTTTCCGTCGTTCAAGTGTGCCGTTTCCTTTGTTATCACGATCCACATAAATGAAACCATAGCGTTTCTCCATTTCGCCGGTGCCTGCGCTGACCACGTCAATCGGCCCCCAAGTTGTGTAACCGATCAGATCCACGCCATCTTTAATCGCTTCCGCCACCTGAACCAGGTGATCATTCAGATAGTTAATCCGGTAATCGTCATTGATCGAGCCGTCCGATTCAATATCATCCCGTGCCCCGAGCCCGTTTTCAACAATAAAGAGCGGTTTCTGATAACGCTCATAGAGAAGATTCAGAGAATATCTCAGCCCAACAGGGTCAATCGGCCAGCCCCAGTCCGATTCTTCGATATACGGATTTTTAACCGGTTCAAATGCCTCACTGGCCAGTTTACTCTTGTGATCCGCGTCAGTCGTATGGCTCATATAGTAGCTGAATGAAATATAGTCTACCGTATTCTCTTTGAGCACTTTCCGGTCCTCATCGGTGATCTCAAGTTCAACGTTGTTTTCTTTAAAGAACCGGTTCATGTAAGTCGGATAATACCCCCGCGAATGTACGTCTCCATAGAAAAGGGTAACGCGGTTCTGCTGCAGTGCGGCAATCTGATCTTCCGGTCTGCAGGTTTTCGCGTAAAAAGGAGAGAATGCGAGCATGCAGCCCATCTGAGCGCCCGGAACAAGCTTGTGAAGCAGTTTAGTCGCTTTCGCACTTGCTACCAGCTCATAATGCGATGCCTGATAGATCGCCTGGATCTTATTTGGCACATCATCCAGAACCAGTGCGCCAGCGATAAACGGACTGCCCGTTATACAGTTGATTTCATTGAAGCTCATCCAGTACTTTACGCGGCTTCCGTAACGCTTGAATAGGGTTTCTGCGTATCTCAGATAGAAGTCAATCAATTTTCTGTTGTTCCAGCCCCCGTACTTTTTCACTAACCCAAGCGGGGTTTCATAATGTGAAATAGTTACAACAGGTTCGATCTGATATTTTTCCAGTTCATCAAACACCTGATCATAAAACTCTAGGCCGGCCTCATTTGGCGTTTCTTCATCGCCATTTGGAAAAATTCTCGCCCAGTTCACAGAAATTCTGAGTGCTGAAAAATGCATCTCACCAAACAGTCTGATGTCTTCCTTATAGTGATCATAGAACTCGATCGCTTTATGCGAAGGATAATACAGGTCATCTCTGATGTTCAAATAATTTTTCGGGTGCGCCAGCATCTGGCTGCGTTCCGGTCCAGCCGGTTCGACATCGACAATGGACAATCCTTTCCCATCTTTGTCAAACCCTCCTTCGTACTGATTCCCTGCGAGGGCCCCGCCGAAAAGAAAATTTTTAGGAAACAATGCTTCTTGTGACATAAATGATGTGCCCCTTTCCGTTTACACGTTTGTTCAAAGTTCCCGCCCGTTGCTGGCGATCACTTTCTTATACCAATAAAAAGAGTCTTTCTTCAGCCGTTTTAAGGTACCTTTGCCCTCATCATCCTGATCGACGTAAACAAATCCATACCGTTTGCTCATTTCCGAGGTGGACATGCTGACCAGATCAATCGGTCCCCAGGAGGTATAGCCGATGACATCCGCGCCATCTTGGATTGCTTCCCCGATCTGCCGTATATGTTCACGCAGATAGCTGATCCTGTAATCATCATGAATCTGTCCGTTTTCAACTTTGTCATAAGCGCCCAATCCATTTTCAACGATGAACAGCGGCACACGGTAACGGACATACAAATCATTCAATGCTACTCTCAGGCCGATCGGGTCAATCTGCCAGCCCCAATCGGAAGTCTCAAGATACGGATTAACCTGACCCTGAAAGAGATTTCCCTCGGAGGCTGCTGTGTCATGATGGGTCGACACACTGAGCGATGTGTAATAACTGAAGGATAGAAAGTCGACTGGATAGGATTTTAACAGTTCGTCGTCGCCTGTTTTCTTGTGAATATGAATACCGTTTTCTTCAAAATAACGGGTCATATAGGCAGGATATTCACCGCGGACCTGCACATCCGTAAAAAAAAGATTCAGGTTATTTTCCTGCTGTGCTAGCAGAATGTCTACGGGATCATTAGTGCCGGGATAGATCTCGCTCCTTGCCAGCATACAGCCGACACAGAAATCCGAATTGATCTCATGAGCAATTTTCGTAACAAGTGCACTGGCAACAAATTGGTGATGTGCGGCCTGATAGCCAACGCTAACCGGATCCTTCGCGCGGTCCAGTATAATTCCTCCGCCGGTATAAGGGCTTTTGGTAATCACATTTATTTCATTGAATGTGAGCCAGTACTTTACTTTATCCTTATAGCGATTGAACACCGTTGTCGCATAGTGGACAAAATGATCAATCACTTCACGGCTCTCCCAGCCATTGTACTTTTTTATCAGTCCGACCGGTGTTTCATAATGGGACAGTGTGACGAGCGGTTGAATGCCATATTTATGACATTCATCAAAAACGCTGTCATAAAAGGACAGGCCTTTTTCATTCGGTTCCTGCTCGTAACCTTTAGGAAAAATCCGCGCCCAAGATATCGAGATCCTGAAAACTTTAAAACCCATTTCGGCAAAAAGTTTGATATCTTCCTTGTAGCGGTGATAAAAGTCAATACCAAACCGCTTGGGATAGACACCTACTTCATCCTTCAGATTGTGCTCAAACTGCTCCGAAGTCAGATCCATACTGATTCGGCCCTTTCGTTGCTCCTTTGTGACAAAGGGCATCAGATCCTGGGCGTCCAAACCCTTTCCGTCAGAGTTGTACGCGCCTTCAATTTGATTTGCAGCTGTCGCACCGCCCCAGAGGAAACCCTCTGGAAATAGTATTGTCTGTGATTGCGGCATAATATCACCTCTTATTTCTCTGAAAATTTTTTATCAATATAGTCGTATAATTCGACTATTTCGGTTGCCAGGTCCCTGACCGTCATCGCGTTCATCAGATGATCCTGACCATGCACCTCGAGAAGCGAGACTGGCTTTTTTTCTCCGTTTTCCGTGTTTTTTATTTCGTCCTGCAGGGCTTTGGTCTGGACATGATGCGCCTGAACCAGTTCATCGCCAGCTTTTTTCAGGCTCTCCTTTGCTCCCTCAATATTGCCGTCTTTTGCCTGATAGATCGCTTCCATCGCGAAACTGCGTCCGTTACCGCCATGCAGAATCAACTGAAACGTTTCTTCCTGTCTCATTTTTACATCCACCTGATTTCGTGATTTATTTTGCTTTCAGGCCGTTTCTTTTCCTATTACGTCAGCACCGTGTTCTTTGTTGTATTCATCTTCTTCTCTGAGTTTCTGTCTGTCGACAGCACGGAAGAACGGATAGTAGATGAAAAATGAAAGAACGATATTGACAGCCTGTATAATTGCTCCGGAAATATGTCCACCTGTTGCTAAGTAGCCTGAGATAATCGGCGGTGTTGTCCAGGGAACCGCGATGCCTGCTGTCAGCGAAACCCACCCGAATTTCATAGAGAAATAGGTTGTTGTCAAAACGACGATTGGCGTAAGGACAAATGGAATGATCATCATCGGGTTCATGACGATCGGCAATCCGAACAGTATCGGTTCGTTGATATTAAATATTGCCGGTCCGACAACGAGCTTTCCCAATGCTTTCAGCTGCTGGCTTTTCGCAAGGAAGGCAATCATGAATGCAAGGGCGAGGGTTGTCCCTGAACCGCCAAGGTTGATGAAGTTATCGAAGATCTGCTGCGTCACGATATTCGGAAGTACCTGATGCGCTTGGAAAGCAACACGGTTGGCATCCATTGCGCCATACCAGATCGGAGCCATAATACCGCCGACAATATTGGCACCGTGAATACCGAAAGACCAAAGGAATACAATGGCGAATTCAGCGACTAAGCTCCCTCCGTAACTGCCGCCGACCATGCTTAACGGTTTACCGATGACAGAGGTAATAACGTTTGGAATGCTTCCGATCGATGTATGTTCCACAAGAATTCTGAGGAGCCATACCAGCACAACAACTGCGAACCCGGGAATCAGCGCTGAGAACGATTTGCTGACAGCGGGTGGCACAGAATCCGGCATTTTAATCGTAATGTTTTTCTGAATAAAAAATCTGTAAATTTCCGCAGAACATAATCCGAAGATGATGGCCATGAACAATCCCTGGCTGCCCAGCAAAGCGAGTGGAACATCGCTGAGTTTATCCAGAGGAATGGCAAGTAAGAATGCAGCCACTGAAATGATTCCAGACGACAGTGGATCAACTTTGTAACTCTGCGCCAGATAATAAGCAATACCAAAGGCGGCGACAAGGCCCATAATGCTGAACGTCGCGTTAACCGGATATTGAGCCACCGTGGCCCAATCTTTACCGAAAATTCCTGCCATGAAATTTTGATACGCAGGAATCGGGAAGTTTGCGATAATCAGGAATAATGATCCGATAATAATCAGCGGCATGGCCAGCATAATACCATCACGAAGGGCCACGAGATGACGCTGACTCGCTATCTTGCCGGCTATTGGCAACAATTTTTCATCAATAAAACTACCTTTTGTTTCACTCATTTCTTTTCCCCTCCTTTCCCCGTTTGATTATTTAGTAGACTTTCAGCCTGAGCAAGAACTTTTGCTCCGTTCATTGTCCCGTATTCAATCGAGCCAATGACATCAACCGGGACATTTTTTTCCTCCCCCAGTTTTTTAAACTTGCTTAGGAGGTATCTGACTTGAGGACCAAGAAGCAGTACATCCGTGGAATCAATTTCTAGAGGCACTTGCTCCGCGGGAACGGCGATTATTGTATAATCCTTATTTTGCGCCTTTGAAGCCGTTTCCATTTTCGAAACTAACAAACTAGTAGACATTCCTGCTGCACAACAAAGTACGATTTTCATAATATGATTCCCACCTTTCCAAATAAATGCAATCGCTTTCATAGAACAAATATAGTATAATTTATTGGTACCAATTATTCAAGTACCAATAAATATTTTTTATTTGCTTTTATTCATCAATTTATGGTATTAATTCAAAGAGACGGAGGTTTCAAAATGGTAAAATATAAAGAAGTCGCAGAGGATATACAGAAAAGGATCTACGCCAATGAATTTAATGGAAAGTTGCCCACGGAACAGGCGCTCATAGAAATGTATGATGTAAGCCGAAATACCATTCGTAGTGCCATAAATATTCTGGTTAAGCGCGGAAGCATTCATAAGGTACAGGGAAGCGGTCTTTACATCAACAGGAAAACGACAGACGATAAAACGATTATCAATCTATCGGTAAAAATCGGACTGACTCGCTTACTGCCTAAAAGCACCATAACATCGGAGGTTCTGGATTTCCATATATTTCCAGCAGATGCAGCCATGGCCCAGGAATTCAACTGCGATCCTGAAACATTGATTTACAGGGTTAAAAGACTCCGGATGATTGATGGTAAACCACTGGCCATTGAGAATTCTTACTACAATAAAGATATCGTCAAATATCTGGACAAAAATATTGTCAAAAATTCGATTTATTCCTATATCGAGAATGACTTGAAGATGGACATTCGTTTTTCAGATGAATACATCTCTATGAAACGTCTGTCTGATGAAGAATGCCATCTGTTGAATCTGAATCAGGGCAGTTCCTGTCTGATGATCAAGGAAATCAACTTCCTGAGAAACAGTGCGATCTTCAACGTTTCCGAGACCTTGTACAACAGTGATCATATTGCACTGTACGCACCGGTGCAGCGGGACTAGTAAAAAGTCGGCCAACAGGAATCGCACATCAATAGTTTTTCATGGGAAAAAATGCTCTGCTATTTTTACTTTTTTCGTAAAGATGGCAGAGCATCTTCCACTCTTATCCTCAATTCTCTGATGATAAAATTCAGATCATTCTTAGCCCTCCTGTTTCTTATACGGTCTAACAAAAAAGCAGTTCACCCTGTAATCGGTGAACTACCCTTCTGGATCCTATTTCTATTTGAAGCATCCTCAGAAATTATAGTCAAGATTAATAAATTTCACATTCACGTATTCATCAATGCCCTGGTGTCCGTTTTCACGGCCAACCCCTGAGTGCTTGACACCGCCGAACGGTGCCTGAGTGAATGCGACTGCGTTGCTATTGACACCGACCATGCCGTACTGGAGCTTTCTGCTGACCCTGGCAATAGTCTTCAGGTCTCTTGTATAGAAATAGCTGGCCAGTCCATAAGCTGTGTCATTTGCCATGGCAATGACTTCATCCGTATCGGAGAATGAGATCACCGGAATCACCGGACCGAATGTTTCCTCATAAAAGATCTTCATTTTATTGGTGACACCGGTCAGGACGGTCGGTGCATAGAAGTAACCTTCTGCAAGGGCTCCGTCTGTCAGCCTTTTGCCCCCGGTCTCAAGTTTCGCGCCTTTGGCAACAGCGTCCGCGATCTGCCCGTCAATCTTGGCGATCGCATCTTCCCGGATCAGCGGCCCGGCGTCGACACCATTCTCAAGCCCATTACCGACCTTCACATTTTTTACTGCTGCGACAAGCTGTTCCGTAAATTCCTTTAGTATCGACTGATGGACAAAAATCCGGTTTGGCGAGGTGCAGACCTGTCCGTTGTTTCGATACTTTGAACCGACAAGATTAGGGATAACCTTTTCGACAGGTGCGTCGCCGAAGACGATAAAGGGCGCATGTCCGCCGAGTTCGAGCGAGATCTTTTTCACTGTCTCGGCGGACTGACCGAAGAGCAGTTTGCCAACCGCGGTCGATCCGGTAAACGCAATTTTACGCACGGTATCGCTTTGAGTCAGCGTTCGACCAATCGCCGGGGCATCGCCCATAACCAGATTGACGACGCCGTCAGGAAGTCCGCCTTCCTGGAAAATCACCATCAACGCCGTTGCCGAGAGCGGCGTTTCCGGTGACGGTTTGAGTACAATCGTATTACCCGCCGCAATTGCCGGGGAAATTTTGCGTGTGATCATCGAAGAAGGAAAGTTCCAGGGAGTGATCGCCCCAACGACGCCAAGCGGTTCTTTCTCAACGAGGAACAGATGTCCGTTCGGTCCTGGAATCGTTTCGCCATAGACACGGCGCAGTTCTTCCGCATACCAGCGGACACTCTCCGCTCCAGCGAGAATCTCCCCCTTTGCCTGGGCCACTGGTTTACCCTGCTCCAAAGTCATGATCACCGCAAGCTGATCTGCCCGTTCAACAATCAGATCAGCAATCGTACGCATGATCTGCGCCCGCTGATCGGCCGGTGTGTCTGCCCAATCTGGAAACGCCTCACTTGCGGCTTTAATTGCTTTTTCAGTATCTACGGCGCCGCCGCGTGCGACTGTAGCAATCACTCTCCCGGTCGCCGGGTTGATTACTTCATCTGTCGCGCCGCTTTCTGCATTCACCCATTTCCCATTGATAAAAAGCTGGTGAGGCGCATTTTTCAACAACAGTTCCATATCTGACATGATTCCACCTCATTCATTGATCGATTCCAACGAATCAAAAATATGACACAACCTAGAGCAGTACCCAGATTAAGCATAACCTATGACCAGTCAACTTTCTATAACTTTGCCGTACCTAGGTTACTGCGAGATCATTTTATTTACACGACAGATCCACAGTGTAAAAAATATCCCAGTATTTTTATTTCGCTTCATCATGAATCAGCACCAAACGTCCTCTCGACAAAACGAACGGTACGTGCAGCGTCCTTACACTGTCGCCGCCCACCATCACTTCAAATTTTCCATCATCGCTCTTAAACGTGAGATCGGAATGATAGTATCTGAGCATCGATTCCTGAATCGTAAAGTGGAGGTATTTGCGCTCCCCCGGCAGTAGATCGATCTTTTTAAAAGCCTTCAGTTCTTTCACAGGCCGTACCACTTCCCCGGAAATATCCCGGATATAAAGCTGTACAACTTCTGATCCGGCAACTTTTCCGGAATTCCGGACGCAGACAGTAACCTGAACGGACATGGACCCGGCGATTCGGACCGCTGCCAGGCTCAACCCGCTATATTCAAACGTGGTATAGCTCAATCCAAAACCAAAGGGAAAAAGCGCGTCATTCGGGCAATCCAGATATTTTGAAACGTATTTCTTTTTGTCCCCGTTTTCTGCGAGTGGGCGGCCGGTATTATAGCAATTATAATAAATCGGGATCTGTCCGATTGTTCTGGGAAAGGACATGCTGAGTTTTCCCGACGGATTGGCTCTTCCCGTCAGCAGATTAAAAACAGCATGCGCACCTTCAGATCCCGGATACCAGACTTCAAGCAGTGCGTCGACGTCGTCAATCAGCGGAGTGAGGTCGAGCGGTCGACCGTTAAAAAGTACGATAACTAAGGGTTTCCGCAGGGCTTTCAGTTCCCGGATGAGTTCAAGCTGGCATTCAGGCAGGTCGATGTGTGCCCTGCTGGATGCTTCGCCGCTCATATTTGATGCTTCGCCCACGGCTGCAATGATCAAATTCGCCCCCCTTGCCGTCTTTATCGCCTCATTCAGCAGCTCCCGATTCCCCTCAAGAATCCCTGAGCCTCTGGAGGAATACGTCTTAAAAATTTTTTCAGACCTGAATGCTGCAGTCAGCGTTTCGGTCGCATTCGGATCCCCCCGCCACGACCAGGCACCAAGAATGGCTCCGTTGTCTGCGAATGGACCGATGATCGCCAGTTTCTGATTTTGCTTCAATGGGAGAATGCCGCTGTTTTTCAGAAGAACACAGCTTTGCTCAGCGGCTTTTTGAGCCTGATCCCGATGATCTCGGCAATAAACAACCCTTTTTTCTTTTTCTTCATCGGCTCCGCGGAATGGGTTTTCAAAAAGGCCGAGATCATTTTTCAGTTTCAGAATCCGCCAAACGGCTTCGTCGATCCGGGACTCCAGAATTTTATGCTCATTGACCAGCCGTTCCAGGTGGTGCATATAGCAGAACGTTCCCATTTCGATATCAACGCCTGCCTCTATAGCTTTCATCGCCGCTTCCTTTTCGTCTGCAGCAACACTGTGCGGAACCAATTCGCGTACAGCTCCCGAGTCGGAAATAGTTACACCATCAAAACCCCATTCATCCCTGAGCACCTTCCGCAGAAGCCAATGGTTGGCGGTGGCCGGAATCCCATCCACAGTATTATAAGCGGTCATGATCAACCTGCATCCCGCTTCGATGGCCGACTTATAGGAAACCAGATAGTCCTGCCTCATCTGCCGTTCCGACATATTGACGGTATTGTACTCGCGTCCGCCCTCAACCGCTCCATAACCTGCAAAATGTTTGACACAGGCCGCTGTCCGATTCAGATCATTTTTTAAATCGTCGCCCTGAAAACCATCAACAAACGCTTGAGCGAACACGGAATTCAGGTAAGGATCTTCACCTGTGGATTCCATCACCCGGCCCCATCTCGGATCGCGTACCAAATCAACCATGGGAGCAAAAACAACGTGGACACCGCTGACAGATGCCTCACGGGCAGCTACCTCGGACGCCCGCTTCGCAAGCGTCGGATCCCATGAACAGCCAAGCGCCAGTGGAATTGGAAAAATGGTTTTATACCCGTGAATCACATCCGCCATGATCAGAAGAGGAATGTGATGCCGGTTTTTCTCAAGCTGATTTTTCAGCATTTTCTTGATCCGGCCGGCTCCCGAAGCCCCAAGAACAGATCCGCTGTTTCCCACCATTTCATCGGTTACGCCCATTTTCATCATCTGTCCGGCTGCTTTCTCATTCAGATCCTGATAAAAGTGGCTGTGCAGTTGGGTCATCTGACCGATTTTTTCTTTCAGGCTGAGCTGTGCAAGCAATTCTCTCAGTCGGTGCTCTTCCAAGTTCATTCTCCTTCCCATCAGAAGGCCAAGTAATAAAAAAGGAGGCGTACGCCCGTTGAAAAATGTACGCCTCCTTGATTATATTCTTGTTCTCGCAGCTTATTTCATGTGGACAGAGCGGCACATAGGGGAATCTTTTGTATGATTATTTTCTGTTTCGGTGCGCCTTTCGCTCAATTAAATGCGAACTTGAAATTTTGGTCGCGTCAAATACATTTTGTTGTGTATTATCTGTTAACAACAAAAAAACAGACATCGAGGTCTGTTTTTTTTCATTGTTGCAAATGATGAAGCTCTTTTTCATTAGCTAAGTGCGACAACGGCTCATGTTGAATAAACCGGCGGATATTCTCAACAGTCACCTCGGCCACCCGAGTAACACTTTCCTGCGTCGTGCCGCCGATATGCGGCGTGGCAATCAGGTTGTCGAGATCAGGCAGAGGTTCAGCAGGCGGCTCCGACTCAAAAACATCGAGCGCCGCTCCGCCGATTTTTTTTTGGCGCAAAGCTTCAAATAGTGCCGGTTCATCGATCAGGGCGCCCCGGGAAATATTGATCAGATACGCTGAATCCTTCATTTTATCCATCGCCTCAGCATTGATCAGATGATAATTTGTCTTCTTCAGCGATGTGCTGACCACGATATAATCGGAATCGGCGAGCAGCGTGTCGAGATCGACAAATGCCGCGCGCAGCCTGGCCGCCGCGTCATAGTCCTTATGCACGCCATAGGCGATGACTTTCATATCGAATGCGCCGGCGATTCGGGCGATCTTCATTCCTATTGACCCGAAGCCGATGATTCCCAGAGTCTTTCCGCTGCACTCAAAGCCGTTATTGTGTAACCAATGGCCATCCTTCGTCTGCTTATCCAGCAGCGGTATCTTTCTCGAAATCGCCACCATCAGCCCGATCGCAAGTTCTGCAACCGATGTTGCATTTTCACCTGGTGCGTTACTGACATAAATTCCCTTCTGGGTCGCGTAATCAATATCCACATTGTCAAGGCCCGTGCCGGTTTTTAAAATATATTTGAGCTGCGGTGCTGCGTCAATCACTTCCTGATCGGCGGGTGCCACCGCGGTTATATAGACAGACGCATCATGGATCGCATCAATAATGTTCTGTTTATTACTTGCCTGATCGTACATCAGGCAGGTCACTTCCGCACCGATTGACTCGAGCTGGCTTACGATCGTTTGATGAATTGGAAAATAGGATTTCCCTACACAAAATAGGACTTTCACGCCTTTGATCCTCCTCTCGGGAAAATGCCGGCCCATTCCGGTCTGATATGTTCATTTTAACAGGTCGGAGGCAATCTACCAAGACAGGAACACTTTTGTGTCGGATCTTCTGTCAGAAGGTATTTTTTGACACTTTTTTTCTAAAAAAACTTAGCGCTTTTTGCTTTTTAAAATTTTTACATCCATAGATTTAATTTGGACGATTCCACTTGCCGGGCGATCTGTCAAAAGATCCACAAATTCTTTGTCCGTGACAAACATTTTTTCGGTGTCTGAGTGGTTAAGAATAAAATAGTACTTCGCTGAGGGGCTTTCGCGCACCGTCACCTCAACGCCTTCTGGCACATTCAGAGGAGCGCTGACCTGAGCTTCCGTCATGATTCCGCCTAGCAAACGCTTGAGGAAATCCTTATAAGGATGTGTGCCGACATAAAATGTTTTCCCTGCACCGTAACTGTTTTCCGTTACCGCAGGCATGCCTGATAAATAACCGTTGTTGAAGGTGGCAAGCGCCTGAGCGCCGCGCAGGTGAATGCATTCCTCCCAGATTTGAATGGACGATTCACCCCATGGTGTCTTGATCTGATGCACCTCTCCTTTTTTCAGCGGAGCGAATTCTTCAACATAGATGCCGAGCAGATCTCGATATGCGCCGGGATAGCCTCCGAGATAGACCCGGTCATTGGCATCGACAATCCCGCTGAAATAGTTGGTCAGGAAAATGCCTCCGCCCCGGACATACTCCTTCATTTTTTCTGCAAACGAAAGGGAGACCTGATAGCTGGCCGGAGCCAGAATCGCGCGATAGGGTTCCAGCGCTTCATCCGGATGGATAAAGTCAACACTGATATTCAGTTCGCGAAGCGCCCGGTAATATGTACCCAGCTCAGGCGCGTACCGGACGAGATTGGACGGCCTGGAATCCAGCTCCAGCGCCCACCAGTTCTCCCAGTCAAAAATAATGGCCACATCAGCCCTGTACGTTGTACCAACAAGTTCCCGGCAGCGTTTCAGTTCCTGCCCGAGCACGGTAACCTCTCGGAAACTCCTGCTGTTTTCGTCATTGGAATGCGGCACCATCCCGCTGTGGAATTTTTCCGCACCGCCCTGTGACGCCCGCCACTGGAAAAACATCACGCCATCCGCACCGTGTGCCACCGCTTCATAGCTCCACAGCCGCATCTGCCCGGGCGTTTTTACAGCGTTCTGCTCCCGCCAGTTGACCGCGCCCGGCGCCTGTTCCATCAATAAAAAAGGCCTTTTTTTGAGGCTTCTCGTTAAATCGTGCGCCATAAAAAATTCATAAGGCTCATGCCAAAACGGATCCGGATAAGCATCCCACGTCACCAGATCCATTTCTTTGGCCCACATAAATCCATTGATCGGTTTATGAAGCCCCATCAAATTGGTCATCACCGGGACGTGCGGCGTATATTTTTTGATGATGTCGCGTTCTGTTTTAAATAACCGCAAAATGGATTCATTCATAAACCGTTTATAATCAACCTGCTGGTTCGGATTGTGATGGGTTGGCATCTTTCCCGGAAGGTTTATTTCTTCCCAGTCATAATAGCGCTGACTCCAAAAATCCGTCGACCAGCTTTGGTTTAGCTGCTCAATTGTTCTGTACTTTTTTTGAAGCCATTTCTGGAACTCCGCCTTGCATATACTGCAATAGCACTCCGAAACGTGGCAGCCGAACTCATTGTTCACATGCCACATCGCAAGTGCGGGATGATTCCGGTAGCGGAAAGAGATTTGTTCGACGAGCCCCGCGGCGAGTCTCCGGTAGTCAGGACTGTTCGGACAATAGTGCTGGCGCGAGCCTGGGAGAAGTCGCACGCCATCAATCGTGACCGGAAGCGACTCCGGGTATTTCCTGGCGAGCCAGGCGGGTGGCGCGGCGGTCGCCGTCGCCAGATCTGCGTAAATGCCGTTTGCCGCGAGCATGTCCATAATTTTGTCCAATATGCTGAAGTCGTACGTGTCCTCATTCGGCTGAAGCCGTGCCCAACTGAAAATGTTGATGCTGACATAATTCACTCCTGCCACCTTCATCAGGCGCATATCTTCAGCCCACACTGATTCATCCCACTGTTCCGGATTATAATCTCCGCCGTAATAAAAATCTTTTTGTCTATGTCTATTCAACATGACATGCAGGCTCCTTCTGAAATGAGCGATTCAATTTAATAGACTATAAGTGGGAAAAATTAATTTGATTGTTATGCTGCGATCCTATCATTTCAAATGTACATGCTTTCTATCGTATTTACCAGCATGATTCGAGATTTTACCAGTCACAGCCGTTCCGACAGTAATGGTCGCTTATTCAGCAAAAAAAACGGATTCATTAAGCTTGATGCGCGGATGAAGTGATTGGATCACAGGGCAGTTCTGAGGAATCTGCAGGAAAATTTGTTTGGCTGCCTCCTGATTTTTCTTAGGCACATTGATTAGAAAACGGACGTCAATCTTCGAGATCGGGTTGGGGTAAAAAGGGTTCTCCATATATTCGAAAGAAACTTTGATCAGCTGATATGGAATCCGCTGCCTGTTCAGCAGTTCCTCGAATACATAGCTGCTGCAAGCCGCCGCAGATGCGGCAATCAGCTGAACCGGGGAAAAACCCTCCTGCCTGCTGAGCAGCCAGTTTCCGTTTTCATGGACAAGTTCGATTGTTTCTGAGGATTGAATGAGTTCCATAAAGTTCACCTCATAACCAAGTTTAAACATCATAAAGCATGTAAACTCTGCATTGTTCTCCAATTATGCATATGAAAGGCAAAAATCGTTTATGTCCAACTGGAGGATAATCCAATCATCAATGGTCATCTACTTAGTTAATATTTTTTTATAAAGAATAGGCAATAGTTCGTCAATTATTGGATTTTTATATACAATCATACTTGCTTCTATCCATTCAATTCACTCAAAAAACCAGATAATACACTTCATTCCCGGTGCATTATCTGGCCAATTAATCTATTACCTTCAAAATTTCTATAGAGTTTACCTCAATTCTTTAACTTAATAACAATCACATCTTTAAGTTAGTCGTCGATGCGCTTCAGCCAGTTGTTCATACATATGTGTCGTCAAATCACGCATGAATGGAAAATACGGGCTGATTTTGTGACGGGCCTCGAGATCGATTTCAGCAATGGTGATACATTCACCCTCATAAGGAGCTTTACAGAGAATCGGAGATCCAGAAATTTTCTTTTCTTTATCTCCCGCGCTAACGACAAAACCTCCTCCCCAGTAGGTAATCGCTCCCTCTTGACCGACAAGATTGGTATACACAAAATTTATGGCGTTTTCAACTGCTCTTGCCTTAACAAGCGGTTCAAAAATTTCTCTTTCAAATGACGGGGAACCAGAAATGCCAACAATTAAATCCGCACCTTTAAGGGTAAGCAATCTTGCCAGTTCTGGGAACCAAATATCATAACAAATAAGCAAGCCAATTTTACCAATTGACGTCTCATATACCTGCAGGTCTTCTCCCGGCTTAAAATATCTGCGATCAGGAAAAGCTCCGGGACCAGTCGCTTCTGTCGCATGTCCGGGTAATGTATTTTTTCGCCATTTACCTACGAATCCCTCAGGGCCAACTAGAGCCGCTGCATTGTAGAGAATACCATCCACACTTGTCTCGGGCATCCCCCATATAATGTAGATGCCGAATTTCTCAGCTATCTTAGTGAAATGTTGAGTCGCAGCTCCCGGGATCCGCTCTGCCACTTCAAAAAATTGATCGCCACAGTTGTAGCCGGTTAGGACAAGCTCTGGAAAAACGACAAGTTGAGCACCTTGGCCAGCTGCTTCGGAAATGAACCTTTCCATTTTTTTAATATTTTTTTCTTTATCCCCAGTAATAGGTGTAATTTGCCCGATAGCTACTTTTGTCATGTGCACTCTCCTCTCAACAAAGATGTTAGGGAAATCCGCCCTTCATACAACGTTTTGGACATTCTAACAACTTAGAGATAGCTCTGTTTCTGATATGATCCTATTAATCAAAATTTGACATATTTCTTCTCAATCTTCGCTACCAAAGAATAGTAAGTATCAACCATATTGCCTACACTTAATTTGCCAATCTGCGAAAGCACTTGGTGAGCATCATATTTATCCCAGCCATACTCGACCATCCATTCAATCAGTTCAGCATAAGCGATTCTTGCAGCGTCTTCCATTGGGCGGGCACTACCTATGGCCATAAATTCTGACGGACTTTCAATACGTGGCCAGTTAATGGATTTACCTTTGATGAGATCGAATTTAATCGTTACTTTAGCAGGTATTTCAAGAGCAAAGCCACACAATTCACCATCACCCTGCCCCGCATGGCAATCACCTGTGTAGAAGTATGCCCCAGGGATGTTTACCGGTAAATAAACAATATTGCCAGGCTTCGTTTCCGGAGTATCCATATTTCCGCCATTGTCGAAGGGTGTTAGTGCAGATAATGCCTCCAGTCTAGGAGCCGTTGCAATTGTGCCGATAAATGGACGCCAAGGATAACTCATTCGATCGTTGTAAGTAATCATGTCTCCTTCAATCTTATAAATATAGACCTTTTCCGGCATTGGCTCAGCCAGCATTGGAGTTGAACGTGTAGGTGTCAGGCCTCCTAACCCCGGTTTATGGGCACTTACTGCATAGCCGCGTGTTGGCTCAATATTAATGATATGTGCTGCAAGCGTGTCTCCAGGTTCTGCCCCATCAATGTAGATTGGTCCTGTCTGAGGATTCGGATCTCCCTCAAGAATCTTTGAGGGTAAGTCTGTCTCCTTGGAAACACGATTTTCAAATGCATCCTTTGTATAAATAGCCACAGTTTCACCTGGTTCAATATGAACAATAGGTTCCGCATAACGGCTGAAAACATAACTATACTTGCCTGGTTGCTTTATTTCTTTCACAATAATTACCTCCAAATAATATTTATGTTAGGTTTTTAGCGGAGAGCTAAAAACTATAGCATGCAGATAAATTAGGTGAAGTTTAAAGAGTCTGATAAACTGTCTTTGTTCTGCATTTCCGGACGGACTTTATGGATAGAGTAATAGAATACTATCTATTAGTGTCACTCTTTAAATTCATTGAGGCAGATCAAATCTTTGTAATAATGTGGCTGCCGCATCATAACGAGATCTTTTCTACGGACAACATTGGTCGGATACCCACTATTTAAATTTCTCGTATCCATTTCTGAAAGTATTACTCCCTCATCATCGAACATCATCGATTCTGAACGTGGAAAACTAAAGGTGTCCGGCCCAAAAATCCCACTTTTGCCTAGATAGGCTTTCTCAGGAAGGTAAATGTTTGAAAATGCAACATACACATTGTTTTCACCTGCACGGACTCGAAAGAGATGCCAGTGATACGGATCTGCAGATGTTGGAATCGGATAGTTTTGTTTTACCGATGTTCCCTGATGACTCATCGTCATTAAATGAGGTATAGCAGAAGGACAAGCGATCAAATCACACCCTTGAAGAGATAGAATGCGTCCTGCTTCCGGCATGAACGCATCATAACCAATCAAGAGTCCAATTCTTCCAATAGGCAGATCAAAAATTTTCCACTCATTCCCACATGTAGCCCATTGTTTATCACTTTGATTCAAATGTATTTTCCGATATTTTCCAATGTACCCTTCTGGCCCTGTAAGAACGGCTGTGTTATAGAACAGACCGTGATCTTCTTCGATCAGCCCAGCAATCAGATATATCTTATATCTCATAGCGAGCCGCATAAGATATTCTGTGCCACCAACTGGAATAACTTCTGCAGAGGTTTGGTTTTCATAAAATCCGCTTAAAGCAAATTCAGGGAAAACAACCAATTCTGCGTCTTCATTTTTTGCTTTGACGACTTCTTCATTAATCTTCTTGTAATTCACTTTTTTATCATTTGATATTTTCATTTGTGCTACAGCGACTTTTGATTGCTTGCCCGGTGGCAACGGCCGATGTCCATAGAGTGAAAAGAAATCCAGAGGATTCCACAAGTAGGTATCTGTCAGTAGTGCTGAGTAAAGATCCGGACGGCGATCGGCAAATATTGTTTCTCCGTCAATACTCTTGTCCCTTGAATTTTTGATATCCATCTCGCCATACGCAATACCGTCCCCATAGTCAACCACTGACTGAATCGACCCATCCGGACTAATCACACAGCTGCCACCACTGAATTGGACCGTTCGTTCATACCCCCATCTGTTACTCTCCATCAAATAGCATCTGTTTTCGTAAGCACGATTAATCCAATAGGGTGCCGGTGTGCGTTCCGCAAGCCAGTTACTGATATGACAAATAACATCAGCACCATTCAAGGCAACCAGTCGGGCAGTTTCAATAAAATGAAGATCCATACATATCAGCAGAGCTATCCGTCCAATAGGTGTGTCAAAAACCTGATGCCCTAAGTCTCCTGCGGCCGCCCATTTAGGCTCAGAAATATAAAGATGCGTTTTCCTGTGTTTTCCGACAACACCCGCAGGACCTATTAAGGCCGCCGAATTATAATAAAGATTATTTTCAATATCCACTTCAGGCATACCAATGACAATGTAGCATGCATACTGCTTAGCCAATGTTTGAAACTTATCTGTTGTTGGTCCTGGTATTGTTTCGACAAAAGGGGCAATCTCCGAACGATCATACCAGCAATAACCTGTTGTCCCCATTTCAGGTGCAGTAATTAACTTTGCCCCATTCTTGGCTGCAGCCTCAACCAGGTTATATAACTTACTGATATTTCTTTCCTTTTCATACATTGTAGGTTCAAATTGAATAGCAGCCACTTTAACTGACATTTAATTACATTCCTTTCAATTCAAAATCCACTATTTAAAACAACGTAATCACACAGTTAAATAACTTTTTAAAACGTCATAATCCTGTAAGGCTTCCTGATTTATTTCGCCTTTGATCATTCCTTTATCCATGGCATAACAACGCTGTGATAATTGTTGAATCAGCGCCATATTCTGCTCTACAAATAAAACCGTCAGGCCCGTTTCATGATTAATTTGATTGACTATTTTACTGATCTGATTAACAATACTCGGCTGTATACCCTCCGATGGTTCATCCAGTATTAGAAGATCAGGATTGCCAACCAGAGCTCTTCCAATAGCTAAGGCAGCCTGCTCTCCTCCGCTAAGTGTTCCGGCTTTTTGTTTTCTACGTTCTTTTAACTTTGGAAAATAGTTATAAACAAGTTCTAATTTCAAATTTTCTTTCTGGAGATTAATCAATTTCCCCATTAGTAAGTTTTCTTCTACAGTTAAAGTTGGAAACACGCCATGTCCCTGAGGTACATAGCCTATTCCTCCACGTGCACGGTCAAATGCTTTAACATTTGTAATATTTTGATTTTTAAATGTAATGCTGCCCTTGTTGGTTTTCAATAGCCCCATTAGAGTTTTTATAAAAGTACTCTTTCCGACTCCGTTTCTTCCAATAATTGAAACAATTTCACCTTCGTTAATTTGAATATTGAAGTCTTTTACGACCTCAACTTTTCCGTATCCAGAAAACACACCCTCTGTATTTAGTATCATTTTTATCTCCCTTCTTCCTTGGTCATTATTCCAATTATTTTCCCAAATAAATGTCGATTACTTTTTGATTTGATGCAATTTCATCCACAGTTCCTTCTGCGAATTTATTGCCTAGATGAAGTACAGTAGCACTTTTTGCTATATTTTTAACAAAATCCATATCATGATCGATGAATAAAATGGTAAGGCCTTTATCATTCAACTTACGAATAAGATCAGAAGTATAATTTGTTTCTTCTGGTCCCAGCCCGGCTGCTGGTTCATCCAGCAAAAGCATTTTGGGCTTACACGCCAGTGCCATCCCTATTTCCAACCACTGTTGCTGCCCATGGGATAAATTATTAACAATTTTGGATTTTAAGTTCGTTATCTCCAACAAGTCGAATAATTCCATAATTTTATTGTTCATTTCTCTGCGCTTATAAAAATTTTGAGCAGCAATTTTCATGTTCTCATAGGCCGTCAGGTCACCATATACCCCGGGAATCTGCATTTTAATGCTGAGCCCGAGTTTTACCCTGTCCCAAGTTCTCTTGTTTGTAATAGCATTATTTTCAAATAAAATAGAGCCACTTGTCGGTTTGTAGACACCCATGATCATTTTAAAGATCGTACTCTTTCCCGCTCCATTAGGCCCGATTAAACAGTGTAAATCTCCTTTTTTGACTGATAGATTAATATTATCGACCGCCCGGAGTCCGCCAAAATATTTTCCTACTCCTTTTAGTTCCAGTATCGCTTTCTTATTAGTACTGTTCTCAACCGATGTTTTTTTCATGCAAATGCTCCTCTTGAACTTCTTTCATTTTACTTTCTCGATGGAAAAACAAGCGGTCTGATAAATGAAACAGGAAAACAATGATACCATCCGGAACGAATAGAGTGACCAATATTAAAATCAAGCCAAGAATGACCAAAGCGTATTGACTTCCGCTTGCGGAAAGCCCTTGGGCAAACCAATAATATAAAACGGTGAAAATGATTGATGCAGTAAAATTTTTTCTTCCTCCTGCTGCTACAAGAACGACTGGAATTGTAGCCGAAGACAATGCGAAAGCGGAAGGAGTAATATAGTTGCCCCAGGTGGCATATAGAATACCACTCAGTGACGCTAAAGCTCCGCCTGCCGCAAAAACCAGGGATTGTATTTTCGGCACGTTATACCCAAACATCTTTGTCCGTTCCCGATTCTCACGTATAGCAACGATCGCTGCACCAACTTTAGAATGTGTAAACAATTTTAAAAGGCAATAGATCACAAATAGAATAATCAGAACAAAGTAATAGAAGTTATTTCCGGAAAGACTAATTGGACCTAACTCCAGTGCAGGTATACCATTAATTCCGTTAAATCCTCCCAGGCTCACCTGACCGATGTTCCATGCAGATCCTGCCGTTTGTCCCATAAAAGTTGATAAGACTAGCGTTAAACAGAGCGTGATCAAACCGACAAAGACATCGTTCACACCCCCGTAGAACATAAAATAACCCAATATCCAAGCTGCAAGACCACCTAATATCACTCCTAAAAGTAATCCGAGCGGAGTAATTGCTGACGTTCCAGTTAGATTTAATGTCAAAACTGCATAGAAATAGCCGCCAATTCCAAAGAAAACTGCCTGACCAAAACTAAATATGCCGCAATACCCCCATATGAGTGTCAAGCTTAGTGATAAGAAGGCCATTGATAGAAAATAGGAAATGTTAAGTACACTATAGGAATCAATGAATAATGGGCATATAAAAAGGAAGAAAAAGATCAAGGCTGCTACGATATTTTCAGTTTTAATTTTTCCTTGAACCATCTACAATCACATCCTGCGTTTTCTTACAAACCATTTTTCTACTACTCCTGAAAATCCAAGTGGCAGTAATCTAATCACGAGAATGGCGCATATCAAGAGTCCAATTTCACCGAAAAAGGTCCCCCATGTGGTATCCAAAATGCTATTTACGATGCCAAGCACCCCTCCTGACAATGAAGTGCCTATAAGAGGATTGGCCCCTCCGACAATCACTGTGACAAAACTTTGCATTAAGAAACCTGTCCCAAATGTTGGAGAAATGGCCATCGTTGGTGCGTATAGTCCCCCTGTCAGGCCAGCAAACGCGGCGCCTATACTAAAAGTCATTGAATAGATCCTGTTAGTATTAACTCCCATACTCCTCGCAATTTCCTGATTTTGCATTGTCGCTCTTGAATACAAACCGAATTTTGTTTTCATAAAAATTAAATACAAAAGAAACAAGGCGCCAATAGATATTGCAAAAAGGAGTATTCTGTAAACAGAATAGGTACTTCCAGCGAAAGAAACCGATCCCAGTGGTGTTGACACTCCTTGTAATGAAGGGCCAAAAATGATCAGCATCCCCTGCTGAATAACCATGCTAATTCCCCAAGTGACAACAACGGAGTCTAGGGTTCTTCCATAGAGCCTGCAAATAATAAGACGATCAATCAAGTATCCCATGATCCCGACACCAATAGCACCGAAAACAATAGATATGATCAAAGGTACGCCAGCCTGAGCAGATAAAGTCGTTATATATGCACCGAGCATAATAAACTCTCCATGTGCGAGATTAATGATCTTCATCATGCCAAATATGACGGCCAGCCCAATCGCTGCCAAAATCAAAAATGAGAAATCATTGATAAATTGATTCATTAAACTTGATAGGCTCATTTCATCCTCCTATACTGCTAAACTGTGGTATTAAATGATAAATGGGGGGATTTCCCCCCCAATAATTGATTTTTGATTAGTTACCTAAAGGTGTATATTGGTGAGACTGCGGTTTTTTGGGCAAGTCTACCCCCTTTGCCGTTGAGAGCCAATCTGGCTTGACCGCTTTATATTCTGCATCAATTTGTATTTTTTGTTTACTATCGGTGTTTACCAGAAACATATTTCTAATGACGTGATGCGTTTTTGGATCTATTGTCACCGGTCCGGTAGGTCCGTTATAACTAATACCACTTTCAAGTGCCTTTATAACTGCATCCCGATCTGTTGTTTTCGCTTTTTGAACTGCTTTTGCCCAAAGCATAATTCCACTATATTCAGCTTCAGCTTCCTGTCCGACATATTTATCGTGAGGGAACTTTTTATAGAACGCATCAACAAATGTCTTTGCACCCGGATATTTTGTATCAAGTTCTTGCATAAAACTTGTTGTGACGTACATATTTGCCATTGTTGGTGGAGCAAAGCGCAATTGTTCATAGGTCTGAGCAAGGTTAACCGATGAAGCCATAGGTATGCTTTTGTCTCCTTGTTTGGCCCACTGCTCGTAGAATGCCGATTGGTTTTGACCAATAAGTAACGTTACAAGTACATCAGGCTTTGCAGCTTTGATCCGGCTGATTGTACTGCTGAACTGAGAGACATCCAATGGAATAAATTCCTGTCCAACCAGCTTTCCACCATCCTGCTTCACGGACTGTTGAACCCATTGTGCAGAGATCTGACCGAAGTTATAGTCAGCCGCAATCGTGTAAACGCGGGGACCAAATTTTTTAATCATATACTTCATCAATGGAACGATTTGTTGCTCCGGAACCGCTCCTGTTAAGAAAGTATCATTATCAGCTACTCCGCCTTCATATTGGTTATTATAGAAGTAGAGCATTTTATTCTGATCCATAATCGGCCGAATTGCTTCTCGTGAGGCGCTTGAATAAGCACCCATAATCGCTACGACATGATCTTGCAAAATTAATTTTTTAGCCATCTGTTGATAGACGCTGTTGTTAGATTGGGTATCAGGTGCGTCCAACACTACTTTTTTCCCTAATAAGCCACCCTGTTGATTAATTTGATCTACAGCCAATTCTGCTGCGTGATATTTTTGAATACCGACTAATGAAAAATCACCTGAGCGATCTTCAAGCAGACCCAATTTTATGGTTTTGCTGTTACTGCCTTGTGAAGAACCACTGCATCCTGACAAGGCAAGTACCATAATAAGAGTGAATATTAAAAACAGTGTAACTCCCTTAAAGCTTATCTTTTTCAGTTTCATCCTCTATTTTTTCCTCCTGCTTCTCGATGCTTTATTTTTCAACCTATTTTGGTAATAATCAGATATTTTTTCTATACGGACTCTAAGATATCCCAAGCTACCTACTCATCATTTGTTTCTCTCCACTCTTCTAATGTTGGCTCCCTCCTTTTCTCGCAATTCAATATGCTCCCACAGTCGAATAAAAAAAATTTGCTAAGCTGTGATTTCTAATCTCTGCTCTTCAGGACATCCCTTCTGTCGAAATATGTATTATTTGATGTAAGTTTACCTTACATGGAACATTATAAACAACATTATGTTGTATGTAAATATATTTTCTGACATTTTGTTGTATTTTTAATTTTTAACAATCTTTGATTGTATAATTCACCTCAAGAGTAAGAGGTGTTGACAAGTGACTACCTTTCCCGAAAGGTTAAGAGAATTACGAGAAGATGCTCAGCTAAAGCAAGAGGACATGGCAAAGAAACTCAATATAACGACTAGTGCGTATGGCTACTATGAACAAGGCAGAAATGAGCCTTCGTTGAATGCACTGCAAACGTTGTCAGTTCTATTTGATACATCGACTGACTATCTAATTGGTCTGACGAATGTCAAGAATCCCCCTTTGTTAATTAAAGTCACAGAGGAACTTTCTCTCTCAAATGAAGAAATTCAATTAATGATTGAATTGAAAAAGTACTCTCAGTTCATTGCAGATTTAGAAGTTGATCCTGAAACAAAAGTAGCAAAATTATATAAACTTTGGAAATTTATTAAAGATGAAATCGAATGATTGAATCCTATTTACCTGTTTCGATCCAAAAATCCCACATAATGAAACTAAGGATCTTACAACATTATTCTTGCTGTAAGATCCTTAGTTTCTTTTAAGATATTGCTCATTTTTTAATGAGTGATCTTCCATTCCGTAGTTCTATTTTTTCTAGCCGATTTCTGATGCTCTGTTGGGAGACCTTTTCTGTAGTCTGAGTACATTCTAATCAATGACCAATCAGATCCGCTGTTGGTATGAACAATCTAATGGGCATCTCTATTTCCCTTACACATTCCAAACACATTAAAAAGTCCGAGTGAGTAATTTATGACTCAGGGCCCTCTAAAATGTTTCAGTCTAATCCTTTAAAACAGCGTGGTAAGCAATCCCGCATACTCTTTAATAGCTGTAAAAGCTACTCCGCCATCGGACGGGACGAACTGCCCCGGATAAAGCGACAGTTTTTTGCTCGCCAGATAATCCGTCGGATAAGGCCCCACCCTGATCCCGATTTGGCTGAAATTCCGGACCGCGCGGGGCATATGAAAGGCTGACGTGACAAGGACAGGCCGCACGTAATGGAATCGTACCAGAATTTTTTTAGTATTAATCGCATTTTGACGCGTGGTAATGCTCTTATTTTCAACAATTACTTTATTCGCCGGCATGCCGAGAGCAATCAATTCTCTTTTGGCTATATCCGCTTCAACCCCGCTGTCCGGGTAGACTTTTCCTCCCGAAACAATAACGGGCAGGCCGGTTTCACGGTACAGTCGGAACGCGGTCATCAGCCGGTTCGCCGCATCTCCGGATAGCTGCCCTTCCCCATTCATATCCGGCGTGCCAAGTGTCGCCCCGCCCCCTAGCATCACAATCACGTCGCCATTTGGGTGGGCTGGCGGCTTATAGCTGTTCTCCAGCGGGTGGACGAGCAGGATTCCCGTCAGCGGGATGAAAGACAGATAAAGCAAAAGTGCGAATCCCCCGGTCAGGAAAAACAGTCTGCGGTTCCTTTGACGCAGCCATAGGCTCAAAATAACCATAAGGGTGAAAAAGAGGCCCGGGGGCAGGATAAATCCATAAATAAATTTAATAATGTATTCCATCGTGAACCCCGCTTTCCGGTTTCAGGTAGTTTTATTTTACTATATGGAATATATGGGCCCATTTCAAACTGGCAGTATAATTTTTTTGAAAACGCTCTATATCTTTCATTACTCAAACCGATATAATAGATAGGACTTGATACGAAAAAATCGTTTTTGTTCCCGGGAGGCCTATCTCATTGAATCTCATACGTCGCTTCACCAGAATCATTTCAAGGTTTCATATCCGCACTCTTTTTCTTCCGTTTGTCTTAGCCATAGTCATTATTCCGGATCTTTTCATTATTGGATCCGTTTATTCAAATATTAAGACACTCGGCGAAACGCGGCTACATTTGAGCTCCTCAGCAGCGGCATCAGCCGCCTTCCCCATTGTTGAACAGATAGGTATCATTGCCCTGATTACACTGGTTGTCCTTTTTATCCTCGTTTGGTTTGTCTGCCGTATTGTTTTTCTGAAACCAATGGACGGATTTATCAAGAGGCTGAATGCTGTGAGCGGACATGACCTGTCCAGACAGCTGGAGGATTCCGTTGTGACGAACAGGGAATTCGGCGAAATGCGAAACAGCGTCAATCAGATGATCGGTTCGTTGAATGGGATTATTAACACGATCAGGCATAAATCGGAAACGGTCGCAGCATCATCAGAGGAGCTAACCGCATCTTCAGAAGAGAACAAAGCCACAACCGATGAAATCGCTCATTCACTTCAGCTGGTGGCATCGGCCACAGATAAGGATCTTCAAAGCGTCAATGTAGCAAAGAAAGATAATGACGGCATTAACATGTCCATTGTCGCCATTACGATGGATACAATGAAACTTGCTGAGTCTGCAAAGGAATCCGTCCGGACAGCCCGGATCGGTGAAAAAGAAATGATACGGGCGACACAGCAGATGCGAGAGATCAAGGAGACCGTCAACGAACTGGCCGAAATGGTCGGAAAGCTGAGCACCCAGACACAGGATGTTAATCAGATCATCCGCGACATCAACGACATTGCCGATCAGACACAGCTTCTGTCGCTGAATGCATCTATTGAAGCTGCCCGCGCCGGGGAACAGGGCAAAGGATTTTCCGTTGTCGCCGATGAGATCGGAAAACTGGCCGATCAATCTGCGGAGTCGGCGCAGAAGGTTCATGAAATTCTGGCGGCGATTCAGAATGAGACCGAGCGTGTGGCCCAATCAATGGGCGTTGGCGTCGCAAAGGTTGACCAGGGCATGGAGACGGTCGAACGCACAGGGAAATCATTCAAACAGATTGAAGATCTTGTGAATGAGACCAGTGAAAAAATGAAAACCGTCGACTCCGAAGTCAATAAAATTTCCCAGGTCTCCTTCAAAGCCGCAGCAGCCTATAAGACCATCGAAACAGCGGCTCTTGCGACCTCCGAACAGACCCTTACGATTTCGAGCGCGTCCAAAGAGCAGGCTGCCGCCGCTGAAGAAGTGGCTAATAGTGCGGGCGCGCTCGCGGCGATCGCCGATGAACTGCACCAGGTGGTCATCTCTTTTAAAGTCAAAGCGGATTAACTTTTCAAATCAGATTTAAGAGAACGGTCAACGTTACGACACTGGCAAGCGTCGTAATCAGGGTGCAGCTGGAAACAAACTGCGGCCGCGCATTAAACTGGATTGCGTACAAAGTAGTATTCGCCGCACTTGGCATCGCTGCCATCACAATGATCACATTTCTCAGCAGCGGGCTTACCGGGAAAAGCAGACAGATGATAAAAGCAATCACAGGTGAAAGGATCAGCCGAACCAGCGAGACGAGGCTGATCTTTTTCCAATTCATTTTCCGTATCGCCACATTTGCCAGCTGCATCCCCAGAATGATCATAATGATTGGAACAGCTGTATTGCCGATCATTTCAATACTTTCCAGAAAATTTCCGGGAATGCGGATCTGAAATTGCTGCATAAGTATCGCCGGGATAATCACGTAATTCATTGGCTGCTTTAGAACGGTCTGCAGCGAAACTTTGGCTCCACCGCGTCCGTTCGCCGCGATATAGATTCCGATGATTCCCATCAAGATCGCGTGGCAGATCATCAGCGGCATCGCGTAAGCCACACCCTGTTTTCCGAAAGCGAACATCACGATTGGAATACCGTAATTGCCACTGTTCGGAAAAATGGTGGACAGAAGGAAGGCATTGGCTTCACCTTTGTCATATTTCAGCAGCTTGCATAGAAATACCCCAAAAACAATCAGAACGGCCATGATCAGTACCGAAGTAACCACGATATAGAAAAAATTCATATTTAATGGTACTGTGTAAAACGTATCAAACACGAGAAACGGCAGAAGCAGATACACTGCAAGTGTCGAGATCGGCTTCAAATCCAGCATGAACACACGCTGCAAAACAAAACCGCACACAAAAATCAGAAAAACCGGCAAAATTACTTCAGCAAAAATAAGAATTGCAAATCCCCTCCGTCCGCATCATCCCGCGGTCTGTCTCTAAGAATACAACTTCTTACATTTTACATGATTTAGAAAAAGTTTCATCGGAATTTATTCGGAGGTGGGCTTATTTTTCTGAAGTTCATCCGAATTGTATATGGTTTCCTCAAGCTTTGGAGAACGCATCCAAAAGTAAAAAAATCAGACCTGATTTCCAAACCCTGGTCCAATAAGAAAATATATCAGAACTCAGACAGATTTATCGGAACTCGGTAAAATATATCAGAACTCGGATCAATTTATCAGAACTCAAGCAATTTTATCGGAACTCAGCAATCTCGGGTTCGCTTTTCATAAGATCTTCTGTTGTACCGCTTAGCCATAGTAATCTACAGATCTTTTTTTATAATGGTCCTTTACAATGAAAAATCCCGGGCAGGTGACTTTCCTGCTCAGGATTTTATTTCAATTGTTTTTTATTCATTCGTCGTGTTGCCGAGTTGTTTTTCGATCATGTCGTGCACACGCTGCTTTTCCGCATCACTGACGACCAGATAGTCGACTCCGTTGATCTTCTCGGGCGTCGTATTGACTTCGTAATTAATCGTATGCTTGCTGGCATTCCGGTAGTGGAGCGCTATATTTTTCATATCGTCAAAGGTCATGTTCGTCTTAACGTTATTTCCGATTGCCTGCAAAATTTGGGAGTAACGGGAAACAGAGCTGACATTGGCCATCTTGTTCACGATCGCCATAATCACTTCGCGCTGGCGTTTATTCCTGCCGAGATCACCCTGCGGATCAAGATGGCGCATGCGGACATACCCCATTGCCATTGCCCCGTCTGTCAGCGTGATTTTCCCCGTTTTGAAGTGGTAACCCTTTTTATAGTACCCCTCATCGATCCAGTCCACCGTGTTATTGACCGTTACACCGCCAATGGCGTCGACCAGATCACTCATGCCCTGCATGTTGATCTTGATATAAAAGTCGAAAGGGATGTTCCCGACAAAATTGCTCACTGTATCTTCAGCCATCTGTACGCCGCCGAATGCGTAAGCAGCGTTGATTTTATCCAGCGTCCCGCGTCCGACAATATCAGTCCGGGTATCGCGTGGTATCGAGATCATCTGCATCGTGCCCGTTTTCGGATTCAGTGTCAGTGCAATAATCGTGTCGGATCTTCCGGAATCATTTTTACGTTCGTCAACTCCAAGAAGCAGAATGCTGATCGGTTTCTGGACAGCAACGGTCTGATGATTGCCCTTACCGCCTTTTACATCATACATTTTCTGCGCTGTCGCGGCTGCTGAATGCCACATCCACCAGGCATATCCACCTCCGGCAGCCAGGAGGAAAACAAGAATAGAACCTACCGTGAGCAAAAACTTCTTCACTATTATCTTTCCTTTAATCTCTAAATTTCGACAAAATTACAGTCAATTAGTATAACATTCGTCTCTTTTTGACAAAATGAGGGGTGGGTCAGATCATTTTTAAAGAAATTTGAATCCACACTATTATCTTCCAAATTCCAAGAAACGGTTTACCAGGAATCTTCTTAACACACTACTTGCAAGCGGATTAAAAGCTGGAAGCGTCGGACGAAGATGAAGAGTCCGTCGTATCCTGCCTGTTGGTGATATTCTGACCGATAATCTTCAATGTGCCGGGCGCTGTTTCCTGGAGTTTATAAGTATTGGTGTACGAAAAACTCTTAGTCGTATAATCACCGGTATCGGGGTCTGTAATCTCCTCATCCCAGCTTTCATCAACCTGGGCGCTGAACACGCCATTGCCGAGGCTCTGCACGCTATTGATTGTATAATCCGAGTTGGTTTCGCTAATGCCCTGTTTATTAAAACTTTGTGCGTTTTTCAACTGAGCGGCAGCGTAACTTGTGCCGGTTTCAAAATAGTTGGCGAAATCAGATGTATCGCCACTGGACACGGCATTCGAAAGGGCATCGTAGAACCCGGAGAAGTAACTGTTCAGTGTATCAATGTTCCCCTGTTCATCGTTGCTGTTCAGAACATAGAAATCGCCTGAATTCACCTCGGAGAAGTCGAGTTCAATACCACTGTTCTGGGCATCGTCAAATGTCATGCTGCTGTCGTCATAATTTGAACCGTCAGGAGTGATCGATACCGGACTGGTCTGTATGGATTTCCCGTTCACCGTATATTTAGCGTAGAACACCGGAGTGTCATTTTTCTTAAACGGACCATATTCTCCCACTTCAGCGATTGTTTTCCCTGTATCCTGATCATTGACAAAAAGCTCAGCATCGCTGATGTTGCTGCTGACCCTGACATAAATGCCGGAAAAGTCGACAGACTTTCCTGAAGAAGTCAGACTGACAACTTTCGTCGTGTTCAGGGTCTTTGATTTCCCGTAGATTGTATATTCACCTGGAATCACCGGTCCTACAGTGAGTGTCTGAGGTGTATTGCTGTCCGCCTCAGAGGCAACTTTCGACTGTCCGACACCTTGTATCCCCACTTGCATCCCCTGCAGGTTTGTCGTCACTTTGGCCTGAACCGTGTCCGTCCCGATCCGATAGTTGTCAAAAATCAGAAACCTCTTGCCAGACCTCTGCAGATAATAAGGTGTGTCGCCGGTTGTCCGGTTTGGTGATGCTGCTGACGCATCCAGTGCTGTAACAATTGAGTGATATGTATCTGGCTGATTTTTAAACAGATTAAGCATCGCCCTGATCTGGGCATCTGTCACGCCTGTGTGCTCATTCGGCTGAATCAGCGACTTAAGTTCCGACACGTTCTGATCGCGGACAGCCTGCTCGAAAGCATCCACCGTCCGGCTCGGGTCGGTCAAGTATTTTCCTGTAAAATAGGCGGCCGTGCCCAATACGACGATGATCAGAATCGGGATGAGCCAGAGCTTCTTATGCGACTTCGACTTAGTACCACTCGCGGTGCGTGTTTCGCCTGGGGCCATTCCGGCTGGAACATGAGCCAGCGCAATCTTTTCAGGGTGCGAGCTTAATGATTCCTCAGGCACTCGGATATTTTCAGGAGGATGCACCATCTCGGGCCTTCTGCGTATTTCAATATCCGGTTCACTCGGAATGCCCGGGATATCCGCCGGATCCTCATTTTCAGAAGCGGCCGGTCGATCCGGCACTTCTTCACCGGACGTTTCAGGATTATCCGACAATTTAGCATCTGATAGAAGATCCTGACTCTTTACTTCAGGTATATCAGGTGATTTTGCTGCTTCAGAATCCCGGGGAGCTTCCGATACTGGAGGCTCAGGCTGAGCCGAGCTTTCAGATGCTTGAGTGACTTCCGGAATTTCAGGAGGATCAGAGATTTCAGAAGTGTTAGATCTTTCAACACTTTTCGGAACATCAGGCGGCTTCGGTGTTTCCGGTTGCAGCGGGACAGGTGGAATTGCCAGCGGAATGCCGCATTTGGCACAGAATTTCGCATCATCCGGATTCTTAGCGCCGCAATTTTTGCAGAACAAATGATAGGCCTTCTTTCTGATCAAGGATAAGAAATAATAAATGCAGATTAATTATACCATTATTAAAGTCCCGGATTTGCACTTTTGTTGTCGTTATTTCACATATTTGCATGGATTTTCTATGAGAAAAAGCACCTATTAAAAACTCTGAAGCTTTTTCTACAATTTTGTTGCTACAAATGATGGTTTATCGCACGCAAGCCCTCTCCCTTGCACGGAACGTGTGAGGGAGAGGGCTTTTCTTTGAATCTTTTATTGTGTTACAAAAATCGAAGGCCCGAATAACTCTTTCCTAGTTTTCTTTTCGTCCAGACCACTTCGGCACGGACAAGATTCATTCTTTCTGATTCGGAAGAAAGGGCATATTTTTCATGAAGGACAAGAGGAAATCGGCTTCGGATCTGGCATCCGGTTGAACTGATATCCATGATGGTCACAGGCTTCTCCATCGGACGGACTATTTGTTCCTGATAAGAAGTACTCTGTGCAAGTGCGGCGGCTGCCTCAAACGCGGCCTGATGAATCCTTTCAGAGGATATTTTAAGGAGATAACCTTCGGCCTGAATCACTTCCCGGACGTATTGGCGGCGCCGGTCCTTGAGCGGCACAAAGGAATTACGGGAAAAGCGGTAGAGTGTCCGAATAAATCCCGACCGCTGCTCGACAAACGGGCGGCGAGGATTATTCATATTGAACAGCAGCTGAATCACACGGATATACTGGGACTCACTTAACGCGTCAAAATGGAGTCCAAGAAACGCGCCATTAGTTACGGAATCCGGCGATATCCAAATCATTTTACAGGCCAGTTCGCCGACACCTTCAATCGTCAGAGCGCGCGCCACCAGATTCAGATCGTTATGGATCTTCCGGTCATCAATAGAAACACGGGCCCCGGTTTCACTCATATCGACGATTTGCGCCTGGACGTCGTAGGCCGATCCATCCGGAGCCATCATGTGAAGCCGCGCGCGTTGCCGAACAGCAAAACGCTCAGCTCGCCGGAAACGCGGCCGGTTGACGGCAACCGTTACCGAAACAATCAGTCCGGTCATGTTGTAGAGTGCCCAAAACAGGTTGAAACTGACACTGTTGATCGCCACATTGTGAAAATAGAAATAATCGACCGCCACTTTTGCTAATGCGGTCAGAGTAAGTACCAGAAGAATCAAATGCGGTAGAATCGTCAGCCACTGGAAGTCCCTCCGGTCGGATCTTTCCCCTTTTGGTGTGACTTTGAAATGAACCTGCTTATTGAAAAAAAGCTCCATCAGCACCGATAGGGCCAGCCTCGGGGCCATCGATGTGTCGTAGATATGGCTCCAGATCATGCTGCGCTGCCGCTTCGAGACAATACGGAAAGCCAGCACTGTGCCAAGGAAAAAGGGGAGCCAGAAAATTATAATAGAAAAAATATCTGTCTTCAGCGAATAGATGCCAAGTAGTAAAAATGCCAGCGGCGCCGCCACGTAAACCAGCTTAAAGAGGCCGAAGAACCAATAAATCAGCCCGTCCATGTAAAGCAGGCGCTGCATCAGTGTCAAACCGCTCATGGTCAGAGGATTCCACTTTTTCGCACATTGAATATTTCCCCGACACCATCGATCGCGCTGCTTCAGCATATCACTCCACGATTCCGGCGCGAGGCCCATTGCCAGCACCTCGCCGACGAATTTCGTTTTGTATTTTTTCGATTGCAGGATCATGCCGGTCGCCATATCTTCGGTGATAACCCCCGTTGCGAATCCCCCAATGGCATCAAGCGCTGTACGGCGAAAGACTGCATTGCTGCCGACAAACATCACTCCGTTGAAGCGTGCCTTGCCGGCCTGTAGCGTCCGCATGAAAAAGTCCTGCTCATTCGGCACATGATGCGTGGAAAATGTATTGTACTGATAGGGATCGTCATTATAAAAAGCCTGAGGTGTCTGGACGAAAGCCACTTCAGGTTCTGAAAAATAACCCAGTGTCTGACGCAGAAAAGGTGCCAGAGGAACCATATCGGCGTCAAGAGTGACGATAAAGTCTCCTTCTGAATGCTGCAGTGCATGATTCAGATTTCCCGCCTTAGCCGATGTGTGATCGGTTCGGGCCAGATACCGAACATGGAACTGTTCCGCCATTCTTTGGACTTCTTCACGGCCGCCATCATCGCACAGATAAATCGTACAAAGACCGGGAGGATAATCAAGATTCAGACAGCCGGCTATGGTCCGCTTTAAAACAGAAACAGGTTCATTATACGTTGCAATCAGAATGTCAACAGTCGGAATTTTTTCAAGCCTCTCCAGTGGAACTGTCTTCTGATCGGCGGGTTTCCAAACTAAAGTGTAAAAAATTAGCATCTGCAAGAAACCAATAAATTCTGTCGCAAGCAAAATAATGCCCGCAATGATATTGGCTAGGCCATCGCCGGGCAGCGTAAAAAAAATTCTCCAGACCAGGTAGATCGCGCTTATCATGCAGCACAACAGAATCAACGGCTTCTTAAAAATATTTTCACGCCACAAAGCGCCCAAAAAGAATATAAGTAACAGGCCGATCATTACGGCAGGATAGATATCTTGAGAGAACCACAAATTTCAGCACCCACTTTACCTCATGAAAGCAATTGGTATCCGCTGCGCGTTTTATAGCTGATGAGACATTTTTAAACAGCGTTCCAGTTATTCGACACTATTCGTCATAATCTGCTATTCTTCGACTCTTGTAAAGGGTTGTCCCATAAATTGATTCTTAAGTCCCCCAGGCGTGAACAGCCTAACGGATCAGGCATAATGACTCATTGCTATTTGAAAATATAAATTTGAACATCAAAAAAGCGCGCTGTTGTAGAGACCAGCCGCCTTGAGTTTTCGAGAAAGTGATATGAAATAGACTAATAGTTTACTTTAAATGATAAATACGTAGAATTGTCTATGCTATTTTATGAAAGTAGAAGCAGAGGAATAAAATAATCGATGCGCATGTACGATATCAATCTTTTCCCTGAGTTCGTATCGCATAAGCATCAAGAATAATTCGGGCAATGACCATAATCGGCATGCGCGATTGTACTTCATAATCCGGAAAGTAGGAGACATGCGATTTATAGCCGACAATAGAAATTTCCGAAAGCTCGTAAAGCGGACTGTTACGATTGGCCGTCAATGTAATCGTACTGACACCGTTCGCCTTGCAATTTTCCGCTGCTTCGACAAGTTCCTCTGTTTTTCCATTCAGAGAAATAAACATTACCAGATCGGTTGGCCGGATTCGTTTACTGATGGTACGGATGATGTTCGGATCATTATGAAGTTCGCTGTATTTTCCCAGAAGCTGTAACTTAATCATCATTTCTTTTGCAATCAGTTCTGAAAATCCCCGTGCAAACAGCATGATTTTATCGGCATAGATCATTTTCTGTAGTGTATCCTCAATCGTCCCACTGTCCAGCATACCGATGGTCTGGCTCACTTCACGTTCATTTTTTAAAATGGCTTCTTTAATCTTATGATCCACTTTTTCCACAGCGGTAAATCTGATATTTTCCGTAGTTTCATCCTTAAGTCGAATTTTAAAAGAAGTAAAGCCGCCATATCCGAGCTTTTGCATCGCGCGGACAATCGTAGCCGTTGAAACATTAGCTTCCATGCTCAATTGAACAATTGATAATTGGGGGATTTGTTCAAGATGATCTTTTATATAGTTAATGAGATACTTTTCACTATTACTGAGTAAGTGATCGTGCTCTTGAATCCGTGTCAGAAAATTTGTTGCCAATGGAAACCCCTTCTTTTCAACAATGTAAAGCCTTACATTAATTATAGCATGCTTTGAAAATTTTTTCGGCGAAGATATGCGATACTGATAACATAGAAGGTGAAAGAAAGGAGTGAACGGTAACTATGATTTATACTTGCACCATGAATCCTGCTATTGATCTATTTTCAGAATTTGACACCTTCAAACCCTTTGTCGTCAACCGTAGCCATTATGAAGACTATCAGGCAAACGGAAAGGCAATCAATATTTCATTTATATTGAAAAAAATGGGTATTGACAGTGTTGCCACCGGATTTATCGGCGGATTTACCGGGGAATTCATTGAATCAAGTCTGAAGGAAAAGAACATTACTACCGCTTTCATTCATGTTGAAGGAATTACCAGAATTAACACATTCATCCGCGCAGGCAATAAGGAATATAAAGCAGTCAATCACGGTCCCGAGATCAGCAAAGCGAGCCAGCAGAAACTGCTGGAGTTGATCAGCGGTTTGGGTGCCAGGGACAGCCTGTTTGTTTCCGGTTCTCTGCCCCGGAATGTCGATGACACCATCCTGGTTGAGATTGCGCGTCTCTCAAAACAAAGAGGTTTTTCCTTAGTCCTTGACGTCAGTTCCAAAGCACTATTGAAATGCCTCCCTTATAGTCCTTCATTGATTAAACCAAGTGACGAGGAACTTGCGGCCTTCCTTAATGCCAATCCCGCGTCTTTCTCGAGTGAGAGCGAAATCATTGAAGGGGCCAAAGAGTTACTGAAAATGGGAGCGCGGCGCATCATCGTATCCCGCGGTTCAAAGGGTGCAATTTATTTAGATGAGAAGCACCTTCTAAGTACCAGTGCACCGAAGGGTGAGGTAGTCAACACGGCTTGTGCTGGAGATACTTTACTGGCCGCTTTTGTCGGTTCACAAATTAAAGGGAAAAATTTGGCCGAAGCGCTTGCTTACGCAACGGCGGCCGCTTCCTCAACAGCCTTTACATCAGGTCTGAGTGATCTTAAAGATATCCCGCTTCTCCTCAGGCAAATTGTTCTAAAAAACATAACTGAAAGCGAGGTTTGAAAGCAATGACAAAGAAAATTATTGCGGCTACTGGCTGTCCTACGGGCATTGCTCATACTTTTATGGCTAAAAAAGCCCTGGAAGATGCAGCAGAGAAAAAAGGCATTTCAATCAAAGTCGAGACCCACGGCCAGGTTGGTGTTGAGAACGAGCTGACTGATCAGGAAATCGAGGAAGCCTACGGTGTCATTATAGCCGCCGACAAAGATGTCGATGAGGATCGCTTTATCGGTAAAAGAGTGATCAAGGTGTCTGTTTCAAAAGGGATCAAAGAGCCTGATGAACTGATTAAAAAGATTCTGAGCGACGACCTGCCTCCTTTCAAAGAGGGAAAACAGCGTTCATCAGGGAAGGGACACAATCAATCTGAAAGCGAAGATTCCTATCTACACAAAATTTATGTGTACCTGATGAACGGTGTCTCGCACATGATTCCTGTTGTAGTTGCTGGAGGTGTGCTGCTCGCTGTGTCCTTCATGTTCGGCATACATTCCGGCGAACCAGGAAACGCTCAGTTCAATCCATTCGCCTTTCAGCTTAAAAGTATCGGTGCCATTGCAATGGGACTGATGGTTCCTATCCTTTCCGCATATATTGCAGAAGCAATCGGCAAACGACCCGGTCTCATCGTCGGTTTTATTACAGGCATGATCGCATTTACCAACGGAACAGGTTTTCTCGGTGGAATTGTAAGCGGATTCTTGTCAGGCTATATTATTGTGCTGCTGGAGTACCTAATGAAAAACCTGCCCAAGCAGCTGGACGGACTCAAAGCTATTTTCCTGCTCCCTGTTCTCGGAACATTTGCAGGCGGTCTGATTATGTTTTTTCTGTCAGCACCAATGTCAACCATTAATCACGGTATGATGAACTTTGTTGCCGGTCTACAAAATTCGAGTCCGTTTGTTCTGGGGCTGGTTATCGGAATGATGTGTGCATTCGATATGGGCGGCCCAATCAATAAAGCGGCGTATCTCACTGGAACAGCGTTGCTTGCTCAAGGGAACTACTTCTTTATGGCTGGTGTATCAGCAGCCTGCATCGCTCCACCGCTTGCCACGGGATTCGCTGTACTCTTTGCGAAGAATGCGTATACAGTCGAAGAGCGCAATGCCGGATATGTTAATTTTCTGCTTGGGTCGACGCACATTACGGAGGGTGCCATTCCATTTGCAGCCAAAAAACCGTTGATCGTCATACCCTTCCTGATGATCGGTTCATCCATTGCGGCGATTCTGACTTACTACATGAAAATTCAGGTACCTGCACCACATGGCGGTTTTATCATTCTGCCGATCGTCAACCACCCGTTTCTCTGGGTCATGGACATTGTCATCGGCGCTCTCGTAGCCGGATTCCTGATTGCCTGGGATCAGAAAAGAACGGCAAGAAAAGAAAACAGATCCAGAAGCAACTTTGTTTCTGAACCCGAAAAAAGTGAAAATGAAACCAACGACGAACAAGAACTATCTCTTCTGACCATTGATAACATTTATCTGGAAAATAATCAGATTCAAAACAAGAAAAAACTCTTTCATTTCATCGCCGAAAAAGCTTTTGAAAAAGGCTACATTATGGACCGTCAGGCGCTAATCGATGCGTTTGATGCCCGCGAATCACTGGGTTCAACCGGAATGGAAGGCGGTTTCGCCATTCCCCATGCACAGACGCCATCAATAAAAAAATCAGCGATGTTCGTCATCAAAACTAATGGAACGATTAATGACTGGAAAACACTGGACGGACAGCCTGTAACCATTGTAATCGCTTATCTGATTCCTGAGAATGGAAGTGCGGCGCATATGCACTATCTGTCGGATATGGCCCAGAAGCTTATGAACCAGCAGGTCGTTAACGCCCTTCACAATGCCCGAACGAAAGCGGACGTGTTTCATGCATTAAATGTAAGCTCCTGAATCATCAATTCTCATAAAGATAGTGAAACCTCGAAACAGAATCTGAAAAGATTCCGCCTCGAGGTTTTCTTTAAATTCATAGTTTTAAACAATTTCCTCATTATTCCTCCCACTTCAGGCATATGAAAACTTTTCCGGATCAATGAATATGCCTGTGTATCTGAACACACGGTCCGATCCTGGAAAAAAGTATCTAGAAGAAGCTACAGTCACTGAGAAATTCATTAGACGTCCGTCACCAATCACTGCCTAAAATTCGGTTGTCCGCAGATCAAGAATAAAAAAAACGATCTGTCCCGCTTTTTAAGCGACAGATCGTTTTCTCTTATTCTGTTAAAAACCGATTTTAATTACCACTTGATGCGATGGCCTTTTGGACAGCGTCCAACCATTTTGTGAGACTCTTTTTCAGCGTTTTATTTTTCATCCACTTTTTTCTGCTGACCGTAATAATCATTAATGCCGAGAATGTATGACCCAGAACCAAATCCGCCCATCGGCACGGAGCCGGCATAGTCCTGCGTATTATAATCGAGCAGTTCAGGGATCAGGTCGTAGTTTGCCGATGCCTGGCTGGTCATCCAGTCAAGGAGTGTTTTGGCCTCTCCGTTCTGTCCCATTTTAGACAGCGCACCGGCAATTCTCAGATCAATGAATCCCCATTCTCTGGAATCATAGAGATCACCGTCCTGATCCCTCTTGAAACCCGGAGTGCTGCCCGTTGTAATATGCAGGTTCTGATTATAAGCCTGAATCATTCCGGAAGCCAGGTTCGATTTCGGATTAACGAGGCCGAAGTTGATCGCTTCCACCGTCGACCCGTCATTATAGTGCGCCGGATCGCTTTTCCTTTCCAGTGATGAGGCAATCGTCCGGTACCCGCCGGCATTGACGACAAGATGATTCAGCACCGCGTCCTTGATCGAAGATGCCGCATTGTTGTACTTGTCCATTGACTTTTCTTCGCCCAGACGCTTGGCGAGATCTGCGGCAGACTTCAGCCCCTGATAAGCCGTGATATCGGTATAGGCAAATTGCTGCCGGGACGGCGCTGTGTTAAGGACACTGAACGGGGTCCAGTGCTCTTCCCAGATTGAGGAATCCGGCTGGATCAGTCCGTTTGACGGGTTGATCAGCTCAATCAGCAAATCCGCGTCCTGCCGGGTCAGCTTGTTCCAGTAATCCTTATTATTGGCGGTCAGAAAACTCGTGTCGCCCGTTGCTTTCACATATTGATCCACACTCCATAGGAACAGGCCCCATCCGTCGAACTCAATGTTTGGGCCATTGTTGTTCCAATCAGACTCTTCCGTACCATTTCCGTAATACCGGCAGACTGAGATCAGGTAATTATCACTCAGATGGACACCCAGCCCATAGGTTGGAGCGCCTGTATCCGTGCTTTCAATAAAGTTTTTCTGATAATAGTTCGCTCCCGAGCCATCTTCAGCCTGTCTCATTTTCGCGTCAAACAGGAATTTCAGTGCATCCCTTGCTTCCTGATAATGTCCGGACGCGATGAGGGCCTGAATCGAATAATTTCCATCGCGCGCCCAGGCGATACTCCATTCACCTGGAATCAGACTGGCCAGAACCTGTCCATAACTCGGCCCTAATTCTCTGCTCTGGGACATTTTCAGAACTGCTGTTGATTGTCTGTAAACCTGCTGTTCCTGTGCTGTAAGACCCGCAGGCATTTTTTCCTTGCTATGCCAGTCCGCCCACCAATTTTCTTCCTGAGTCAGGAGTGCCTGCGGGCTGCTACCTAGAGCCGTGTCCGCGAGTGACTGGACATCACTGCTCAGATTGCTTTCATTGCCGTCTTCATTCAGCCCAATGACTACTCCGTACCACTTCGACTGGCCGGCTGCCAAGTCATTGGTCCGGTTTTCAAAACCCGCGGAAATATCATTGCCCTCACTCACGACATGATCGTCCAGTTTTCCGTAATTTGCGGCGTCATACCAGGGGTTATTATTCGTGTCGCCGCCGGACACTCCTGTTTCATGGTGCTCGCCTGAAAGATTCAGGTTTTTGTAGATGGCGATGCTGCCGTTTTTCCCGTTGTATTCCTTCAGATAATCATTGCCCGCGTTGTAGGCTGTCTGCTCATTCGCGGTTCCGTAATCCGTTCCGAGATGCAGGTTCTGCGTTGAAAAAACAGACACCTTTTTATCGGCACCGCTGTTGTTGGTGACTTTCAGCAGCATGACCAGCAGACTGGATTTGTGCTGATTATTTCCCGAAAAAGGAGTGAAATAATAGCTGTCAAACTGCAAACTGCCATCATTCTGACTCGCGTTGATAATATTGGTACCGTTTACATATTTGGCCGAGTCAACAGCGACATTATTCAGCCAGGTCGCTTTTCCTCCGTCAACCCCATAACCGAAGTACGAATCCCACATAAAATTCGGTGTGGTACTATTTGCGTCGACGTGGCTGTAAATATGCCGCTGATAGCGGATCAGTTTCCCTTCTGCCGCGGAATAGATCGCCGCAGCAAGCCCATTGGATGTCGTCAGCTGATTCCAGGAATTATGGCCCGTATAAGCAGGGGCAGTTGTACTATTGCCGGTAGCTCGCGCCTTCAGCGGACTGACTCCCGTCAATGCCGTACAAACAATCAGGGACAATAGAATAATCAAAATCTGCTTCGATCTTCTGTTTAATAGACTCATCGGATATCCCCTTCCCTCTTTTATTCATCCTTCTGCCTGCAAATTACATGCCAGATCTTTGCACATTTTTTTGCACATTTTCCATTACTTTACTACTGAACATTCAGTCTTGTAATAGAAAAAGAGAAACTGCAAACAGTACTATAGTCAGATAAGAGAAAGGGGAAAGTTCGCGGATGTGTGCAAACAGGCGGGACTTGTACCAATCAATGCACACTTAAGCTAGAAATGTGCACCATGAATGGTCGGAACTTCAAAAAAATGTACACCTGTTATTTTTCAATTGATGAGTCAGGAAAGCATCAGATGTTTAATCTTTCCCTGCTTTAAGCTGCTTCGCCGCCTCTGCCAAATGCAGAAGGTCGACAAGCATCTCGTGGTTTTCCGCCTTCAGTTGATGCTTTCTAGCCACTTTGACAATATAACCGTTTATATAGTCCACTTCGGTCGGCCGATTGTTGACCATATCCTGATACATAGATGGATGGTGGAGCGGATTGACCTCTGAGCTTTCATGGTAAATGATTTCCGCCATTTCCTCACGGCTCTGCATGAACCGAACCCCATCCGCAAGACCCGCCGCGTAGCCTTCATCGATCAGTCGGCGTGTTAAATCGGCCGCTCCGGAGTAAGCGACATACTCACCCATCGTGATATCCATCAACGTACAAAGCGTGTTGATGACCGAATTCATCAGCAGCTTGCCCCAGAGCGTGCCCAGATAATTGGTATGCAGCGTCGGATTCATGCCTGCTTTCTGAAATTCCTCCACAACCTGATGTGTGAACGCATCCGGCTTTTCCGTGACGTTAGCCAGATGGGTGTGGCCCGCCCCTTTGGCGCCCATAAAGTCCACTTTTCCAGGAGCATCCAGTACCGTCGCAATCAAAGCGATTCCGGCGATGATATGCTGATCCGGCACATATTTTTTTATGATATCGACCGATCCGATCCCGTTCTGATTAGTCAATACATATGTATTCTCACCGATAAAATGGTGGCACGCCTCCATCGCTTCCTCCGACTGCATCTGTTTGACAAACAAGATCGCCAGGTCAGGTGTCTGATGATACTCTGACGGAAGAAAAACATTTACAGGCACAAGATGCTGATTCTCGTGATCTCTTGAGACATAAACACCGCCCTGCTCTCTTATTGAGCGATAGCTCTGTTCCCACGGTTCAACAAAGTCGACATTATTTCCTGCTTCCTGTAACAAAATGCCATAGCGGAGACCCATGGCTCCGGCGCCAATAACTGCAATTTTCATAGATCTTATCCCCTCGCTCGTGTCTCTTCTTTCATTCAAAAATAGACCTTTTTACGCTGGAGTGCAATTACCCGACTCCATTCATTTTTTCTTATTTTCTAATAAGTGCTATCATTATGAAAAAGAAAAGTATGCTGAGGAGTTAAATCATGGGTGGACAAACAAAAATATTAACTTTAAAAAATGGCTATCATTTATGGAGCCATCACGAAGGAAAAGGAAAAATAAAACTATTGTGCCTGCACGGCGGTCCGGGAATGACTCATGAATATTTTGACCACTATGCGGATTCACTGTCCGAATTAGGGGTAGAAGTCTATACATATGATCAGCTGGGCTCCTATTTTTCAGATCAGCCAGATTTCACGAAAGTGGAAAATCAAAAACTTCTCACTATTGAACGTTACGTTGACGAAGTTGAAGAAGTGAGACAGCTGCTTGGGCTGGATGATTTTTATTTACTGGGTCATTCCTGGGGCGGGATACTGACTCAGGAATATGCTCTGAAGTACGGTAGTCATCTTAAAGGTGCCATTATCTCCAGCATGATTGACAGCATCGATGTTTATGAAAAATACAATGACAATCTGCGCATCAAAACGTTGGGCGCAGACGCTGTGTCCTTTATGAAAGAGTGCGAGGATAAAGATGATTACAACAGTGCTCAGTATGCTGCATACGTGGATGAATTGAATGCCAATTATTTCTGCAGAATGAAGCCCGTTCCTTCATATATCCAGAAAATTCTGGGACACACCACGAATTCTGTATATAATTATTTTCAGGGCAATAACGAATTTATTATCACCGGTGCCCTCAAGGGATGGGACAGGCGCCAGGACGTTCATAAAATCACCGTTCCTGTGCTATTACTGTTCGGTGGTCATGAAACGATGCCTGTCAGCATTGCAGAAGAAATGAACCGGAAAATTCCGAATGCGCGGTTGCGGATCTGCCCGAACGGCGGCCACATGAACATGTTTGACGACAAAGACAATTACTTCAAGGCACTTTCTGAATTTTTGAAGGATGTTGCGTCGGATTCTTACATCCCAGACTGATCCGAACCTTTCAGCCAAATTCCGATCTATCAGGAGGACACATGATGTTTTATGTATTCGAGGGCCTGGTTTTCAGCGGCGTGCTGATGAGTGTCCTTTCTTTTTTCCTCCTCGTTTCGCTACCTGTGTTCGAAAAAGAGATTGATATCCTTGAACTTGAAAATTCACAAATTCAACTGCAGAACCGGCTTCAGGAGAGCGAGCTGCTGCAGCTAAGCCAGCAGATCCAGCCCCATTTCATGTTTAACACGCTGAACATCGTCCTTTCGCTCGCCCGCCTGAACAGGCAAAAGGATCTGGTCGAAAGCATTGAGAAATTTTCAATGTATCTGCGTTACAAATATACCGATAAAAAGGATCTCATTCCATTTAATGAAGAAATGGCGCAGGTGAAAAATTACCTGTACATTCAGCAGCTCCGGTTTGGCAAAAAACTGGACATTACGATTCAGACCGAAGAGATGGATATGCCTGCCGGAATCCCGCCTTACACCCTGCAGATTCTGGTGGAAAATGCGTTCAAGCATGCGCTGGGGGAGAAGAAAGGGCAGAAAAAACTTCTGATTATTTTTGAGCGGCTGGGCAATTGGGTGAAGCTGTACGTCATTGACAATGGAACAGAACCGCTGGATCTTCAGTCTTCACAGGGCATCGGTCTCGAAAATATCCGCAAAAGGCTGAAACTGCTCTTCGATCTGTACACAGACATCAGCATCACAAAAAACAAAGAGCAGGAAACAGTTGTCCAGGTCGTCTGGCCGTATATTACTCTGGAGGATTAAAAATGAACGTATTAATGGTAGATGATGAATATCTGGAATTGGAACAGCTGACGCAGCTGATTTATAACCGTTACCCGCACTGGCATCTGTTCGCCGCGGAAGACGGGGCTGAAGCACTGAAAATCGCCGCGGATCGGCCCGTTCACCTCGCCCTTATCGATATTCATCTGAGCGGCGAGTCTGGCCTGGATCTTGCCGAAAAGCTGCAGACCCTTTCAAAGGGCATCAAATTTGTGGTCATCACAGCCTATCAGGATTTTGAATATGCGAAAAGGGCGATCAAACTGAATGCCATGGATTATATCGTCAAGCCCGTTATAGAGAAAGAGCTCTATGACGTGCTCGATCCGTTTGAAAAGAGAAGCGACACGCCTGCCGTAACTCCTGTGCTGCAGAAGGGGCTGCAATTTGTGCAGAAGCACTATGCCCGCAATATACATCTCCAGGATGTTGCTGACTCCGTTCACGTCTCATCGAATTATTTAAGTAAAAAATTCAATGATGAGCTCCATCTTTCTTATAATGACTATTTGTCCCGGGTGCGTATCAATCAGGCGAAAAATCTGATGATCGGCCACCCCGAATACTCGCTGCAATTCATTTCCGACACGGTCGGATTTTCCAGCCAAAATTACTTCACGAATTCTTTCAAAAAGCACGAGAAAATGACGCCTTCACAATTCAAACGGGAAAAGTTCGGGACACAAGATGAATAATAATGATCTGTTTTTACTCTACCTTCTTCTTTTGATTTTTGCCCTGCCCTTTCTGAACCGAAAAGAGTCGATTTCCGACTATGTAACGTGCCGGCCAAAGCTTGGCCTTAATGAAGGCACGCTGCTGCTGCTTTCCCACCTGCTCAAAGGTTTTATGATCTTAATCCTGTTTCAGTTCATCTCAGGCCGCAATTTATTTTGGGGCATCATTTTCAATCTCATCCTCTTTCCAGTGATCCTGCTTTTTGAAAAATGGATCCGTTCACTGATGGCCGTCCATTTAAATACACCCAATCATACCTCCTTGACCTTTTTCAGGGAACGCAGCACACTTCATGCCTATCATTGCCTGCTCGCCATCATGGCACTGGTCGCCTTTTTTGCTTTTACAGCTGAGATTACCTGGATGTCGCTGATCACCGCCAACATCTTTCATATTCCTCAACAGCTGGTTTGTGTGGCATTAGTCTATCTCATCTACGTCTATGCGGTTATTGGCGGATTCTCTGCGATTGCCAAAGCCAGCCGCCTGTTGATCGTTTTCGCGTTCGGGACCATTGCCTGTCTGCTGCTCTATATCTATCTGACAAATGGCATTAATACCGTCTATCAGAACTGGATGATGAAACAGCAACCGTTAAAGTTCAATTTCTTTTCAGACATTTTCGATCAGGGTCTATGGTTCTTTATGATGATCTGCGTCTATTACGGCTACCTCCTGACCAACCTGTCCTTGTGGCATGTGAACTTCTCCCTTAGAGTAAACAGAATCAGAGCAATCTACAGAAACGCGATCTTCTGTTTTGCCTCTTTGATTATCACCCTGATGATGATCGGTATCTTTGCGCAGAGCATTGATACCAGCCGTACCTCTTCACTAAATGGAATTTTTTACACTCTTTCCCGTTATTCTTTCTTTTTCACCCTATTGCTTACTGCTTCACTGCTTTGCATCGGCCTGATCAGTTCAATGGTCAGTCTGAAATCAATAATGGACGCCTTTCTGCTGTCTCTGCCTGACAGCGGAGACCATGACCGTCAATTTTTTAAAAATGTTTATCTAACCGCCCTCGGGCTGCTCTTAATCTTAAGCGTGATCCTGCAGCCTTCCTACTCAATCCTCATCTTGAGCGCGAAACTCTTTTCACTGCTGTGTGTTGTATCCATCCCGTGTTTTTCACTAATTATGATCTCTAGGGAAAAAGTCTCGTTGATCCGACTGCTGCCGGCCGGAGCCGGACTGGCAGTTGGACTGTATTTTTTTATCCTCAGCTTCCCGCTTCTTTCAGGCTTGTTCTGGGGACTGATCACAAGTTTATGCCTGCAGACCGTCCTGTGGCTATGTCATGTTTCCTTACAAAGAAGATAGATTTTTATAAAAATTGAATATTATATTACAAATTTTTGAACATTGAAAACCTTATACTGAAGTTATCAACTGATGAGGAGGGTTATCGATGACAACAACGATCCAGCGGGAAAATCCGATTTATTTCTTCAGTAAGGATAACACCCCGGTCGCCCATGTGAATCCCGGAGAAGAAGTGATCATTGAAACGTATGATTGTTTTGAAGACCAGGTCAAATCAGAGGATACGGACTTCAATTCTGTCGATTGGGACAAAGTTAATCCCGCTACCGGTCCGCTGTACATAAATGGATCTGAGCCAGGAAGTACGCTGGTCGTCCATATAGACAAGATCACTGTTAAAAGCAAGGGGGTGCTGTCAACCGGCGAAAATCTGGGCACGATGGGACACCGATTGAACGGACTGACGTTTAAAATAGCGCCTATTGAAGGGGAAAACGTAATTTTTAATGACAGGCTCAGGATCCCTTTCCGCAAAATGATTGGTGTGATCGGTGTCGCTCCAAAAGAAGGAGCCATTAATTGTGGAACGCCCGGGGAACATGGCGGAAATATGGACACCACACTGATTACCGAAGGTGCGACGCTGTATTTCCCCGTATTCCATAAGGGCGCTCTGTTCGGCCTTGGAGACATGCACGCTTCCATGGGTGACGGCGAAATCGGGGTTTCCGGCGTGGAAATTGCCGGATCGGCCACCGTCCGGTTCGAAGTCAGGGACGACCTCAATCTTCACTTTCCATTGCTCTCCAACGATCAGGGGATCGCGATGATCGCCTCGGAAAGCACACTGGATCAAGCCGCCAAAAACAGCGTGGAAGAAATGATTGATTTTCTTTCTCCTTTTACAGATCTGGGTCTGGCTGATCTGACCATGCTGATGAGCGCCATCGGCAATGTCCAGGTTTCCCAGATTGTCGATCCAAAGCTGACCGCACGCTTCTTTGTACCAAGATGGTTTCTTAATGCATATGGCATTCATTCAATATAACTTCTGAGGTGAGAAAATTATGGCAGGTTCATCAAACGAGAAACAAACCGGTTACAAGCAGGAATTAAACCGGGCTCTTTCATTCACCGATTTACTCATTTACGGCCTGATCTTCATGGTGCCGATCGCTCCATTCGGGATCTATGGCCAGATTGCGGTCGGCTCTCATGGCATGGTTGCGCTGGCCTACGCCATCGGCATGGTAGGCATGCTTTTTACGGCCATTAGCTATTCGAAAATGTCTTCCGCGATCCCGATTGCGGGTTCCGTTTACTCTTACGCGCAGAGAGGGATCAATGATAATGTCGGGTTCATCGCCGGCTGGCTGATTCTTCTGGATTACATTTTTATACCGGCATTGCTTTACCTGGTCAGCGCTGTCGCTCTTGCCGATATTGTCCCGCAGGTTCCTGTTCTTGTTTGGTTGATTATCTTCATTGCCTTTAATACAGTAATCAATATTCGCGGCATTGTATTTACCGCCAAGACAAATAAAATTATTCTGCTTCTTGAATTTATCGTTCTGGCCGTCTTCATTATTGTCGGAATTGCCGCCATCGCTCAGCACATCAATGGAGCCACTTTCACTTTCAAGCCGCTGTTTAACGCTTCACAATTTTCAATACCAACCGTCATGGGCGCCGTGTCCATCGCGGTACTGAGTTTCCTTGGATTTGACGCCATATCAACGCTGTCCGAGGAGTCCAATGGTGGTAAAAAAGCGGTCGGACGCGCAACCGTCTTTTCACTGATCATTGTTGGTGTCCTGTTCATCATCCAGACATGGGTCGCCGCTCTTATCTTTCCAAATTACAATGCCTTTAAAAGTCAGGACACGGCTTTCTATCAGGTTGCCGGCATTGCAGGCGGTGACTGGCTCCGAATCGTAACCATTGTCGCAACCGCAGTTTCTTGGGGCATTGCCGATGCGCTTGTTGCGCAGACCGCAATTTCCCGTATTCTTTACAGCATGGCCCGCGACCGGAAATTGCCGCATATTCTTGCGAAAATACATCCGAAATATAAAACGCCTTATGTCAGCACCATTCTCGTCGCTATTGTTTCTCTGATCGTCACAACCATCTTTGCTTCACAGATCGGCAAGCTTGCATCGGTAGTCAACTTTGGCGCACTTTCTTCATTCCTACTACTACACCTGGCTGTGATGAACTACTACCTGAGAAAACAAAAAAGCAAAAATTATTTAGCCTATTTTGTGATGCCACTCATTGGATTCCTGGTTATCGGTTTCGTCTGGTGGAACCTGGATTCACTTGCAAAAACCCTTGGATTTTCATGGCTCGCGATCGGGATCGTTTATCTCATCTTCCTTAAGATTTTCGGCAAAAACATCAAAATTTCCGATGACCTTTCCTAAGTGAGGGCAATGCAGGCAAATCGGGCATAACTGCCTGGTTTGCCTTTTTATTCTTTATCAACTGCCGTCACTGAAGAAAATTATCAAATATGGGTGGGATGGATCATGAGAGAACCTGATCTTGAAACGTTGAGAACGATTGCTTCTTCATACCATTTAACAATGAGCGATGATGAGCTTGCAGCCTATCAGAAATTAATCAATGAAAACCTTCTCGAGTCTTATGACATCGTGGATCAGATGGTTGAGCCTGAGTTGTCGATTAAATATAAGCGAACACCCGGTTATCACCCGTCAAATGCTGAAAACCCGCTAAATGCATGGTACTGGAAAACAGATGTTGCGCACGCCAAGAAGGGAAAACTGGCAGGAAAAAAGATCGCACTAAAGGATAATATCAGTCTGGCAGGCGTCCCGATGATGAACGGCACAAACATTTTAAAAGGGTTTATTCCGCAGATTGACGCGACAGTCGTCACTCGGATACTTGATGAAGCAGGCCAAATAACCGGAAAGGCGGTCTGCGAGAGCCTCTGTTGCGACTGCAGCAGTTTCACCTCTGACACCGGTCCTGTATTAAACCCATATCATCCCGCCTATTCCGCCGGAGGTTCATCCAGCGGAAGCGCCGTCCTGGTTGCTCTCGGAGAAGTGGATATGGCGATCGGATGCGATCAGACCGGATCGATCCGTATGCCAAGCTCCTGGTGTGGCATTTTCGGTCTTAAACCATCCTGGGGACTCGTCCCGTTTACCGGCATCTTCCCTGTTGATGTCACACTGGATCACGTTGGCCCAATGGCACGGACAACAGAGGATGTTGCTCGTCTTCTTGAGGTGATTGCGGGACCGGATGGATTGGATCCGCGTCAGTATGGATTGAAATCCAAGCCCTATACTGACTATTTAACTGGAAACACTGAAGGGATGCGCATCGGCATTGTTGATGAGGGATTTGACTGGCCTTTCTCTGAAAAAGATGTGGATCAGACTGTACGTAAAGCCGCCGAATCGTTTGTCACCTGCGGGGCAGCAGTAGATGAGATCTCCATTCCGATGCATCGCCAGGGCATACACCTATCCAACATCATTAACACAGAAGGAACCGCTATCCAGATGTTCCGAGGAAATGCCCTAGGCACAAGTTGGAGAGGCTATCACCAAACACAGCTTCTTGATGCATTTGCCAGCGGCATGGCCAAGAAGGCGGACGAACTCTCGGCTGCCGCAAAAATTACAATCCTGACGGGGCAATATATGCAGCAGGCTTACCACGGACGGTACTACGCCAAAGCGCATAATCTCGCTCTCCAGCTGAAAAATGTGTACGATAAGGCATTTGAGGATTATGATGTTCTGATTATGCCAACCGTTCCATACAAAGCAACTAAACTTCCGGATCGCGATGCTCGTCTCCAAGAACAGATTGAACGGTCATTCGGTGTAGATACAAATACAGGCGTTTTCGATGTTACGGGGCACCCGGCCATGAATGTCCCATGCGGTTTTTCAAACGGGTTGCCCATCGGTATGATGGTGGTCGGCCGGTTCGGGGAAGAGGAAACGATTCTCCGCGCTGCCCATGCTTTCGAAAAGTTAACCGGTGGAAAATATACAAAACCGGTAACACAGAACTAAACAGAAGGAAAACCAAGCTTACACATGAATCTGTAATTTTTTTAAATGATTATTCCGTTAGCTCATGATCATCAATCATTGTCTGTGTCGTTGAACTGCCGGTACGTAAGTGATGAAATAGTTCTGCACCGTCTTAAGCTCAGAGAGAATCTAAGCACGGAAGAATCATTCCGAACGCAAGGATTATCGGTGAAGGACGATAAAGTCGGTTGAGCGTCGATATATTTTCGCGAAGGGCGATATAATCCGCTGTGCGTCGATATATTTTCGCGAAGAGCGATATAATCCGCTGTGCGTCGATATATTTTCGCGAAGGGCGATATAATCCGCTGTGCGTCGATATATTTTCGCGAAGAGCGATATAATCCGCTGAACCTCGTGAAGTGGGAGAATCGCCCTAACCCAGAAATTATCAACCTTAGATACAAAAAAATGATTTTCAAAAATAAAATGTTCTACAGTGTATCCTATCTACATGAGTCAAAGGGATACTCACTTTTTTTGATTACACTGCGTCTTTCTCTAAGTACCCTAAAAGCTCATGCTGTCCCTCTATTAATTTGGAGAAACAGCATGAGCTTGTTTATTAATTATCAAACGTATTTGAACACGAGTTCAAAACACCTTTGATTTGAAAAGGTGACCTATTCAACGCAGCAACTGTTTCCGCTTAATTGCCATATTTCGGCACATCAAATCTGATTGAATAACTGGATAACAGCTGGTACAATCCCGAAATAATGGATGTCTGTTTGACCGCCCACCCAATATCCGACGCGTACTGATGTGTGGCAGGCCTGTCCGGATTCCAGCGCATCTTATAAAGGGTATTTTGATGATAGGTCGGATTATCAATGTATGAGCTTCCGATAAATCCCGCACCGCCGATGATCGCTGCCTCAGGAGTGAACCACCTTTGCTTGTACGCATATTCGGAACCGCCTTTATCAGGATCCGAATCCACAGCACCAATACCGTACATATTATACACCGTCATCGGTTTGACCGCTTTTCCGTCAACAGTTGTGACCCTGATTCCCTTGGCGAGATTCGAAGAACCGTTCCCTGTCTCGAGCAGCGCATGCGCGATCAGATAGATCTCATTAATGTGCTGCTGTGCCGCCGCTTGAATAAAAGCAGATGCTTTTCCGGTGAGAATACCCCTGTTGACCAGTATTTTTTTATTTATTTCATCCGCACTCACTAAGGTCGGACTTGAGAGGTCCAGGAATTGAAAATACTCCGGTTCCCCCGGATGGAAATTAGACGGATCAAGATAATAGTGTACATCGGACGGAGCCGCGTTGACCCAACCCGTGGCGAAATCAATTTGATACCAGGACGCATTAACCGGCTTAACCACCGTCACTGTCTTTCCCTGCTTTACTTGAGTAATCACCCAGTCGGACGTACTCGCCCCGCCCCGGACATTCCAGAGATCCCCATCATTCGCCGCGGGTGTCGCCTGTACGACACCTTTTGTCCCCGACACCTTCAGGCCGGCTGCGGTGATAAATTTCGGATAAGCCTTATCAGTCTGCGAAAAAGTGCCTAATTGTTTATTCAATATATAACTGAAACTGTAAGGATAGGTTGTCGTTTGGTCGCTTTCCTGAATGGGCTCAGCCTTATAATCTGCTGTGGTCCTCCCGCTGGGGCCGTAACCGGGCTCGGTTACAGTCACATAGACTGATCCGGCCTGAGCGCCTAACTGGGGAACGGTTAGAATTAAAGAGGAACGATCCGATGTTCCCGCCGCAATCTGCTGTCCCTTAGAGCTATAGACCCTCACCAGATCACCCTTTTTCAAACCGGTTACCGCAATCTCGTCTGAAGCACCAATATGATTCGTCACGCTGATTTGGCGGGGCGACAAAGCTATGGATGATTCCGATCCATAATAAACGGTCGTTCTGCCACTTGCGCGTCTATAGGGGTGGGCGACGCTTAAGAAGAGCTTGCTTGAAGAAACACTCAGCTGTTTGATTGAAAGTGTCGTTGACGAGCCTCCCGATGTCTGGGTTTTAAGAAGCTGTCCGTCGGCGCTATATAGCCAAATAATGTCTCCCCTGTTCAGTCCGGATACAGAAACCGTATCCGCTTTTCCTCGGTTGTTGGCAACTTTGATCTGGCTCGTTTTTAACGGCGCAGAATTCTCACTGTAATAGGAAAAATATGTTTTGCTTCCCGCCTTCTTACGCGGATATGCCAGCGTTAATGCCACTTTGCCGGAGTTTGCACCTAGCTGCTTTATGTAGAAAGTCATTGAATATCCCGTGGACGTCCGCGTCCCAAGCCATTGTCCTTTTGAGTTGTAAAGCCGGACCACGTCGCCTTTTTTTAATTGGTTCACATAAACGGTGTCTGATCTCCCATAACTGTTCGTCACAAGCACCTGGCTCGAATATAAGCGAGGGCCAGAATAACCTTGGGCTTGAGCCCATGGAGAATTCGAAAATCCCTCAAAGTTCCAAATGAGCAAAAGTACCACCGCGACAATCATTATTTTTTTCAAATTCGTGCTGTCTCGTCTCATTATTTAACACTCCAGAACGATTAAGTTTGTCATTGCCGACAGTGGAACAGATAATTTAAATTATATCATGAAATATGTATCAATTGTCTGACTTTTTTTCTTAGTGAACCATTCGGTTCTTTATCTCCAACTGATCTCCTAGACTCAAAACATTTTAAAAAAAAGACACATGCATGGATCGGTATGCGAAAGTTTTTTATTGTTGCATTTTGACCCAGTTTGGATGATTTTTGAAAACGAAGATACATAGGTTAGATCGTGGAATCAAGGGAGTGAAAAAAGGACATGGCTTTAAGAAATGATTCGGGCAGCTCAAGAAGCGGCATCAGAAAAACAAAAAAGCATCATTTTTTACGTTATACACTGCTAATCCTCGCATTTTTATTAGTGGGAGGTACCTGTTACGGATTCTATCAGTATCATCAGCTCAACCCTGGGAACCACTTCAGAAATCTGAAAACCGTCGGAGCTGCTAAAGCTACGGATCCATTAAAAAAATATAAGCAGAAGGCAGGAACATTCAATATGCTCCTGATCGGTTCGGATGCAAGAAAGGGTGATGTGTTAAGCCATACCGATTCGATGCTGCTGATTCACGCCGATCTGAACAAGCATACCTATAATATTCTGAGTATCCCACGCGACACGCGCGTCCCGCTGCAAGGTTACGGTTATACAAAGCTGACAAGTGTTCAATACGTATCCCAGGCGAATCACGGGGCCAAACAAGGCATTATCGATGCCGTCAGCTCTATCTCCAGCCTCACCGGTGTTCCCATCAACTACTATGCGGAGACCAATTACTCGGGACTGCAGTACATGGTTGATGCCATTGGCGGGATTGACATGAAACTTCCATTTTCTGTGACACTCACGCACCCCTGGTATCACGAAGACAAGGGGAAAGTATTCTCCGCCGGCACCCACTCACTGAACGGCAAGATGGTCGCCGAACTGACGCATGAGCGTGACTCGCTTCCCGGCACGGATTACGGGCGCCAGCAGCTTCAGCAGGCCGCGCTGATAGGCATTGCTCAGAAAATGATGACCCCATCCAATGTGACGAAATTTCCAGCCCTCTCCCAATCGTTATCGAAATTCCTTGTCGCGACAAATATGACAACGGATGACATGATCAGTATCGGTCTGGGCGTCAAAAGCGACTTCCATCCGAAACAGCAGATCAAGTATCGTCAGGTTCAGGGAAAGGTCGTCACCATGTATGATGATGCCCTTCAAGCAAACAACAGCGAAGTTGTCCTTGATCCCGGACAGCTGCAAAGCGTAGTAAAAAGCTACTTCACGAATTAATCTGTAGAAATATCGCTGGAAATAAGTAAGAAAATATAGAACCGAGTCATTACCCTATGAGTAAATGACTCGGTTCTTTTGATTTGGCTATGTTGCTATTGAGCATTGATTATGTCGCTCTATTGATTGGAGCGAAAAACAATAAACATGTTTAATAAAGCCTTTGCCTAAGTATATTTTTTATCGTGCAACAAAACTGGGTGCTTATCGCCCGGCCCTTCTATTACCTGTCAATACTGGGCATAATGCTTCAGCAGAAAGACCAGATCCTGCTTATCCTCCTCCAGCTTCCGTCCAATGTTTGTTTCCCTTACTTTTTTGCGGTGCATTTCTGTTTCAACAACCCTTTTAGTTGAAATAATATCCGTTCCATTTTTTATTGCGTCGCTTTTGCCGGTAAAAGGCTGGTGGGAGACGAGCGTCATTCCATACGAATTATACAGAAGCGTATAGCCAGCAATCCCCGTCGTTGATTGATAGGCTCGTGAAAAACCGCCGTCAATGACAATCAGCTTCCCGTCCGCCTTAATCGGATTTTCGCCATTTTTTTCTTTAACCGGTGTGTGCCCGTTAATAATCCGTCCATCCTCAGGGTCAAGGCCAAATTCCAGAAGTATTTTCCGACAGACCCCCGCATTATCCCGAAGCTGATAGTAGGCATTTTTCATTTCTTTATGTGTTGCAGCATCTTCAATAAAATAACGTTCGAAGGTCGTCATTTCCTCTTTACCGAACAGTGAGGAGCATTCGCCCGTCCATAAATACCAGATCATATCGGTGTTTAAATCATCATGCAGGTCCGGATGCCTGCAGCTGCTGCGGATGCATGTCTCAAAAAAATCAAAAAGGGTCTTACCGGATCGGGAGACACCGTTCACAGTCAGCGATTTCAGATCACCGTTTTCATGAAGCGGCACGCAGCCATGAAGCAGCAGATTCCCATTATAAACAAGATAGAGGCTGCCCTTTTCCAATAAAAAGTCAATGTGCCTCTTCAAAATTGAAGACGTCTGAAAGGACTGAAGAAGCTTGGCAATGACCTGCTTTTCTTCATCTGACAGACGATCCGGCTGACTTTTGTCGATGGTCTGAAAGCATGTATGGGATAAGTCATACCTTTCTCCATTCAATTCGATGATGTCTTTATCTGCTCCAAAATGGATTTTGTCCAGGAGCAAACGGTTTTCCATATGAAAATCGGGATTGCGTTTGATTAACTGCGATTCTAATTTAAACTGCATGATCGCAGCAGCCTGATGGATTTTTGTAATCTGCAGTTTTTCAGCAGCTGTCAGCTCTTCTTTGTCCGGATTCTTTTTAGGGTAAAAGGCCGGATTGTCTCCATAATATTTTTCGGCAAAGGTGAACAGTGGACGCAGATTTATACCGTAATAGTCTTCAAGAATCTCCAAATTATCGTAACGCGCGCAGATCCGCACAACATTGAGCATGCAGAGCGGCGACCCCGCCGCCGCACCGATCCATGTCACGTCATGATTGCCCCACTGAATGTCGAGGGAATGGTACTTCATCAGCGTGTCCATGATTCTGGCTGGAGAAGGCCCGCGATCAAAGATGTCGCCCACAATATGCAGATGATCGACCACCAGACGCTGGATCGTGTATGAAAAACTGGCGATCAGTTCATCCACTTTTCCGAGACTGATCACCGTGTTAATAATTGATTGGTAATATTCTTCTTTGTCGCCCGGCGCGTAATTATCCCTGTATAAAAGTTCCTCCGTGATGTAGGAAAAATTAGGATTCAACGCTTTTCTCACCTTGGACCGGGTATACTTGGTGGACGTGTAAGAAATCAGATTGATCATTCTGTCAATCAACTCAAAGTACCATCGCTTCAGCGCTTCAGCGTCCTCAAAGGTATTCTTCTTGTCTGCGATCGCTTCTTCCGGATAATAGACAATACCGATTAATTCTTCTATTTCGTCGTGTGTGAGCTGAGCGCTGAAGCATTCCTGCACTTTCCGGCGCACATTGCCCGAACCGCTCCGCAGGACATGCTGGAACGCTTCATACTCCCCATGAATATCGCTTAAAAAGTGTTCCGTGCCCTTGGGCAAATTCATGATCGCTTCAAGATTAATGATCTCCGTAACAATGCTCTCGGCGCTTCCGTACTGTTCTTTCAATAAACGATAATATTTTTCTTCCTTGTCCATTTCGTTTCTTCTTTCCGAAGGGGATTGTTTGGCCTGAATCAGAGTTTATTTCTGTTTAATGACTCTTAGAACTATTTTATCATCTGTATGCGCTTTCTGAAATACTTAGATTTTCTAAAAAAGAAGTGTCAATCCCCTTGCGATTGACACTTCTTTATCGGACTAATAACTCATTAATACTGTGATCCCTGCAACTGAGCCGGGTCTATTTTTATCGCTTTCTTTTTCACATCCGCGGGAATCGTTACTTTTTCCAGTTGATTGATCTTTGAAAAAGCGGTTTGAATGGTCATCTTGAGTTTTCCGGGCGTATCCTTGCTCTTCGGTTCGGCTGTAAATGATACCGTCAGCGACTTTGGGTTGAATGTCTTCTGGTCCACAACATACGTATAATCCATCGACGTAAAGTTCATGAGATTCAGTGCGTTCTCCAAGCTGCTTTTCTGGGCGGAAGCGATATTATTCATCATCGCTTTCTGAATGAACTGCCTCAATTCCTGCTTCTTTCCGCCAAATTGGATCACATAATCGGTTCCACTTTTCTTCAATTTCATATTCTTCTGAAAGCTCTTCAGAAGATCCAATTGAGTGGCGGGATCCGACTGTTTCTTAAACGAACTCTTCAGAAGATCACCTGAGCTGCCGCTAAATTCGGCCTTCGCCCACTGGCCAGTAGCACTGTTCTGAACATACATCGCCTGATCATCGACATACTGTACCATCTTCACCGTATCTGTAGCGTTTTTGATTTGACTTATCTGATAGATCAGCGGCGGATTCCGGAAAAATTTAGAATTGGTTACTACCGTCTGAGTATTCGTTGTGCTACCGTTGTTCAACTCAATAGCCATATTCATCTTCATTGCCATATTATCAATCTTGTTCGACTGCCTCGCCGCATTAGTTATGGCCTGTATAGCGGTCACCTGCGAAGCTCCGGACGAATGACTTGCCGCGCTGCATCCGGCCAGTGCAAGAGCGGCGGCCAGCAAGATTGAGATGAAAAACTTTTTCTTCATATCGCGTTTCCCCCTATGTAATAATTGATCATCTATAATCATGTCTTACATTGGTGCCATACGCTATTCAGAAATTCGGGCAACACTCCAAAAACCAATTTGTCAAACGATTTCATGCCCCACCAGATACCAGCAGCTTCCTAAAAGTAAGCCCTTTATTTTGCCTCGAACGTATTATAGAAGATAATAGCGGTCTGCTGAACACTGCAAACTTACCAATTTTTCCCGTTAAATCTTATGAGACTGGCCCTTTTTTGCTATTTCAGTCACTATTTACCAGTCACAAAGGACTATGAAATTGAAAAGGAATTTATTTTCACTTAAAACACTGCGGTAACATCTATAGTACTTAGTAATTGAGATAACCTTTTCCGATAACCTTCATTCCATGCTAAAAGGGTGGTCAATTTGCCGGTTGACAGCGTCACCCACCTCCCCAGTGAATGTGTAGAGCTTCTGATAGTCGTTGCCCAGCTTGTCGAGCGCGCCCGACATACTTTTATAGGAAAAGTAGAGCCGGTGATCCTCGTCCAACTGGTCCACTGCATCCCGAATCCGGGGGAAAACATAGTCGAAGGGAAATACTCGGTTCAGTCCTCAAATATATAAAATTTACCTAGCACCCGAATAACTTTGGCCTTTTTAACATTAATAAAGCCTTGAAGGTATACAACCGATCAAGGTTTTACGGAAAATTTATTGTAATTGTTTCCACCCATAGTGTTCTAGGAATTTATCAGGTATCATAAGTCCAATCTGCTGCTGTAATTCTTTACAAAAGACATTCATATCGGCTTCATCATACCAACTTTGACTATTTTCCAAACTAATTCCTGCTTCACCATTAATTATTGAACAACCGAAAGCCCCTCTATCGTAATTAAGAATTACATTGAAATATTTGTACATGATTAATTGTAAATTAAACATTGTGTATGGTGTGTCCGTTTGTCCGTATAACTGGGATACTCTTGATGCTAGACACCATTTATGCAAATTTCCAAGTTAATATATTGAGTTTTGCCCCAAGCTTATCTAACTATTGAATTGGTCCCATAAATTCTGTAATTATCTGGATATGTTCCCTTAGTTTTACCTTTTTTAGATTCTCTACTTTTTCTGAGCCACCAATCCCTAGTAATGGTGTATAACCAAAGCACTCATCATAAGCTGGTTCACCGTAAGTATCAATTGCTTCAAAATATTGTTTTGCATCTAAGTATTTATCTAAAAAAATGTTATTTTCTAAATCTGAAAAGAAAAATTCAAATCCAGCAGAGATTCCTTTAAATATTCCTTTTCTGTATTCTACTAATCTTAAATATCGATTCTCTTCCCAAGTTATAATATCACCCATACCAGTTGCAAAAACGGGTACGGCTAAATCACTTCTAAAATAGGAGTCATTCAATATCTCTACAAAATCTTCTGGATTGATTATTTTGAGATAGCCCTTTAAAAAACTTCCTAAACCATATTTTTTCCAAATTAGCGTTAACTCATTTGGAATTAAATTACTATACTTTTGTAATATATCATCCTGAATTCCCGGAATTTATAACGATGGATAACTTACACCGAGAGCATCATAGAGCGCCTTTTGCTTCTTTGTGAGTTCACCCAGTACCCGTCCGTGATCCGGAGCTTCGAAGCATTCGATGGTGTC
>NZ_SRJD01000008.1 GCF_004684935.1 Sporolactobacillus shoreae
CTTCAAAGTCATCATCATCCCAATCTCCCCACAACAAGACATCACATTACTTATTGTGGGTTTATTTATACTAGAGTGGGGGAATTTTTAATGACTTTGGTGGGGTACTTTTAAATTACTACATACAGATGTGGCTATTTCAGATTCATGCTCACTAAATGTGTGTGATTTCTTGATCAATAATAGCCTCAAAATGGCCTCATCACGAACACTTAAATCTAATGAACTTACGTTTGCTAAAATTTCAGGAAAATATTTTTTGACTAAATCTTCTGGAAGTCCTTTTACCGAATTGAAATGACTTGATAGATGCAAACCATTATATGGTGAAGATAGTATTAATTCCAAATTATCTATCAATTTCTCTTTGTCAAAAGCATAACTGAAATTATTCAGGGCGTCCTCTATCTCGTATTTATTAGCTATTTGACCTTTATTATTAATTTCTACAAATTTTTCTAGCAATAAATTAATCTCTGCTTTATTTGCATGCAGAGCAAACCTTGATGCCAAATTAATAATTTCTTTCTCAGTTAATATCTTTCTTGATCTATTGAAATCTTCATTTGTATTAAAAATTTTTAACAACAAAATAAGATTATTTAGGATTGGTTCAACTAAGCCTTTCTCGCAAAAAGTGACATAAGATCTGGTGAAAAATCTATCATAATAATCCTTATCATGAAATTGAATAATATAAAACCATTCCCAGTATGGGCATTTAATATTTTCAAGAATATGTTGGATTGCTCCAAAAATTGATGATTTGTGATCACCAAAGACCGGTAAGCATAACGAATCAATAAGATTTAAGTATTGGAAACTTGCAGTTCTTGCTTCTGTTACCTCTTTACTTCCAGTTCCAAAATGGTGAACAAATGTATTTGGAGAAAATGATTTCGTTATTTTTTTATCTTTTCCTTCAGCGTCTTGTAATTTTGAGAAGAGTATTTCTTGCATTCCATTTAGGATATTTCGTGTATTATACTTTGAATCTAAAGATTCATTATCTGAGAAAATATCGAACTCATTATTCTCCCAAATTCCTAAGCTCCTATAGCAGAGGTTAATATAGCCAATTAAAGAGGCATAAACCTCTTTTGGCATAAATTGTTGAGCTACATCCATTGAAATTTCTTTAAGATTTTGTTTTGCATCTTTTTCTAATCCTAGTTGACTTAGAATACAACATTTTTTAATTCTTATTACAATTGGTGAAGTACTACCAATCCTTCTAATCCATTTAAGAGATTCAATGTAATCGAAGCTTTGTAATGCAAAGATACTTTTTTCCAGAAAGAACCTCATTGATACTTCTTCATTAAATTCGTTTAATTTATGTTCCAACTTATCCATTAATCTTATATATCTATCTCGCAGATTATTTTGTCGATAATTTAGACATAAAGACAAGCACAATTCAGCCCAAGTATTAGAAGCTTCATTGTCATTCTCTTTAGAATCGTTGATATGATTTATTAGTTCTTCAAGTTGAGTTATTTGCTTATTAGTGAAAGGCAATAAACAATGGCATTTTCTTTGGCATAGTTCAGAAACATAAAGCAATCTGTCTTCATATGTACCAGTTTTATCGGATAGGACTTTATCTAAGTGAGCATCAAGATTCAGGCTTGCTTTGGCACGTATTTTTTCAGGCAGTGCTGCGTATCTACTCCAAATTCTATTTTGAGAGCGGATCTTAGAAATTAGATGTTTTAAATTATCTAATTCCTTAGGTAATTGATAGATATCTTTAGTTGTAATCTTATTTTCTTTTAGTTCCTTGAAAAACAAAACTAGAGCATCACTATACCTATTACTTGTCTCTCCTTTTATTAAAGATCCAATGTCAACAATAACTATATTCCTTTGTTCCAATAGTTTTTTCTCTGAAGAATTTAAATCGTCAAAGACTCCACACAAGTATATTTTCGGACAATTTTCTTGCATATTATCTCTAAGCCATCCGAGCCAACTTGTAAAATTAGGATCATCTCCGGAGAACCCTATTAAACAAAGCTGGGTTTCTAGCATTGCTTGCTGTACAGTATTCACAAATGGAGCAAATTTTTTCGGATAAGTGCGATAATCTTCCTCAGTAATAATATATGGTTTCGCTGTAGGCATACTTCCATGTAATTTAATTATTCGTGGGCGCGTACTCCCTGGTAAATCATTTTGCGTTCTGACAATTTTATAATTTTTCCTATTTTTGATATTAATCTTTGATATCGTTCTTTCTAAGAGGGTATCATAATTCGTCGTAAATACATCGTTCCATGGGAGTTCAAGTAATTGTGTATGCAAAGGACCAGGTTGGTACTCTAAATCTGGTAAATTAATTTCAATAAGCTTATCTAACGCTGATCGTCCAAAAGTAACCCTGAACTCTTCGGCAATATTGAGAGCATTTCTACCGAATGTCTTTCCGACCCTTTTTGTATTCCACTGTTCAACAACATCTGTCTTTGTGTCCCTGGTATAAAGCCTGTCGAATATAGATAAAGACAATTCACCCCAATTTGGTAAACTTTTGTCATGAACACTAGAAATTGCATTTTTTGAAAAGCCAGCACCTACCATTACCGATGCATGTCCATAAATAGTAGGTTGCCAAAGATGATTTGCTATATCTTTTATATAGGAGTGAATATTTTCATTCTGCATGATAATTTTCCTTATCCTCCGCCGCCGTCTGCGCTCCAAGCATCCCATCATAAGTCTCTTCATCTGGTGCTTCGTTGCCTGACATCAGGTTAACCTGCTTCATCACAATTTCAAGTGCATTTTTGGCTTGTTCAGGCGGATAGTCATATTTCTTCAGTAACCGACGGATGTGGATGCGCATCATTGCCTGAGCCTGCTCACGAATGTTGAAGTCGATCGTGACATTGTTTCGGATCGTGGCTGTCAACTCCTGCACGATCTTCTTAAGTGTGTCGTCCGTATAGAAGTCCCGGACAACCTTATCTTTGGAGAGGGCATAGTAAAAGGCGATTTCATCCTTGTTCAGGCCGAGTTTGGCTTCGTCTGCGCTCATTTTCCGGATTTCGTCGGCCATCCGGATCAGTTCTTCGATCACTTCGGCGTTCGTGATCGACTGATTGCGATACTTATTCAGTGATTTCCGCAGCTTCTCCGAGAACAGTTCGGACTTGACCAGATTCGTCCGGGCCATGGATTTGATTTCGCCTTCGAGCAGTTTCTTCAGCATTTCCCTTGCAAGATTTCTCGTCTTCATCGTCCGGACTTCCTGCAGGAACTGTTCATCAAGCAGCGAGATTTCCGGCTGTTTCAGGCCGAGCGTATCAAACACATCTATCACGTCTTCAGAAATAATTGAGCGTTCCAGCATTTGATTGACGCGCTGCTCATTAGTATAACTCAGAAATGATTTAAAAATAGCAACAAGCGAATCAATTATAGGGAATGCTTCCACAGGGAGTGGATATGCCTTAAAATAGGTAACTCCATCGTCTTTTGCATACCACTCATTCATCGAATACTTCATGATCCTGTTACCTTTGATGATTTCACCACTGCTATTCTTATGAAATCCATTGGGGTCCATGTTCACACGAAACAAGTTAACTCCAATTGTTTTTTCACGAATATGTATATGCATCTTACTAGGTACTTTGTTCGAAACTTCATAATATATGGTAAAACGGTATTTATTCAATTCGTCGCAAAGATTAATTTCTCCTGCTGCTCCAAGGTCAAGTTTAACAAGGTAACGCTTTAAGACCAACTTTAGCATTTTAATTAGTTTTTCCGCTTGAATATCAGTTATTGAAGGTTTTTTCATTAGATATCCTCCCGATGATAGAGAACTATTATCTTTATTTCTTATTTTTTCGTTTGCCCCTCACCTTTCTCGATATACCTGCAGTATGGGTACCCCGAGCACCCCCAGAACTTTTCTCCGGCATGCTGACCTCTTCTAGAAGTTCTGAGTAACATGGGTTTGCCACATTTAGGACAAACTTTTACATCTTCCTGCGTTACTGATGCGGCTCCCGTTTCACTTTTTGCCTGCTGTATCTCGGGATTCCCATTGATTTTCAATTCTGTATCAGGCTTTTGAGGTTCAATTTTTGCTTTAATGTTCTTAATGTGTTCCTCTTTCAGTGTTTCCGGAGCCTGAGAATACGGATACAGAAGATCATAGATAGCCTTGATCTCTTCCGCAGACAGAACAAATCCGACTTGCCTGGCTCTGCCCTTCACCTTTTCTAGTACGTACCGGCGATTCATAATCTGTGTCTGACCATCTGTAATCGTTATTTTCTTTAAAGCGCACCGGTCACTGAACAGCATAAAAGAATGGTAAACGACGTTGGGAAAATCGCTGAGATACTGCTTGAGATACTTAATATGAAGCTTATTTTGCATGATTGGGTTGAGAAAATGATTTTTGACACTTTTTCGGCCCTGAGGCAAGGATTGCGTCCAGACTTTCTGATTTTCCGAACCGAAAATCCAACCGCTGTAATTCTTCGATTCAAAGACGTAAATGCCGCTGTCATGAATCATCAAAACATCAATTTCGGTCGTTTCATCGTTTTCCTTCGGGAGATACAAATTAAAAAGAAAGCGCGCATTCCCATCTACATTTCGCAAATTTTTATAAGTGAGATATTCACCCAGAAGACCCTTTGAGCGGAGCATTCTTAAGTACGGTTGGTGGGTGACATGGAAATAGTGGGTTGTTCGATAGATTAAACTTGCAGAAAGGATAATTATTCCCAACCCAGCCCAAAAAATAGTGACTAGAATCGCACAAAGCAAATAGATTTGCAGCATACGCCCTCCAAAGTGGTGAATAAAATTCAAACTATTTGCCTAATTATAACTTATTTTGAGACTATATAATCATTTCCTTTTGCTCATTTTGTCAAATATTTTACTTATGCAATTGATCCATGATACTTATCGGGAATCATTTAATATTAGAACAACAGCCATTTCAAAGAATGTGAAAGTCACGTATGTGACGAAGATCGCCAATCATCTGACGGCAACTTTTGAGGTTAAATGATCTCTGTTTTGCCAAAGCGTGTTCAGGTTGGCTTTTTTCTTACTTTTATGCTGAAATGAGAGCAGAGGAGCTCGTGGGTGGAGGTTGAAAAATGGTGGAAAAGTTGATTGGGAAGAAAGAAGTCAGCACGCTGGAATTGTTTTACGATTTGATCTTTGCCTATGCCATCAGCCGGATGACCGAGGTGCTGCATCTCGTCAGCAATCATACTCTACCGCTGATTGATCTGGCAGAATATTTGATGATGATGCTTGTGTTCTGGACAATTTGGACGTATCAGACGGTTTACGCGAATCGTTTTCTGAAAGAGGATCTCGGCAATTCGCTGTTTCTGATTTTTGATATGTTCTGGGTTGTGATTCTGTCACAGTCTCTGAATGAAGACTTTGCGTCCACTCATTTCACGTTTGCCGGATCTACGTCCGTTCTTTTTTTAAGCATCGCCTTTCAGTACTACCTACAGTCAAGACGGGCAAATGCACCTGAGGGGAAAAAATTGACCTTTCATTTTTCTGTGCTGCTTGCGGTAATCAGTCTGGTCGGCTTTGTGACCATCCTGCCCTTTTCAGTGCCTTATTCCGTACGCTTCGCCATCTATGCTGCGTCGATCTTCACCGTCGCTTTCTATCCGCTGTTCATGAAACGGACGCTGACCAATTTTTCGACGCAGTTTGATCATCTGACAGAACGTTATTCACTGTTTACCTTGTTGCTGTTCGGTGAAGCCGTAATTGCCGTAGCACAGACCATTAATAGTCACCATTTGAGGCTTGAAAGTGTTTTCTATTTCATGATTATTGCCCTGCTTTTCACAATCTATATTATCAGCTATGAACGGGGCATCAATCGGAAAGCTCGAACAGCCGGTTTAGTTTTAATTCATGTGCATTATTTTATTTTTGTCGGGATTAATTTAATGACGGCCCTATTGGAACTATTTATCCTGAAGGAACTAGGCACAACATTTTTTGCGATTCTCTTCGACTTAAGCGCGTTCCTTTTCGTTTATTCCGTGCTGGCACTGCTCGTCGCTTATCCGAGAAAAAACACATGGATCACAATAAAAGAATTCAGTGCCGTCACGGGGTTGAGCTTAGTCTGGGTTGTCCTGAGTTTTTTGCTTCGAAACAGTACCGTCTTTTTCTTAGGATCCCTGACACTTATTCTGATGATTCTGGCGCTCTACTGGTGGCGCGTCATCAAGTGAGTGTATAAATACGGACTCATTGCATGGCGATCAGATCGAAAATTTGTGGTGTATCGGCTCAAAATCGGACAGATTTTCAGTGTATCCGGACAAGTTCTCGGCTGAATCGGACAGGTTTTCGCTGGAATCGGACAAATTATCGTCCAAACCGGACAGGTTTTCGGTCGATCTCAAAAAGAGGAAAGATCAGTCTATCGTCAAGCCCATCAGGATACTGTCATAAAATGTACCGTCTACCAGCAGATCCCTGCTGATGATGCCTTCTTCAATGAAACCGACGGATTGATAAAGATGCTTTGCCCGTTCGTTGTCGCTGCGGACACGCAGGTTAATTTTCCTGATGAGGTCGGTTCCTTTGGCCCAGTTAATCAGTGTTTTCAGCAGCACTTTGCCAATGTGCTGTCCCCAGTAGTCTTTCAGGACACTGATGCCGAATTCTCCGGTATGGGCTGTTCTTGGTCTGGAACCCCCCTGGAAATCTAGGTTACCAACTATTTTTCCGTTGATTTCCGCAACTAGAAATAAAGCATTATCTTTGATTGAATAGCTGTCAAGTGTGTCTTTTTCCTGCTCGAGCGTCAGTTTAAATTCCCCCGGGCCGAATGTCAGAAAATCGGACTCAGCCGCAATTTTCTCCAGATAGTTCAACATTTTTTCAGCATCGTCCGCAATGGCTTCCCTTATTATTATTCCACTTTCTCCCATTTCTCGATCAATCCTCTCTCTGTTCATTACGAATTACTGCTGTCCCCGCAATCCGATCATAAATGGTTTGTTTCTTCTTATTCAACAATGGGCTCAGCACATAGCTGATCACGGCGAGATAGACCATAATCAGGATGCCAATAACCACGCCCCCGGAAAAGTTCGATGGCAGAATCATGTGCCATACAGCGAAATGCGCCATTTCCCAGGGAAGAAATTTAATCGCCGTACGGAGGATTGAGCGGCTAAGCCCAATGCGTCGGCCACTACCATCAACCACACGGAGAGACATTTTCTTTTTGCCCCATGTCCCCTGCCAGTCCGACCGTTCACATAAGAGAAAATAAAGTGAAACGGGTAGTGTAATCAGTGCGAAGCCTGTCAGCTCCGCTATGGCCGGAGATCCGGTAAATAGGGGTCTGAAAAATGACCGAAAGGCTACTGAAAGAGTGCCTAAGACCAGTACACCATAGACAGCGATGACGAGATAATCGAGCAGGAATGCACAGATACGTGTTTTAAGTGGCGCATACATCCACGGCTCAGATTGCACCATTTTTCCTCCTTGATCCGGGACACGTGATCATCAACTTATACTGATAACGTACCATTTTTATTTTTATGGAGCAATTGGCGTAAATAAAAAGAGACTGCCTCATACTGAGACAGCCCTTTCTCTATTTGTACTCACCTGTCGCTCCGTCAACTGAAAACCATGCCGCCGTCAACGCTGACCGACTGTCCGGTGATATAATTGGAATCCGGTGAAGCAAGGAAAGAGACGAAATTGGCAATATCCGCTGGCGTTTCGCTTCTTCCAAGCGCAATCCCTTCAACGGCTTTCTTAAATGCATCGCCTTTGTTTCCACCTTGGAATTTAACCATCGCGTCATCAATCCGTTCCCACATGCCGGTCCCGACAATTCCCGGGCAATAAGCATTGACAGTAATGTTGTCCTTGGCCAGTTCCTTCGCAGCCGCTTGAGTGAATCCGCGAACGGCAAATTTCGTCGCTGAATAAAGTCCCATCATCGGGAAGCTTTGCTGTCCGGCAATACTGCAGGCGTTGATGATCTTGCCACCGCCTTGCTTTTGCATCTGCTCCGCTGCCGCTTGAATACCATAAACCGTTCCGAAAACATTCACTTTAAATAAAAATTCCAGGTTTTTAGGCTGAACGCTCAAAACCGGTCCGACATGGTCAACACCCGCATTATTGACAAACACGTCAACGCTTCCAAATGTATCGACGGCTTTCCGGACAAGATTTTTCTGATCGTCAGGGTTTGTCACATCACCGACAAATGACGCAACCTGATACCCGGATTCATTAAATTCTGCTTCCGTCTGCTCAAGCACTTCTTTGTTTAAATCACCTAAAACAATCGCAAATCCATCGTCTGCCAACCGTTTGGCAATCCCTTTTCCTATTCCTTGTCCGGCTCCTGTAATGACTGCTACACCCTTTGACATAACCTGATGCCTCCTATTTGGCAGATGGTTCGGACAGGCTTGGCATTTTCATGATCCCGCGTAAATGGTGCTGAATGTCGGTGTTGTTCTTACATCCTGCCATTTTTTAGATGATTTGTGAACAAACTGTGACAGTTATCACAACACGATTATTTTAGTACAGATTTTTTATATTGTAAACGCTTACGTACTTTTTTAAAAAATTTCCTTTTTCTCCCTCTGCCATGACGCGAAAAAATGGATAATGGCTGCCTTAACGTTTCTGCAAAGCCATTATCCTGTCCTCACATCAGCAAGAATAATCGGCAAAAGAAAAATTGAGATTGACATGATAACGTTCTAGTGGTTTAATGATACCTAATCCACTCGGAGAGGAAAATCACCGATGAATCAGTTGCAAATGGCTCAATCCTATTATTATAGCTTCTATTACTTTAGATAGCGTTCGTATCCACTCCGGATACGAACGCAAGTCTGCGTTTGGTATCTAGAGTTGGGAAGCTATAATGGTCTGACCAACTAGATGCGTTCGATTCAATCTAATTGGTTGCCATTTCAATCCGGATGATGTAATTTCCTATGAATAACCCGTAACCAGTTAGATTTAAGAATCTGACTGGTTATTTTTTTACCACTTTTTTCGGAGAAGGAGTTTGGAACACATGACGAAAGCAAACAGAATCAGGTTAAGTTTTGTTTTATATCTGAACTATTTTGTTCATGGAATCGGATTATTGATTCTGACTCAAAATATGAAAGCCTTAGGCGGCGCGTGGGGCACACCGCTCGCAACTGTTTCCTATGTTGTTTCCGGAGTCGGGATCGGCCGGCTGCTGGCCTACTATCTTCTGGGCAGCCTATCGGACAGATACGGCCGTAAGACTTTTGTATATGTAGGCATGCTGAGTTACCTGATCTTTTTTATAGGTATCATTCTGACGAAAGATTTCAGAGTGGCCTACTTACTAGCCATTCTGGCAGGAGTGGCCAACTCGGCGCTTGATTCCGGAACGTATCCGACGTTTCTTGAGATGGACAGTAAAAACGGAGCGGCCAATATATTGATCAAAGCCGCGATGTCCATCGGGGAATTCGTATTGCCTCTTTTCATTGGGCTTAATGAAAATCTGGGCGGCTGGTATGGCTTGAGCTTTATCTTTGCCAGCGTGATATTGCTGATTAATTTTGTACTGCTCAGCCGAACTCAATTTCCTCAAAAAGCAAAAACGGGCAAGCAAACCAATCATCGGCTTTTTGGCGGGAATAAACGTTCAGGATCAAGAATCGGTTTACTCATCATTTTCTCAATCTATGGTTATACATCGATGGCGCTGATGATATTATTCACACAGTGGATCACCCTTTACGGGACTGATGTCCTGCATATGAGCAATATCGAGGCTCACTTTCTGCTATCGCTCTACAGTATCGGATCGATAACCGGCGTTTTGCTGATTTTCGCCATTCTCAAATGGTCATTAATCCGAGAAGTCAAATTGATTGTCAGTCTGAATAGTTTGTCGCTCCTCATGCTTTTGGTGATCGGCTTTTCAGGTAGCACCTGGCTTGTCAGCATTGCTTCGTTTATTTTCGGAGCGACAGCCGCCGGTGGTGTCATGCAGGTGGGGCTGAATATTTTCAGTTCTTTGTTCCCTCAGGCCAAGGGACGCGCTACCGGTATCTATTTCTCGTTTGGCAGTATTGCTTCATTCACTGTTCCTATTTTTACCGGCATGCTGTCCACGATCAGTACGGCAGCCGCGCTACGCTCAGATATTATCATTGCGCTCGTTTCATTTGCCATTTGGGTGATCGGTTATCGGTTAATGGCTGCTTCCGCTGACACCGCAGATTATCAAACAGAGCGCAATCAAATTAATTTTATTGACTACTGGATCCTCAAATTATTGCAGTGGCGATTTAAATTAATCAAGACGATCGGGATCAAGAAAATGAGCCAGCATGGGCCGATCTTTGATCCGAATCGTGAAAGCCAAATCATGAGTCAGATCGATCAGCAGATTTCAGATCGTGAGAACGCTGATTATTACCAAGCCATTTTTCAAACCATCTTAACAAGTTCAAAGGACTGTCAATCTCAGGTACAAGAGAAAGGAAGAGCTAAATGATTTACTTAACTGCGGGAGAGTCGCATGGACCGGAATTAACCGGATTAATTGAAGGGTTTCCAGCCGGATTAAAACTATCGGTCGATCAGATCAATCACAAGTTGCACGAGCGGCAAGGCGGCTATGGACGCGGTTATCGTCAAAAGATTGAAAAGGATCAAGTGATCATTACCTCCGGCGTGCGTCATGGCATCACTCTGGGATCCCCAATCACGTTACGGATTGCTAACATCGATCACAGCCACTGGAGCGAAGTCATGAAGCCAGTAGGTGAACCTGATCCGGACATCGCGATGCGGGAGGTCAAGAATCCGCGCCCCGGCCATGCCGATCTGGTAGGCGGGATGAAATATGGTCATCGGGACTTGCGCAATGTGCTGGAACGTTCATCCGCGCGTGAAACAGCGATGCGGGTGGCCATTGGCGCCATTTGTATTCAGTTGCTGAATCAATTAGGTATTCAAATTGCCGGCTATGTTCAGAAAATCGGAACCATCGACGCGGACAGCAATCAATTATTATCAACCGCTCAGATAGAAGAGGAAATCAGCAAAAATGACTTGAGAATTATCAAACAAGATAAAGTCGCCCCCATCCATGAATTGATTGATCAGACGAAAAAAGACGGAGATACCCTGGGCGGAGTCATTCGGATTGTTGCTGAAAATGTGCCGGCCGGCCTTGGTAGCTACATCAGTTGGAATGAAAAGCTGGACGCTAAAATTGCGGCGGCTGTTATGGGTATTAACGCTATGAAGGGCGTTTCATTTGGCGACGGTTTTGACATAAGCGCCAAACCAGGCAGCCAGGTCATGGATCAAATCTATTGGGATCCGAACAAAGGCTGGTACCGGAGCAGCGACCATCTTGGCGGATTTGAAGGGGGCATGACGAATGGCATGACGATCATCGTCAATGCCGCGATGAAGCCAATCCCCACGCTTTATAAGCCCTTGCACAGTGTTTCTATTGACACCAAAGAAGAGCATAAAGCAAGCATTGAACGCTCGGACGTCACAGCAATTGTTGCAGCATCAATCGTCATTGAAGCCGCAGTAGCCATTGAGTTATGCCAAGCAATTTTGGATACTTTTGACTACAATAACATGGAGCGCCTGAAAAAACAGTACAGCGATTATTGTAATGAGCTTAAGAACTATTAAGGAGTTCTATGCCTATGATTATCCATACCCTTGGGCCTGAGGAGACCGATAGCAATAGCGCCGCCCAATATTATCTGCGGAAGATGCCCGGCGTGAACCACATTGTGCTCCATGGGCGTTTTGAAGAAATTATTAATCATTTGAATGATTATCCGGGTGACTATCTGATCATTCCTGCCGCTTTCAAATCATGCCATGTTCACATGGACTGGGCTGATTTTCATTATGCTCATTTGGATCAGTTAAAGCTGATCGACTGTTTTCGTCATCCGCTTAATCCGCTGGTTTTAATCCGGCGGCTGACTGCCACCAACAATGTTGCCTATACCCACCCGTCAACAGCGACATTGCTGGACAATTATTTAAAATTCATTCCGGGTCACGCAGTGATTAAGTACGCGGATAGTAAATACCTGGCGTATCAAAAATATGCGACAACTCAGGCGCGTTTTGTTCTAACCAATCAGCAAAATGTTCAACTGAGTTCTGATGAAAAAATTGAACGGACTTACACGCCCGACATGGTTTGGTGTGTGTATCAAATAATCTAAAAAACAAGGTGAATTGAACTTGAAAACCTTAACAACGAACGTTCAGAAGGGGTTACACGGGGAACTCAGTGTACCGGGTGATAAAAGTATTTCCCATCGCAGTATTATTCTGGGTGCCATCAGTTCTGGTGAAACCGAAATTACTCATTTTCTTCCATCTGAAGATTGCTTAACGACAATCCAAGCCTTTCAGGATATGGGGGTAAACATTGAACGTCAGGATGATCATGTCTTAGTGCACGGGGTTAAAATGAACGGTCTGAGTGAGCCGCAGCATCCGCTGAATATGGGCAATTCAGGAACGACAACCCGGCTATTGCTAGGCTTATTAAGTGGGCAGAACTTCACAACTGATTTGATTGGCGATCAATCATTGAGCAAGCGGCCCATGAAGCGGGTCACCGAACCTCTGTCTCAATTAGGACCGGAATTCAGGGTTACCGGTAACGGAACATTGCCCATTACCGTTCATGGTGATTCTAATCTCAGTACGGTTAACTACCGGCTGCCAGTCGCCAGCGCTCAGGTGAAAAGTGCGCTCATTTTAGCTGCACTGCAAGCCGATGGCATTTCAACGATCATCGAGAAACAACAAACCAGAAATCATACCGAATTAATGTTGAAAGCATTTGGCGGTGAGATCGAGCAGCAGGGCTTGACCATCAAAGTGACAGGAAAGCCAAATCTTATAGGCCAAAGCGTCACGGTTCCCGGCGATATGTCGTCTGCCGCATTTTTCATCGCTGCCGCGACTTTGCTGCCGAATAGCGAGATCCGGCTGAAAAATGTAGGCTTAAATCCGACACGTACCGGTTTCTTAACTATTTTAAAACGAATGGGTGCAGATATTACCATTCAAAACGAAACGAATCAGGTCGAAGCTTCCGGAGATCTGTTGATACGAAGTTCTGTACTGCACGCCATTTGCATATCCAGCGAGGATATTCCAAACGTGATTGATGAACTGCCGCTTATCACCTTACTGGCAACCCAGGCTTCGGGGACAACAAAAATAACCGGGGCCGAGGAGTTACGGGTCAAAGAAACGGATCGAATCGCTGTCGTCACAGAAGAATTGATCAAACTCGGTGCGGATATCACTGAATTACCGGATGGGATGATTATTAACGGGGCAACCCCATTGAATCCTCAAGATACGGATCGCGTTGACTCGCACGGTGACCATCGGATCGGGATGATGCTGGGAGTGGCCGCACTATTAATTAAGGGCGAGCTTAAACTAGCCAATGAATCGGCGATTAATATTTCCTATCCAAACTTTTTCACTGATCTGAATCAATTAATCTCTGCGAAAGGGTTTGCGGCGCTATGAAAACAATCGTTATCGACGGCTTAGGGCTCATCGGGGGCTCAATTGCTTTGGTGATACGGAAACAATGGCCGGATCACCAAATTTTTGGCGTCGATGTAAACCATAACTCATTGGTGTCGGCGCAAAGCAGCGGTATAATTGATGGCGGCTTTCCTCGCCTGCAGGATATTGCTGCGGCGGCCGATGTCATCATTTTAGCCACCCCGGTCCGTATTATTTTGGACCACATGGATCAGCTGGCCGACATGCGACTGAAGCCCGGAGTTATCGTGACTGACGTGGGCAGTACGAAACAACAAATTATGGTGAAAGCGAAAAGGTTAACTGGTAAGGGCATTAATTTTATTGGCGGCCACCCCATGGCTGGCTCACATAAAACAACGATTAGCGCAGCCCGGGCGAATTTATTTCAAAGTGCCTACTATTTCCTGATCACGGACACCCTTTCAGATCAGAATGCGGTAAAAGATTTGCAGTCATTATTGTCCGGATTGCACGTCAAATGGCAACTGGTTTCAGCCGCTCGGCACGACCGGATCGTGGCTCAGATCAGTCACTTGCCGCATATCATTGCTTCCGGATTAGTCAACATGTCTCAGGATGAATTCAGCCAATCACCTTTATCCTTGAGATTAGCCGCGGGGGGTTTCAGAAGCATCACGAGAATTGCGTCTTCTGATCCGGAGATGTGGACAGATATTTTATTAAGTAACAGCGATACTATTGTTGATAAAATCGATAAATTCAGCGACCGGCTGGGGCAAATCAGACAGGCTATTGTTTCATCCGATCATGAAGCGATTCATGATTATTTTCATCAAGCAAAAATCACTCGGGACAGTATTAATGCCCAGGCTGCGGCGCACGATCCAAATTTTTATGATTTATTTATCAACATTCCCGATCGGGTAGGTGCCATCGCTCAAGTCACTCATATTCTGGCAGAAGCAAAGATTAATTTAGTTAATATCCATATTCTAGAAATCAGAGAAGAAGTGGATGGGGTTTTGCAGTTATCTTTTTCAAATCAGCAAGATCTGACCCGTGCAAAAGATGAATTACGCCAGCATGGGCTATCAGTAGTAAGAGGTGAGTAACTAATGGTCGATCTTATATTAGTCGGTTTTATGGGAAGCGGCAAGACAACAGTCGGACATTTGTTAGCCGATTTCATTCACCGCCCTCATTTAGATTTAGATCAAATGATCGTGGCCCACTCGGGTCAATCAATCAATCAGATATTTACGGAGCATGGAGAAAGATACTTCCGCGAACTGGAATCGAAAACTCTTGCGTCAGCGCTCAGTGAGGATGGTGTCCTATCAACAGGTGGTGGCACGCCCGTCAGTCTGACCAATCGTCAATTACTCCATGAGGCCAATATACCGGTCGTTTATTTAAAAACCTCTCCGGAAATCATTCTGGAACGTTTACAGGATGATCACACCCGGCCGTTGTTTCGGACGCTGGACAAAAACAGGTTGATTGAACTTTTCCAGGAACGGGAAAGTTACTACGAGCAATCTGCAGACATTCAAGTGATTACGGATCAAAAAACGCCCTCAGAAATTGTCCACGAAATCAAGGTGAATATCCGTAAGATGAATGTTGCCCGCGATTAGCGCGTTTCTAATCCTGGCTGGAATGCAGCAACTACCCCGTATCTTAATTATTGATACCGGGTAGATTATATGCGCCTTTTTACATCACCAGTCGACTCTACAATCATCAAATCCGATCATAGATTTCTCAGCATTTAGTTATGGCGCGGTTAACATGAACGAAGCAACGGTCAAATTATTTTTGATCATGATCAAGTTAACATGAAAAAGTTTTGGCTGATATTCCGTGGGTTTCCGCTGATAATATTTTGAATTCGATTCAGCTGATAAGGAGTTCAGATCCGCTGATAGCCTACAAGATCAAAACTCAGTGTTGATTACTTGAGGCCTTCCTTCGGCACTTTCCATTGTCCAAGCAGGTGCTCGACTTGATGTTTTTCAATGCTCGGGTTGCCGAAAAATGAAACTTCTATGGAATAAGCATACTGGCTGCCGTGGACGATCACCCAGTATTCATAAGCTGCTTCGCTTGATTGGGCGGCTGCCGGTTTGGTCCTTTTATTAAGTGCCAGAATTGCCTCCCCGGCTGACGTCGGCACGATTTCATGACTGATAATCGTGGAGTGATTGCCTATGACACCTTTAAACATTTCCGGATCAGCTGCCTCATCTGGAGAAATGCTCGAAACGTTTAGCTGGATAGTCAGGCCTTTCCACTGCGCAGATTGAGTTACAATCTTTCCGTTCGGCAGAGTGAGGCTGGTCTTGAGTATCGGGTCAGGCTGGGATTGTGCGGTGGATCCACTGTTTTCCTGTACGGATGATGTCTGGCTGTTCTGGGGTGCCTTGATCGCATCAACGGCCCTGTTTTCCACTTTCTGATTCAGCGACGCCGTGATGATTATGAAAAGTAGTGCCAGAGCGGCTAAACTTCCAAGTACCACTGACAGCTTTTTAAGTCGGTTGCTCCGCGTAGATCTTTTCACTCTTTTATCATAGTAAGCCATAATTGAACGATGCATTTCCTGCTTCTGCTGACTCGAAATATCGAATTTGGGCATATCTTTTAGCCGTTGATCAAGGTCACTCATTCAGAATACCTCCTAGCTCCTCTTTCAATACTTTGCGTGCCCGATGGTACGTTGACCGCACTTTGTTCTCACTCCAGTTCAGGATCTGCGCGGTTTCACCGACAGACAGTTCCTTGATGCCTCTGAGAGTAACAACATCACGATAGTTCGGCCTTAGCTTCAAAATGGCTTTGTAAATTAAGGCGGATTCATTATTTAAGCCAAGGACGGATTCCGGCATCTCCCCGCCTTCTGGCTCATGTTTCGAGAAATCAGGAACGAGGCTCAGCCATTTCAAACGCTTTCTTCTTCTAAGTTCATCAATAGCCACATTTCTGGCGATGCTGAAAAGCCATGTCTTCGGAGAAGAATGGAATTGAAAGGCATCTATAGCATTGATGACTTTAATAAATGTTTCCTGGACAAGGTCATCTACATCTGCCGTCCCCATTCTGTAAACCAGATAATGCTTTAAGTCGTCACTATATAAATTAAACCACTCAGACAAGGTTCTTTTATCGATCAAGGAGACTGCCACCCCATTTTCCTCTGCCGCTAATGATTAGACGAATGAGTTATCCCTTTTATCGCACTTTCGAGAAAAAATATTTTTGCATGATTTTTATTTTCTAAAACTATACCACTTAGGAATGTAGTTTTGATACTGATCATATGCCTCTAGAACCTTTCTTGATTGATCCATCATCACGTTGACTTGCGACTGTCCGAACGGAATGGCCCAAGGAATGGAGGAAACCTGATTGACGGCGATATACAGTGCCATCAGTCTGAAAAATGTATCAGGAACATCATCGTCAAAATAGCCGTTGATCTGCCCCGAGGCGAAAGCCGGACTGACGTCCGCACTCCAGGTGATCCGGTTGAATTCCTCCCATGGATCGCCATAATCCAGCCGGTCAAAGTCAACGATGCCGACTTGATGCTCGCTGCTGATCACCATGTTGCCGCAATGATAGTCTCCGTGCTGAACGGATTGCGGCCTGTAATCCAGAAGATGACGATTTGACTCGATATACTTGATGAGTCGACCGTCATAATCCAGCCGGATGCCGCAGTCCCGATAGGCTTTAATCTTCCTGTCGATTTTCCGATTGAATGTTTCCGACCATGGCGGAAGTTCATCCGGCGCCGGGTTTTGATGAATACGTTTCAGCATCTGCCCCGCAGAGTAGCCAAGCCTATACTGCTCTTTCTCAGAAAGTGCCGGCAAGACCCTTCCGGCATCATCACCATCAACCCAGGTCAGCAGAGTATAAACATTCTGTCCCCTACTGCAAACGCCAAAGCCTATGGGTTCGGGCATGACAATCTCGTTACTGTAGCACCGCTTCAAGGTGTCGTATTCACTCTGCCTTCGATCAAAATTGGAAATAATAGAGACCCGAAGCAGAAATTTTCTATGATCCGCAGATTCAACATAATATTTATGATCCCCCGACCACCCTTTTTGGATTGGTTTTACCTTCTTCCAATCATTCGATCCGGGTATCTCGCAAAACAGATCGTTCATCAGATTCACCTCTTATTTTTTCGAAAAAATCTCAGTAGCATCTACTACTGATTATGAAACGGCCGAGCATTTCGATTCGTGCGCACTCGTAATCTCATTATAATTCAACTGATCTCCATTTTAAGAGATTCTCAGTTGTCACTTTTTTAATCAGCACTATAGAAAAATTTTACATAAATTTTACATAATTGATCTGTCAGATTTGCCTTTGGACGTTATAATTGAAAACATTGGAAATCGAGAATGCGAACGATGCAGGAGAATAGGCCCATGGGACAGGATTTCAGACCGGAACTTGATAAAATCATCAAAGGTCGGCACATCAAAACCGTTTTCCAACCGATTGTTTCTCTGAGGAGCGGCAATATTCTCGGCTATGAAGCTCTGAGCCGGGTGACCTGCGCATCTCCGCTGTCAAACAGTGAACTGCTGTTCCGCGAAGCCGGCAAGTGCGGCCGCCTCTGGGAGCTGGACTCGCTTTGCCGATCCATTACGCTGCACACAATCAAAGATAAGTATCCGGAATATAGGGACCGAAGGCTTTTCCTGAATATCAATCCAGTTATTCTGAACAGTGATCCATTCCGTTTTACCTTTACAAGACAGTATTTAAGGCAGTTCGGCATCGAGCCGAACCAGATCGTCTTCGAGATCACAGAGCGGAATTCAATTTCAGACGCGAATCAGTTCATCGAGTCCATCACACATTTTAAATCTGAGGAATTCTATATCGCCATTGATGACGCCGGGTCGATGTACTCCGGGCTGAATCTGATCAATGATATACATCCTCATTACATCAAGCTGGACCGGCGCCTGATCCAGGATATTGATCTCGGCAAGCTTAACTTCGCGCTGATCAAAGGCCTGATCGAATTCTGCCGCCTATCGAACATCCACCTGATCGCTGAGGGTATCGAAACACAGTCCGAGCTGATGATCCTGATGGATCTTGGTGTCCCCTATGCGCAGGGCTATCTGCTTCAAAAACCGGAGGAGCAAATCAAACCTGCCATTGATCCCGTTATCAAAAAATTAATCACCGATCATAATAAATGGAAAAATAATACGCTCGGTTATTCGAATACAAACAGTTATATTTCCAACATCTGCCTGCCGACCGAAACGATTTCAAAAGATATGGAGGTTGGGGAGGTTTGGGATAAGTTCAAAACAAATCCTGATGTGTCAGGATTCTGTGTTGTGGAAGAAGGCCGTGCGATCGGCATTGTCATTAAATCCAATCTGGCCCTGCAGATCAGCGGCCGGTTCGGATTCAGCCTCTATCAGAATCAGCCGATTTCCAGATTAATGGATACAGAATTCATTTCAGTGGACTACAGGATGCCGATCAATGAAGTGTCTGGCGCGGCGATGGCCCGTCCTCAGGAGAAACTGTACGACTTTATCGTCGTTCATAAGAAGGGCAGCTATCTCGGTACCGTCACCATCAAGAACCTTCTGGAGAAGGCGACAGAAATTGAAGTTAGCGAAGCTAAATATGAAAATCCGCTGACCGGCCTGCCTGGCAATCTGGTCATTGAGCAAAAGATGAAACAGTGCCTTTCACCCAGAAAAACATTCGGTATTCTCTATCTGGATATCAATCATTTTAAAGAATACAATGATGTCTACGGATTTGAGAACGGCGATTGCGTAATCAAGCTGCTCGCCAATATACTGCTGACCCATCTTCCTCCCGGGCAATTTGTCGGCCACGTCGGAGGCGATGATTTCGTCGCCATTCTGGATAAGGAGGACCTGACCGGCTTCTGCAGCCAGGTGAGCACCGAATTCCAAGAAAAAGTCCTCGAACATTACAATTCAAGTGACCGTGAAAAAGGCTATATTATCACTGAAAATAGATGGGGCGTTATTGAAAAATTCGCGCTGATGACCGTCGCCGTCGCCGGAATCAGCGCGAGCGGCCAGGATTTCGCCACAATGATCGATCTCACTGAGAAACTCGCCCGGCTGAAGAAGGAGAGTAAAAAACTCAAAGACAGCAACTGCCTTCTGATTCAGGCGTGATTGGCAAATGGAACGAATTCACTGCAGGAGATAAAGACCTTTTATTGCGCATTAGAATACGAACTGCGTGTTAAAGGTTTAAAAATGAAATACTTTTTTCAATAACCGTTTTTTATAAATTCTCAATTTAGATATATCATGATTCTGTGCATACATTCCTATTAGTATAAGAGTCAACCCCACCCCACAACATAGTCCTTCAATAAAACTCGGTAACAAATTAAAAGAATTTGAAAGGATCCAAATTCCATTGAAAAATAATCCCAGTTCAAAATAATTGTTAATCTTTTTCATATATTCCACCTCAGCCATATTTTATTGCGCAGTATGCGTCAACTGTGCAACAGTGTATTTTCTTTAATTATAAGGCAGTAAAGAACTTTTTTGTCATGAAATCTATGTATGAATAACAGGACGACAGCATGAGTAAACAACCATTTTCTTTGATCGCTTCTCACTTCAGCGTAAGAATGCAGCTTTTAAGTGATGTAGCGAATTTATCATCGCAGTGTGTGAAAAAACTTTTCAGTTAGGGTGTGATGGATGTCAATAATTCGTTTTTTAGAAAATGGTACAATGCACGGCTCGCTGGAAGCATCGGAAGCTTATCAGTTTGATATAGAAAGCCGGTTGTCATATTAATTGAGTGCGATCCCATTTCGCGTACTATTGTACCCGGTACCGGTGACTCAGTCATTATCCTAGGAACCAACGCAATGCCAATTCCGTGCTCAACGTAACTCGTTAGGGCTGTCATACTGGTGATTTCGAGTGTGTTTAGCGTGTTTAATGGTATGTTCCACTCTTGGGCAACCACTTCAAGTTTCTTGCGGTACGGGCAGTCCTTGGCTGTGATAAGCAGTCGTTGTCCGACGAAATCCTCAGGTGAAATGGTGGATTGTTCGCTGAGGGGATGATGCTCCGGCAGTAATACCACAAACCCTTCTTGGAATAACGGTTCAAAGAATAAACTGGTACCCATTTCAGGAGTGGAACAAAGTGCAATGTCAATCTCCCCTGTATGTAGCAAGTTGTTGAGTATGGGGGTGTTGGCGATATGTACGCTCACATGCACATTGGGATGGGTGTTTAAGAATTTACCAAGAATTGCTGGAAATCGAAAGCTCGCGGACGGCTCCGTGACACCAATGCGTACACTTCCGGATTCCGCTTGGGCCACCTCTATCATTGTCGACTTCAGTTGGTCGATCCGTTTCATAATATCAATGCTCTGTTCATAAAACACTCTGCCTGCCTCAGTCAAACCAACGGATTTTTGAGTCCTGTCAAACAACTGCAGACCTACCTCTGCTTCCAGCCTCTGTATCTGCATTGAGACAGTGGATTGGGCGTAGTTCATCTCCTCAGCCGCCCGGTGAAAACTCCCTGAGCTCAGAATCCTGTGGAATGTTTTCAGTGATTTTAGGTCCATGGTCACCATCCTTTGTTCAATTTAATTGAACTTTATTATCAATAAGTTCAATTATACAGATACATGAACGAAGTGTACAATATCTTTTGAGAGGGGATGAAGATATGAACTTCGAGGGGAAGGTGGCGCTCGTTACAGGATGCGGCACGGGCATTGGCAGCGCAACCAGTATAGCACTCCGAAGCGTGGTGCTGTCGTGGCTGTAAATCAGCAGATGACGCTGAGGAGACAGTACAGAACATTCTTGTTCTGGGTGGAGAGGCACTTATGGTCCGCTGTGATGTTTCCAAGGACGACGTGCGATGGTGAACCAAATTGTAGACAGATACGGATGTGTTCAAGTAGATTACGATGCTTTCAAGGACCAATGGACCATATTCAATCCAGCCAAGGGCAGTCACGAGAGCCATGACCACTCGTAAGTTTCAACGACACAGTATTGAAACAGTAAATTATTAAGGAGGTACAATGATGAGCAGTCTGAACCATGCTTCACAATACTATACTTCTATGGCCACCGTACCGAATTTAGCAAAGGAGTGGGCCGATAGAGGGCAATACACTACTTGGACTTCTACAGTGCCTGAAAATGCTCGTTTTGGGCCTCTCGATGTGTTTACAATTTGCGCAGGCAACATAGACAATCCTGCCATTCTCTTCATTCATGGTTATCCCACAAGCAGTTTTGACTTTCGGGAGTTGTTCGAGGAATTAAGTCAGGATTATTACGTCTGTGCGATTGATACACCTGGTTACGGGTTTTCTTCGAAGCCTCGAGACGGATATGTATACTCCATCCACGATGACGCACGTTTGGTGGATCACGTCGTTCGAGAAGTGTTGAAGCTCGATAAGTTTGCCCTGTTCACTCATGATAAAGGAGACACCGTGGGCTTTGCCTTGCTGGCGCTGTATCAGAAATACAGTGAATGTCCATATCAGATTACTCATCATTTCATCACCAATGGCAATGTCTATCTGCCATTGGCGCAACTCACGCAGCTTCAAATACAGCTACTCGATCCGGTGTCCGGCCCGGCCCTGTCCTCCAATCTCAACGGCACGATCTTGGCGCAAGCTCTTGCAACGTTGACGCATTCGAAAACCTTGTCTTCTGACGAAATCGCATCTCTCGCTTCCATCTTTGATTATCAGGACGGAGCCAATGTTCAACACGATGTCATTCAATATCTCAATCAGCGTTCACAATTCGAAGTAGGCTGGCTTGAGACGTTGCATAAAAGCGATGTGCCGACCACAATCATTTGGGGGGAACAGGATCAAATTTCACCGATTCGTGTTCCTGATTATGTCTGGACGACATATCTGAAATCTAGGAACCACGTTTCGACGTACTGGCGGTTACCTCAAGCGAATCATTATCTCCAGAATGATGCGCCCCGTGTCGTAGCTTCCATCGTGAACAGCGAGTTGAGGTCAGCCAATGATCTTAATCTCCGCAACGAAGAGGCATATAGGGTCTTTTGACAGTGAGGGCATTGATGTCCAAGCACCCATAGATCAGCCGTATCCAGACAATAAAGTTGTTTACTGGACAAAAATGTCCTTTACTGAGGGCTGGTGATTTTGCGCAGTAGGGTCGTACTGCGAAGCAGCCAAGTTCCTGTTGTTCAAGATACGATGCACGAAAAAAATGGTTAGGCCGATATTCTGATCGTTTTTGTTGATAAAACGTGAGTGGTGAACTAGGGAATCTGCTGGCTCTGTCAAAAAAGGAAAAATCTTTATCATGCATGGATAGTTATGTTCTGAATATTAAGTTTTATTGATACTTCTCTCATTTTTATTGATAAAAAATTGGTGTTCATCGATAGATGATGGATTTTTATTGATGGTACCGCTTTTTTATTGATAACGACTCCAAGTTCGTTGATATGGCTCTCTGAATCGACCGAATCGTAATTTCAGCCGATCTATTTCCTTGGGTTAGCTCCATCTCTGGGCACTAAATAAGAACTGATGGTATTTTTTGCTGCGCATTATTCAAATAACACGCAGTAAAATGCGGACCAAGCAACAAAGCTTTATCGGATAAATCCACCTTCTGAATGGATAACTTGACCTGTTATCCATTCTGCATCATCACTCACAAGAAATCTTATTGCCTTAGCTGCATCCCTTGGTTCTCCTATCCTGCCAAATGGAAATTTGGGTATAAGATCATCTTTAATTGCTTTTGTCATCCACCCTGTATCAGTTGGACCGGGATTTATTGCGTTTACCGTAATACCAAGAGGTGCGAGTTCTGCTGATAATGTAATTGTCATAGCATCGACTGAACCCTTTGTTGTCGCATATGCAAGTTCACCCGGCATAGGGCCTCGAAATTGACCCGATGTGAGATTGATGATTCTTCCACCTTTTTTCTTTTTGAAAAATCGGGCAAATTGAATACTTAAAAGTGTCGTTGCCCGCACATTGACCTTATAATGCTTGTCTAGGTCTTCATAAGTTAAATTAGAAAAATCATTATTGGTTGAGTATGCCGCATTATTTATTAGGATATCTGGATATCCGATTTCTTCAACTACACGATTAAAAAGTGTTTTGGGGGCTTTCACGCTAGTCAAGTCTAGTTCCATGCAAGAAACTCTAACATCTTTCTGTAATAGCTCGCTTTTTAATTTCGCAGGCTCATCTGATTCGACACTCCAAGGCATTTCTTTATCATAAGCAGTCCAATAAGTATAAAATATGCTGCATCCGGCTTCTGCTAATTCTCTGCAAATAGCTGCTCCTATACCTTTACTACGACTGACACCGGTTATAATAGCTATTTTCCCTGATAAAAGAGCCATAAACATTGTCCTCCATGTGGTGTTATTGCATATTATTCGTCTACTATTCATTACAGCGATTCGCTAATAGGGTTTTAAACAACTATTTCTAATTAGTGCTCAAAAGTGACCTTAAGCCATCTATTGTTGCGATGGTCATCGTCGGTACGTAATCCGAATTTTTCGGTTTTTGAAGCTTAGCCGTGCCCTGCAGTACTCGAATGGTTCTTATGCCAAGCATGTTCGCCGGATAAATATCAAAGTCCAGTCGATCACCAACCATGTAGGCCTGACTAGGTGAACACTTGGCCTGCTCCAAAGCATAGTTAAAAATGCGCACGTCCGGTTTTTTGATACCAAGTTCATCGGAGATGGCAAACACTGAAAAGTACTCATGAATGTTCAGTTTCTTCATTCGGTCCTGAGCGTCAGCCGATTGGTTGGCAATCACGCCCAAGTTGTATTTTTGGGATAAATCCTTCAATAACTTAATAACGTTAGGATATAGGAACTCCTGCTCCGGCAAATATACGGCCTTACTTCGCACAAATGCATATTGCTCCTCTGTTTTTACCAAAGGCGGAATGACATCTTTTAACGTATGTTTATACGCCTTGCATGCTTCTTCCCTAAGATGACGGATCTCTTCAATAGAATGCGTGAATCCGAGTGTTGCGAGTGCCGAACTTATTTCTCTGATGATATAGTCCTCTTGAGCTTGTTCATCAATCAACGTGCAGCCCAGATCGAAAAAAATCCATTCGTTTGTTTTCAAATCGCAACACTCCTCTCTTATGGAGACAGGTCTTAACCGTGCAATTCTTTATTTTTCGTAGATTGCTAGAAGATAATTAGACAGATCTTCTTTTAACTTTCCATGTCTTTCGAGGCTAAAATGTTTTTCCTCATCAAACCAGTTTGATGAATCGTATAGCCACACCGGCATTTTTCTTCTCTCTTCTTTTTCCCAGTCATACCTTGGAAAAATATGCGCATGTAAAAATGCGTCGGTATTTCCCAAAATGTCGTAATTAACACGGACCGGATGACAAACATCAATAATAGCGTCACCAATTAAGCTCATATCCGTTAAAAATTGTGAGCGTTCAGAAATAGTTAAATCATTAAGGCTGGATACTTCTTTTTTGGGGAGCAGCACACAGTATCCAGGCAAAAACTGAGTATCTCCGATTACCGCGTATCCACTTTTCATCTCTGCCAGAACCATTGGATTTGTTCCATTTTTTGCTGATTGAATCCTGTTTTCTCGCCAGTCCATATGCATAGCCTCCAATATATTAAATGATCCCTTTTTAATAAACGCATCGATATGTAGATACCATTACTTTATGGGCGGCTGCTTCCAGACTGGTATATCCATAAAAGTGGTTTCCTTCACATGAGGCAGAACATCGTAAATGGAGCATTTCATCTGCTTTTCAAAATACTCTTTGATTCCAAAAGTCGTATTCCATCGTGAAACGGATGTCGACGACACACCGTATCTTCTCGCTACATCAATAAATCTTTTTTCCAACATGCAGAATCCACCGTCCAGCGCTAAACTATCGCACAGTTGTATGAGTCGATCATAGTCGTCATAAGTGCAGTTTACAATATAGTCTTTAATAAAAAGCTCTTCATCCTGAACTTCTTCAACAAAATCTTTTTCCTTTATTGGATAAGAGTGAGTCATACAAATTTTTGCTACTTCGTCCCATCCTTTTTCCATCGAATAAACATAGCCTTTATATACATGTTTCGGAACATTCACAATGCCGACCCTGCGGCCTATATCATGTAGAACTCCTAAAACATAAGCTTTCTCAGCATCCATATTTGCGCATTTTTCTGCAATATATTTAGCCGCCCGCCCAGCATTCAATGAATGATCGGTCCATGGACCTGGATTTAAATGCCCGGCAATTTCTAATTCTTTTTCTGCCGTTGTTTTATCTGGTAACATAGATGTCCCCCCTGCAAAAACATAACCCATTTTTTAACTGCGCATGATTGATCCAACACATTGATAATATTTTAAACGATGGCCTGATTGGTTTAGCGGTATGTTACTTATTCCGACATTAAATGATACACCAACAAATTTAACGACTCATCATTTGGTTCACTACGAGTAAAAGAAATAATAAAGATGCCCCCATGAGAAAGATTGCTTGATACCCGAATAAATTGGCTACTAATGAACCAATAAATGGTCCGATTACAATTCCGGCAGATTGAAAGGATTGATTCCAGCTGAATGTACTGCTTGAATGAGATACAGCTGTAAACTTGGCAAGCAGAATGCTTACCGCGGGTATTAATGCCGCATCAGAAAACCCCATGAGAAGCTGCAAACTAATGAACTGATACACATTTGTTACAAACGCCATCGGTATTAAAATTAAGATGGCCATGAACAACCCCGCTTTAAGTATTTTCTCAGTCCCTATCCGGTCGCCTAGTTTGCCGAGAAATGAAGAAGTCGTGAGACAGACGATTCCAGGAGCAGAAACAGCCAGTCCGTTCATCAAATTCACATTTCCCGTGTGATGCATCAAATGAGCCACATAAAAGGACTGAATCGGCCTGATTGAATTGTTGGCCATTTGAATCAGCAAGGTGTTGAGGAACAGACAGTAAATAATTGCCTGTTTCTTATATTCAGAGGACTGCTTTTTTTCCCCCGTTGAAGCCGAATCTGAAGATGAGCCGTGTGACTCATGAACAAAAAAGAGATTAATAAAGAATACAATGATCAATAAAAAACCAGTAATTAGAAATGTGGCTCGATAATTTAAAAGGGAGCTCACTATTCCACCTAAAGTCGGTCCCAAGAGTGAACCGGTAATAAAGCCGGTTGAAAGGGTCCCTAAGGCATTGCCGCTTTTCTCTTTAGGTACTTCTGCGGCAAGCAGCGCATTGGTATTCGTAAAATAACCGGCAAAAACACCTTGCAGAAAACGTAGAGCAATAAGTTCCGCCGCATTTGTGACAAAAGATAAAGCGCCAAGAACGAATGCAGCCCCCAATGTGCTTAGCACTAAAATGGGTTTTCTTCCATACCGGTCCCCTATCTTCCCCCAAATTGGTGAAAGAAAAGCTGCGACAAAATACGTTGATGAAAAGATCAGGGCGGTATACAGATTCAACTGCTTGGTTGAATAATGCCCTAAACTCCGCAGAAAAAAAGGCAGGAATGGCATCACTTCACTGAAGGCAATCCCTGCTGCAATGTTTCCGAATAATAAAATAAGCATCAGCTTCCGCCAATCCGCACGGCTTGACGAAACTAAATTTTTTTCTCTGTTTATCAATACCCTGTACCTCTCTCATCCCGCCGCGCTATTTGATTCTATTCAATAATGGGACGAGGTTTTTTTGATAACAGATCGTTGACCAACATCCTATGTTCCGTAAATATAGTGTCGGGTAATTCTTCAAGTGAGAAGAACTTATTTTGCATGGACTCTTCGTTGCTTTCAATTAATTCACCTTTATAGTCCTTACAAATGAAAGAAATAAAAATCAATGAAACCTGGTCGCCATTAGAAAAAGTTTTTTCATACTGTGGGCCCGAATAAATACTGAATAATTCAAGTTTTCCTAATCGAAGTCCAGTCTCTTCATACACTTCTCTCCTGGCTGTATCCTGAACGCTTTCACCCAATTCCATAAATCCACCTGGAAAGCCCCATTGCCCATTATCCGAACGTCTTTGCATCAGTACACGCTTCTCTTTATCAAAGACAATCGCACCTGAAACAACCATTAAAACCTTTTCGTGACCTACCATTGATCTCAAATATTTTATGTAATCCAATTTTTCCCTATCCGGTAACATAGACAATCCCCCACAACTATTTTTAATGACGTCTGATTCATCTCATGTATTGATAACATTTTAGACTGTTGGCATAATGGGTTTAGCGTCGTGTCACTTATATCGACATATTATGGGGAGGCGTATTTATGGCCGCAATTGGTGAACTCATCAGAAAAATCAGAATGGATAAGGGTATGACGCAGAGTGAAACCTCTAAAGGAATTCTTTCCCGATCCCACTTATCGGAATTGGAGCATAACAACTACTATCCCACATATGACAAAATGATTTTGCTTATTAACCGATTGGGTTTATCATTGGAAGAATTTGAGGACGAGCTTCACCAGAAAGAATTTTATTTTGAGGATTATTACATAAAACGGACCAATGATCTTTCGACCCGAAGTAAGATTGATGAACTCGCGACTTTTCTCGAAAATGAGTTCACAGAAGAAATCGCCAGCCGTTCGCTTCGTTTGTATCACAAACGCCTGAACATGCTCGGGCTGGTTGATTATGTTCAACATAAAGGGCAGGTAAATAGTGACCTTTATCAGCCCATTTTCAACTATCTATTAAAATGCCAAAATTGGCGGAGCTATGAAGTCACTTTGTTGAGCAATGCGATTTTTCTCGCTGAATACTTTGTCGCGAAGGTGCTTGCCAAGCAGTTTCTAACAAAGTTCCATAATGATTGGAACCATTCCGTGGCACATAAAATACCTGTGTTTTTTAATAATCTCTCTGAAATGGCACTGATGAATCAGGAACCGAATAACGCTCTGAACTATTGCGCCATTTCACGCAGCTATACAGTTAAAAACCATGACTTATATAATCAGCTCATCGGCAATATAACGGCTCACATGGCAAACTGCATTCTTTTGATCGGGAAAGAAGATGAGATTGTTAAGGATTTGCAATTATTTATTCATCTTGGTTATGAAGATACAGCCGACTACTATCATAACCTGTGTGCCGAATTAAAAATAAACCTAAATTGGCGTCTGCGCGCGATTTGATTTAGTTGTTTACGGATAGATAGCCAAACCCATAATCGCCATGCTGCACAACACCGATCGATGAATAGGACACATGACGAAAATGATACGTAGAGTAAAAAAACGAACCGACCTATTTTACGGCTTAATATACGCGTAACCGCTGCTTTGTTTTTTCACTAATTCTGCCACTCCTGCCGGAACAACAGATACAAATGCCGGAAGATCATTCTTCACGATATGCTGCGCATTTAAAGCATTTTGACAGGCAACAAACTGAACACCCTGCTGGCTTAGATTTCTCATCTGATCGATGAACGGTTCCAGCTGATAATCGCTGACAGCCACGGCATTGGCCAACACTTCTATTTCAATAGCCATATTTTCTTTCAGGAGATTTTTCACATTGCCAAGCAGCAAAGGCCACTTTTCTTCTTCGTCGATATGGAATATAACGTGATACAAGGTCAGGATCCCCTTCCTGCTTTTTTCTTCATTTGCAGCGTCAAGTGGGTGCTGAATTGTTCAATTGAACCCACCTAATCGCCCCATGACAATCGTATTGTAAAATCGGCCGTCAGATAAGAGTTTATCTTTTTTTAAAATACCTTCAATCTCGAAGCCATATTTTTGATACAGCTTTATGGCTTTTTCGTTCGTTTCTAAGACATTGAGTGTCATTTTTTTAATTTCATTGGATTCTGCCCAGGCAATCGACTCTTCGAGTAAATTTGTCCCGATTCGCAAACCCCAGTATTGTTTTAATACGCAGACACCAAATTCAACTTTATGGGCCAGCCGTTTTAACGGATTTCCTTCACATCTCGAGAATCCAACAAGCGTGTCATTAACTAATGCAACCAGAAAAAGGTAATGATTATTTTCTGTATCTCTCTCAATCAGATTTATAAACTCTTTCGTATCTAGGAAAGCCTCACCCGGCTCTCGGTCCATGTTTTGCGTCTCACCATCAATTTGGACTCTAACCTTGGACAAATATTTTGCATCCTTTGGTGATGCGGACCTAATGATGTAGCCTATTCCATTGACATTAAACGCCTTTTGTTTAATCATCATTTCCTTCACACCACCATCCAATGGATTGATGTACTTATTTTATAGTTAGCGCAGTCCGCCTTCGTCGAATCTCTTAAACTATTTTATTCCATAAATAAAAGGTACCACAGTAACAAGACCTGTGATACCTCAAATACTTTGTAAGATCAACGAATCGCGGTTAGTCAAACTTTCTCAGAGATTCGACTGGATCGAGATTCGCCGCTTTGGCAGATGGCGCGAGTCCGGCGATCACGCTGATGCCGACACTGACGATCAGGCCGAACAGCACAAATCCTGGTGTGACATTTAAGAGCGCTACGTGCATGTGCGGACGGGCGAAGTGATTGCCAATCGCTGCCGCGATGAAAGCAAGCACAATGCCGATAGCACCGCTGAATAGGCCAAGAAGACTCGCTTCTGAGAAAAACAAGTGGCGGATGTCCTTCCGCCGGGCGCCAAGCGCTCTGAGAATACCGATTTCTTTTGTCCGTTCCGTCACACTGATATACAGGACGACGATGATCATTATGGCCGAAACGAGCAGTGAAATGCCGGCGATCGCCGCAAGAACATAGGATGCCAGAGCAATATATAAGTTCAGTGAATCAAGGAATGCGCCGGCTCCGTTCAGATCATAGCCATGTTTTTTAAAATAGTTCTGGACGCTTTTTACATTTTGAATTTTGTCGATCTTGATGGTCGCCATATTGGGTTGCAGCATGATCTTTTGCTTGTTATACATTTCCTGAAGTGTCGCATAGTCAGCCGTGAGAAGGCCCATTTGCGCGCTTCCGTTGAAAATTGCGGATATTTTCAGCTGCTTCTGCATTACAATTGGTAACTGATTTTTATCCGTCATCGTGACGTAAAAAGTGACTGTTTTGCCGATCAGGCTGTCCGGATTTTTCGTCAGCTGTTTGGCGACGTCTTTACTCAGCCCAATTTCTCCTGTCCCCGGCAAATGGCTTCCCTTCGCTAAATCGGTATCCGGTATAGCGCCGTCCATCGTCTGAAAATACTGTGGAATAGCCAGCTTGCTGCCGAGCTTCACCCGTGCGGAAGAGAGCCAGAGCACTTTTTCAGCAGAAACAACGTGCGCGACCTTCCTCATCTTCGCCAGATCGTTGTTTGAAATTGTGGCCGATTTCTTGATCTGACTCGTCTCTCCGTCCTGCTGAGTCAGTTCTTTTTTTGTCATCTGGGCCACGGTCGGATTGACATTTTTCATAATCTGATCCTGAATGTACGACTGTATGCCGCTTCCAAGCGAAAGCATGATAATCACACTGAAAATGCCGATCGCTCCGCCAACTGTGACCAGAATGTTTCGCTTCAGATTGTGGCTGATGTTATCAAGTGCCATTTTAAAGGTCGCAGGAACGCTCAGATTTTTGGTCTTCGGCTCTTCGCGATGCTCAGGAATCGGATAAGCGTCTTTCAGTCGAATATCGTCGGCAATACGCCCGTCATCAATTTTGATGATCCGCGTACCATAATCAGCAACCTTCTGCGAGTGAGTGACCGTCACGACAAGCTTGCCTTGTTTGGCGATGCTGTCCAGCAGCTCCATGATTTGTTCGCTGTTCTTCTTATCAAGCGCCCCGGTCGGTTCGTCCGCAAGAATGATGTCCGGATTATTGGCCAGTGCCCGCGCGATCGCCACGCGCTGTTTCTGCCCGCCGGACAGCTGATTCGGCCGCTTATGTATGTGATCCGCAAGCCCGACAGTTGTCAGCAGCTCCTTCGCGTGAGCTACTCGCTCTTTTTCCGACATCGTGGTCATCTTCAGTGTGACCAATACATTATTCAGAACGGTCATGTGGTTGATCAAGTTAAAGCTCTGAAAAATGAAGCCGACATTCGTCTTCCGGTAATCATCCAGCTCTTTCTCTTTCATCTGGTGCAGCGCCTTGCCATTAATCAGCACATCGCCCGTGTAATCTTTATCCATGCCTCCGATGATATTCATCAGCGTAGATTTTCCGCCGCCGGATTCCCCGAGGATGGAAACAAATTCACCGCGTTCCAGTTTGAGATCAATGCCATGCAGTACCGGAAATTTTTGCTTACCGGAAAGCTTGTACGACTTATGAATGTCTTTCAGTTCGATATAGCTCACGTGATGTCCTCCAGTTGTGGAATCTGTACCGAAAAGGTGTCCGGATCCCAGAATTTGTCTTTACCGCTCTATCTTAACAATGAAACGAATTGATTTAACCCGCTCCGGGAATTAACTTTCACTAAGCCTTTAGCCTTACCTTTTGCATGGCTGGATCTTACTTCGCGTCACTTCTCATTTTTTCATTAAAAACATAGATTGCGAGAGAAAGAATAACCACCGCATAGGCAATAACCCATAAAAGATGAGGTAAAATTAAAGCATAATCTCCGGCTACTGCTGCCCTTGCGGCATCGACTGCGTGGACAAAAGGCAATGCGTTCGCAGCAGTTTTGAATGCGCCGCCGACCAGATTCAAATCAAACCACGTCCCACTCAACCACGCGACAAGATTCGTCAGCAGTGCACCGCAGACACCGCCCACCTGCTTGTCGGTAAGCAGACTTCCAGCAAGCAATCCAATCGCGATAAAAAGAATGGCGGCAGGAATCAATATGATGAGGGCAAGCAGCAAATTAACATTGACTGACAGCCCAAGGAAATAGGAAACGATAAAACAAATTATACTTTGCACAATCGCCATGGGCAAAAGCGGCAAGGTGTACCCAAGAATAAAATTGGACGCTGAAAGCGGTGAAGCGAACAACCGGATTAAAAATGATGTACTTCTGTCCTTAGCAATCAACATCCCGGAAAAAAGCGAGATAAAAGACAGTCCGAAAACAGCAATGCCCGGGGCAAGGCTCCTGATTTTGAACAGGCTGACCGGAACATTGGACTGAATGGCGGAAAGCAACAGCAGCAAAACCACTGGAAAACCAATGCCAAAAGCCAGGTTTAAAGGGTCTCTGAGAAGTTCTTTACGATTGCGTGAAGCGAACGCCAACACTTTCATAATGAAGCCCCATTTCCCGATGCAAGAGCAATAAAAGCATCCTCAAATTTATCTGTGTGTGTGTGCGACATCAGCTCTTTCACTGTTCCGACCGCTTTCAACCGGCCTTTTGCCATAATGGCTATTCTGTCGGAAAGCGCCTCAGCCTCTTCAAGATAGTGTGTTGTGAGAATAATAGTCACTTTGCCCTTCAGTTGTTCTATAGTGCGCCAAAGATCCCGCCTGGCAAGAACATCCAGTCCAAGTGTCGGCTCATCCAGGAAAAGGATTTGCGGATTAGAAATGAGTGCCATCGCGATGCTCAGCCGTCTCTGCCAACCACCCGATAAAGTCTTTGCTTTGCTTTTTTCGACTTCCGACAACCCGAAACTTTCAATCATTTCTTTTGTCTTCTTCACTGCCTCTTTCCTGTTACTGCCATAAAGACCCGCAATGGTTTCCAGATTTTCTTTCACAGTTAAATTCGGCGCGACCGCGGTCTCCTGAGGCGATACATTGATTTTCTTCTTGACCTCCATTGGACTTGTAGCAACACTGTCACCAAGCAAGACAGCATCACCACTTGTTGGCTTGCTCAGGCAGGATAGCATCTTAATCGTTGTTGTTTTTCCCGCGCCATTTACACCGAGCAAGGAAAACAGTTCGCCTTGTTCAATAGACAGGTTTAGTTGATCAACAGCGATTTTCTCTTTATATTTTTTTGTTAAATCCCTGGTTTGAATGGCGCTCACTTTTCATCATCTTCCGATCGTTTTTGCGCATCAAATATCGCCTGTGCAAAGTTTATATAATCATCATTTTTTACAATCGCAATCCCCTGTGCTTCATCCCCTAGTAAAAGAAGCGTGTCCCCAGGCTTGATGTTGAAAACATTCCGGGCCTCTTTTGGAATCACAATCTGCCCCTTCTCCCCAACTTTTGCTGTCCAAATATACTTGCCTTTCGGGTTTGCCATAAAATGCCTCCGTCGTAAATTTTGTGTCAATTATGCAACTTTTATAATTTATATTATTTGTATCCTTTGTATAACTAATCATACTTTGCATACTTTCAACTGTCAATATAAATCAAAGCAAAAAACGCCCTCAGACTCCTTTATGGTTGAACGCCACCGATTTAAAAGTAAAACGCTTTAATTTTAGTGTCATTCGTTCTATCATGGATTTCGGAAGGGTTTCCAAATATGGCCAACTATTCTGGAGGGGATCACTTTGAAGCAAGTTGCAATTGGGCCGGAGAAAAATGAGGCGTCAGCAGTTGTTCAGGGCTGCATGCGCATCTCGGAGATGTCTGAGGCTGCGGTGGAAAAACTGATTGAGACAGACCTGGAAAACGGGATTACTTTTTTTGATCACGCTGACTGTTATAGCCAAGGGGCGTGCGAAGCATTGTTCGGCCGCGTGCTGGCCAAACGCCCGGATCTGCGGGACAAGATCACCCTGCAGACGAAATGCGGGATTGTCCATGGTCCGGAGTATACGCTTTATGATTTTTCAAAAGAACATCTGCTGGAAACGGTGAACGCCAGCCTGAAACGGCTGCAGACGGATCACGTCGATTATCTTCTGCTGCACCGTCCGGATGCTCTGGTGGAGCCTGAAGAAGTGGCGGCGGCGTTTGACGAACTGCATTCCGAAGGCAAAGTGCTTCACTTCGGGGTCAGCAACCAGAATCCCTATCAGATGGAGCTGCTGAAGAAGAGCGTTAAACAGCCGCTTGAAGTCAACCAGCTTCAGTTCAGTATTAAAGCAACCGGTCTGGTGGACGCCGGCATTAATGTGAACATGACGGTTGACGGTTCGAATGTCCGTGACGGAAGTATTCTCGACTACTGCCGTCTGCATGATGTCACGGTCCAGGCATGGTCTCCGTTCCAATATGGATTTTTCGAAGGTGTCTTCCTTGATAACCCGAAATTCCCTGAGCTGAATAAGAAAATCGATGAAATCGCGGCAAAGTACGGTGTGAGCAACAATGCGATAGCGGTCGCCTGGATTCTTCGCCATCCGGCCGAGATCCAGGTCATCCTTGGCACGACAAACGTGAAGCGTGTTGCTGAATCGGCCAAGGGCGCCGATATTACGCTGACTCGTCCGGAATGGTACGAAATTTATCTGGCAGCTGGCAACAAACTACCTTAATCTAAAAAAAGAAGGGGCCGAAATTGTTCGGCCCCTCCTTTTTTTGCAACAAGAAAACAGATCAGAACTCAGTAAGATATATCGGAACTCAAGCGATTTTATCAGAACTCAGTAAAATATATCAGAACTCAGGCGATTTTATCGGAACTCGGCAAAATATATCAGAACTCAAACGATTTTATCGAAACTTAGAAATTTCTAGTTAGCCTTTCGTAAGATCTTCCGCTTGCCGCTTAGCCATAGCTTGATCCCCTTAAAAATCCAACAAATCGGTTAATCCACAGGTCGATTTTTTATTCCAGACAATAAAAAAAGACACCTAAATGTGTCGTTTCCGTAAAATGGGTTCTTTCAAGCAAGGGGTAATGTGCTTGCCCCTTATAATATTATTTTAAACGACCGCTCATTATAAGTCTATATTTTTCAAAAATTTTATTGTAGTCTGAGAGCATCCGGCCGGGATATTTATGATGAAAGGATAACAATCATTCCGCAGCTGCATGACTTGTTGCCTTCCTTTTCAATAAGGGGTTGCTTTTAACATGCGCACATGGGATTTGAATCTGAAAGTCCGCCTGATTGGCGAGACGCTGTTTAACTTGCTCTTCTGGATGTATTATCCATTTCTCACCATCTATTTCAGTGACAGTTTCGGGCAAAGTGTTGCGGGTCTCCTGATGTCTGTCCCGCCTCTCGTCGGAATCATTGCGAACCTTCTCGGCGGCTACCTTTCGGACACGCTTGGACGCCGCCGGACGATGCTGCTCGGTTCATTGGTGCAGGTCGTCATGTTTGCCTTGTTTGCTTTGTCTTTGTCAGACTGGATCAATTATATCGCTTATATATTAATCAGCTTCGGCCGGACGATCTACTATCCGGCAAGCTCCGCCATGGTCGCGGATCTGACTCCTGAGAGAGACCGTCGCGAGGTATTCGCAGTTTTTCTGACGGCATTTAATATTGGTGCCGTATTGGGTCCTATGCTTGGTTCAATTTTCTTCTTTCACTACAGGAGCGAGCTGCTTTGGTCATGCACGGCCGCGACCTTTCTTTATTTGTGTGCGATTTTCTTCCTGATCCGCGAGACTGTGCCCGAAGCTGAATCAGGAAAAAGATTAAGTGGATCGCTGTTATCTGTTTTAAAAGCACAGATTCGGAGCTATAAAGTGATTTTTTACGATAAGGTCTTTGCACTCTTTATTCTGGCCGGCATTGTCGTGATGACCGTCATCAGGCAGGAGAATACTTATCTGCCGATTTACATCAGTGCGCATGTCCCGGAACAGGCCCTTTTTTCATGGAAAAGCTGGTCACCGAATCTCGGCGGTGTCGGCGTATTTGGTTGGATGATGGGGCTGAGCGGGATCATCTTTGTTCTGTTTTCAGTTCCTGTCGCACGAATGTTTGAAAAAATCAATGACCGGACTCTGCTGATCCTCTCCATTTGTGTCGTCGGTGCCAGCCTGTTCTTGATGGGCTGCACCACGAACGTCTGGATGCTGCTCCTTCTGATGGCAACGATGTCATTCGGAGAACTGATGCAGTCGCCCGTTTCAGACAGTTTTGTCAGCAAGTACGCACCGGCCGAAAAACGCGGCCAATATATGGGCGCCGCCACGCTTCAGAACACCATCGGCAACTTTTTTGCACCAGTCACGATGATCCTGTCAGGATGGGTACCCTCCAGTAGTGTTTTCGGATTCATCCTGATCTGCGCATTAATCGGCGCCCTGCTCTATGGGTTGTTATTTCGTACTTTGTATGGAAAAGAAGAGAACATTAAGTAATGTTGAACAGTAATATCAAGGTTTATTGATATTACTCTCATTCTTGTTGATAGTGCGTTGGCTTTCATCGAAAAATGATGGATCTTTATTGATAGCGTCCAATTTTTATTGATAATGACTCCAAGCTCGCTGATAGGGCGGTTAAATATGCAAACAGCGCACAGCTGCGTGTAAAAGATATTCCAAATGAAGCTGTGGGCAACAAACATGGACTATGATGTTCTGATTTAGCGAAAAGATACAGCAATTTTGATGATGGCTGGTAAACACAAAGGCGGAATATATCTTGATCGGCACAAGTCTCAAACTCCCGGTTCCACTAAATCTTGATTTACCAAGATTTTGGTGCAAGATTCATGCGCTTTGGCGCTCGATGATCCCGCAGGAGTCTCGCTCCTTTTCGTCTGCTTTCTTATTAAAAAAAAAGCGGTGTGCCTGTGATGGGCACTCCGCTTTTTAACATTCCTTCTTAGTCAGCGTTTGTCTGAGGGACTTGATCTTTGCCAAGAAATGAGCTGAAGAACCACAGCTCTTTATCCAATTTGCTCTTCGCAGCAATCAGCATGTCGTTCGTGACATCGTCACCCTCTTCATCCGTCAGTTTGATCCCTTCAACGAGTTCGTCTCTCAGAGTGACAAGATCATCGATCACCGTCTGCACCATTTCGTCTTCGGTCATTGCCTTTGTGTACGGTCTTTCCTTCAATGTCGCATGTTCAAGAAATTCCTGCAGCGTTGAATAAGGTTGACCGTTATTTTGAAGGAGACGTTCGGCGATATCGTCAAGAATAAGCGTGACTTGGTCGTATAACTCTTCAAATTTTTCATGAAGTGTGAAGAAGTTGTGCCCTTTTACATACCAATGAAATTGGTGGAGTTTCGTATAAAACAGTCCATAATTTGCTACCTGTTGGTTCAGAAATGTTTTCGTTGTTTTACTTTGTGTTATGATCAAAAGTTCCACTCCTCATTAATTCAAATTATAATTATTATTTAACAATAATTATTATAATTTAAGTTAACCTCTTTGTCTACCTGAAAACCTTATTCAAATCGATTGTGAACACTGACCCTGTCCAATGAATTGCTCCGAATAAGGCGTGCCTCAACGGGACCTTTTTAATCGATGAATGAACCCTGCCCCAATCTTCACTTCGGTGATCATTGTGATACTGCTCAGGATGATCACGAGCCCGATGAAGGTTCCAAGCGACAGCCGTTCACCAAGAAACAGCGCGCCCCACAGAACGCCATACATGGAAACAAGAAGCGTCACACTCAGCGTTTTTGTCGGACCGACATTTTTAATCAGATAGAAAAAAAGCAGGTAGGCAAAGGACGTACACAGGATTGCCAGGCTCAGAACAGCCGTCAAAATCCCGGTACCCATGAATGGAATGCGTCCGGAGGCAGGCAGGCTGAACGGAATAAGAACAAGCCCCGCGGCCAGCTGCTGGCCGATTGCCAGAGTCAGCGAAGGTTCACCGGTAAAGCGCCTTTTGATATAAACACCGGCAACACCGTAGCTGAGTGAAGCGAGGAGCGAGAAGAGAACTGAGAGCAGTACCATGACCGACTGGCCCATGTGTCCCCAGCCGACGAGGATACCAACGCCCGCAATGCCAAGCAGGATCCCGGTAACTTTTTTCAAAGACAGTCCCTCACCCAGAAAGATCCTCGCCATAATCAGAGCAAACAGCGGTGTCGTAGCGTTAAGAATGGACGACACGGAGGCCGTCAAGTAAAGCTCCGATGCCGCGATCAGCGTAAAGGGGATTGCCGCATTGATCGCTCCGAGGACAATGTATTGCTTCCATTTTTTTCTATAGTCCGGAAGCTGGCGGATTCCCCATGCATAGAGCAAGAGAACAAGACCGGCAATGAGAACCCTCAGATCGATGAGAAGAAAGGGACCCAGCACCGGGGAAGCGACGCGCATAAATAAAAAGGAGCCGCCCCACAAAGCGCCCAGCAAATTTAGTATCAGAAAATCTTTTATACTCATGAACAGCACCCTTTAATATGATCTCTTCTCAATCTAAACGACAATGTATGATGCGTCAATCCTTTTTACCTTCCGCAAGTCGTTTGATGGATACCAGGCGGCGGTCCCATTGCCGAGACAAATTCTTCATCCACGCAGCAGTGACACCCAGCTGCTCCGGAAGAACGCTATAGCGCACTTCCCGCCCGATGTGCCTTCCCGTGACCAGACCGGCGTCTTTCAACACATCCAGGTGTTTGATCACTGCCTGACGGGAGATCGTGACCCGATCCGCCAGGGTCGTCGCCGTCACCTGACCTTTCGCCGCGATTTCGTTTAAAATCCCGCGGCGCGCCGGATTGGCCAGCGCCACCAGAACTTTGTCAACAGTCTCGCCATCCATGTTCACGGCCATCACCTACTTTGCCTGATGATGGATATAATCAAGCATTTGCGCCCATCCCTGAGTGTTGTCCTCAAAGAACTTGCGGCGTTCTGCTTCGGATGCGTTGAGATACGCAAAACCTGTTTCGACGACCCGCAGTCGCGTCCCGCCTTTTTCCGGTGCCAAGCTGAATTCTACCAAAGTGGAGTTGCCTTCTTTTGGTTCCTCTCCCGGATAAGAGCTGGCCCAGCGACAGGCAAGATAGGTCGGTGCATCGACTTTCTCTGTCAGCACCGGGAAATCCCCGTACTTGCACGTGGCAACCACTCGGTTTACATCAATCTCAACGTGATCCGGTTCTTCCTCACCAACCCACCACGCCGGCCTACTGACTAAGTCCCACACTTTCTGTAGTGGTGCATGTATGAATATGTCCCGTTCGATCCGGTTTTCTGACATTCTGATTCCTCCTTTTCATGTGCAACTAAAAGGTAGCATATAGAAATTTGATGTGCAACTATGTAGTTGCATTTTAAAAGATCATTCAATCAATTAATAGAAATATCTGGACTTATTGTTTTCTTTCGGAAAAATATGTGATATATTGGTTTCATGGTGAAAAATATGATAAAAAAAATTGATCGTCAGTCTTTAAGTGAAAAAATCTATATTGAACTCAAAAAAGCGATTGTGGAAATGGTTTTTAAACCCGGAGAACGAATCAGTGATATGGAACTGGCTCAAAACTTCGGCGTCAGCCGCACACCGGTCAGGGAAGCAATTAAGCGGTTGGAGGATGATGGCCTGATTGAATCAATTCCCGGCTCTATGACACGCGTTACCCATATCAGTAGCGAAGAAGCCAAAAACGCCTTTACTGTCGTCGCCGTGCTGCATGCGCTGGCGGCCCGCCTCGCTGTTCCAGTACTGACGGGTGATGATATTCGGAATATGGAAACGTCTAATCTGCGATTGAAGCAGGCTCTGGATGTTAAGGATGCAGGCATCGCCATTCAGTCAGATGCGGCGTTTCATCAGGTTATTCTGGACCGGACGGACAATCCCGAGATACTGAACGTGCTGAAGCGGCTCACGCCGAAAATCGACCGTCTTGAAAGGGTCAGATTCTTATTAAAAGGAAATGAGTCCGTCAGCCAGCATGCACTCATTATCCAGGCGTGCGCCGATAATGATATTGATCAGGCCGCTTCTCTTGTCGAAAAGAACTGGCTGACATTAAGCGAATGGTCAGATCGGTAACCGATATTTTTTTACAAAAGTAATATATTGGTTTACTAATAAATTGATATATTGGTTTACATATCATTTTTTAAGGAGGCGATGGCTTTTCACAATCCTGATCACCGTTGCGCCGTCCGATGAACTGTGAAATGAACTTTAGGAGGATGAAAGAATGAGCTTAACAGGAAAAAATACTACAGGCTACGAAGCACACGACCCAAGTGTATTAAGCCATGCAAAAGAAATCATTGATCAGTCCCCTTCATTAAAACTTGTACAGCAGGAAGTCGTAAACGCGGTAAAGCGCAATGAAATCTGGAGAGGTGAAGAGTGTCTGAACCTTCTGGCTCCCGAGGCTCCAACCAGTCCGACCGTTCGTAAACTGTTGTCCGCAGAGGTCGGCACACGCGCCGCTGAAGGGCATATAGGATCCACTCAAAGATGGTTCGCCGGGACAAAGTACATTGATGAGATCGAATCGCTTTGTGTTGAACTGCTCAAAAAAATTTTCCATTCAAACTATGCGGATCACCGCCTGATTGCGAGCATGCTTGGCAATATGACCGTCTACGCGGCACTGACAAAACCCGGTGACCCCATTATGACCCTTCCTCAGCCCACAGGCGGACATTCAGCAAACCGGCTTGACGGTCCCGCTGGAATCCGAGGACTGGCTATTTATGATATCCCGATGGATCCCGTAGAATTGGTAGTGGATTTAGACCAATTTGAAAAAGAAGCAAAGAAAATCAAGCCGAAGCTGGTGACTCTTGGCGCTTCCATGACCTTGTTTCCATTCCCGATTAAAGAAATGGCTCAGATTGTTGATGCATGGGGCGGGAAAATCTTTTTCGACGGGGCACACCAGCTCGGATTAATCGGCGGCGGACAATTTCAGGATCCGTTAAATGAAGGTGCCTGCGTGATGACCGGATCCGCCGGCAAGACATTCAGCGGACCTCAGAGCGGAATCATTGTCTGGAATGATCCTGAACTAACCAAACCGATTACTGATACGATTTTTCCCGCGATCGCGGCCACTCATCAGGTGAACCGAGTCGCGGCCCTGGCTGCCGCAGCCGCCGAATTTCTGGCATTTGGAAAAGAGTATATGGCCCAAATTGTGAAAAATGCCCAGGCTCTCGGTCAGGCTCTTCATGACCGGGGAGTCACTGTACTAGGTGCGGACAAGGGTTTTACCCGAACGCATCAAATTATTGTGGATGTCAGAAATTACGGTAATGGGCTGACCATGGCAAAAAAGCTGGAATTAGCCAACATCATTACTAATAAAAATCTGATCCCCTGTGATAAGCCGGAAGATTGGGATCGCCCAAGTGGATTGCGTATCGGCACGACTGAGGTTACCCGTCTTGGCATGAAGGAAACTGAAATGGATACGATTGCCGATCTCATTGTCTCTGTCCTTGAAGATAAGCAAACAACTGATGAAATTAAGAAAAAGGTTATCGATCTGCGTTCCTCCTACCAGAAAATTCATTACTGCTTTGATTAAAAAGGTGGATGGATCGATACAAAATGACAAAGCTTTGCCATTCGATTTTGACCGGCGGCAATAAACTGGCGACGGTAAAGCAAGAAAATTTCGTTCTGGTGCGCACGCCTTTTTTGATGACATTGAGAAAAAATTTTTTCTGAGGAAATAAAAACACGATCTGCTCCCCTCTTTGAAGCAGAATCGTGTTTTTATAAGTTATGCTTGATTCCCTCAATGCGCTATGATAGAAGTAATCATTTTTCCGGAGGTGTCCCCATGAAATCATTCGATATTATTCTTGGCGACATTACAAAAATCAAGGCTGACGCCATCGTCAACGCCGCAAATACAACCTTACTTGGTGGGGGCGGGGTGGACGGCGCCATTCACCGAGCGGCGGGTCCGGAACTTCTCACGGAATGCTGGGCCCTGCACGGTTGCGCGACCGGTGAGGCAAAAATCACAAAGGGCTATCGTCTGCCCGCGAAATATGTCATTCACACACCCGGACCGATCTGGCAGGGCGGCACGCATCATGAGGCGGATTTGCTGAAGAACAGCTACATGAACTCCCTCGGATTGGCTGATGCGCATCGTTGCCGGACGGTCGCTTTCCCATCGATCAGTACAGGCGTCTATCATTTCCCGCTCGATCAGGCATCGGGGATTGCTATTCACGCCATCCGCGAATTTTTGGCGTACTCCCTTTATGTGGAAAAAGTCACGATGGTTTGTTTTGACGAAGTGACAAAGGCGGCGTATGAAAAAGTATTGGAAAAGTGATATTTTTGGTTTTGTCCCCTCCGGATCGGGCGCGTAATTCTTAAAAATAGCCTGAAGCCTGATATGGGTCGCGCCGCAGGATTCTCCCAGCCGTAAATCAAGCAGTTACCGGAAAGTATCGGCCGATTCAGCTGGAATATGAGCCAATACGGATTCTTGTACACATGGCGAGTATTACCCGATCCCGGAGCACTTCTTCACTACCTCGCTTCAAACAGTCCCGTTGCTTTTGTAATATGAATCCATCCGCCCTGCTTCTCTTTTTCTTTTTCCAGGTATTGAATAAAAGCTTCGAGTTTTGCACCGGTCAGGATTTTCTTTATTTCCGTTCCCGAAGACAAAATATAATCGGCAATTGCTTGCACATCATCAATCCGCAGTCCTCCGGGAAATTCCTTTAACCGTACCTGGTGAAAAAAAGGTGCCAGCTGCTTCGCCCCGTTTTCAAGGCCGAACGCCGCGGCCTGAACATTCGTCAGGACGTCACCCAGTTCCGGATCAAAGCCTTTCAACAACGTATTGATCTCCAACATATGTTTTTTCCCGATGGTGGATGCGTAAAAAACACCCTGCGGTTTTAATACTCTGCGGATCTCCTGAAGGGCCCGCGGCCTGTCCGGTACATGATAGAGCATATGGTTTGCGATGACTGCATCAAATTGATGATCTTCATAGGGAATCTTCTGAATGTCGATCTCCCTAAAGCAGATGTTCGGCACATCTCCTAAATTTTTCCGGGCATCCGCCAGCATACCTGAAGAAAAATCCGATAATGTGATCACCCAGCTGTCCGGCACACGATCTCTATTCTTCAGCCAGAACTGGCCGTTTCCGCAGCCCAGTTCGAGGATTCGGCTGCCTGATCCAATCCGGTACTGATCAAAAAGCCATTCATGCCAGTCCGTTTTATTTTCACTGTACTGCTGATGTATTCTGATCCGGATATCCAGATTAGCTGAATTCCGATACTGTTTTTCTACTTCTTCCATTATGTATTCTCCTTTTCAGCCGTTATAAACAGCTTAAGAATATCATAGAAACGCCATGAAGGGTCGAACAGAAATGAAAAACAGAGAGAGCCTGCCGTGTTCGGAGCAGGCTCTCTGCTATAAGGTAAAAGTTTGTTAATGCGTTCTACTTTTCACACTGTTTTTGACAACTTCCACGAGTTCGTTCACTTTTTCTTCCTTTGTCGCCCATGAAGTGACCAGTCGGATGGAAGAGTGGTCCTCGTCCACTTTGGACCAGATGAAAAAGCCGAATTTTTGCTGAAGTTCAGCGATCAGTGGATTGGGCAGGATCGGAAAAATCTGATTGGAGGTCGAATGGGTCAGAAAGCCGAATCCGGCTTCACTGATGCCTTTTCTGAGTCTGTCAGCCATTTGGTTGGCGTGTCCGGCCAGTTCAAAGTACAGATGATCCCTGAAAAGTTCGAGGAACTGGATACCCAGCAGTCTTCCCTTGGCGAGCATGGCACCTTTTTGCTTTATGGCGTAACGGAAATCTTCTTTCAGCGAATCACGGATGATCACCAGTGCTTCGCCGAGCAGCGCGCCGTTTTTTGTGCCGCCGATATAGAATGCGTCTGTCAGCTGAGGCAGGTCTTCCAGTTTCAGATCGTTTCCCTCAGCGGTAAGCGCCGAGCCAAGCCGAGCTCCGTCCATATACAGAATCAAATCATGTTCGCCGCAGAACGCTTTCAGATCTTCCAGTTCTTTTTTTGTATAATTGCCTCCGACTTCCGTTGTGTCGGAAATGTAGACTAATTTGGGCTTGACCATATGCTCGTCCTCATGGATATCGAGCACCTTCTGGATCGCCGCAGGGCCGAGTTTTCCATCCTGATCAGATTCAGCGATAACGACTTTATGGCCGGTTGCTTCAATCGCGCCGGTTTCGTGCACATTAATGTGCCCGGTTTTTGCCGCAATGGCCGCTTCATGCGGCCTCAGGAAAGTTGCGATGGCTGTCATATTCACCTGTGTCCCACCGGATAGAAAATGAATGTCAACGTCTGTCCGCCCGATCTTGTTTTTCAGAAGATCCGCGGCTTCCAGTGAATAATGATCTTCGCCATATCCTTCTTCCTGCACAAGGTTGGTCTCCGCCAAAGCTTCCAGAATTCTCGGATGCGCGCCCTCACTGTAATCATTCTTAAAGCTATACATTCTCTTCCCCCATCTCAGCTGATTTGTCCTAATTCCTCTATTTTAAAACAAAATTTCATGGGATGCCCTGAATTTATGAAAAATAGGCCCGTCGAATTTCAAGAGAGAGCCTGGATTTCTCCATTCATTGAAGATCCTTCCATTTTAATCTTGGACTATCAGGTTTGCTGCAGCGATTTTGGGCTTCAATCCAGCCACTTGTAAAAAATGGTGCAATCAGCCGCCGTAATAGAATCCGGTTTCTTTCATCGTCAGCGGATCGCCTTCGCGATGCACACCGGCATCAATCACTTCTCCGATATAGATGAAGTGATCGCCTTTTTCAACCTTTTCAACGACTTTACATTCGAACCAGCTGAGCGCGTCTTTGAAAAGCGGACAGCCGGTTTCTCCTGTCTCAAATTCATAGCCCGCCAGTTTATTTTTTTCCGGCTCCAGGGCGCGAAAAAACGCAGTGACCATATCTTTTTGCCCCGATTCAAGGACGTTAACGCTGAACACACCGCTTGCGGCGATTTGCTGCTGGGAACGTGTGCCGGCCTTGGCCGCGAGTGCGACCATCGGGGGCTCAAATGATGTCTGGGTGAGCCAGTTTCCGGCAAAGGCGTTCAAGCCACTGTCATCCTTCGTACCGACAAGGTATAAACCATATGTAATGCCACGCAATGCTGTCTTTTTTGCTTTAGGATCCATCCTTAGTTCCTCTTTTCGTTCACTTATTTGCCACAAAATAATTATAGGTCTTTTTTTTAGTGGAAATCCAGTTCAGAATCATTCTTCCGCCAACTGATGGAGTTTATTTAACGTTTTCCAGTTGCGTACCGTCGATGGGACTGCCAGCTTCTGAATATTGGCCGAGAGTTTAGCGTTCCGGATACTGTGATGATATAAAAGGTAAAGATCGCGGCCGACCATCTTGTATTTGTCCCCTCCCTGATCCCGCGCTTTAAAAAATTCCACTTTTTCCGGTATCGGTTCACGCGACATCAAAGAAACATAGAGGCTTTCACCGACAGAAGTCGCTTCCGCAGCTTTTATCTCATCCTCGGAGAAGGGACAGCTGATGATGATTTTCCGAAGTTCCTCAGCTGTCCTCAGAATAACCGAAACAGGAAATCCAAAATCTTGTTCCATCTTATTCCCGATAAGATCATTCAGCCTGGGTTCTGTTTCTGATGACTGAAAAAGAACATTTCCGCTCTGAATATAGGTCCGGACCTGCGTCAACCCCACTTCAGTGAGCGATTCCCTTAAATCAGCCATTTTGATTTTATTTTTCCCGCCCACGTTGATTCCGCGGAGCAAGGCAATGTATATAGTCATCCGAAATCCCCCTGTCTTTGGTTCATTTATTAGTGAAGGTCATTTTTTAGAGGCAGCCTATCCAATTTGAGCATGAGCCCTCCATTGAACGTTGAGTTGTCAATTTAAGTATAACAGAGCGGTGAATGATCTCGTATTTACAGGACACATCCTAGTTCGCTTGAATTTCACATGATTTTTACAGACATTTTACAAAAAGCGGGTGTCTTAAAAATAAACGCGCAGTATTCTGTAGGTAACGGCTGGAAAAAGGAGGGGTATCCGATTGGGCAATAAAAAACACCTGCTCATGGTATCGCTTGACGCGGTCGATAACTCGGATGTTGATTTTCTGATGCAGCTGCCTCACTTTTCTTCACTGTGTGAGCGCGGCACACTGGCAAGGGAAGTCGAATCCGTATTGGTTTCAAATACATATGTGGTGCACAGCTCGATCATCACCGGAAGGTATCCGAACAGTCACGGGATTACGGAAAATCTGCTGACACAGCCGGGAAAAGATAACCCGGACTGGCATTGGGACAGTGCGGATATTAAAGTGCCCACACTCTATGAAAAAGCCGATGAGGCGGGGCTCTCGGTTTGCTCCATCTTCTATCCAGTCACCTGCGGGGCGAATATCCGCTGGAATTTCCCTGAAGTACCAGGAAAAATCAGCTTTCTGGAGCGTGCCGTCAAAATATTTAAAGGTGGCACCCCTGGCTTTATTCTCTCTTCACTACTCCATTACGGAAAGTACCTCCGCCATATATCGGAACCGTACCTGGACAATTTTACAACTCAGGCGGCCTGCGGGGCGATCCACCGGAACAACCCGGACTTGCTGCTGCTGCATTTGATCGATGTCGATGACCACAAGCACCGTTTCGGACCGGGCAGCCCCCAGGTTCATGATGCGCTGCGCCGTCATGACGACCGGCTCGGTCTGCTGATTGACGCGGTCAAGAACACCTGGCCTGATGAGGAAGTCTCTTTTCTTATTTTCAGTGATCACGGCTGCCTGAAGGTTCATTCAAACTTTGATCCCAATGACTGGCTCAGGCAATACGGGCTCATTCACGGCGCGGCACGGCAGCCCGAAGATTTCGACGCATTCTTCCATAACGCCGGTGGCACCTCTTTTCTAAAAATCGTGAATTCTGAAAAGAAGGCGGACGCGGTTCGCGCCGTATCTGCTTTATTACAGGAACTTCCCGTGAAACGCATGCTGACCGAAGAGGAGATGCAAATCAGCGGCATGGCGGCTCAGTTTTATTGCGGCATTGAAGCGTCTGAGGGCTACTGTTTCGGTGAGGAGGAAAAAGGGCAGCACGGATACGGCCTTCTGAGAAAGAATTACTGGCCCTTTTATCTCGCCTCGGGAAGCGGAATCGCGAAAAACAAAGTGATAAAGGGCGGATGTGTGACCGATATCTGTCCGCTCGCGGCGAATATTCTCGACCTCCCGCTTTGGGCAATGGACGGACAGGACAGACTGACTGGGAGATGAAACCGTGAACCGATTTACAAAAACGGAAAAAAGCTGGATTATGTACGACTGGGCCAACTCGGTCTACGCGACGATCATCATGTCGGCCGTCTACCCGATATACTTTGCCGGTGTCGCAAAATCAAGCGGCATCGCCGGCGATGTCTGGTGGGGCTACGCGACTTCCGCGGCTTCACTGCTGATCGCGGCACTCTCCCCCTTTATCGGCGCAATCGGTGATTTCAGAGGCATGAAGAAACGCCTTCTGGCTTTTTTCCTGACTGTCGGCGTTATCTTCACTTTGCTTATGGCCATAACCGATCACCCGGTGCTGATGCTGGTCGGCTACATTTTTTCTTTTATTGGTTTTGAGGGCTCCATCCTTTTTTATGACAGCTTCCTGACCGACGTCACGACGCGTGATCGGATGGACAGAGTTTCTTCCTACGGCTATGCGATGGGGTACATAGGCGGCAGCACGATTCCTTTTATTATTTCAATCGCCCTGATCCTGTTCGGCGGACATTTCGGTATCGGCGGCGCGCTCGCGGTCAAAATATCCGTCGTTATGACCGCTGTCTGGTGGGCCTTATTCAGCCTGCCGCTCCTTCGCCATGTGAAGCAGATTCACTATGTGGATACCCCTCCGGCCCGTCTGGTCCGCCATTCGCTGACCAATCTCAGAAAAACCATATCGGAAATTTTCCATAACAAAAAACTTCTGTTTTTCATGATCGCTTATTTTTTCTATATCGACGGGGTGGGGACGGTCATCACGATGTCCACTTCTTACGGGAGTACGCTCGGGCTGGGAAGCACGGGTATGATTCTCGCTCTGATGCTGACTCAGCTTCTTGCCGTTCCTTTTTCCATACTCTTCGGCCGGCTGTCAGGCAAAATCGGCACGCTGAAAATGATTCAGGGCGGCGTCCTGATCTATATGATCATCTGCCTTCTGGGCTTTTACATGGGTTTTTCCTTGGAACCGCATCAGCGCGCTTACGAGAATGCCTATAATAATGCTGTCACACAGGCCGATGTTCCACTGGATCAGGCGACGCTTAGCGCGATTAAAGTAAAAGGTTCGGCACTTTTATCTCGTCCGGACCGCGCCGAAGCGTTTGCCTCTATGATCGATGACCTGTCCCTTGGAAAAAATCCGACTGAAAAGGCCCGTCTGGAAAAGCTGAAGTCCTCCGTCACCGTTTTTCTGAAAGATGAACAGCAGGCGAAAGGCTTTACAGACGCGATTAATTTTTCCACAATCCTCTTCTGGATGCTTGCGATCCTTGTGAGCACTTCCCAGGGCGGCGTCCAGGCACTTTCCCGCTCGTATTTCAGTAAAATGATACCGCCCGAGCGATCCAATGAGAGTTTTGGCTTCTTTGATATTTTCGGAAAATTTGCTTCGGTGATTGGGCCCTTCCTCTACTCCTTTTTTGCGGCGGTCACCGGCCGGTCCTCAATCGGTATCCTGAGTCTGCTGCTGCTGTTCGGTATCGGCTTCGCCGCACTTTCCAGAAGCAAGAAGCAGGCCCAATAATATTCTTAATAATGCTGAGTCCGAGCATGCTCCCTATGCCCGGGCTTTTTTTTCACTCTTTTTTAATCATTCTTTAAGAATTGCCCGCTACAATGAGACCAAGTGAACCCAATAGGGATTTGAAAGGAGAAATAAAGTAATGCAGCGTATGAATCGAATCCATTTCTGGTTAGGCATCATTATCGCAATAGGCTTGCTTGCTGAATCGGCGGCCGGAATTTATATGTATGTTCTGGGGAGTGATCAACAGAATGCCCAAAGGTCATTTGCCCAGAATATGCCCAATGGGTTCCAGGGCGGTTTCCAGGGAAGCGGCTCCGGCAGCAATAACAGCCAGTCGCCCTATGGGGGCAGCGGCAACTTTCAGAACGGTGGCCAGCGTTTCAGGCAATTTGGAAACATGAGGCGTGCAAGGAACTTTCAAACTACCGTGTATGGCCTGATCGCAAATATCATCGCGTTGATTCTTTCTGTTGCCGGACTCGTGGCATCCGCCATCGTTGCACGACGAAACGCAAAGAACAGGAAAGAGCTGGTCAGTCAGGAGTAAAGGGCATTTTTTCAGCAAAAGCAAATCAGCAGATATCCGAAGCCGGGATAAAACCCGGCTTTTTTTAAAATAAGTCAATTGTAAGCGGTATATCATCCTATTTTCAGGTTAAAAGGGTTGAAGATTGATAGACGTAAAACGATAATAATAGTAAAGTTGATTTCGCCATCATTCGGGAGGAAGTGAGCGGCATGAAAGATCAGATTTTTCATCCCTGGGGCGAGGTCCGGTCTTTAGTTCAAAAAATCAGAAGCACAATTGATCTTCATGAACTCATTCATTATGAAACGATTCTGACCGCCTGCTGTGTCTTCCCGATTGAACTGATCGGGAGTGCGACCAATTTTTACTTTCGCCTGACAGAGCGGGAGCCGTGGTTGTTAACCTGGACCACAACCTTACTCATGGCGGCGCTCGGTTTTGCCTCAATAATGACCATCGCACTGAACCTGACCGACCGGATGCGTATCCACCTCCTCTGCTCATTTGGCTCTCTGTTTGTTTTGCTGAGAATTTTCCCTGACTTCAGTACAATCGGAAGTATGCCCGGCTGGTTTTTCCTTTTCATCATGACACTGATTGCTGTCACCCGAGTGGATAGGATTCTTCTAATCTATACAGGTATCACGGCAATCAGTTTCTGCGTCCTTTCTTCAGTCCAGCAGTTTTTCCTGAATGGATCTGCAGATACTCCCATCAATGTCCTTCGATTTATTCTGGTAGGCGTTGTTTTCATTGTCGGCATCATCGTTCAGAAGATCTATGCGGATCTTCTGAAAAGAGATCTTCACCAAGTCACCATGTTACATGCCCGGAATGAAGAAATCACCCAATTGAATCAGGATCTGCTTCAGTCAAAGGAAGCGCTGAAATCAAAAAACAGCCAGCTTTCCAAATCTTTTATACAAATCAAGGAAAATGAGAAAAAACTGATCCATCTTGCAAATTTTGATAATCTCACCGATCTCCCAAACCGAAAATTGTTCATGGAGTCGCTCGTCCGGCTATGCAGAAAGGCATCCTCTGCTTTCGCAGTTATCTTCATTGATCTGGATAAGTTTAAAGCAATTAACGACACGATGGGTCACTATATCGGCGACCGTTTCCTCAAGACAGCTGCCAAGCGGGCAACCGCAGTGATCGGCGAAAAAGATATTCTGGGCCGGCTGGGCGGAGACGAGTTCGCCTTGATTGTCCCCGATTATTCCGGTAAAGAATCCCTTCTTGAAAAAGTCAATCATCTGCTGAATATTCTGGAACAACCCTTTCAGATTGACAAATACAAGATTACCTCAAGTGCCAGTTTCGGCATCTCTATCTTCCCGCATCATGCCGTCAACGCCGCCGAGCTTCTTAAGGCCGCGGATACAGCCTTATACAAAGTAAAAGAAATCGGGAAAAGCAAGATTCAGTTTTTCGATGATCAGATGCAGGAAGAACTAATCTATGTGACAAAAATTGAGTCCGCACTCAAAACAGCTCTCGAGCGCGGTGAATTTTTTCTTCAGTATCAGCCCCAGTTTGATATCAGCCGGAACAGGATCAGCGGTTTTGAAGCACTGATCCGGTGGGAGCGTCCGGATCACGAAATCATCAGCCCTTCGGTTTTTATCCCCATCGCCGAGCGGACTGGCCTGATCTCGGATATTGGCCAATGGGTGCTGAAAGAAGCCTGCAGAAAGATCAGGGATGTGAAAGAGAAGGTTCATCAGGAGATTAATATCGCGGTCAATGTTTCACCTGTACAAATGCGTGACGTGAATTTCTCTTCGCAGGTCAAAGATATTCTTGCCGATGAAGGGATTCGGTCTGACCTGATCGAGCTCGAAATAACAGAGTCCATATTAATCGAGAATATTGATCAGGCCGTCGCTTCGATCAAAGCGCTGAAGGAAACAGGGGTGCACATCTCTCTCGATGATTTCGGAAAGGGCTATTCTTCACTTAATTATTTGAAAGTTCTCCCGATTGACACACTGAAAATCGATATGTCGCTGATCAAGGGGCTGGATGTTGGTACAGTCGAAAAGAAAATTGTCGGTTCCATTATTGCACTGACGCATGATTTGGGAATTTTGGTTGTGTCAGAAGGGGTAGAGAATCAGGAGCAGCTGGATTATCTGAAGAGCCGTTCATGCGATATCATTCAGGGCTTTCTGATTGGCCAACCGATGCCGGAAAACGCCGTCAACCAATTCGTAGTTTCACAGAAAGATGATCATTTATCAGAGAATGGGTAAATGCGTCAAATGCTCAACTATTTCCAGGGGGATCAGCCAGTGCTTCATCTGAAATATGAACATGTCATGAACTTATCCAAGTGGAGCCGTTCGCTCTATTTCTATCTGTGGTTTTGTCTGCTCGCCATTTTTCTTGGCGAACTTGTTGTTTTTTGTATTAAGTATTTTGCGATCGGTTTCCCGGCCTCCGAGCCGCCCGTCCGCAGCTATATTATGAATTACATCATTACCCCCAGCATCATTAATGTTCTGATTATGAGTGCCGCATCGCTCTTGATCGAATATTTTATCAGGCGCGAGCTTCTGTATATGCAAGCCATTATCCTGCTTACGGCCACATTATCCGTTTGCTTTAATGTCGTTTATGTCCACTATGTGATCAGTTCCATCTACTTTGTATTCTGTATTCCGATCATGATCTCCCTGTTTTATATTGATATGAAGCCTCTCATATTTTCAACGCTCGCAAGTCTGGCATCTTACCTTTCTTTCTGCTTTATCATCCTGCCCCACCGCTCAGGAAGAGTGCTCGCAGACCAGGGCTACATGGAGATTGTTGTCATCATGATCGTGCTTATGGTTCTGTTTTTTCTGGCGAGCATTGTTCTTGCCTGTCTGTCTGATCTGGCCAACCGTATTATTGCGACAAACATACAGGTAAAACAGGATTCCCTGACAAAGCTTCTGAACCATGCATCTTTTTACGACCAGTTGGATGACTTGATCAAAATTTACAAAGAAAAAGAAACTGGCTTTTCATTGATTATCTGGGACATCGACGGATTCAAACAAATTAACGACCAATTCGGGCATATCATCGGCGATCGAGTGCTCCTCTGTTTTGTCACGTCACTGAAAAGCTGCCTGAATGAATACGAAACAGCCTTCCGTTACGGTGGGGAAGAGTTTGCGATCCTCACCCATAAGAATGCAACCTCAGCGGAGCTCCTGACCCGGAAGATCAGAAGTGTCTTTGAGAAACAGGGCAAATACTTCGATCTCCCGATTCATCTGACGGCAAGTGCCGGCATCTGCGAATTTGACTCAAAAGTATTTTTCGGAAAACATGAATTTTTTGCCGCCGCAGATAAAGCTCTGTATAAAGCCAAACGCACGCCGGGCAAAAACACTCACTTTGTCTGGCGTCCGGACATGGACATCTAGAAGAATAAGGACCGGATCGGAAAACCCGCAGGCTTTCTGATCCGGTCCCTATGCACTTTCTTACCCTTTGCCGCTGTTATTTTTTCAATTCCCAGTAGCAGCGCTTTGGGGAAACAATTTTTTCTTCCTTCTTCAGCTGCGTCATAACCTTATTGACTTCCTTTTTGTCAATACCTGTTGTTTCAGCCACTTTACCCGCATTTGCCGGCTCATCCGCTTTTGTAAAAAAGTCAAGAACTGCATCATAACTTGCCATATAAATCACCTTCTCTACCTTTTTTTCGGTGCATTAAGAAACACCTTCATTATACAAATTGCGCCGACACATTCAAGGCTGTGCCATCTGGCGTTTCAGGCGAATATCATGTAAGATGAGTCTGAGACAGATGTTCTTTCAGCATCCGACCATTCGGAAAAAGCGGTTATATCAACGATTTAACAGTCTCTTGAATGAGCATAGAAACAGGTGACGGCATCGATGGACATCGTAAAATTGGAGAAAGATAGAATCAACGATTTTGTGAACTATTGTACGAAGCATCGCAGCGAAGTGGATGACTCCTATCTGTATGGTGATGATCTTGAAAAATTTGTGCCGGACGATGAGAATCCGACCTATATTCTGACGGATGATGTGGGAAAAATGAAAGGCGCGGCTTCTCTAATCATGGATGACTATCACCGGGCGGGGAAGAAAATCCGTTTCAGAATTTTCCACACAGAAACAGGGGACGTATCAGATTACCGGAACCTGCTGCAGGCTGTTTCGAAGCATGCGCGAGGCATGGAGAATGTATTTGTGTTTGTCCAACTTGTCAATAAAGAGATGCTGGGTATCGTGAAAAGCCTGGATTTCAAGCTCTGGCGCTACTCTTTTTTACTGGTCAAAGAAAATATTTCAGAATATCCTCTGAGTCTTCCGGAAGGTTACACGATTCGGCCTATGGTTCCGGGAAAAGACGAATCCGTGTGGTGTGCGGTTCGCAACGAAGCTTTTGCAAAACTGCTCGGCAGCGAGACGCCGATGACCGAGGAAATTATCCATGAACGGACACTTGCTTCCGATTACCTTGAAAACGGTGCTTTGATCCTTTATCACGGGGAGCGCCCCGTCGGTGTTGTTCAGGGCCTGGATGACGAATATGACAACGCACCGATTATGTGTATCGGCCCTCTGGCTATTATACCCGAATATCAAGGACGGGGACTCGGCCGCATGATGCTCCGAGCATCAATCAATTTTGCGAAGCAGCAGGGCTACACCCGGACCATCCTATGCGTCAACGGCGAAAACGATCGGGCAAAAACGCTCTACAAACATGAGGGGTTCAAAGAAGTTGAAGAAGTCGCCGCGTATACGTATGATCTGGAAAAATAAGATGGAAACAGGCAGGGCTGTTCATGGTTTGACCCATAAACAGCCCTGCTTTTTTTTCATTCGGGACAATTCACGTACACTATAGTCCCATCTCTTTTTCGAGTAAAAGCATATTATTTTTGTTCATTTTTTTCATAAAATCAGGAAACTTGTAACCGTCAATCAGACGGTCAATAGCATCCGGATTATGTTCCTTAATCAGTTGTCGCATGGATTTTATATAATTTACAGAATCTGATTTTCTCTTTTTCATCTCCCACTTGTCCCTCGTGAAATCTCCATGTCCGGGGATCAGCAGCTGTAGATCATACAAATTCATAATCTGATCAAGTTTCGCCAATGTTTCTTCATAGAGTTCTCCGCTGTAATAAATATATGGAAATTCGACGCTGCAGAAGTAATCGCCTGACAGCATGATGCCGAACGGCTCTATGATGGTGAACATACCATCGTCGTTATGGCCCGGGGCGTTATAGAAAATTAATTGAAGATCCCCGAGAGTCAATGTATCCCCCTCGTTTTCTATCGCATAATCGACTTTCGGAAAAGAGGGTTCGTAGGGTCTTGTCAGATAATTCTCACTGTCGAAAGTGCTGATTTGCTCCATAATCCGTTTTTTCTTTTGAACACTGCTGACCGCAAAAGCACGGCTGGCAATCACTTTAGCTTCGGGAAAAGCCTTGTAGCCGACTATATGGTCAGAATCTGAATGTGTGAACAACAGATAAAGCTTTCTCCGGCCCAGAAGGCTACCGACATATTCCTTAATTTCTTCAATCTCTAAAGGAAGCCAGGTCGGATCGACAACGATAACCGAGTCTTGTGATTTTATGACGGTGCTGGCTGTTTCCTGCAGACTGCTGCGAAAAATACTAATATTCTCATCTGAATAAATGAGCAAATTCATCCGACCTCCCTGTTTCGAGCATCATTTAAAAACGCAATGACCTCTTCTGAATCTGTTTCGGAGTCATGCTGCAGATACTTGATTGCTTTCAGAGCTGCCGCGTGCGCTTCTTCTGAGGATCCGCTGACCCCGTCATAGATTACCCTGACAAAATAATCGTACTGGTGCGCGTCAGCACAAGTATAATGGACACACACATCCGTCAGAAAACCGCAGACGATAAGTGTCTGAACATGCAGTCCCTGCAGGAGAATCTGTAGATCCGTGCCAACAAAGCAGCTGTACCGCCGCTTTGTTATAACATACTCTCCTTCAATCGGCTGAAGGGGATCCACGATCTCTACGCCTTCTGTCTTCTCGAGACAGTGAATGGATTCATCCCCATCCAATTCTCTGCCAAAATCCACTTTTGTCCGGCGATGTATCTCTTTTGAAAAAATGACTGGAATCTGATTCTTTCTTGCGGCCTGAAGCACCTCACCGATTATCTGAACAGAGTGTACCGAGTCGGTGACTGAAGACAGGAATTCCTTCTGTGCATCAATGATCAGAAGGGCAGGTCTCCCGATAAATTCAACCATTTTCATCTCTCCCCGTTATTTTTTAAAGTACGGGAAAAACAAAAACCCATGTCTTCCCAAATCTAGGCTGATATTCAGCTTCAGGAAACAGGCATAGGTTATTTGCATTATTATTCAATTATTTGATATAAGGACTGTTCAGGAAATCATTGAAACTTGGAACCTTCTGTATATAGCCCAGGCTCTTCAAAAACTTGCCATTCTGTTCGCCGCTATAATAGAAAGATTGGAATGTGTTTCCTTTTTTGTAATACTGTTTGTTAGCTGAAGGCGAAAGCAAGTGGAATCCGTCAAGGCCTTGTTTCAGCTCGGCAGGGGTAATACCGGCAGCCTTGGCAACAATTTTAATGGATTCAGCCGGGTGCGCTTTATAATAGTTCATCGCATCGAACCATGCAGCAGCAATATTCTTTACATCCTCTGGTCTTTGCTGCATCACCTTACTATTCATAACAAACATGTCTGGAATCAATCCTGGGTAGCTTTTAGACGATGCAATTTTTGTTCCATTACCCTTAGTCTGCGCTTCGGAAAGGAATGGTTCCCAAAGTGCCGCAGCGTCCAGCTTATTGGCGATAAACGCGTTTCCTGAATCCTGCACTGTCATGTTTGTTAAATTAATATCTTTTTCGGTCATACCATTATCTTTTAATACGGTAAGAAGGAAGAAATGCTCGATAGTGCCGACTTCGGTGGCTACTTTTTTACCTTTCAGATCTTTAACCGTTTTGATCCCCGGTTTAGCCACAATTCCGTCACCGCCGGCTGAGTAGTCCGTCGCAAAAACGGATTTAATAGGAATACCCTTGGACAGCGGTGAGATGCAATCAATAAGGGCTTCACTGTTCCCATCCACCTTGCCTGTATTCAGTGCCGATATGGAATCACTGTAAGTCGGGAAGTAGACTAGTTTGACATTGACATGGTGTTTTTTGAAAAAGCCTTTATCCTGTACCAGATACCAGAAATACCATGTCGGCAACGGACTGAACGCAAGTTTGATCGGCCCGCTAGAGGAAGGAGATCCTGAACCTTTGCTCGAAGAAGAACCGCAGGCCGTCAATGCCAGAACCATAAAACACGCCATTAACACGCTTAACACTTTTGTAAGCTTTAAATGCTTCATTTTAAAATGCCCCCCTGATTGTTTATTTTTTCAATAAAGAAACTATGTGATCCTTCATTTGAAGGAACTCATTAGGCCTCACCAGCTCACTGCCCTCGAATAATCCCAGATCGGCGTTCATCTCTTCCGCCAGTCTTCCAGGATGTGAATGCATCACATAGATTCGCTGTGAAAGAAAGATCGCTTCCTCAATATCGTGTGTGATAAAGACAATGGTCGTCTTCTCCCGCTTCCAAATTTCCAGCAGCAATTGCTGCATGTCCGACCGGGTCTGGGCATCCAACGCACCGAATGGTTCGTCCATCAGCAGAACCTTTGGATTATTCGCAAGCGCCCTGGCTATGGCCACACGCTGCTTCATACCACCGGAAAGTTCCTTGGGATAGGCATTGGCGAACCTTTCCAGATCAACCATCTTCAGAAAATAATCGGAGGTTTCCTTTTTTTGTTTGGCTGACATTTTTTTAAGCCGCAAACCAAATTCGATATTCTTACGGACTGTCAACCATGGAAATAACGTGTATCCCTGAAAAACCATCCCTCGATCAGCTCCGGGACCTTCGATCACCTTTCCGAAGATCGTCGCTTTCCCTTCAGTCAGCTCGTCCAATCCGGCTAGTATTTTAAGCAAAGTTGATTTCCCGCAGCCGGAGGGGCCGACAATACTGACAAACTCATGAGGATCAACATGAATGGAGACATCGTCGATGGCTTTAATCTCTTTCTTCGTCGTATGATAAATTTTTGTCAGATGACTGACATCAATTGCCCGTCCTTCTTCGGTACGGCTTTCTGCTTCAATTGGCATTATCGCTCACCTCCCGACCAGGGAAAAAGGACACGCCCGAGAACGACAAAGAGTCGGTCAATGATTAGCCCCAGCAGCCCGATGACCAGGATACCGACGAATATAATGTTGGTGTTCATGAATCGCTGAGCTTTCAAGATCGAATAACCAAGGCCGCTGTCGGCGGCAACCAGCTCGGCCACAACTAGATAGGTCCACGCCCAGCCCATAATCAGACGCAATGTGGCGAACAGTCTAGGCATCAGAGCCGGAACAATAACTTTTATCAGTGTATTCCATCGTTTTGCGCCTAAAGTGTAGGCGGCATAGATCAGATCTTTATTGACGGCCCGCGTGTCATCAGCAACCATAATGATCAGCTGAAAGAAACTGCCGATGAAAATAATCAGAATTTTTGCAGTTTCGCCGATTCCCGCCCAAACCATTACCAGAGGAATGAAAGCCGGTGCTGGCATGTAACGGATAAATTCGCTTAACGGAATGATGATAGAGTCGGAGATTTTAAATGTGCCCGCAAGTATCCCAAGCGGTACGCCGATGATCGCCGCCAGCAGAAAACCCATGAACACCCGGTAAATACTGATGCCGATGTCTCCCCAGTAACTACCGGTCGAAATCAACTGAATAAATGTAGTGAACACAAATCCGGGACTGGGCAGAAAAGTATCCTGAACCACTTGAAAAATACTCATCAGTTCCCAGATGATCAGAACAACGACAAATGTGGCAATTGTGCCGGTCCAGTACCATTTCTTAGGGATGTCCTCGCGGATTTTAAAAAGTTTTGATCGTGTAGGAGATTTCATTGTAATTGTTCCTCCCCTTTCATGTACTCTGTAAGAAATGGATTAAATTTTCCGGACTCCCAAGTCGCGCTCCGGAATCAATAGTCATTAATACGGATGTTTCTCCAGCCATTTTGCATAGGAACCGACACCTTCTTTGAGATCTTCATAGAGTGGCTTGTATCCCAGCTCATTTCTGGCCCTTGAAATGTCGATCGTCGCATAGCGCTCAATATTCGCAAAGTACCCCCTGCCGATCTGTATCAAAGTATCAGGATAAAGTGTTTTGACATAAGCGATCAGATCACTATATTTGGTTTTATATCCAGCCGTTATTGAGTAAACATAAGTTTCAAGTGTGTCAACGGTACAAGCCAGGAAACATGCCTGCGCTACATCTTTTACATGGACAAACTGAAACTCGTGGTCGCTCCCTTCCGGCATGATGGTAGGTTTGCCGTCAATAGCATTGCGCAATAAGTCCCTCACGTAGCACGGCATAAACTGACCTGGGCCATAGATCCATCCCGGACGCAAGGATGGAATTTCAACACCGTAATGGTTACGATAAGCTGCCGCCAATTTTTCAGTAAAGACCTTGGTTGCCCCATAAACCCCTGACGGATGAAGCGGAATGTCTTCATTTGTTGTCCCAAGTTCTTCGTTACTCCCATAGGCATATTCGGAACTGAGGTTTACTACACGCTTAATTCCCGATAGCCTGGCAGCTTCAAAAACATTCATAGTGCCAAGAGCATTGGTCAGTACTGTCTGGTATGGGATTTCAATGGCCACAACCGGATGAGAAATCGCCGCCGTATGAATGATACGTTCTATTTCATACTTTCTGATTGTCAGAAGAAGGGATGGGAGATCAAGTAAGTCACCCTGCACATAAATCAGTTTTTCGTTCTTACTTTCTTTGCCCTTTCTGTCAAAACTAATCACTTTTTCGCCTTTTTCCAGAAGCATCTGAACAAGATTGCTCCCCAAAAGGCCAAGACCGCCGGTGACAAGAATATTCACGTGCATTTGCCTCCACTCTGTTATTCGTTCAAAAAGTCGATTTTCAAATAAGACCACTGTCTAGTTGAAACTCATCTTACATTTCAGTTATTTTCCAGCCTGGAGCTTTTTCAGGAATTGAACGTCGAGCGCTTTGTTCAGATCCGGATTTCCGGTAATCATTTGCTGACCTTTCAGAAACTTAGCCGTTTCCTGACCGGTATAATATAACGAACTGTAGTCATTGGCCTTTTTGAAGGCATTGATGCTTTCATCGAGGTTATAGATTTTAATGGTCTTGTACACATCTTTATATTCATTAACGGGCGTATTTGCTGCCTTAGCCATAATTTTCATGGATTCGTCCGGATGTTTATGCCAATAATCCAGTGCATCATACCAGGCGCGGAGCAAATTCTCCACGTCTTTCGGATCCGATTTTGCAAGAGATCCTTTTACAGCAATCACATCAGTAATCAAACCGGGCATATCCGCGGAAGAGAAGAGTACCTTGGCCTTGCCGCTACTGGTCGCTTTGCTGATAAAAGGTTCATAGAGTGACGCTCCATCCAGTTTTCCGGAAATTAAAGCGTTTCCCGCGTCACTGATATCCATATTTGAGAATTGTACATCGGACTCCTTTAGACCGGCTTTCTTCATACCTTCCAGCATCAACAGATGATCTACTGTTCCGAGTTCGGTAGCCACTCTCTTCCCTTTCAAATCATTAAAGCTCTTGATGTTTTTATTCACTACAAATGCGTCACCACCGTTTGAAATATCATAAACACCAACTGCTTTTAAATCCACACCTTTACTGAGAGGAACAATCATGTCGTTTATGGTCACCCCAGCAGCGTCAAGCTGTCCGCTGGAAAGTGCGTTCAGCATACCACTTAAAGCAGAAAACTGTTTCAGCTGAACATCCAGCCCGTATTTTTTAAAGAACCCTTTTTCCTGTGCGATATACCATGGAAAGTATCCTGGCCATGGATTGAATCCCAGCACTATTTTCTTACTGGCTGATGATCCGGAACTTCCCTGACTTTTATTTGATGAACACCCCCCAAGCACAAGCGCCATTGTGAGTAGCAAAATTGCGAACAGTTTTAATTTTTTTCCCATTTTGAACCCTCCCTTTAACTGGTTTTAAGTATCATAAGAAGTCGTGCTTAAGTACGGCTTTAACAATCAGTTAATGTTCAGAGATAAGCTAGATAAAAAGGACTGAATATTCCGATTATAAATCCCATAATCATTTTCAGAACGACCTTCATCAGATTGTCATTTCCGCCATCCCGTAAATTTATCCCCTCCAAAAAATTGCAAAAAATAAAAAGCCGCAGGGAGAATTTGTGAGCAAATTCTCCCGGGCTTTTATCCCTCCGTGTAAACCTGTTTAGGATCGTCCTCTCTCGGACCAGACTTATTAAAAATCAATAACGGAACCCTAGAAGACTTTTCGTATTTAACTTTATTTACAGTATAAATAAGATTCTGAAAACATCAATAGCTATGTCATATATTCTGACATAAAAATTAACAATTCGCGTCTTTTTGTCAATGTCTTACATCGCTTTCATATCAATAATATAAGCTTTTTCTTCTTTTTTTATTAAAAATTAAAAGATGGTCACTTTTTCATAGATTCTTTTATTTCCCTTGTCATTTTGAAATGGAACTTTCTTTATTTTTATAAAACATCTTGATTTTTTGAAACTTATTTGTGATAATACTGTCAACAGATTTTGTGTGAATATTTAATCTAATGCGATGCCCAATTGAATAAACTGCTTTCTAGGGTTCCAGGCGGGCTGCAGAGTCCCGTCGATTGGTCCGAGAGAAGGCGCACAATAGTTGCATTGTGAACACGGAGGGATAAAAGCCCGGGAGATACCTTTATTAAGATATCTTCCAGGCTTTTTATTTTTGCATTTAATTATAATATTCAAAATTTCCAGCCTACTTATCTGGGGATTTATCTCAAAATCTGCGAGGATTACAACTTCTGTCTTTCAATAAAATGCTAAGGAGGCATTTATATTATGCAGAACATATGGACAAAAACATTACGTAAGGGAGAAAAATGGTCTGGTATCATCAAGCGTGGCAGATTAGTCCGCCTGACGGCTCTTGGAGAAGGTGCCAACCTCTCCGCACTTTTCTACAATGCTCACGACCACACGGAACGCTATAATATGCCGGATACTCTGAAAGCACAGCATACTTTTCATCTGACGACCGGAAATATCCTGATGACTGACAATGGCCGTGCGATGATTAGCATTGTGGCAGACAGTCTCGGATGGCACGACACCATCAGCGGCTACACAACGCGGGAACTGACAGATAAAAAATACGGAGAGTCCCTGTACCAGAAAGTGCGGAACGATTGGTTTCGATGCGGTCAGGAAAATTTTACGATTGAACTGGTGCGCAATGGGATGGATGCACGAGATCTGACAGCTCCGGTCAACTTCTTCTCTAAAATTACAAGTGATGAAAATGGAAATATGGATTTTATTAAAGGTTACTGCCCCTATGGTGCAACCGTCACACTTCGTACGGAAATGGACACACTCTTCATTCTGTCAAATACACCTGCCCCCGTTGATCCGAGCACCGATTACCCGTCCGTACCCGTACGCTGTGAAGTTCTTCCGGCAGTTCCAGTGACCCCGCTGGATCCATGCGTTCTGTCCTGTCCGGAAAATCAGCGGGCTTTTGAAAACACGTGGGAAATGGAAACACTATCCTGAAACGCTTTGGAGGCGAATTTTGATGTCAGAGCTCATTATGACTGAAAGTAAATACCAGGAAAAAGATGCGATCTATAACAAAGTGATACCGGCCGGCAAGGGCTGGATGCACGATCTGGAACCAGGACAAGTTTTTCGTCTTGTCGATCTTGAAGGAAATCAGGCTGTAGACACTACTTTTTTTGATACGGACGATCCACGTGACCACTATAGCGCCACGATGACAATAAACAGCCAGCAAAATATTTACTTGGCTACGGGAACCATTTTACGTGCTGAATCAGGAAAGCCGCTGCTTGAAATCACGGCCGATACTTGCGGAAGACACGACACACTGGGTGGAGCATGTTCCCCGCAAAGCAACACGGTCCGCTATGCGCATGAGAAGGTGCACATGCACGCATGTCGTGATACATTCATGTACAACATGGCTCGGTACAAAGGCGTTTATCCCTATTCAAAACGGGATCTCGCACCGAATATCAACTTCTTTATGAACGTTCCGGTCACACCGGAAGGCGATCTTGATTTTGCCGACGGTATTTCCGCTCCGGGCAGATACGTCGAGATGACATCGATCGCCCACACGACAGTATTAATCAGCAACTGCCCGCAGTTGAACAATCCGTGCAATGCTTACAACCCAACGCCGGTCCGGGTGATCATCTGGAATAACCCATCTGATTGAAAGGAGGTCTCATCCATCGATGTTCAAAAAAGTGCTGATTGCCAACAGAGGCGAAATCGCCTGCCGTATCGAGCGGACATTGCGGAAGATGGGTATAGCTTCCGTCGCCGTTTATACTAAAGCGGACCAGGACAGTCTCCATGTCGATCAGGCGGATGAGGCTGTTCTGATTGGCGACGGTCCTGCAAAGGAAAGCTACCTAGATTCTGAAAGCATTATTGATGCGGCAATTAAGACCGGTGCCGAAGCCATTCATCCCGGATACGGGTTCCTTAGTGAAAATGCTGATTTTGCCGAACGCTGTGCCCGGGAAGATATCACTTTTATCGGACCGACGCCCGAGCAGATCAAGCTTTTCGGGTTGAAACATTCAGCCAGAAAAATAGCGACAGAAGCCGGTGTTCCCCTGCTTCCTGGAACCGGCCTGATTCAAAGTCCCGTGGAAGCCGTACGAGAAGCAGAGAAAATAGGCTATCCTGTGATCTTAAAAAGTACGGCCGGCGGCGGCGGAATCGGCATGCGCATCTGCAATACCGAAGAAGAGTTGCAGAATACTTACGAATCTGTCAAATACCTGTCTGAAAAGAATTTCAATAACGGCGGATTATTTCTTGAGAAATACATCCACCGCGCCCGCCACATCGAGGTACAGATTTTCGGTACCCAGGCCGGGATAGTAACCACACTGGGTGAACGTGACTGTTCCATTCAGCGCCGAAATCAGAAAGTAGTTGAGGAAACCCCGGCACCGCTGCTCCCGGACAATGTGCGGCAGAAGATGTTTCATGCCGCCAAAGCGCTTGCTCAGGCCGTCCATTATCAAAGTGCAGGGACGGTTGAATTTCTGTACGACGTCCACTCGGAAAATTTTTATTTTCTTGAAGTCAACACACGTCTTCAGGTAGAGCATGGCGTCACCGAGGAAGTTCTGAAAATCGATCTGGTCGAGTTGATGCTTCGCGAAGCATCCGGTGAATTCTGCGGACTGAACCAGTTATCTTTAAACCCTGAAGGGCACAGTATACAGGTCCGTATCTATGCCGAGGATCAGCTGCATGACTTCAGGCCAAGCCCCGGAAAACTGGATCATGTTCTTTTTTCCGATGTATCGCGAAATGAAACATGGGTTCGCGACGGCGTTACCGTTTCACCTTTTTATGATCCAATGCTCGCCAAGATCATCGTTCATGGCAAGAACCGTGAGGATGCCGTCCGGATGATGGATCAGGCGCTCAGTGAAACAAAGCTTTACGGGATCACAACCAATCTGCATTACCTGCAGGCTCTGTTTCATGAAAATGACTATAGAAAGGGCAGGATTCATACCCAATTCTTAAAGGATTTTCATCCCGCGGAACAGGCGATTGAAGTCCTAGACGGCGGTCTGCAGTCAACCGTACAGGATTGGCCAGGCAGAGTAGGTTACTGGGGTGTCGGCGTCCCCCCATCCGGCCCGATGGATAACCTTTCTTTCAGAACTGGAAACCGAATTCTTGGGAACAGGGAAGAGGCCAGCGGTCTTGAGCTCACCGTTCGCGGGGGGAGTTACCGCCTTCGCGGAGATCTTGTCTTCTGCATTACCGGTGCAGATATGCAGGCGACGCTGGATGGAGAAACTGTTCCGATGTATTCAAGAATACATGGAAAGAAAGGACAGACACTGACTTTTAAAAAGGCTGAGGCCGGGATGCGCACTTATCTGCTGGCAGGCGGGGGATTTGATATGCCCCAGTTTCTGGGGAGCTCTGCGACATTCACACTTGGCCATTTCGGCGGCCATGGCGGACGCGCTTTGAAAGCGGGCGACGTACTCAGAACCAATCCTTATATTGAAAAGCCGAAGATCGATGTTTCCTATCCGAAACCGGTCATCAGCCACAACTGGACGATTGGTGTCATTCCCGGTCCACACAGCTCAAAAGAATTTCTGAAGCCGGAATATGTCAACCAGCTTACGGAGACAGATTGGAAAGTTCATTTCAACAGTTCCAGAACGGGTGTCCGCCTGATTGGCCCGGCTCCGCTCTGGTCGCGTGAAGACGGCGGTGAAGCCGGACTCCACCCTTCCAATGTTCATGATGTACCTTATGCTGTCGGCGCGATTGATCTTACTGGTGATATGCCGATCTTGCTTGGCCCCGATGGTCCCAGCCTCGGAGGGTTTGTCTGCCCCGTCACCATTGCTCTCTCCGAATTATGGAAAATGGGACAGTTGCATCCCGAAGACACGGTTCATTTCAGCCTGATCACACTTGAAGAAGCTGATGACCTGCGTAAAAGACAGGAAAGCGCACTGAATGGGAAGAAAAAATCACATTCGTTAGAGCCTGCTACTCCAGTGAGCCACGTTCCCGATCTGCAGTACCCAATCCTTTTTCAGGAGTCACAAGGTCGTCAGTTTCCGATCACCATCCGCTGCTCAGGAGACGATAATCTGCTGATTGAGTACGGAGGGATGGAACTGAACTTGTTATTCCGTTTTCAGGTACACCACCTTATGTTAGCCATTCAAGAGGATAAGTCGCTGCCGATTATTGATTTGACTCCTGGCATTCGTTCATTGCAGGTTCATTTTGACCCGTCAAAGGTTACTCCCCGGGAAATGTGCCGAGCAATCATTAGTATCGACCGAAGTTTAGAGCCGCTTGAATCTGCCCGCGTGCCATCAAGAATTGTCCGCCTCCCTCTGTCATGGAATGATCCGGCGACACAGCTGGCCATTCGCCGCTACCAACAGAACGTGAGACCGGATGCTCCCTGGTGCCCGAGCAATCTGGAATTTATCCGCCGAATTAATGGCCTGGATTCCATTGAAGATGTGAAAAAAATTGTTTTTAACGCTAATTATCTTGTTCTCGGTCTTGGCGATGTTTATCTGGGCGCTCCGGTAGCCGTGCCCACCGACCCACGCCACCTTCTTGTGACAACAAAATATAATCCTGCCAGAACATGGACACCGGAAAACGCCGTCGGCATAGGCGGTGCCTATATGTGCGTCTATGGAATGGAAGGGCCTGGCGGCTACCAGTTTGTCGGAAGAACGATTCAGATGTGGAACCCTCTTCGGTCGACCAAAAGTTTCAAACCCGGCAAACCATGGCTTCTGCGCTTTTTTGACCAGATCCGGTTTTACCCCGTTTCCGCTGATGAATTGCTTCAGGATCGTGAAGATTTCCTGCGGGGCAGGTTCGAGGCAGATATTACCGAAACAACATTTGATCTTGGTGAATACATGTCCTTCCTGGACAACATCAAGAATGAGGCGAAAGAATTCCGGACCAGACAGGAAGCCGCTTTTGATAAGGAAAAAAATAACTGGCACCGTCTCGGACTGGATAAATTTGTTTCTGAACATGAAGAAACACCTTATGGTACTTCAACTGATATTCCGGAAGGATCGATTGCTGTGAACAGCCAGATGCCGGGCAGTGTCTGGAAGGTATTGGTTAAGAATGGCCAGAAAGTCAAAAAGGGCGATACATTGATTATTGAAGAAAGCATGAAAATGGAATTTCCTCAGAAAGCCGATGAAGATGGGACCATTACCTCCATTCTCGTGAAACCCGGTGACGAGGTACATGCCGGGCAGACTTTATTAAGCATCAGAATATGAAAGGATGTTGATAGTGATGAACCAGACTGCAGAGATTCCGTTTGCGCTGACCCTATCCTGGTTGCGGCAAAGTTACCTGAACAAAAGCATAACACCCGAAGAAATCATTGATGCAATCATTGAACGCTCTGAAAAAGACATCCAAAAGAATATATGGATTACAAAGCCGGATCGTTTGTTCATCCAGCCCTATCTTGACCGCTTGTCCGAAATTTCAAAGGAAAACCATCCGCTCTGGGGCATTCCTTTTGCCATAAAAGACAATATCGATCTGGCCGGCGTCCAGACAACCGCCGGCTGCCCGGACTACGCCTATACACCTTCAGAGCATGCCACCGTAGTGGCGAATCTGATCGCTGCAGGAGCCATTCCGGTCGGTAAAGCGAACCTGGATCAATTCGCCACAGGTTTAGTCGGAACCCGAAGCCCGTACGGCGAAGTGCATAACGGTTTAAAGGACGAGCTCATCAGCGGTGGATCCAGTGCCGGATCAGCTGTGGCGGTCGCCCGGGGACAGGCTGCTTTTTCCCTTGGCACGGACACAGCGGGATCCGGCAGGGTACCTGCGGCGCTTAACCGGCTGATCGGATTCAAATCATCACTCGGCGCTTGGTCAACAAAAGGCTTGGTTCCGGCCTGCGCAAGCCTCGACTGCATCACCGTGTTCGCTCATGATGCGGAAGAAGCAATGATTGTAGATCGCGCCGCACGTTCTTTTGACGATAAGTGTGCCTGGTCCAAACCGATCCCTACCCCCGTGCCGAAGCTCCCCAAAAAAATCCTCCTGCCCCGACAGGCCTTGCACTTCTTCGGACCCTATAAGGAACAGTATGAGGCGGCATGGGAAAAAACGGTGCATTCCCTCGAACAGCTCGGACTGCCAATTGAGCGGATCGACAATGACTTTTTTTCGAAAACTGCGCGATTGCTGTACGACGGACCGTTTGTTGCTGAACGATGGGCTGATTTAGGACCTTTTGTTAAAGCGCACCCCGGAAGCACTTTTCCAGTGACTGAGCAGATTCTAAGATCAGGCGCTAAGGATTCATATACAGCATCATTGCTTTTCGATCACATGCACAAGCTGGCCGCAGCTAAACAAAAAGTGAAAAAATTACTGCGGGACGCCGTATTCATCACACCGACAGCCGGAGGCACGTGGACTCGTGCGCAGGTTGATCAGGATCCGATTAAAACCAACAGCGAAATGGGTGAATACACCAACCACTGCAATTTGCTTGATCTTTGCGCCATTTCTGTACCGACGGACGATGCTGCCGATGATTTGCCTTTTGGCGCCACCATTTTCGCTCCTTCTGATCATGAGGACTTCATATTCGGTCTTGCCAGAGAAATGCAGCATTTTTCAACCCCAAGCATTGAAAAAAACAGCGAGTCATCAAATCAAGCTGATTCCGTCAAGCTGGCGGTCTGTGGTCTGCATATGCGGGGATTCGAGCTGGAACATCAACTTCATGAACATCATGCCCGATTCCTCTGTGAAACAAAAACGGCTCAAAAATACCGACTTTTCCGGCTGGACACTGTGCCTGTCAAGCCAGGGCTAGTGAAAACAGAAACTGGAGCAGCTGCCATTCAAGTCGAACTTTGGGAAATACCACTGGCCGAGTTCGGTTCATTCACCGCCTCCATTCCTTCTCCTCTCGGAATTGGGAAAGTCGAACTTCAGGACGGTCAGGAAGTCCCCGGGTTTATTTGTGAGCCTTATGCCGCTCAAGTGGCTCTGGATATTTCCAATTACGGGGGATGGAAAGAATACAATAATAGGAATAAGTAAAGAAATTCAAGGACTCTAGAAAAAACGATCCCAGGTCATTCAAACTAAGGGATCGTTTTTATGTTTGTATGAAGACTTCATTTACTGACGCGATGTATCAAAATGATATAATGAGGTCATTGGAGTCTTTCCTTTTTTCAAAATTTTTCCGAACTGCTTTTTCATTTGGCAGCCGATTGCCTCCAGTTATCCGAAACAAATTTATCATGTAAGGTGAGCCCCTAATGAAACGAACAACAGCATTTATCCTGTCTTTAGTTGGCAATATTTTAGCGACCTGTATTTGGTCCCTTATAATCCTGTTCATGATCCTCGTCTATCTGACACCGGCACAGGATCCTAATGAACAGAACTTGGTTTTCGGTTTTCTGTTGACTGTTATTGTCATGACTGCCATCGCCCTTGTTTTCACTTGGATTGGTACATTCAAGCTCAGCGGTAACCAGTTGTGGTGGGCCATCTTTACGATTGTTATTGGCAGTGTGTTTTTTTTCTCGCCATTTTTCCTACCAGGCATTCTTTTTATTATCAGCGGCTCCATTTCCGCCGCTCACTATCGTAGAGAAACCGAGATTCTTTCCTGACCAGTCATCCCCTAGTTCTGTCAGCGCAGAAAATCAGAAGGGGCAGCCCGTGTTAGCTCAGAGCTTGCCCCCTTTTTCTTATTCCTGATCGGTATTTTATCCGTATTTTCTTCGGTTTTCTTCCGCTCTGAATCTCACAATTCTGCCGATCAGATCCAGAGGAATTGGTTCTTCAAGCGGAAATCGCACAGTCCCCTTGGACGTTTCAAAAGCGGACAGCTCTTCTTCAAAATTTGCAATCCCGCTCGCACCCGGGTAAAATCCAATGTGCTTTTTAAAAGCGGCAAAGTGGACCAGATTTTTGCCATACAAAGTGAAGGTCGGCATCTGATAACTGATTTTTTCCTTCACATCTGGTTCCGCCTGCCGGATAATGGCGCGCAGTTTCTCCAGCTTCTCCTGTACATTCGCTGGGAAAGCGGCGATGTACGCGTCGATTGTTTCCAGACCTTTCTCTTTTTCCATAAGAATCGTCTCCGTTCTTTTCCCTATCGTCTCATCAATGCGACGTGATAAGGATATAATTCTGCCGTCATGATTCCCTCCGCGACTGCCGGATCGATCCGCATCAGCTCCAGCGCCTCTTCATATGAATCAGCCTCCAGAATGACAATGCCAAAGGTCTTTTCATCGATCCCTGCGGTTTTGCCGGCTAAAATGAGTTTCCCCTCATTCAACAGCTTCTGCAATCGCGAGAAATGCCTGTCTACTATATCTTCTTCCCTTTTTGTCCAGTTTGAATCATTTAATAAGGCTGGAATTAATCGCAAAACGTAGATAAACTGTTTCTTGTCGCCACTCATTTGCTTTACCTCTGGAGTCTATAGTTTCGTCGATCCAAAAACAGTCTCTTATAAGGTTAAAGGACTATGTATACCAAAATAATTAATCGCTTAGAAAGATGCTACGCCGGTTTTCATCCACTGAATCACTCATCAAATGGATCAGCCCTTCCTCAATTGCGGACAAAAGAGCGATCAGGCCGACAAACCAGAAAAAGGAGGTACTTTTTGAAATAATAAAAACAATGGGTGCCAGGAAGATCAGGATTCCAGTGAATTTGTTACCCCATGTGTGCAGACTGACAAAGGTATGGAATTTGACTGCCGCGATGAGGATGCTGATCATCCTCACCCCGGCAATGGTGACAATCAGAGGAACACCTGGTGCAAGCAAATCTCCCATCCAATAAAAGATCAGCATGACGATGATTCCATACATTAACAGATCAGCGAAGGAATCAAGTCTCGCTCCAAAAGGGGTTTGGGTCTGTGTCCTGCGGGCGATCACGCCGTCAAGCACGTCACTCAGCACCGCAGTCGCATAGAGCGTCGCAAAAATCCACGGATTTTTATAAAAGAAAAGCATCAAGATCACAAAGATCATTCTGCTGGTCGTGAGTATATTGGGAATGTGCTTCATGGTTTCCTCTTTTTACAATGATATGAGACCAGCTAATTCTGTTTTTTGCTTTTCGATGGCGCCTTTTTCTCCTTTTTTACTTTAGGAGGCAGGCTTTTGACGTATGAATAGGAAATGTCCAGCCATTTACGGGCAAATGCGTCGTCGGCCAGTTTGCTTTCCGGGACCTCAACGTATTCTTTCATGAAGCGGCCAGGGGCAGGCTCAAACGGCCTAATTTCATCACTTTCGGTCTGAATCGTCAAGCGGTCGTTTTCAGATAATCTAAGAAAAACGATTTTGCCTTTCACACCGGTCCACATGTTGTCATTCACAAAATAAACGGCGGCCCCGAACATCAGCTTCTTTTTGCATGCGTAGTCCGCAACGAGCGTCCCCAGGTATTCGCCTAAATTCCTGTCTGCTTTTTCCCAGTCCATATGTTTCAGCTCCCGTTCAAAAATCTCAATTGAATTTTAAAGGACCCATTTCAGCTGTCTGTTCACACCTTCAATATTAAAATCTCTATATCCCTGCATGCTGCCCCATTGGATCATGTCCTCATGCTCCGGATGTTTGGGGTCAGAAATTGCAGATAAAAATTCATCATAACCGTACGGGCCGCCTACATCTTCCGGTGGCGCGTTGCCAACCCCATCCAGACAAACCGGATAGTTCTTTGAATAGTGTTCATCAAGTTTTTCAATTTCTATTTCATGCTCCCAGTTGTCTCCAAAGTCATAGGTATATTTAATTCTTGAATACTTTGGCACATAGTCCGATAGTTTGCACTCCGTTTCCATAAACATGGGCACTTCATTTGGGTAATCAAAAGCATCATCACTGCAAACGACATTGGCCACTGGCCTTTTGCCGTCTAAAATATAAAAATCATGCAAGTGGCTTTCTTTCCAATCAAAAACGGTTTGAAGAACATCATGCAGTTGTTCAAAAGTTATTTCGATTGGAACAATGACTCGGCGCCAAGCCTTATGATTTTCAAGATCAAGAGTCGCTTTGAACGTTACGGCCCTACAGCTGAATATTGGCTCTTTTGCGAAAGCCTCCAACTCCTTATACATCAGTTCATTGGGCTTTGCGTAGCTGCCGCTCCCATCGCCGACAAGCAAGGCACTCGCCCTCCTGCCTGCAGCACTTTGAATTAGATGATCCGGATTCAAAGCTTCTCCTCTGAACCACACTGTGTCGCAGGCCTTATTCATCCGTGCGACCAGCTTTCTGTCCTTTGTTTTGGTATAAACGATTTCCGGCGAGCCTGAGAGAAAACGTTCGACAAGTTCAGGCTTGATCCATTCATCAAGAAGCGTCCGGCGAATGGCATTTATAATGTGTTCATTTAAATGCTTGAAATCATTCGCCCTAAGTCCGTGAAGGACGACGGTGTACCGGCTGCTGTCGTTCATCAGGACGATTGTTTTTCGGCGGTTGATTGTGATCAGATTCGCGTGCCAGGAGAACAAAGAAGACTCCGTTCCCACTGGCTCGGGTTTAATTTTGAGTTGATCGAGCAGCTTTTTTGTGCATTGAATCAGCATGGCATCCATTCCTCTCAACAGATTGATGTAAGACAAGCCGTATTAAACCATTTTCGCGGCATGACCTTCTTTTTCTGCATGTCTCAGTAGATACAAAAAATGCCGGAGCAGGTATTCTCGTGTGATGAGCAGAAACGCCGTAGTCCTCTGCTCGTTTTGTAATTATCAGCGCACATTGCGTCTTTTGCTTTCATCATCGGCCAATTCAATAATCGCATCTGATTCAGGAATATGCGAATTTTCCCGATACTTAGCTCCATACAAAACTCGGGAGACAGGAAGTTCAACCACAATATCCAGTTCTTTCTTGTTTTCTTTGAGTTTACAATAGTAACCGACCTAAGCATTCGCTGTGTCGTAAAAAACTGCAATATGTTTATATATCGTTGTTTCAACCATGATACCCATTTCATTCGGATCAGTAATGACATCTCTAATTTATGTATACTATAAATAAATGGACGAATCATATATACTAAAAAAGGAAAGCAGTATATTTTTCTCCACCTATACGCCGAATGGGTCATTGGTCAAAGCTTGTCCTGTTCATGCCTAATAAAAAAGCACCCGCAATATGCGCCGCCAATCATCACTTTAGATCACAGAAATTGCTTCCAATTCCGCTTGCCGTACAAAATCCTGACTACAATAACTGTGAACTCCTCTTCATCAATAAGATAAAAAAAGATGTAACGGTCAACCATTAACCAACGAATTCCCCGGGAAGAAAGGTATTGATCTGCTACAAACGCGTAACGCGCCGGCATCTCAGATAATCCCATCACAGCTTCTTTGATTTTAATAACCAGGCTCCGGGCAGTTTCCGGCTCCCTCAATTCTTTTGCGATATACTCCGAAATCTCATGTAAATCATTCACTGCAATTTGAGTCATCGACAATTTGTATGGTCTCATTCAGTTAATTCGTCTTCTACTTGTTTGAATGCTTCTTCGGCAGGTATTGCCTTATGTTTCTCCACATATTCCATGCCTTCGTCCAGAAGCCTGTAGAGCTCAAACTTTCCGGTTAGCCTTTCATACGTTTCAATACTCATAACTGCCAAATCTCCCTGTCCGTTTTTTGTAATGTAAACAGGCTCTGAATATTCGTGGCAGAACTCCGAAATCTCATTGTATTTATTTCTCAAATCAGAACTCGGTCTAATTTTCGGCATATTACACCTCCGCCATCATCATATGCATATTTTATCAATATATTGATATTTAATCAATTTTGTTCCATGAACGATTATTCGCTTAAACGGATGAATAACTCTTTCCGACGCCTTATGTCTGCTGAAAAAAAAACTGATTCCCGAAGTCCGGAGTTTCGGCTTCAATCAGATCAACAATGCCTCGTTATTCCTGTCCCTTCTTTGCGCCTGATAAAGTGCTCGATCCACTCGTACCATCAGACAGTTTATTAGTACCAGTTTGAGGAATGGCCACACCGACACTGACGCTCTAATGAAGCGATGAAAAATTGCCCGCCAATGTAGTTTATGACGGGCAATCGAAGGCGGAGTGTCTTGGCGATCCGGGTATTTGATCCATTGGCCTCGTTCAGCTGCCTAAGTAGTCACAGTGAGCGCCAAATCTTAGAACAAACAGGTGCCAACTGCATCTTTTTATTTTTTCTGAGGAATCACACAGTGCCCGTCGGCACAAAATCCATCACCGGCATCAGATGAAAGAACCTGCAGTTTGGGTGCAGGGTTTTCTTCTTCCCACACTTGCTGAAGCGCCGCGACAAAGGTATCTGTCGGCTGAGCGCCTGAAATCGCATATTTGCGGTTAATAATAAAGAAGGGTACACCATTAATCCCGTATTGCCGGGCAATGTCTTCATCCGAACGTACCTCATCCGAATAGAGTGCTTGGTCATTAATTACCTTCAATGCTTCGTCTCGCTCCAGATTCGCTGATTCGGCAATGTCTGCCAGTGTTTCCAGACTCCCCAAATTCTTGGATTCAATAAAATAAGCATGGAACAGTTTTTCTGTAACAGCCGCTTCTTTTCCAAAGTGCATCGCCCACTTGATCAGGCGATGCGCGTCAAATGTATTCGTCAGTTTGATCCCGTCAAAATTCAATGTCAGACCGACATTCGCCGCCTGAAGGTTCAGGCTCTTCGTATTTTGCTTCGCCTGCTCAATACTGATACCATAATTGGCCGCCAGTTTCTCATAAATAGTTTTCTCAGTGCTTCTCGGAGCACCAGGATCCAGTTCAAAACTCTTAAATGCAACCTCTACCTGGTCTTTATGAGAAAATCCGCTCAACGCTTCTTCCAATCGGTGTTTGCCAATGTAACAGAACGGGCAGGCGATATCCGACCATACTTCAATTTTCATACAGACACCCCCGTGATTGATGCTTGCTTCATACGATTCGTTCCAAATCTCTGATCGATTGATAGCAGCTCGAGCGACTTTTTCACCTATCGATCAGCACTCAGAGTCTACCACAGGCTCTCAAACCGATGCAAACTTCGTGCTTGTGCCCCGCCGGTTGATGGTGCTTTCCACAAAAAAAAATGCCTTCAGACCCGGCAGGTTTTTCGCCTGCCGATCCAAAGGCATGTGATGCACTTCCAAGATTGATATGCAAAAATTAAACGAGCGCCTTAACAATGGCTGAGTTGAATTCCGGAAGGTCATCCGGAACACGGCTTGTCACCAGTGCATGATCAATGACGACTGGCTCATTTTTAACGATCGCACCTGCATAGTACAGATCCGGCTGGATCGATTCATAAGCTGTCAGCGTACGACCTTTGACCAAACCGGTTTGGATGAAGAGCTGCGGGCCATGGCAGATCGCAAACAACGGCTTGTCATAGCCTAAGAAATATTTTGTGAATGCGACAAAACGTGGATCAACACGCAACTGATCTGGCGAAAAACCACCTGGAACAAGCAGTGCATCAAAGTCTTCTGGTTTCACATCATCAATGCCTTTATCCACATGAATTTCCGTGCCGTGTTTACCGGTGACCGTGGTATTCGCTTCTTTTTCAATAACCGTCACTTCATGTCCGGCAGCTTCCAAAGCGTCTTTCGGTGACGTAAATTCAATATCTTCAACGTCGTTCGTTACAATGACTGCAACCTTGCTCATATCTAAAGTCCCCCTTAGGTTCTTTTTAACACCAACAACTATATGGTATACTAGGTATATTATTTTTTAAAGTACGCACTTTTTTGTTATCCAGTAACCTGATGGTAACTTAAATAAAGAAATGAGGCAGATAAATGACTGATGTCGTACGAAAAGATGTCCAGCAAAAATTGCTATCCGGAGATTACAGCTGCGCTAAGGAACTGACCCTATCCATGTTCAGCGGCAAGTGGAAAATTGTCATTTTGTATCACTTGGGGAAAGACGGGGTCTATCGCTTCGGTGAATTGAAGAAACTCTTGCCGAACGCCTCCAATAAAGTATTAACGCAACAGCTGCGCGAGTTGGAGCAGGACGAGTTGCTCACTCGCAAGCTGTATCCAGAGGTTCCGGTCCGGGTTGACTATGAAATCACCGAACTTGGCTTGACACTTCTTCCAATCATTGATCTGATGTATGAATGGGGAACCCACCGTCTCAAACAGCTCAAACATGTCGAGCCGCGCAATATTAATGAAGATGCTGTGAAAAAGCATGGGTGAATTGTGGCTTACGCGAGGATGTAGAAGGCCTTTGCCTCCGTTCAACGACGAATGATGAGCGTGACTTGTTGATGCTTCTTTTGCTGGCGTTTATCGGTATTCCTTAATTACCGCACTATTGTTTCCATCATTGCCTTCAGCCTTTTATGTACAAGGCCAGGATCGTCAACCTGATGTACATCATATTAGAGAAACTACCTGATTCCTTCCACCTCTTTTCGCCTGATACAGTGCGAGATCCGAATGAGCCATAAGTTGAGACAGTTTGTCATCATCTGTTTGAGGAGCGGCAAGGCCAACGCTTGCGCTCAAATACAGCTGCGTACCATCCTCGAGTACTAAGCTGCATGAGGCGATACACTTTCGAAGCCGCTCAGCCACCTGGGCGGCTTCCGTATGTGTCGTATTGACAAGCAGCACGGCAAACTCCTCACCGCCAATACGGGCAAAGAGATCCTCTTTCCGCAGCAACTGCCGGCATGCATCCGAAACAGCCTTTAAGGCCCGGTCTCCGGCCGCATGTCCGTACGTATCATTAATCCTTTTGAAATGGTCAAGATCAAAATAGATGAGGGCGCATTGCGTTTCATGACCGCGATAGTGCTCAAGCTGAGACTTTGCCGTGCGCTCGAAACACCGACGATTGCGGATGCCGGTCAGGTCATCCGTGTTCGCCAGTTTCTGAAGTTTCTGCTCCAGCCGTTCCGAATACTGGCGGTAGTAATAGGACGCATAGGCAAGTCCGATGAAGTTCGCTGTCACGTTAAATACATACATAAAAGTTGCCATAAACGGGGTTAAGACTGTTATCGGAGAATACATGTGCGTGTAGTAATAAAGGTACAGCGTCACCGAGAAAAGGAAAGCAGAAATGATGATGCGCAAAAATTGCGGCCACCGTGAGAAGAAAACAACAGGTATTAAGGAAAATAAATAATAATAATGCCCTTGTCCCCATCCAAAGACAAACACACAAATGCTGGATAGTACCGTAATCTCAAGAACCCAGATCAGGCTGGACATACGGATAAAATCCTTTTTAATCAGCCGCAGACAGATCAGATCGAGGACAACCGCAATCAAATCACTGGTAAGAACATAGGGATTGCCTAATAAGAAAAAAATGGGAATGAGCAGAATGTGGGCCACAAATGCGAAGGAAATTGATTTGTTGCAAAAGACAGTAAATTTCCGCTCGCTCTCGCTCCGATTCAATCGGACATGTTCATTCTTTTTGATGAAGATCGCCTTCATATAACGCCTCATCCTTCGTCATTGCACTAGAAGTAAAATTTATATCATTAAATAGAAGCAAGGAGGAAAAATTCGTGATGCTCAGAGTCTTCGTTTCATCTCATCGATTCATTTCAGCCGGTCTGATCGGCTATTAAAAGCTGACTAGGGGATCTGCCGGAAGTTAAATGACGCTTCGGTCAAACAAGAGAACTATTCTGGAAACGAACCGTAACATGTTAATTTTATTATACATTATTAAACATATAATCATAGGAAAAATTGCTCATTTGCGCAGGAAATTGCAAATTGTTTTGGCGACTGGGTTGATGGTTCCTGTCACCTGATCCGTTCACTCAAAATAATATAAGATCATTTGATTCAGCTACTCAAACTTGCAACTACAAATGAGACGTGCCGTCCACTCATAGGTATCACAGCTACCCTCAATAAAATGATGTTGAAGACTATATTGGCAAAATAAACGCGTTGTTAAAAAAGAATGATTGTACACTAGGGGCTAATCATTGCCAAAAATGCACCCCATCCATTGGATCTTAGAATCCAACATCAGGGGTGCACTGTATACTTTTCTAGACAATTATTCAAACAATGGGTTAATGAATTAGCTTTTTTGTTTCAGCATCAAAGAAAAGCATCTTTGTAAAATCAAATTGTAAGTCGATTTTGTCATTGCTTTTAATATTACTTGCAAACACTTTTACAAGCAGGTCATGATGATGAATACTTGTATGAAGAACACTCTCTGATCCCAATAATTCTGAAATTTCTATAAGGGCTTCAAACGAAGAATCCGTACCAGCAGAAGCCATATGAATATCTTCTGGTCTAATAGCAACGATCAAAGATTTATCTTGATAATGATGCTTTGTGAGTAGCTTTATTTCTTCATCAAGAAGATTAAAGCGACTATTTTCAATTAGAATTGAGCCCTCAGAAAATTTAGCAGGAATAAAGTTCATTCCGGGGTAACCAATAAAACTACCCACAAATATATTTGCCGGTTGGTTATAAATCTCTTCAGGTGTACCAACCTGCTGAATTTCGCCATCTTTCATAATTACAATACGGTCAGCCATTGTCATAGCTTCGACCTGATCATGGGTGACATAAATCGTAGTTGTGTTTAGGCGACGATGTAGCTTGATTATTTCAGAACGCATCTGTATTCTAAGCTTTGCATCTAAATTCGAGAGAGGTTCATCCATTAAAAACACCTTAGGATTCCGAACGATTGCCCTCCCTAATGCGACACGTTGTCGTTGCCCCCCTGACAGATCTTTTGGTTTACGCTTTAAGTACGGTTCAAGTCCAAGTATCTTTGCTGCATGTCGAACTCTTTCATCAATTTCCTGTTTCTTGAACTTTCTCATTTTCAATCCGAAGCCGATATTTTCATATACTGTCATATATGGGTAAAGGGCGTAGCTTTGAAAAACCATTGCAATATCTCTGTCTTTCGGAGCTAGTTTGTTAACTCGATTATTATCAATATAGATATCTCCTTCTGAGATATCTTCTAGTCCTGCAATCATTCGTAATGTTGTTGATTTGCCGCATCCTGATGGACCGACTAGTACAATAAATTCTTTGTCATCAATATGAAGATTGAAATCCTTAACCGCGTTACTATCACTTTTTCCATAATGCTTCTTAATATGATTAAGTACAATGGAAGCCATAACATTATCCTCCAATTAATATTTTAGTCAGACACTGATCGATATTGAGACATGGATGATCCTCTTAGTTAAAATCATGAATCTTTACACCCTGAACAACACGATTAACTTTTCCGTCTGGACTTGGGTTATCAGGAGTAATGCCTAATATGAGTGAATGATGCAATGCAAAAATCTGTGAGAAAAGAATGCAGAAAAAACTACGCAAAAGATCATTATCATGCATACTATCAACTATATAAAATGGAATTGTTAAATCTGCACAGGAGTAATTTTCCACTTCAATATTTGAGCAGAGAACTGCTAATTTGCTAGTAAGCGGTTCGCTTGCAACTTCAAGTGCAATATCATAATCATACATCTTTGTATAAGAATCGGATGACCCAAATAGAATAATCAGCGTCTCATCCGACTGCAGTGACTTCGGGCCATGCCTAAACCCCATCGAACTGTCATGGTAGGTATCTATTTTGCCGGCATTCAGTTCCAAGCACTTTAATGCCGCCTCCTGAGTGAGTTTTCCAAGTGCCCCGGATCCAAGGTAAATAACTCGTTTAAATTTAAACTTTTCAAGTCTTATTACGCTTTTTTCACAAGTTTTAATAAATTTGATAGCAGTATTAATCAAATTTCTATTAGTAGTTTCCGTCATCTCAGGTATAAAGACCAAATAAGCCGCATAAAGCATGCATGTAAAACTGCTTGTCATTGCAAAACCTTTATCATTCGATTTTTCAGGCATGATAATGGTTAAACACTTATCGTCTTTTTCCATAAGTCTAGCAAGTGATCCTTTGGCGTTACAGGTAATAGTAATAAAAAAGCAATTTCTTATTATTTTTCTTGCAAGATTTACCGCTGCGACGCTTTCTGGACTGTCTCCTGAACGAGCAAAGGAGACAATAACCGTTGGTACATCCTTAAGCAGAAATGATAATGGATCAGAAACGATATCAGTGGTCGGTATTGATTCATAAGATAAATGTGGTATGTGTGAATTTTTTCTTAATAAAGGTGTAATCACATTTCCTGCAAATTCAGAAGTACCTGCTCCCGTAAATATAACCCTGATTGATTGAAATCGGTCTATCAGATTTTGCAAAAAATGATCAATATTTTTCCTGTTTGTTTTTATTGACATAAATAATTCTTCCCAAAGTTCTGGCTGTTGCTGAATTTCGTGAATCGTATATCTGGCTTTTTTGGTATTAATTTCCGTTTCTGAAAGATTGAACAATAGTCCTCCACTCCCTGTTTAAGTGGTAATGTCGTTATTACCAGCTGTATAAATAAATAACCTACTTACTAATCTCTACTCTGTAATGGAACTTTAGACTTGAAACTATACTTGTAGTGTATTCAATAATCTGGTCATTATAATAACCATAACGTTTTATCAGAATAGCAGGAGAACCAGCTTCCTCATGAAGAAAATCAGCTTCGGATTTTTCCATAGTCGTTGCAGTGAAATCCTCAATAGCCTTAGTTACCCCAATATGATAATCCTGTTGGAATATCTCATACATTGCTTGTTTTTCAAGTTGCTCTTTTGTCAGATTAATGAAGACATCCCTTGGAAGGTAACTTGTTTCATACATAAGGGGCTCATCATCCGCTATTCTGAGACGCTTTGCTTTTATAACCTGCTTATGTCCTGTTAATTTCATCCGCCGAGCAATGTTATCATTTGCAGGAATGATCTCAAAGCTAGTTACTTTCGTACTTGGCTTTTTTCCAATTCGTTTCATTTCATCAGTGAAACTGTACAGATTAATAAGGTTTTGCTGAAAAATTTCTTTCGTTACAAAAGTTCCCTTGCCATGCTTTTTGTTAATATATCCCTCTCTCTCTAACTCTTGTAAGGCCTGGCGAACAGTTATTCTGCTTAGTTCATAGGTACTACAGAATTCCCTTTCAGAAGGCAACTGATCACCAGGTCTATAAACATGGTTGTTTATATCCCTTGTTATAATGTCCATAAGTTGAAGATATAATGGGATTCCAGTCTTCCTATCTATATTATTGGATGCATGTATCCCTGCATTTAACACCACATAAACCTCCGTTGTAATTTACTAACGTAATTTTAAAGTTTTCATATTATTTTGTAAAGTAAGTTTCTAATATTTATTAGCCTTTAACTGAGCCCGCTGTCAGACCTGAAATCAAATACCTATTGAGGAATAAAACAATTAATATAGGCGGAATAATTGTCACAATTCCAGCAGCTGTCATTAACCCATAATTTATAAAGCTTTTTCCCTGGAACTCAGTGATTAAAATAGTTAGTGGTTTAGCATTGGTCGGTGCAAAAACCAGTGGGATCGCAAACTGACTCCATGAATTAAGGAATGTCAATAGCGCAACTGCAATTAACCCGGGTGCTGCCATAGGAAGTATCGTACAAAGTGCCCTGAATCTTGAAGCACCGTCAACCATCGCAGACTCTTCAAGATCTTTAGGAATTGTCATAAAGAAACTTCGCATCAACCACACAGCTAAGGGGGCAAAGGCAGATGTGTAAATTAGTATTATACCAGTCTGTGTATCAATAAGATGCAGACTGATAATAATTTTATAAAGAGGGATCATCACTGCATAGGCTGGTAGCGCCATGGTAACTAACACAGAAACAAATATGATGTTTTTACCAACAAATTCTAGCCTTCCGAAGGCGTATCCCGCAAGTATTGCGATCACAATAACGATAAGGGTCGTCCCTGTCGCAGAAATGATACTATTGAGCATTGCACTCTCAAATTGTGGCCATATACTCTGACTGCTGTTAAATCCCAGCAGTTGACTGTAATTTTCAATATTTATTGGATATGGTAAATATTTAAGAGGCTTTTGTATAAGGCTGCTTGAAGACATTAGACTGGTTCGAAGTGCCCAATATACTGGTGCCAATGACCAAAAAAGTATTAATAAAATAGAAATAAAAATCCCTATTTTACGTTTCACATCTTCTCACCCTTCCCTATTCTAAGCCACAGGACATAGACAATGCTTATTAATACGGTGATTAGTGTAATCATTAATGATAGCGCCATGCCTTGTCCTAGATTTAATTGTTGAAAGGCGATTAAATAGTTTTGAAGTAAAACAGACCGCGTACCCAAGTTGGTTCCGGTCAATACGTAAATTTCATCAAAGATATTAATTGCAGCTATTGTAGACTGTGTTAAAGAAATAACAATAGCCGGTTTTAGAAAAGGCAAAGTGATAAAGCGGAAAATATTAATAGGTGATGAACCGTCCATCCTTGCTGCCTCATATAGATCCTTTGGGATAGTTTGTAAAGTAGCTAACAAAATCACTGCTGTCAAAGGTATCATTTTCCATATATGAACCAGAGTGACACACAGCAGAGCAAGAGTTGAATTACCCAACCATATCTGATTTGATTGAATGATGTGGAAATTCATAAGGATATCATTCAAAACTCCCGTACTCGGATCATAAATCCACTTCCATATAATTCCGTTAACAACTGGTGGCAACGACCACGGAATAATCACTGCTGCAAGAACAAGCCCTCTTCCACGGAATTTTCTGTTTAGTACCATTGCAATGAACAGACCACCAATTAATTCACCAACAATCGCAAGTAAGAAATAAAAAAAAGTGTTTTCCAATGTTCGGAGCACGGTCGGATCATGCAATAAAGTATAATAATTTGATAACCAAATAAATCTTTCATCACCTGGATTTAACAAGCTCATTGATTTAAAGCTGTCTGTAAATGTCACTAGTACCGGGTAGAAAACCAGACCTATCATGATAATAATCAGTGGCAGAATAAGTAAGTAAGGAAAAATATACTTTTTCAGCAACATTTCTGTAACTCCTTTATGAAGAAATAGCCGTTTTTGCTTACTGAGTATGTTTAAGACCATCAGCCTACTGATAGTCATGGTGATCAGGGGTAAAAAATAAAGGAGGGCATGGATTGGACAGTGGCCCTTCCTTAAATATCCATCTTTCTCTTAATTATTCTTATTAATCTGATTCACATTGTCGGCAATATGTTTTAATCCTGCATCAATTGACATAGATCCTGAAGCCATCTGATTAATAGTCGTTGAAACATCCGTGCTGAATTTCAAGTACCATGAAGGAGCTCCTTGCTTGAAAAGTGGTTCAACTGTAGGCATCACTTTGATTACTGTCTTACCACCACTTAGTTTTCCTTCCTTATCTAGCTCTTGTAATACACTCTGGCGGTTTGGAAGTAGACCCAGGCTGGAATAAATTTCAGTTAACTGTTTTGGTTGAATAATCCATTGAATGAATTTCGCCGCAGCCTCTTTATGTGTCGAAGCCTTCGGTATACCTAATCCTTCTGGAAGTCCAAAAGTACGTGATTTTCCATTTTCACCAGGTGTTGGAATCATGACCGCACTATTTGCAACAGTAGATTTAGCTTTATTTTGATAGAGTGACATGTTCCCAACCCAACCAGCAAGGTCGACTGCTGTTTTACCATGCTGGAAATTGCTGATCACATCAGTGTCTTTCAAACTGACAGCCGCCGGATCAATGATTTTTTGCTGTTTTAAACCACTGATAATAAATGCCATTGCTTTATACCCGGCTGAATTCTTATCTGTAAATTCCGGTTTAAAGTTACTATCAAACAAATCCCCACCAAAAGATTTTGTCAGTAAGTACCATGGTGTAGCCGTCCCCTCTGTTGCTGAGAGTGGCAGTCCTATTGGATACTTAAATACACCTTTATTCTTCACCTGAACCGCATCATTCATTAATTCTTCCGGTGTCGTCGGCATCTTGGTTATACCTGCTTTATTAAAAATGCTTTTATTGATATAAGTAACACGAAAATCATTCGAGTAAGGCATCGCTAAATAGTTACCCTTATATTTAAATATTGGCATCGTTTTAGTATCATTAATGACACTGCTGCTAAAATATTTATTCAAGGGTTCATACCAGCCTGCTTGACCAAATTGGCCGATCCATGACCAATCGAACTCTGTTACATCCGCTGGAGCAACCCCTGCTGCAGAACTTGTGACAATCTTGTCATGAATATCATCCCAGGACATTGTAGTTAGATGTACTGTGATTCCTGTTTCTTTTTTAAATTGTGCTAGCATACTCTTCGGGAAGTTTCCCCAAGGCGGCAACAGTACATTTATAGTCTGTCCCGAGGTACTGGAACTATTACCGGTTGAGGAGTTACCACAGGCAGAAACGAGCATCGTAATAGCAAAAATAACAGCAAGAAGAAATGCGGTTTTTCTATAGCCTTTCACTATGAATCCCTCCATTATGGATGACTTAATTATGATCCGACAAACTCTTGATTTGTTTTATTCCCGGATAACTTTCTCTTGTCTTTTGGGAGATAACTAATGAAGCCATTTTGCCCGCAAACTCAAGGCGTTGATTCACGGACATCTTCTTCCTTGCAGCGTATAAATACCCCATGTCAAAAATATCTCCTGCTCCGATTGTATCGATTGCAGATACTTTAAAAGCTGGAACTGTAAATATTTTTTCGTTGACCAGCGCAGCAGATCCTTTTTCCCCGAGTTTTACAATAATTTCATTACAGAACTTACCAAGATATTTCAATGACGCATTCAAATTATTTAGTTGTGTTAAATGGTACAGCTCGGTTTCATTAAGTAGAAATACATCAATATATTTAAGAAGATTCAAAGTTCCCTGTCGGGTCACCTCCTTCCATCCATTCGGATCCCATGAAGGATCAAAATAAATCAATTTTCCATTTGCTTTTTGTTCTTTAGCTACTTTAACTGCATCAAACACTGAAAAGCCAGGAAGCAGATAATTTCCGCAAATTACAATTTCACGGCAGGAATTTAACAATTCTTTTTTTGTTTGATAGATCTCCATGCTGAATTTATTATGTGCTCCGGTCACGGAGACAATTCCCCGATCACCCAATTCATTTACTATCACAAAGCTCGTTGGTGTCATGCTATTAGGAATGGAGACTAGACCATTAGTTGAAATCTCATGTGAGTTTAATTGATCAATCAAATATTTTCCATTCCCATCATCTCCTATGCTTGAAATAATAACTGAGGGAACTTTCAAAGCATTAAGTGCCATTCCCATGTAGCCTGCGGTTCCAGCAACCCGCCTTTCATAGCTGTCCGCCATTACTTCTTCGTCCCAATCTGGCAAATGGTCAACACTGCTAATCACCACATCGAGGTTAAAGTTGCCAACAATTCCTACTGAATCCATCAATTTTTCACCTTTCTAAATAAAAAGATGTTTATACTATGAGGTAATGTCGTCATAACCAGTTGAAGTAAAAAAAATAATCTGCACTGAGTTCATGAAGTTCTATTTAACAACTTAAAGCACCTCCAAAGCTGATATTTTTCATCATGTCGTTATGTTTTAAATGTTTTAAACTTACTGACAACTTAACGGTTATCATTCTACCAAACATTAATTCCAAGATCAATATTTTTAACACAAATTGTCATATATTCTGACATGATTTTAAAAATTTATTCACTATGGTAAATAGTATTTCTAAAATCCGAATAATCACCCCACATGACTAACCTGATCCGCAATAAATTCAGCTGTGATCCGTTTGATAGTCTCTGCATCAAAATCCAGCAAGCCCACATGGCCGCTCTCTGTTAGAGTGTAGAAGTATTTTTCTCTTGAAGAAATAGCTGTGAAGATATCCGTCCCGCTTCTAAAATTAACGACGTGATCCTGAACAGTTGAGAAAATCATGACTGGCACATCTACTTTTGAACTTCCCAATTGTACAATATCTACCAGCTTTCTAAATTCAAAGCCTGAACGGACAGGGATCTTGCTGTATGCCACTTCCTTAACGCCGGGTTTTTTTATATCCGATCCGTCATTCTCGGCAAAGGCAATACCTCGCTGGTGAAGATCTTCGTACATGTTGAACATTCCAAGTCTGGAGTAACAGGCGTTTAATAAAATTAATCCACTCACCTGATAATTTTCTGCGAGATACAAGGCCAGCGTTCCGCCCATTGAAAGGCCGAAAACGTACTGATTTCGGGTATGCTCTTTAAGCCAATTCAACCCGTTCACACAGCTTTTGATCCATTCCTGATAGCTGCTTTGTTCCATTTCTTCCGGGGTTCGGCCGTGTCCCTTTAGCAGTGGCATACTCACTGTATATCCTCTCGCAGCCAGGTCTTCAGCTAAGGGACGAACACTCTGCGGTGTCCCAGAAAATCCATGTAGTACCAGTACGCCCACCGAGTTGCCTACATAGTTCTTTGGTTCTGCACCTCTCATGATTTTACTCATAGAAATAGTCTCCCCATCTCAAACGTTTTATTAATTTTCATTATACATACTGCAAAAATATTTACACCATTATATTCATGAAGTATTTCACTATTGCGATAATATTTTAGCTGATATGCTAAATTACCATATGGGGTCTATCTTTTTGCCTAGCAGAACCTATGCAATCCAGATGGTCAGACACGCTGTGGCATTGTTCTATGAACTCAATAATGGAATGTCAATTAGACTTTGAAGTCCACTCACACGTTTTATCAACAGTCTAAAGGATGCTTTTAGACGGCTTACAGGAAATCAAAAAGATGGTGGCACATTAAATCTAGCAATAGTTTGCGTGTCCGTACAGTTATATCAAAGCCTACTACCTTGATTAAACTGCACAAGTTGAGTAAATCACTAGCACACATTAATGGAACATTTTTCATGTTTTTTTCGTATTCTCAATGGTGGTTTAGTATCAATCATAATGTATATGTGTTATTTTGGTAATTCCATCCATCTTGCCCTTGCTTTTTTAATCTATTAATGATATAAACAAGAACTGAATATTTTTAATTGGGAGTGAAAGTTTTGGTATTACAATTACCGGACGATGTGAATTTATTTGATGAAATGGTGAAGCAGGCTAAGGCGCATCCGAAAAAAGTGATTATCGAGGATGTGAATAGTTCATTAACCTATAACCGGTTTTTAATCGCTGTAAATATTATGAGTAAAAAGATTCATGAAGTCGTGAAGAATGAAGAAAGAGTCGGTCTTTTTTTACCGAACGTGGTCGCGCATGTCATCGTGCTGTTTTCTTTGTTTAAAAATGAGCAGCAGCCGTGCATTTTAAATTTTTCGATGGGAACGCAGAATATCATCGATTGTATTGAGACGGCTTCCCTGAAGACGGTGATCACATCACGGGAATTTGTGAAGGTGGCTGATCTCGGCTATACCGTTGAAGAGATGGAAAAACAGGTTAAAGTTATTTACCTGGAGGATTTACGGGACGGTATCTCTACCCTTCACAAACTGTCCGGGCTTATTGAATCGCGGGTATCGCGTTTCAAAAAAAGAGACTCGTCGCAGGTTGTCTTATTTACCTCCGGAACGGAATCGAAACCCAAGGGCGTTATTCTGACCCATCGGAATATTTACGCCGATATCAAGCAAGTATTTGCTCATATCGAAATCTGGGACACTGATCGGATATTCAACCCGCTGCCTCTTTTTCATTCGTTTGGTATGACTGTGGGGGCCATACTTCCACTGGTTACAAATACTAAAGTGTTCCTATATCCATCGCCACTTCACTATAAAGAGATCCCAAAGGCGATTGAAAAGGATAAGAGCACACTTTTTGTGGCCACAAACACTTTCTTTGAGAATTACGCTAAATTCGCCACGAAAGAGCAGTTCCAGACGCTAAGAATTGTCGTTGCCGGTGGAGAAAAGCTGCAGAAAGACGTTTTGGAAGTTTATCACGACAAGTTTGGGATTAACATTCTTCAGGGCTACGGAGCAACGGAGACGTCGCCGATAATTTCGCTCAATACGCATGAACACCACAAAGAGGGAACGGTAGGCCGGCTGATCCCGTTAATGGAAGCGAAGATTGCCAAAGTGGAAGGCGTTCAGGAAGGCGGAAATCTGTTGCTCAAAGGCCCCAATGTCATGAAAGGCTATCTCATTCACGGAAAAGGGTTTGTGCCTTGCGGTGAATGGTACAATACCGGCGATATCGCGGAAATCGACAAAGATGGGTACATTCGGATCATCGGTCGTCTGAAGCGGTTTGCGAAAATAGCCGGAGAAATGATCTCACTGAATAAAGTTGAGGAACTCGCTTTAGAGTGCTATGGCGAGTCCGCCTTTTTTGCCGTTGCCATACCTGACACGCGAAAAGGTGAACAGATCGTCATGTTTACCACAAAGCCCAAGATTTCAGCCAGAGATTTTAAAAAGTTTATCAAGAACAAAAAAATGTCATTATTGTATATGCCCTCTGACATTAAATATGTGGAAGAGGTCCCGCTTCTCGGTAGCGGAAAACCAAATTATTGGGCACTGGAAAATTTGGCGAAAAATCAATAAAGTTTGGACCTGCATCAGGGCTCATTCGTGAAGAACGCAGGCTGTTCACGAATGAGCCCTTTTTTTGCCTTGTTAAAATTCAATCTTGTTTTTTGCTGATTGAAGCGGAAAGCACGAGTCTCCTGTGAGAACCACAAGCCAGGTTCGTGGAAAGCGACCGTCTGGAGTAAAAAGGGGCACGAGATGAATTCGTGATCCCTTACATTTGATTGGCAAACAATTAAATTTACGAGCTCCAGACGTTGAGCCTAATTCTGAAACGAACTTCACCGCTTTTCACTGCGATGTGCACCCGTCTGCTTTCGCATGTCGAACAGTAATTCGATCAGGCTTTTGTGATACGGTATAAATTCCTGACTGTCAATCATCGAAAAGATATCGCTTTTTGGGGCCCATTTGACTTGCCGTACTTCTTCGTATTGCAGCTTCAAGCCGCTGATAGCTACATCGTCTTCCACAAGATAAAAATCATCAAAGCCATTTTCAAAATTCACGGTCAGCGACGGGCGGACATGGGCCAGGTCAATCTTATATCCGAGCTCTTCAAAAGCTTCGCGTTCAGCCGCTGAATGGCTCGTCTCACCGGATACGGTGCTGCCCCCGACGGTAACATCCCACATGCCTGACCACCCGCTTTTGAATGGCTGTCTTTGCTGAATCAGCAGTTCGCCGGCCGCATTAAAAATACATAGGTGAACGACCAAATGATAGGCCCCGGACTCGAATGGGTCGCCCCGACGCATTGTTTTGTGGACTAAAGCTCTGTCTTGATCATACACGTCCCAAATTTCCATCATTGGTAACCTCCCGAAATGTAAAATGATGACTTTCTTTAAAAATCGATCAAAATTGAATATCTATAACAAATAACTTATAGTGTAAAAGTGGATATCATTTATGCCATGATTTGACAGATGACGTTGTCAGACAACATTTTTCGTATAACCTGTATGGATCAGCAGTACAAATACCACAGGTTTTACATAGAAGCAGATCAGACAATTGAGCCAGTGTAACCATTTCTCCGGAATAATACTTGCCCTATACTATAGTTAACCCCCTGCCCTTCGTGGATTCACTGCTTCTGTAAACAGTTGTACGAAATCAATTGATTTTTAAATCATGATCCCGACGCGCATACGTTGCCTTTCATTTTTTTTATTTTTGAAATAGAAGGGAGAGACAGGCGTTTTGAAACCTATATTACTTTTTAATAATTTGATTGTTTTTTTGATCCTCTCTATTATAAATACACTGATTTCGATAAAGTTGCCCATTTCCCTATTCCATTATGACAGCTGGTTTTTCAGAGTGACGCATTGGGAAAAAAACGGACAAATTTATCAGTGGTATTTTGGCGTAAAAAAGTGGAAGAATCAATTACCGGAGCTCAGCGATTTTTTATCCTTCCTTTTTTCGAAAAAACAAATGATGCAATACAGTCCGGATTATTTAGTCCGATTCGCTTTGGAAACCTGCCGCGCTGAGCTTGTCCATTGGTGCATTATTTTCAGCTCGCTGATTTTTTCAGTATGGAATAGTATGGGCATGTCGCTTCTCATGATCTTCATCGCTGTAGTATTCAATCTCCCGTATATCATCATACAGCGCTATAATCGGCCACGGATTTTAAACCTTCTTGCCAATAAAAGGGCAACGATAAAAGGAACGATCAACAATGATTTGAAAAGACTTCATAAAGATGTATAAAGGAGAATTCTTGCTGTGTATCGCATCCTGTTTCTTTCATCAGAACATACAGGGAGTGGGCATAAGAGCATTATAGAAGCGCTAAGCGAGCAGCTCTTACTGCTTTCTCCGGATATTCAGTTCTCCATTATTGATGGTTTCGATCTTGGCAACTGGTTTCTCCGGTCTTCCAGCCGCAGTTATGACTCTTTTGCTGTAAAATTCCCTCTATTTTGGGGATTCATCTATCAATTAGGCAACCCATTTAAAGCCCTTGTCAATTGGATGGTCGGGCAAAATATTAGAAAGTCTTTATTAAAACAAATCGATGCCTTTCATCCGGATTTGATCGTATCCGTCCATAACCTTTTCGTCGGTTCGGTTATAAACGTATTAGACCGTGCAGATCTGGATATTCCGGTCATTTCATTGATTGCGGATCTGGACAATGTCACGGATCTCTGGGCAGACAAGCGGGCAAAATATATCATTTGTCCGTCAGAAGAGGTAAAACAAATCATGTTGCATGCGGGCATGACAAACGATCAATTGTTTTTGACCGGTTTCCCGGTGCGCCGTAAATTCTGTGATGTACATCTTCCCAAGCCGCTTCATTGGCGTGAAAACGAAAAAAATATCTCCGTCCTTCTGATGAGCGGCAGCCAGGGATCGGCTCAAATTCTCAAGATCGCGCAAACATTATTAAATGATGAAAAGATCCGCATCACGATTATTGCCGGTCATAACACGTCTTTAAAAAAATTTTTGGAGAAGGCTTTGTCACCTTACGTTGGAAAAAGAGTCTCCATTTACGGATTCATCAGGGAAGTGGAAAAACGTATGATGGAGGCAGATCTTTTGATCTTGAGAGCAAGTCCCAATGTATTAATGGAGGCGGTGAACCTGTGCCGACCTATCATCGTGACCGGTGCATTGAGGGGACAAGAAGCGAAGAACCCTCAGTTTGTCTTAAAACACCAGTTAGGACTTTATTGCAGAGACATTAGCAGCCTTCCGAACATGATCTCAGCTTTATTTGCAAATCATGGTGAAAAATTAATGCAAATTTCTAAAAGTCAATATTTGTTCCGGAAACCGGAGTCTGCACATGCGATCGCTCAATTGCTCATCCAAACGGCTAAAGAAACCCATACATCTCAAGATCAGCCCATCGCGTGAATTTTCCGCTTCTCTTTTATCAATTCAGAGAAGGCATGAAAGAGACTTTTTCTCGCCTGATCCTTCTCATACATACGTCTTCATTTATGTATCATAGTTAATAAACAGAAAAAAAGGTTCAACAGGGAGCAGTTCCATGTCAGCCAAAATCAAAGTCAAGTTACTCTTAGGGATTGTCATCACGATAATCGTTATCTATTATTCATTCAAGACACTCAAACGCCTGAATCTGGACACCTTATTAAATTCGAATATGAATTGGATTCTGGTCATCGTTTCAATCATTATCACGATCTATGCCAATTATATTCGGGCTCTGGGGTATACTTTTGGCATTGACCCGAATATAAATCGCCTGAATGCGCTGCAAATCGTTGTCATCGGCCACGCCGCAAACATGATCCTGCCTCTTCATATCGGGGACGGACTGCGCTTCGCTTTTTTCCCAAGTGATTATCACGCGCTGCGACGGACCAAATTGGTTATGATACCGGCATTTGCCGATTTTATTGCGATGATGGCGATCTCGCTATTCGCTGTCCCCTTTTCGGGATTTAAAGACCACAGACTAGTTAGTGCGTTATGGATTCTTTTCTTTCTATGTATTGCACTTATCGTATTGCTCCTGGCCATTCTTTATTTTGTGCCACGGTTCCGCAGTTATTTTAATGAATTTCTAAATATCCACCTGCTGAAAATGATGCTCTGGGTGACTTTTTCGTACGTGCTATTGCTTCTTGCGACATGGGTGGGCCTTGCCGCGTGCGGATTCGGCATTGGTGCCTCCTTCCGCATGTCGCTCGCCGTATTCGCAGCAACAAACCTAGTCGGACTGGTACCCTCCTCGCCCGGTGCGATCGGCCTCTTTGAAGATGGCGTCATTATCGGGCTCGCAGGACTGGGTATCTTGCAAAGTGAAGCGCTGACTGCGGGACTGCTGCTTCATTTAATCCAATATGTCGCGCTCGTCCCACTGGGAATCATCCTTTTTATCGTAGCCCTTCGTGGTGATTATAAAGAAGCGATCAAAAGTATGCTGCGCCAGAAATCTTAATCGCTTCAATCGCTGAATGGATTCCCAAAAGCAAATATTGAAAAGTGTGCTGGATCGTCAGCGATTCAAGCCTTTAAGCCATAATTTTATAGATCAATAGCCGACTTAAAAAAGTCGGCTATTTTTTTTAGTTGATTATATTCCAACAACATGACTCCTGCGTTCCACTAGAATCACGTCATGCCATGTTCCATCAGGCATTTGAGCAATCTTTTCTCTAAACCCAATTTCCCTGAATCCACACTTTGCATGCAATGCTAAGCTTGTTTTGTTTTCTCTGGTGATTGCAGACTGCAAGGTCCAAAAACCATTGTCTTCTGATTCACGAATCAAGTGTTTTAAAAGTGCTGTTCCAACCCCTTGCCCCTTGCATACATTGCTAATATAAATACTGACTTCCCCAATGCCTTTATAACAACAACGGCTCGAAGTTGGGCTTAATGCAGCCCATCCCAATATGGAATCTTCTGAACGTGCCACAATCCGGCACGCCTTCACATGGCTTTGATCCCATTCATCCCATTCCGGAGCCGCGTCTTGAAAGGTTGCTAATCCCGTTTTAATGCCATCCAGATAAATCTTTTTGACCTGCTCCCAGTCCGAAGCTTTCATAAAATCCATTTGATAGCTCACTTGATTGATGTTCATTCTTAGCCTCACTTCTCCCCAATCGAAAAATAAAAGTAGGATGCACCGGGGACCCCATCCCATGCATCCATTTAATGCTTATTTTACACTTTTTGTTTCCTTTGCTGTCTTTGCAGAAGAGCAGCAAGACGACGTTTTCTGATTGTCCGTTTTAACTTCCTCAATCTTGATGGTGCAGCAGGACTGGTCCTTCTTTTTTCCAAATAACTTCATGGCCCTCACCTCCTTTAAATAAAGTGGTCGGTTCATACGATGGATCATCTTCTAAATCAGATAAAACAGAAATCCTGAAAGAGTGGACATGGCAAAGACCGAAACGACAAAGGCTGCGACCAATCTCTTTTGGAAAATGGAATTGAGCAGCGTCAACTCCGGTAAACTTGCACCAGCCGAGCTGATCATTAAGGCCATGACAGGAGCAACGGCCATGCCCTTAACAATCAAAATCTGTGACATTGGAATCATCATGGATAATCGAATGTACAGTGGAATGCCAATGATGGCTGCGACCGGAACAATCCACCATTGATTTCCTCCAAAGGTTGTGGAGATCCATTCGGTGGGAACCGCTCCATGGATAACCGCTCCGATTGCCGCTCCGATAATCAAGTAGGGATAAACGGTTTTCATCAATTCAAGAGTTTCTTGAAGGGCCCTTTTCAAACTGAATTTTTGTGCGTTTTCTTCATATCCTGTCATGATGACCTGCTTTACCGATTTTTCGAAGCCAAGTTTTTCGAGAAGTAGGCCAATGATCGTTGACAATATCGATGTAATCACCGTATAGGCAACCGCAACCTTAACGCCTAACAAAGCCCCCATCAAGGTGATAATCGTCGGATCCAGAACCGGAGAAGAGAACAGGAAAACCATAACAATCCCAAAACGGATTTTTTCTTTTAGAAGATTCACAATAACAGGGACAGTAGAGCAGGAGCAAAAAGGAGTGATGAAGGCCAGGAGCAGAGCCGCTAGAATCCCTAAAGCCGTGTTTTTTCCACTTAAATATCGATTGATTTTTTTATAAGGAATCAATCCCTGAATCAAACTAATGAGAAAAGAAATGCCGATAAACAATAAGGTTAGCTCAAAAGTAATGGATAAAAAGCTTTGAAAAATACTCCCAAACATCTTGAATCGCTCCAATAAATTTGTATTTTGCAAATATAGGTCAAAAGCCTCCCTTTGTCAGAACTAAGAGCCTCATGATTCTTTTGTTGCCAAAGATATCTCTGTTTTACAGGAACAACATCCGTCCGACTGGGCCATTGATGCATTAAGTAATTGGATGGACCGAATAACCGTCTCTTTTTCAAAAGAGCTCATATGAGAAAACACATCATCCAAAAAAGCATTCATTTGTTGGTCAATTTGTCTGGCTACCCCTTTCCCTTCTTCGGTCAGACGCAGCACAAACACCCTTCCGTCTTCCGGGCTTGGCGATTTTTTTACCAGATCCATTTTAACAAGCGTCTGAATTTGTCGGCTGAAGGTCGACATTTCCATGCCCAGCGTTTCGGAAATGGTTTGTATCGACTGTCCCGGTCTACGATCAACTTCGTAAAGGATATGACTCTGAACAAGAGAAATATTGTACTCATCTGTTGAGCAACAGTATTTATCCAGAAAGCCGAAGCGCCTGATCATAATTTGAAAGAGTTCTCTAAGGTTTTCCATTTTTATTCCTCCTCGTAACCTAAATTCATTATAGGTCATATATTTGCAATTTGCAAATAATCAATCCACATGACCTCAACTTAATACTAATGGAACCGTTCTAACCATATGCTTTAAAACAAAAACGATAAATAAGGAAGGTAAAGCGAGTTGACAAAAGTTAGTTTGCAGCCCATCGTCAGCAATCTAAATTTACCCACTGTTTTAAAGACAACGATACTTCCGGGTGACTCAACTGAAACACTATTTGTTGCAACCCAGTCAGGAGAGATCTATTACATTAGAAACGGGTTTATAGGAAATTTTTTAGATATTCGCCCACGAATCCTAAAATTAGGTGCTTCTGGCGGCAAGTATGATGAACGTGGATTGATAGGGATGGCGTTTCATCCCAAGTTTCAATATAACGGTCTGTTTTATCTCCATTATTCAGTAACCGGAACTCAGGGTCCAGGCGCGCTTAGTAAACCAGAAGCCGCAAGACAAGAACCGGCTGTTCTTCCTGAATTTTTTAAGCCAAACCCGTGTGACCCCGGAACCTTAAACTTAAAATGGATCGATCGAGAAATTCTTTATGATCATATTGATACCGTTGAAGAATGGATCTTACAACCGAATGGCCAACCTCAAAAGAGGCGAACATTACTTAATTTAAGGCGGCCATTTTTTAATCATAATGGTGTCAATAGCTTAAACTTTTCACCTGAAACGGGAAAACTTGTTTTAACAACCGGAGATGGTGGAATGGGCTATGATCCGTTTAATTTAAGTCAGAATGATATGGAAATTGCCGGTAAAATCATTGAAATTGACGTCGATAAGAATACGTTTATCAATGATTCACCCGTAGTCACACGTTTCAATGAACTTCCCGCACAGATTCAAGAAACGCTTGCGGTAATGGCCAAAGGCGTCCGCAATATACCCGGCATCTCATTTCAAAAATTTTATAATCAGTATATCAAATATGTGGGCATTGTCGGACAGGATCTGGCAGAGTCAATTTATTCGTTCGTTGATTATCAAGCCCTACCGGTTACTCAGCTTATTCAAGCTTCTTTAATGAATTCTCAGGCTGACCAAGAAGGATTGATTAACTTTGGCTGGCGTGGATGGGAAGGTGCTTTCCCTACTTCGATAATAAATAGCTGTTCGGCAAATCCGGCCTTGGATGAGAAAGTCATTGCCTATTACAATGATGCAATAAAAACTTCAGTGCTGCGCGCTCAACCTCTAACCAGTTATTTTCATCAAGATCCCAGGCCCGATAAGTTTGGAGGAACTGCACTCACTGGAGTCCAAGCTTACATGGGCCATGGAATCCCCGATTTAACTGGAAGTGTTGTGTTTACCGATATTGCCAGGAATGAAGGATCTCAACCTCCAGTTAGAGGGGTTTTAGCCTATACAAGGGTAAGAGCTAATCATAAACTAAGCGATTTTAGTGTTATTGAAACCGATTATAATTTTGGGTCTCAATCCGCTTTCTATGTCAGTTTGGGAACGAATCTGGATCAAACCAAACTCTATTTAGGAGTCTATGGCTCTATGAATGTGAATGATTCGAACCAGGGTACTGTGTTTGAAATTCTTTCATGATGCATCACTATACTACCATTCGCTACCTTGAGTGTGCAAAAAAGATGCCATGCCTCTCTGATCCCTTTGGCAGCAATTAATATACAGTCACGGTTTTATTCGATTATTTGTCAATCAGAATTACACGAGATTTATCAAAAGTATTGGCAGGACGCTGGAACGATCGGTAACCGATTTTTACTTTATCATTCCCAGTTACCTGCTCTACGGCTTTAAGGATTATATTAGAATACTGAGAATAAAGCCATTCCTTCGAGAAGTCATTTGGACAATTAATAATGAACGTATCACCATCGTAAGTAGCCGATGTTTGATTGAACCACGTCTTGTACTGTGCGGGTTTGATTGTTCCCGCAATCATTTCAAGCGCCTGTTCCTACATCGGTTGGTGTTTGTGCGGTATCTCATCAAAACTAGAGTAGTACCGTATTACTTTTCCATTCTTTTCGGCATACTCTATTTCTTTTCTTGTACTGTTTCCTATGTAGCCGCCAACATCGATAACGAATATCTCATCGGAAATATCAATCTTCTTAAAATGCAAATCACCAAGAAGTTCAGCTTGTTCTTGTGTCATTTCAAAACCATCGCTTTGTTCGAAGAAGGCCAAGCTAATAACTATATTTCCTTGAAGTGACAGAAATACATTCATCTGTTCAAATTGATTCTTGAATTTTGTAGAACCGCATAAAGTTATTACACTCATGTATATGCCCCTCTCCTTGAGTACTTCTTTTCAAAATATAGCCTAGTATTTTGAATGATTAAGCCAGATGCAGAAAAAGATTGATGATACGACCGGGTTTTTGCGTTGCCCTTCCGAGCGGATACATCTAACTGAGTAAACTGCTCAGACACCACTTTGGTCATTATCTAAACAGGGACGGTTTGACGGTCAGGGACATCGCCATTGATTGCCAAAAGTGTATCTGGTGCCACCCTGGTCACGAAGTTTCTTAATCTCCGGGATGCGTTCCCAATTAGCGTCTACTTTGCTCATTTCCTTTTTTGTACGCAGATGAATGATCAGATGGACATTGATTGCAATGATTTGGCTGTAACAGCCGCAAGTCGCATCAGCCTGACTGTCCAGTCGTTCAATCTACTGATCCGTTTCGAAGATAAAACTTCAAGATTATGAATCATTCTTCGAAATGCCTTTTACTTGTTCAGCCGATTCACGATGAACCCCATTCCCAGACGCCAAAGGGATGGATGGTTTCGTGCAATCCGTACCGCCATTCTATCCGTTAATGAGTGATAATATCTTCTTGAAGGTTTTGCGTCTGTCGCAGCTTTGTAGAAAATTTTCGCCAGATCATCGGAAGTTGCTGATATCTTGAATGAGGAGAAGGCATTCTTGATCGCCAGCACCAGTTTCTTATATGGGGAATCCGTCTTTAAATTATGCTCAGCGTTTTGCATCGCTATTTCGCCCCACTCGGATTGGGTTCCTCCGGGTTGAATCACGATGCTTCGAAGGCCGAATGGCCGGATTTCCATATCAAGCACATCGGACCACATCCCAAGCGCCGCTTTGGTTGCATGGTACCATCCGCCAAGAGGCATAAATACATTTTCTCCAATTGATGTCACATTGATAATCCGTCCAAAAGTCTGTTTTCGCATTAGCGGCAAAACGAGCTGAGTCAATTCACTGGCCGCAAACACATTCACATCAAATTGATGCTTGGCGTTATCAAGGCTAATTTCTTCGAGTGGACCGTATTCTCCGTATCCCGCATTATTAATGAGTACATCAATTCTTCCCTGTTCTTTAATCGCCGCTTCAACAAAGTATTGATTGGATTCATGATCCGTCACATCCAATCGATAGACGTGAACGCCAAGTTCCTGCAGATCTTTCATACGTTCGGTACGCCTGGCTCCCGCATAAACGATCCAGCCGTGTTCATGGAAATACTTTGCACTTGCGTGACCCATGCCCGATGAAGCTCCTGTAATTAATACCACTCTTTTTTCATTTTGCATTGTCAAGGCTCCTCTGATGACCGAACGTTCGGTCTTTTTATATTTTATTAAAAAGCGCATTTCTGCGCTCCTGCCTATCTTTAACGCACTTTCATTGCGTTCAGCACCATACAAATAATTGAATCCAGTTCTGTATCTGTCATTGTCCCATTCATCTCTGCCACTTTCATGGGTAGCGAAAAGAAGGCTGCATACACATAGGCTGGTGCCTGAACAAACTCTGGACTTCCGACTATTTCTTCAAAAGTCCTGTAAATGGGAGCAGCCGTGGCCTCGGCATATTTGTGCGCTTCTTCGCTTACCATGCTCGGGTTTGATTGAATTGCTTCCATGAATTTCGCTTCTTTAGGATAACACTGAAAGCGAGCGACAAAATGGCGAATCAATGCACCAATTCGTGCTTCCAAATCCGGATGCGCGGCTTCAACTTCTGCAATGCCTTCATCCATCAGGTCCTTGACATACATATAGGTTTTGGAAAGCAGTTCCTCTTTATCTTTAAAATACACGTATACCGTTGATTTGGATATTCCGGCTGCAGCCGCGATTTTACTGATCGACAAATTAACCAGGTCGTCGGTTGAAGTCAGATCAAAAACTGCATGACGAATAAGTGGTAACTTATTTTTATCTTTACTTTTCATATTTCAATAATAACCGAACGGTCGGTCATCGTCAATTCGCCACGCTTTTTTGTTGAGCAACCACTTTTTGATGTGAGGGAAGCAGCAGGGACGCGATCAACGTGGCAATGCCTATAAAGAAGACACAAATAAAGACGAGATGAATACCATGAGCCATGTGGACAGCAGTGTTTCCACCTGATGATATTTTTTCAGCTGAAAGCGCGTTGTTAAATATTGTGCCGAAGACCGCAATGCCGACGGTTTGTCCAACGGACCGCATCAGCATATTCGATGCGGTCGCCGCACCGCGCATACTCCAGCCGACCGCAGATTGCACAAGTACTGTTGTCGGTGTCATCGCATAGCCCATGCCGAAGCCGATGACAATCATGATCCCGACGAAATACCAGTAGGGTGACCCAAGTGACAAGGCCGCGAGCCAAATGCCGCCCAGTGTGACGAGAATCGTACCGATCACAGCGGTTCGCTTTGACCCGACCTGATACATATAGCGTCCGGCAAGGGCTGCTCCGAGCGGCCAGGCAAACGATATTGGCATCAGCGTCAGTCCTGAGCTGGTTGCGCTTTTTCCGAGAATTGTCTGAATCCACATTGGCAGATAGACATTAACCGCAATGACTACACTGCTTGCCAGCAGAGTCACAAGATTGGAAACAAGAATTACAGGAATTCGAAATAAAGATGGTGGAAGCATCGGCTCGTCCACTCTTGTTTCCAAATAACTAAATAAGACCATGAAGATGACAAAAGCAGCAAAGAGTGCATATACCGGAGCCGAGTTCCACGCAAAGCTCTGTCCCGCGTTAAGCAGCACATACAGAAGCGACGAGAGGCCGAGCGTAAACGCAGCTGCTCCGAAATAATCGATTGAATGGCTTGTTTTCTTGTCAAACGATTCGTGAAAGCAGATTGTAATCAAAAGCAACGACACCAAGCCGATCGGCAAATTAATGAAAAAAATCCAGCGCCAGCTGATTTGATCGACAAAAAAGCCGCCGACAAGCGGACCGAGCAAACCGGCAATACCCCAGACCGAACTGAACATTCCCTGCATTTTCGCCCGCTCCTCGCCCGGGTAAAGATCACCGATAATCGTGAAAGTGATCGGCATCACCGCTCCTGCACCAATCCCCTGAATCGCACGGAAGATAATTAGCTGCATCATTGTTTGCGACAGTCCGGATAAAACGGATCCGCCGATAAACAGTATAACCCCAATGATGAAGACTTTCTTTCGGCCGAACAGATCGGCAATCTTGCCATAGATCGGTGTGGTCACCGATGTCGTCAACGTGTAGATGGCAAATACCCAGCTGATTAAACTTAAACCATGCAGATCGCGAACCACTTTCGGCATTGCAGTACTGACAATCGTCACATCGATCGCCACGATAAGAATGGCGACGAGCATTGCAATGGTAACGAGTTTACGGTTTGTCTTTTTATTTGACATGATCTTGTCCCTCTATTCATGAAACACCAGCAGACAGCAGGATTTCACTTGTATTGTTCCGCTTTTTTCATTAAGCTAGTATTAAACGGAGAACTCTTCACTTATATTAAATCAGTTTGCCCATGCGATGTGGTACCAGTTTAACAAGCCAATTCGTCAACCATTTTGTCAAGCCAGCGAATTTTCTGCATGAGCGGGTCTTCGATTTCCCAACGCGAACGCCACAGACTACTCCCGTTATTTTATGGACGTTGGGGTTGCAAATCCACATACGCCCCCGCGCGAGTCGGTTATTTTTTATATTTCCGCATCAACAAATCCATAGACTGCTTCGTAGGCTCCAGTACTGCCGATACTGCGGACCTTCTTTCTTGTACTCTCACAACGATAAACCCTAAGAAACATTATTTTATCGAGTTGACCTGAAAAAAAGCGTGCTGAAATCGCAATTGCGTCGCCGCCAATTTGATCATAGATCGGACTGCGGCCCCAGATCGTCTTTGTCCTGTTGCTGATCAAAGTGATCAAGCAATGCACGCACTTCATCTGTCGACTCTGTGCTCATCAGTTGATTTCTTAATTCATTCGCCCCTCGAAAACTACGGACGTAGATCTTAAAAAAACGATGAAGAGCTTTAAACGGACGTAGCTCTAATTCTTCTGAATAGTGATCGTGGAGATCCAGATGCAATCTCAAGAGATCAAGCAGTTCCTTGCTACTATGATCTTTCGGTTCCTTTTCAAAGGCAAATGGATTTGTAAAAATACCACGCCCAATCATTAGCCCGTCCACACCATATTGATCAGCGAGTTTCAAGCCGGTTTGACGGTCAGTGACATCGCCATTAATCGTCAAAAGTGTATCTGGTGCCAACTGGTCACGAAGTTTCTTAATCTCCGGGATGAGTTCCCAATGGGCATCGACTTTGCTCATTTCCTTTCTAGTACGCAGATGAATGGTAAGATTAGCAACGTCTTGTTTCAATATGTGTGTGAGCCAGTCGTGCCATTCGTCTACATCAGTGTAACCCAGTCTTGTCTTCACACTTACAGGCAATCCCCCTGCTTTTGTTGCTTGTATTAAATCTGCTGCGACTTCGGGACGCAGGATAAGGCCACTTCCCTTCCCATGCCTTGTCACATTGGGTACTGGACAGCCCATATTGATATCCACACCCCTAAACCCTTGCTTCGCCAAACCAATACTCATTTGCCGAAAGTATTCAGGTTTATCCCCCCATATTTGGGCTACAATAGGTTGTTCATCCTCTGTAAAAGTCAAACGCCCACGCACACTATTAATTCCCTCTGGGTGACAATAACTCTCCGTGTTTGTAAACTCTGTAAAAAACACATCAGGTTTAGCTGCTTCACTCACTACATGGCGAAAAACAACATCCGTCACCTCTTCCATTGGTGCCAGTGCAAAAAAAGGACGTGGCAAATCACGCCAAAAATTATCAATCATAGTTAAATTCAAATCCTCACATTATGGGATACCCAGCCAAAAACTTTATCCCCAAAATTGTTTTCTTAACACTTATAGCATGCTTAAGCACTTTAAATCAAGCTGCATGAATTTTGAATGCTACCATTTTTACATTTAACAAGACCAAATAAGAAAGGGGCGTTTGGGCCCCAGAAATCGGAAATGTTTCTTTTGGTTCAGAAGTTTATTTTTTTGTTAGACAGTTTTCTCTCTGGCAAAGCAACGGATTCGACGTGTAACAGGACTGGCAATAAGAACAATTTATGGATAACCCATCTTACTGAAACGAACATGTCCTAGAAAGAAGCTGTCCATTTATCATGAAAATGGACAGCCACATAAATTAAAACTTATTTCGCCTTAGTAGATAACAGTTCATTACAATATCAGTTGCAACAGTACTGTGTCTCATATTATCCAGAATGGTTTCTCAAACCAGGCAAGATTACTCCATTGTCACTATTGTTCGTCATGAGTAGTGACATTTGTCCTCAGATCATTTTTTAAAGTAGTGCCCCCGTTCGAGATCCGAGATCAGGGTAGGATGCACTGGCCTCCAGTTCAAGAGCTCTTGAGTCTGTACACTCGACCTTGGGATGTCAAGAGCCGCAATGGGGCCAAGAAAACCGAAGTGGGCCTCTGCCTCCTCGCGTGTAATGCTGACAACTGGCAGGTTCAGATGACGACCGATTACATTGGCGATATCACGGAACGGTATACCCTCATCTCCAACCCCGTCCAGCTTTGATCCTGCGGGGGCAGCTTCCAACGCCAAACGGAAAAGGTGTGCCGCATCGAGACGATGCACAGCTGGCCAGCGGTTGGACCCATCGCCGATGTATGCAGAAAAACCTTTTTCACGGGCGATATTGATTAATAGTGGAACAAAACCCTTATCGCCATCTCCGTGCACAGACGTTGAAAGCGACACGACCGATGCTCGTACACCACGCTTTGCAAGTGCTAAAGTGGCGTTATCTGATGCTGTACCATTTGCGTGAGCTGTAGTCAAAAATGGCTTGCCAGTTCCCTCAAGCACTTCCCCTATCGCCTCGATTGCCTGTAAATCTGTGGCGAGTGAACCGACAAAGTCCGAGAAATCGTGCTTAAAAGCCAGATGAATAACACCATCCGCAATGGCAGCGCCACTGCGAAGGCTATCTAGGTCATCAAGTGAACCTTGGTGCACTTCGGCTCCAGCATCCTTTAACTTTAATGCACCCTTGTCTGAGCGTGTTAAACCAATGACTTTATGTCCAGCATCGATGAGTTCTCGGACAACCGCAGAACCGATATAACCTGTTGCTCCTGTTACAAAAACACGCATAAATAAACCCTCCTTAAAAGTTAAAAATTAATTTTTCATGTTTCACTATTTGTCATTTGTAACTTGTAATATTGATAATATCACACCGCGATTTTAATTACAATATTATTGTTTATGTAACTTGTAACAAATTTTATAAAAGAGTGTTGTTCCCTCTTTCAGTATGGTCAGAGCCTTGGAATACAAATAAATAACGCCCTTAACAATCCTATTGGGAAAGTCAAGGGCGAAAAAATTTTAACTCATCGTATTTAGAGCTGTGTCAATCTTCGAAAAAAACCTAGTGCTATCTCTCATACTAAATATTGTGAGAGGACGAGGGCTGGGCTCTTCCCTCTCTTACTCGATTCATTTATTAGGATTTTTAAGTCCTCTTATCAGAAGATTTAAAACAGAATCTATGTTTTGCTTTCGATTAGGAACTTCGAATGAGTTTGGATGAATAAAAACGCTAGTTGCAAGATATACAGTTATCGCCGCTTGATGAGGAAATTCTTCAAAAAATATTCCCTCTGTAATTCCTTGTACTATAACTTCCTTAATACTATTAATCCCGTCTTCTATACTTTTTTCTATTACATCCATTGAACTTTGGGCGAGTTTAAGATAATTTGCAAACATTTCCGGATCATTAACGGCACTGCGACGTTTCGCTTCCGCGAAGTCCTCAAGTAAACGAAAAAGTTTAATATCAGCAGAATTATCTTCTTTTAAAATATCTTTTGAAGGAGCATGCAAATTTGAAAGCCAGCGTTCTGTAACAGCATTCCAAAGGTCAGTTTTTCCATTATAATATCTATAAAGGGCAGCATGGCTAACTTTTAATGATTTTGCTACGTCAGAAATATTCGCTTTTTCTGGTCCGAAACGGCGAATAACTTCTTCTGTTGCATTGAGTATTATTTCTTTATCTAACGAAATCTTGTCCAAATTCATCACCTCTCGCACTATACAATAGTAGTGTTTAAAGTCCCTCTACAAGGACAGTTGTTTTTAAAGCTCTTGCAAAGAAATTAATATGCAATCCAGCTTACAAAGTTCTAATATTCCTAGAATACTTTCAGAACAATATTAAAAAGAATTCATTTTAGACTTGACTTTAATAGATAGTCTTTCTTATTTGATTTTCAATCATATCACTTTTAGTTTTAAGTTTCAAGTTACGTTAATTGTAATCAGAAAATGACCATAGATCTTTTTATCTGTCATTCCCATTTCTTTTTTTATACCTGAAGAATATATAAAATTTTTACAACAGCATTCCAGTCCGAAATTTTTCTGACGTTTTTGAAATAGATCTACCCTAAATAAACTCTTCTGACGATAGTGTCTATGGCTAGATACGCATCAAAACCCTCTCCGACCTTGATAAGGCAACCTAAAATCTGCTGATTTATAAGATCTAAAATTTCTTAGCCTAATTTTTAATTAAATGGTCACCTTCTAAGCAGGTGGTCGTTTAATTAATTTTTTGTCCCATAGAGTTCATCCAAATGCTGTAGATGCTCTAATCCCCAGGTTCGCATGACCTCTAAAACCGGTATTAATTTTTTTCCATATTCTGTGATTGAGTATTCTACTTTAGGCGGGACTTCTGCATACACTTTTCGATGGACTATATCGTGGTATTCTAATTCTCTTAGCTGTGTTGTCAACATTTTCTTTGAAATTTCTGGTATTGCTCGCTGCAGTTCAGAAAAGCGTAATTTGTCATTATGCAGAAGATGGAAAAGAATGATTGGTTTCCATTTCCCCACAATTAAATCCGCGTGAAAGATATGCTATCAATTTGACGTTCCACATTAAATTGTCTGTGGTGAGTTTCTTTTCTAAGGGATACACAACAAAAAAATTGATACTGAAAAATGGTTAAGCAGGACCCTGTGTGGTTCTGCTTAACCATTATTTACACTAAATCTTTTATTCGATCCGCAAAGGGGGAATGTCAGTATGTCTGAATCGTTCAAGATTATTGACGTTCATGAAAAATCATACAATCGAACACTAATGGTCACCGTTTTGCTGATTGAGACCTTTGTAACTGTACTCTATCAAACCATCCTAGCGACCGCTTTTCCCATTTTAATGAACACCTTTCACATTTCCACCGCTACCGTTCAGTGGCTGACAACAGGGTTTCTTTTGGTAAACGGCATTATGATCCCGATCACAGCATGGTTGTCGAATCGTATTCCGACTAAAGTTTTATATATCAGATCCATGATTATTTTTTTAATAGGATCGATCATTGCGGCGGCTGGCAACTTTAGCGGTTTACTCATCGGCCGCTTAATACAGGCGATAGGGGTCGGTGTGACAATGCCTCTGCTGCAAACTATCATTTTGACGATTTTCGCTCCGGAAAGTCGTGGATTCACCATGGGATTGAACGGCGTTGTTGTAGGATTAGGCCCGGCGATAGGACCGACGCTTTCCGGTTACTTGCTGGACAATTATTCTTGGCGCATACTCTTTGAGATGATCATACCGATTGTGGTCATTATCTTAATTGGTTCCGTATTTTTTGTGAAAGATGTGATTCCGACACATAAATCCAAAATAGACAGTCTCTCTATAACTTTATCAACGTTAGGATTGGGCAGCCTTCTTAAAGGTGGATCAGTTTTCATTGCTGGACGGCAAAGTTTGCATGAGGGCAAAGAAATGTTTAGGCTCACCGGTACTAAAATATTCATACCAAGATTCCAGTGTGTTTGACCCAAAAACACCTAAATGCTCAATAATTTGTTTCGCCAACAACAAAGCTCCGGTGGAACTTGCAGTAATAAGGTTGTTATCCGCTACAGATGGCTTGTCTATATAAAAACTTTGCCCTTTATAACCAGGAGAAACCATTTCAAGAAATCCCGGTCCATTACTGGTATGCGGACGGTTATTAAGTAGCCCAAAGTTGGCAAGCGCAGCGGTAGCCCCACAGATTGCACCCACCGTAGCGCCTAAAGAGAGAAATTCGCTTGCTTTTTCGATGATAGCGCCATGCTTTGGGTCGTTCCATGTATCTGCGCCCGGTAATAGCAACATGCTTGTTTCATTCACAACAATATTATCGATTAAGCAATCGGGCATAATTGTCAGCCCGCCCATTGTATGGATTGGCTCTTGAGAATAACTAACCGTTTTGAGCGATACACGGTGCGCGCCCTTTTTGAAAAATCGGCCAGAATTCAGCTCCGAAATAGCATGCCCAAGTTCCCAATCGGCTAAAGTATCAAGAACGTAAACATAGATTGTAAACATAAATTTCCTCCATTTTCATCCTGATGGATAGATTGATTTACTTGCTTTTTATTGTACTATGTAATTGTTGACAACAGTATGGCAACAATCTATAGTGATAAAAAGAAATTTTGAAAGGAGTCTATCAGATGAAAGTAGACAGGCTTGTTAGCATTATTATGATACTCCTTGAAAAAGAGCGGATAGGCGCACAGGAGTTAGCAGATATGTTTGAAGTTTCACCCCGTACAATCTACCGCGACATAGACACGATCAACATGGCGGGTATTCCTGTTCGCTCAACATCGGGAGTGGGCGGTGGCTTTGAAATCATGCAGAAATACAAGATTGATAAAAAGGTTTTTTCGACGGCCGACCTTTCCGCTATCTTGATGGGGCTTTCCAGTCTTTCCAACATGATACGAGGTGATGAACTGGTAAACGCCCTTGCGAAAGTCAAGAGCTTTATCCCCGCCGACAGAGCGAAAGACATTGAATTAAAAGCAAATCAAATATATATAGATTTAAGTCCGTGGATGGGCAACAGGACCATACAACCCTATTTAGAAATTATCAAAACAGCTTTACAGGAAAGCAAGCTACTTTCGTTTGAATATACAGACCGCTACGGAAATAAAACCGCACGAACAGCCGAACCATATCAGCTTGTATTGAAAAGCAGCCATTGGTATTGGCAAGGCTATTGCCATAAAAGAAATGATTTTCGCTTATTCAAACTATCCCGCACATCAAACCTACAAATGCAAGAGGAAACTTTTACACCACGAGATTATCAAAAGCCGATTTTAGACTTTGCAGAAATTTTGGAAACAATACAAACAAAAATCAAAATTCGTATTCATAAATCTGTCATGGACAGGGTACTTGATTTTTGTTCTTATGAAGATTTTTCTCCAGATGGTGATGAGCATTACATTGTTCGTTTTCCTTTCATAGAGAATGATTACTACTACAATATTCTTTTCAGTTTTGGGGATAAATGCGAGTGTTTAGAGCCGTTACATATCCGCGCAGAAATGAAGCGTAGAATATATGATATAGCTACCATTTACAAAAGTTAATACATGGAGTAAGACAAAAAAGACAAACGAGTTGCCTTGCCCTTTTTGTCCCGTTCCAACTATCAAGCTTATCAATGGACGGGTAGTATTTTTTCGCTTTACCGCCTGCGCGAGGATAAGCAGAAGCTTCAACTGGAAGGTGCCGGGCGGGACGAGCAGAAAAAGCGCATCACCGACATGGGCACCTTCCTTCGGGAGCAGCCCACTACCCTGACCGAATACGACGAACCGCTTGTCCGACGGCTCATTGAAAAGGTCACCGTCTACGAGAATAAATTCACCGTGGAATTTAAGTCCGGCGTAATGGTGGATGTAAAAGAATAAGGGCAAAAATGAACACGGCATTCTACGGGATGAGCGTAGGGTGCCGTGAATTCTTAAAGTTTATGATAATCGTGAAAAAATCCTCCCAGTTGTCGAACGGTTCGAAGAACCGTACTGTAACTGACGTTCATTTCCTCTTTGATCAGTGCCTCATAGATATCCATAATCTTTTTTTGTTGCTTATGGAGTCCCCTTGCTCGTTTCTCCTTATTCTCCTGAAGGTAATGGATGATCTTTTCTTCTATTTCTTCAGTCAAGACACGTTTTTGTCGGGCACCGGAACAGTACTTTGGGGCTTCAACCAACTCCTGAATCAATTCTCCTCGATCTACGGAGGCATTCATTCCCTCCAGCTCAGTTAATCTTTGTTCATAAGCATGAATGTATTTCCGGGCAGTCTTACGATCAACACCCGCTTGATTCGCTATCTCCCTTTGAGACTTTCCCTCCCTCAGATACATTAATAGAATTTCTTGTTTCTGCTTCAAAATCATCATCATCCCATCTCCCCACAAAAAAAGTCATCCATTGTGTGGGTTCATTTGTGTGGGTTCATTTTATAATAGAGTGGGGGATTTTTAAATTACTACATACATTCCTTGACAAATTGAAATTTTCTACATTATACCAATCTATGATTAGTACATACCTTCTCATATTGCGCCTGTAATTTATATATATCGCACTCGCTCAAATCCCGTAATGTTTGGCCCAATTCATTTAACTTTTTATCATCCAGTGGCAATTCAATATTCGTCGTCATCATCTTTGTTTGAGCATCAACTGAAGAATAATTACCTACATAAGCATAAACTCCGATTCTATCCATAAGTGTATGAAGATTCCCTGTACGTGGATCTCTATCAAATGTTTGCAGTGAAACAAAAAAATGCACATCATTTCTTTTTACACAAACCCATTTCCAATTACTCAAATCATATTTTTCTATCAACCTCCCACCAGAGCTATAATTCTTGCTGCCAGCAGCTGGCTTCTCAGTTTCAAAATCAGCTTGCTTACTAAAAAAACGCGAAATTTTATTTCTCTCCTCTGTTCTAGCCTCAGTATACATATTTTTTATCTCTGAAAAATCCAATTTATTTCACCGCCACATTCCTATTTGACTTTATGTCATCCATAAAAACGGCCAAAAAACCGAGCTGAAATTTGCACTTTTTAGCCTCAATTTTCGCCCGATTTTTGCTCTCAAACCACAACATCTTGTGGTCAAAATCTACTTTCGCCGCGCGGGTGCTGTGCGGCGATGTAATCGTCGATAGCGCTGGACGCTGCGCAGACGTGATCCTGTTCCTTCTTTTCAAACTCAGGGCCGCACTTCGGACATTGCCACATTTCATCCACATTCCTTCTAGTTGTTTTACAAATACTATCTGATTATCACCTATCAGTGGCTTACCAACAGCAAAGCGACAAGTAATCATACAAAAACGGTAAACACCGCGGCAGATCCATTGATCACCTTATCTGCCCTGCCCTTCAAAGCCCTCGACAACAGCTTGTAAACGCCAATCTCGATGATTGGGTATTTTCAAAGTTTACTGCCCAGTATGAACTATAAAACTAGTCTATAAACCCATATTGTTTAGCGAGGAGGCTTATATATTTGTGCCTTTCTTATGCCTGTTGTTGGTGTAAGGGATTCCTGCAATTATCGAACTACCATAGCTAATATTTTACTCTAATACGTCCGTAAAATGTTAATTCAAAACGGATTATCAAACCAAATGCAACGACTCATCCTAAAATGATTTCTGGCGGTTTCCCAGACTAAATACTTGCAAGGACGTTGAATAATCAACCTCCTTTTAGGTGACTTGTAAAAACAGAGTACTTTTTGATAAAAAATTCGTGTAATAGACCGAGTACGCTTAAAAAACACACATTTTTTCAAAAAAGTTTGGAAAATAGTACTGGAAGTTATCTCCTACCCCTGGACAAAACTCATGATTGACATACTAGGCTTCCATCATTTTAGTGCTCATGGATGAGAATATATTGGGACAGGAGGTAACAACAAACCTCGGACGCTTTCATTCCGAGAATGTGATCGGCATGCACCTGCATGCATTGGCTAGCCCAAAATTCTTACCCAGAGAGTACCTACCCTTACAGAATCAGAACGGGAATATGTATCCAGACTTAAGTGAAAAAAAGAAAGCGCATATGAACACCAGCAATTCACATGTCCTCAGAAACGCTTGCTTACTGCCTAAAAAACTCACCATCGGCCTTATGCATGCATAAAGACGGAACTTTTACGAGGAGGTCATTTTGCAGCATTGAAGAATTCATACTGCTTGTCAAGGAAATTAGAGTCTTTTTTCGTCCATATAACGAATAGCCATACATTGGATAAATGCATCAAATCATGCTACCATTCTGAAGATTCTGCTTATTTTCATGCATTACCGCACTTCTTCTTAATGTTTGATAAAGAATTAAATATTGTGATTATCATTTGTAGACTCCATTATTTCTCGTCTAGTGGCAACCAAAGAAAAATCGGAAAAATTTCATCCACTCAAGTTAATGAGCAATAATGTAATGAGCTATTCAAAAAATTGAACAGTTCATTAAAAATCCAACTTGAATGATGAAATACTTCACAGATTGATCAAGAGAATAGAAGTAAAAGAAGATGGTAGTCCGAGAATTTATTACCGATTCTCGGATCCCCATCTATCTTTTATTTTTTTTCAAGCGACACACAACATTCGACGTGCAGCGTCTGTGGAAACATATCAACTGGCTGAACCTTTTTAATCTCATACCCTCCTGGTACGAGCATTTTCAGGTCCCGCGCAAGTGTCGCCGGATTACAGGAAACATAGACAATCCGCTTCGGCTGCATCGCGATCATCGTTTCGATCAGTGAAGCTTCGCAGCCTTTTCGTGGAGGGTCGACGACAATGACATCCGGTTCGATGCCCTGGTCCCGCCAATTCGGAATCACATCTTCAGCTTTTCCTGCTTCGAAATAGGCATTGGTGATTTGATTTAGTTCCGCGTTTTTGCGGGCATCTTCAATCGCTTCGGGGACAATTTCAACGCCATAGACCTCTTTAGCCTGTTTCGCCAGAAAGAGCGAGATTGTGCCGATGCCGCAGTAGGCGTCAATGACGGTTTCATCTCCAGTCAGTCCTGCATATTCCAGTGCTTTCCCGTAAAGAACTTCGGTCTGCTCCGGGTTGACCTGGAAGAAGGATTGAGCGGAAATGGCAAAGGTCACACCGCCGATCTGATCATAGATGACATCACGCCCCCACAATGTTTTAGTTTTTTCACCCAGAATGGCATTGGTGCTTTTTGGATTAATGTTCTGAACGATGGACTTGATTTCCGGGTGTTTTTCGGTCAGTTCTTTGATAAAATTTTTCCGGAATGGCAGTTCTTCGGTTCTCGTGATCAGCACAACCATCACTTCACCGGTTTTTTTGCCAACCCTGGCCATCACATGGCGGAGAGTGCCACGATTTTTTGATTCGTCATAGGGTGCAATGCTATTGTCTTCAGCGATCCGCCGCACGGTCTGAACAATATCGTCAATTGTTGGATCCGTAATGATGCAGTGATCCATATTCACGATTTCATGGCTGCGTTTTTTATAGAAACCGAAAGCGAAGGTACCGTTTTGTGTGGCGACGGGCACCTGAATTTTGTTACGGTAATCCCATGGCTCGTCCATTCCAAGGGTGGGATAGACCGTGACATCAGAAAAGCCGCCAATGCGTTCTAGTGCGTCTATTACGATTTGCCGTTTATGATCGAGCTGGCCTTCCGGGCTGAGATGCTGAATGGCACACCCGCCGCACTGGTCATAAATCGGACAAGGCGGATCCACACGCTTTTCGCTGGGCTTCGTCAGCTGAATCAGCCGTCCGTATCCGTAGCCTTTTTTCGTTTTCAGAACCTGAATGGTACCTTTCTCGCCTGGGAGGGCTCCCGGAACAAACAATGTGTACCCATCTACTTTCGCGACTCCAGATCCATCCTGGGTGAGGTCGGAAAAAGTAACGTCAATCTGGTCATTTTTTTCTACAGGCATTTGTTCTGGCATATGAGAGCTCCCTTTTATTTATTTCAACACGTCATAGATGTTATTATCACGGTTTCTGAGCGGGCTTTGAGAAGTTTACCAGCCGGTTTTCGCTGTTTACCAGCCGATTTCAGCACTTTACCAGCCAACTTTGGCATTTTACCAGCCGCTTTGCTTCGTTTACCAGCCGCCTTACACGGTTTACCAGCCGATTCCGATTGTAATAATAAAAAAGTGCGCCCCTTCTTTGTGTCGGGCACACCTGAATGACCGGAATCCATTGCTTATTCTGTTGGCTGTTCCTCAATTTCAAGCCGGGCATGCTGAGCATCTGCTGTCTTCTTAGGTACCATCAGGTGCAGATGCTGATAAAGATTGACAATCTCACCGGGCAGGTTGCCGCCGTACTCGCCGTCGATATTCAGCTGCATTTTTTCATTGGCATCAATTCTGATGCGGCTCGCCTGCGCATAAATGACTTTCGGATCTTTCATGTGTTCACCGCGCGCGGCGAGGGATGCCAGACGGATGAAATCGGCCAAATTGGTCGCCTTCAGAATAACCAGGTCGAACAGGCCGTCATTCAATTTGGCATCCGGAGCCAGTTTTTCAAACCCACCCACAGAATTCGTGTTTGAGACAAGGAATAACATGATATCGCCGGAAAAGGTCCGGTCGTCATAGTGAATGGTCACGTTGGTCGGGCGCAGGGAGGGCAGCATTTCAATACCCTTGATAAAATAAGCCATCTGTCCGAGCATGGTTTTCAGCTTGCTCGGAACGTCATAGGTCAGCTCAGTCAATTTTCCCGCGCCGGCGATATTGATGAAATAATGATCATTGGCTTTTCCGATGTCGATTGGCATGTCATATCCATCGCAAAGCACATCGCACGCTTTGACAATATCACGGGGAATATTGACTGCCCTCGCAAAATCATTGGTCGTCCCGAGTGGGAGAACGCCGAGTTTCGGGCGGAATTCTTTTTCCGCAAGGCCGTTGATCACTTCATTGATCGTTCCGTCTCCGCCCGCCGCGACCACGAGATCGAATTTACGCCTGACCGCTTTGCGTGCGCCCTTCGTGGCATCCCCCTTGCTTTTCGTTGCATAGGCGGAAGCCTCATATCCAGCGTCCTCCAAGCGGTCAAGAATATAAGCGATATTCCTCTTCGCCAGTTCTCTCCCGGAGGTCGGATTATATATGATTCGTGCTTTTTTCATGATTCATCACCTAATCAATCTCTGTATCCAGGGCCACTATTACTCCTATGGAAATGCTGTAACAACGTTCCGATACCTTTATTTACCTTGTTTTATTATATTGTAAAAATTTTTTAAAAGCAAAATGAGCAGGGCTGATGGAACCCCGCTGTGCGTCAGACCAACGTGTGATTATATCTTTAACTTTTGGCGTGCTATTATTATAGAAATGAGCATCACTATTATTTCCAAAATGTTCATTCGGCAGGGAGATGATTTCGATCAAGAAAAAAAGGAAAGTCATAATCTTAACCGTTCTCATTGTCATCATTGCCAGCGGATTGTTTGCCAGCCATTTCTATTGGGCACATAAACGTGATGTCGCTTGGGCAGCAATCAATCAATACATTGAAAAACAAGGTATTAAAAAATCTGATATAAAAGTGTCATCCTTTTTCACTCAGGATGACGGTCAATACCATCGCTTTATTTATGTACAGGGTGAAAAACCCAATATTGCTTATGAGTATATTTATAAAGCGGAAATCAGACAGGTCTATTTTACCGCTGAATATATTGATCGAAAATTAATTTTGAAACATGAATGGGGAGGAGCAGGATTATTAGATTCTGAAATGAACACGTTAAAATATGCCCCCTTGAAGAATAGCTATGGATATGGCTCAAAATATGACGTGACACCTTAAACTTGTTGCCCAAGCATTCCATAGTACATTCTCTTTTCGGCCAAAGGTGTTCTGCGAAGAGTCAGTATCCTTCCGCACTATAGTAGCCATGCAAGCAGCCGATAAACAACAAAATATCTTTTTTTAAATCCTCATTAAGTAATCTTACCTGAGTATTCAGTGGTGATTTAACCGGAATCTTCCAGTCCGCCGCCAGTTGGCCATTTACAGTAAACTTGGCTGGTTCAAGGGGAAGTTTTTGAATCGAACATTTTTGGTTTTCGAACGAAAAAGTCACATTTTCCGTGTCCCCGAAGACCGTGCTGTCTATTAAATGAAATGAATACACTTGATCATTCTTGTAGTAAATCACTTTTTGATCTCTTCTTTTAAAGCGTTTCGTTTGATCCGTAATGGACACAATGAGGCGTCTCTCCTGATTCCTAATTTCATAATTTTTATAATGCCTGCTTCTGTATAGAACTGTATCAATCAACTGCTGAACTTTGGTCGGATAGGTTCTTTGAATCGATCCGATCGTCTCATCTTGCTCGTTGTAAATCGTTGTTTGTCTTGTGGAAAAATCGAATCTTGTTCTATAGTGATAAGTGATCATTTTTATCACCTCTGACATTAAGTGTAGGGTTTAGATAAAGAAATGTACCTGAAATCAGATTAAATGCCTCGAGGGTATCATTTCGGTGCAACTTTTCACGATTTTGGTGCGACTTTAATAAGTTTCGGAGTTACTTTCGTCCAATTAGGTGCGACTTTCACTCAATTGGGTGCGATTCATGAATTTAGGTGCGACTTCCAATCGATTCGAGACGATCTTTGCCTGATCTAGTGGGACTTTTCTTCTGCACAGTAAATACCGCCAAGTAGTGAAAAACCGGGCTTCGCAGCCCGGTTTTCACGTCAAAATGTATTAAAGCTTTTCAATTTCTTCAAGGATAATTTTGTTAACCATGTTCGGATTGGCTTTGCCGTGGGATTCTTTCATCACCTGGCCGACAAGGAAGCCAAGCGCGCGATCTTTGCCGTTTTTGTAGTCAATCATGGATTGCTTGTTGGCTTCAAGGATCGGATCCATCAGTTTGTGGAGGGCTCCTTCATCCGAGATCTGGATGAGACCCTTCGCTTTAACGATGTCTTCCGGATCGCCGCCTTTTTCAATCAGTGTTTTAAAAACTTTCTTGGCGATCTTGCTTGAGATCGTGCCCTCTTCAATCAGTTTGACCAATTTGGCGAGTGCCTCTGGTGTCATCGGTACTTCGTCAATGGTCTTGTAGTTGCTGTTCAGGTAGGCGGACACGTCACCCATCAGCCAGTTGGCAATGAGTTTCGCGTCGGATCCGGTGCTGATGGCACTTTCAAAGAAGTCGGACATTGTTTTTGCCTGGGTCAGTACCATTGCGTCATAATCCGTCAGGCCAAGCTCTTCGACGTAGCGTTGCTGACGTGCATCCGGAAGTTCCGGAATTTCTGCCTCAATGCGGTCGATCCATTCCTGATCAATTTTAAGCTTGATGATATCCGGTTCCGGAAAGTAACGGTAGTCGTCAGAGCCTTCCTTGCCGCGCATCAGCGTGGTTGTCTTCGTTGCGTCATTGTAACGTCGTGTTTCCTGCTCAACCTGGCCGCCGGAAAGGAGGACTTTCTCCTGGCGCCGTTCCTCGTACGCCAGCCCTTTTTCTACAAAAGTGAAGGAGTTCAGGTTCTTCAGTTCTGTCTTTGTGCCGAATTCCGTCTGACCAAACGGACGAATCGAAATGTTAGCATCACAGCGCAGGGAACCTTCCTCCATCTTGACATCGGACACGCCAATGTACTGCATAATCGCTTTCAGCTTATCAAGGTAAGCATAGGCTTCCTGCGGCGTGCGCATGTCCGCTTCCGACACGATTTCGATCAGCGGCGTGCCGACACGGTTGAAGTCGACCAGCGAACCGGAACCATCTTCAAGGTGATTCAGCTTGCCGGCGTCTTCCTCAAGATGCAGACGGTGAACGCCAATCTTTTTCTTCTTTCCGTCAACTTCAATTTCAATATAGCCGTTTCTTCCGATCGGCTGATCAAATTGTGAAATCTGGTAAGCCTTCGGGTTGTCCGGGTAAAAATAGTTTTTGCGGTCGAACTTCGTCTCCCGTGTAATGTCACAGTTCAGCGCGAGCGCCGCTTTAATGGCATAATCCACAGCCTGCCTGTTCAGAACCGGCAGAACACCGGGATGTCCGAGACAGATTGGACAGGTATGCGTATTCGGCGGAGCGCCGAATTCATTGGCGCAGCCGCAGAACGCTTTCGTCTTTGTTTTCAGTTCGACATGGACTTCGAGGCCGATTATCGTTTCAAAATTGCTCATTAGTCATTCGCCCCTTTGATTGCCGGCGCAAGTTTGAATCCGGCTGTCTGTTCGTAGGCGTGTGCCGCGCGGTAAAGTGTTTTTTCGCCAAATGGCCGGCCGATCATCTGCAAGCCGACCGGAAGGCCATCCGCGAGACCGCACGGAAGGCTGATCGCCGGAATGCCCGCCAGGTTAACCGGAATGGTCAGAAGGTCATTGGCATACATCGTCAGCGGATCGTCCACTTTTTCACCAATTTTAAAAGCGGTCGTCGGCGTCGTCGGTCCGACGATAATATCATGATTCTCCAAGACTTTTTCAAAATCCTGTTTGATCAGCGTGCGCACCTGCTGCGCCTTTTTATAGTAAGCGTCATAATAGCCCGAACTTAAAGCAAACGTTCCGAGCATGACCCGGCGTTTGACTTCATCACCGAAGCCTTCGCTTCTCGACTTTTTATACATTTCAATCAGATCGTTCGAATCCGCGCGGACACCATAGCGCACACCATCAAAGCGGGCAAGGTTCGCCGAAGCTTCCGATGAGGCAAGGATATAGTAGGTCGGCACCGCGTATTTGGAATGTGGCAGAGACACTTCTTCGCAAACCGCGCCGAGCGCTTCAAGCTGGCGGATCGCGGCCTTGATTTTATCCTTTACCGATTCATCAATGCCTTCACCAAGGTATTCTTTTGGAACGGCAACCCGAAGACCCTTGATATCACCGGTCAGTGCAGCCGAGTAATGCGGCACCTTGACGTCGGCACTCGTCGAATCATGTGGATCAAGACCGGCTATCGTTTCGAGTAAAAATGCGTTGTCTTCAACGGTCCGAGTGATCGTTCCGACCTGATCGAGCGAAGAAGCGAAGGCAACGACGCCGTAGCGGGACACGCGTCCGTAGGTCGGTTTCATACCGACAACGCCGCAGAATGCGGATGGTTGACGGATCGATCCACCGGTATCTGTTCCAAGAGCGAACAGCACTTCACCCGCCGCAACCGAAGCAGCAGAGCCGCCGCTTGAACCACCCGGCACTCTCTCAAGATCCCATGGATTATGGGTGATCGCCATGCTCGAATTTTCTGTTGAAGAGCCCATGGCGAATTCATCCATATTCAGCTTGCCTATGGTAATAGCCTTCTGGGCTTTCACTTTCTCAATCACAGTCGCGTCAAAAATCGGATCGTAGTTTTCAAGAATTTGGCTCGCGCAGGTTGTTCTCAAGCCCTTCGTCACGAGGTTGTCTTTAATGCCTATTGGCATGCCAAGGAGCAATGCGTCATCCGCAGTCCCCTTTTCATCGATTGTCCGGGCTTCATCCCTCGCTGCCTCTTCATTCAGCGTCAGGAAAGCCTTCACTTTGCCATCCACTTCGCCGATGCGCGCGTACGCTTCATCGACGAGATCGGATGCCTTGATTTCCTTGTTATGTATCTTCTTTTTAAGACGCACAAGGCCCTCTTCAAAAAGTGGCATCTTCCGTCTTCCTCCTTCTGTTTCGATCAGTCAGCTTCCATAATCAGTGGTACTTTAACCTGTCCGTCTTCCTGAACCGGCGCATTCTTCAGTGCCTCTTCGCGTGGCAGAGAAGGCTCCACGACATCATCGCGCATCACATTGTACATGTCGAGGACATGCGTGGTCGGCTCAATGCCTTCCGTATCCAGTTCGTTCAACTGTTCCGCAAATCCGATAATCTCATCCAGCTGCGTCGTGAACGTTTTGATTTCTTCTTCACTAAATGAGAGCCGTGCCAGATGAGCAACATATTTGACCTGCTCTTCAGAAATCCTGCTCATAAAATCACCTCCACATCGAATGGCTCCGGAGCCTGCCTTTCGTCACCGCAAACTCCAACAATGCCTTAATCATATCAAATTCTACCAGTTCTGTGCAATCTCGCGGCAGGACAAACTGGCATCATTCGCTATTTTTTGTTAAACGTGTTTGTTGTTTTTCACTCCAGGCGCTCGAATCAATCATGCAACAAAATCAACGATCAATAGTAACATAGCCATTTTTTAAAAAAGACCATTCCATTTTTCAATAAGCAACGGAAACAGAGCTCCCGCTCCAAAACTGATGATGACGAGTCCGGACAGCCAATTGATCAAACCCAATACTTTTCTGTTCATCTTTTCCCGAAGCATCCCGACGGATACACTGAGTAGAAGCCACCACAATGCCGACCCACCAAAAACACCAGCGACAAGCAGGCCCGCAGACAATGCACCACCTTGTCCACCGACCAGCCCCAGCCCTGTGAAGACACCAACAAACGATAAAATGGTCATTGGGTTCGTGACGGTCAGAAAAAAAATCGACGCGTAAGACGCGGAAAGTTTTCCCGACCCGGTGGAACGGGGCGGCCGGTCCGACGGTTTTGAAAAAAGCGTCTTCCCTCCTAAATAGCATAGAAAGCAGCCTCCCGCAATCTGGAGCCACAGGCTTTGCCCGTTCAGAAATCCGGAAACGGCAGTTAATCCGAAACCGGCGACCGAGCCGTACAAAGCATCTGCCGTCGCCGCACCAAGGCCTGAGAACAATCCGGATAACCGTCCGTCCGAAAGCGTCCGCCGAATGCAGAGGATGCCAATCGGCCCGACAGGAGCTGCGACCGTGAAGCCGAGAGCAATACCTTTTAAGAAGAGTGAAAAGTCCATTTCATTCCCCCTTCTCAGGATGAACCTGATCTAATGGAAGGCGCGTCGATTCTTTTAATGTGTTTAACACAATGGTTGTCCGTGTCCGGATGCCAGGAAGGCTTTTCAGCCCGCTGCTGATCACACGGTCAAGATCCTTCGTATTGATGCAGCGTACCTTCAGAAGATAGTCATAGTCTCCGGCGATATGGTGGCATTCCTGGACTTCTTTAAGGCAGTCGATCAGATGGAGGAAATCGCTTCGCAGCTCTGCTCTTTCCAGAGTCACAGCAACAAATGCGGTGCAGAAATATCCAACTAATTCCGGATCGACTGCCACGCCGTAGCCTTTGATAATCCCTTTTTCCTCGAGCCGACGGACCCGGTCCGCGGCAGCGGGCGAAGAAAGTCCGATTGACGACGCCAGATCCGACCATGTCGCTCGGGCGTTCGCCATAAGCATTCTTAAAATTTTCTCATCATAGGAATCCAGCTCGGCCACCTTCCATTCCTAATATTTTTATACATATTATTTATAATATTAATTATTTTATATGATTTTCTTATTATTTTAAAGATGAACAGATAAAAAAACTGCAGCGCAGGCTGCAGCAGTCTTTAAATGAAATTAATGCTGGATCATTGTAACAAAAGCATTGTCCATACTTGCCGTGCGCTCGATCAGCGCGTCCTGAACATTGCCGGTCGTGATATAGATATGAACCGGAACATCGCGCGGGAAACTGAAACTGTTATTGACGATGTTGGCAACATAGTTGGTAAAAGCGATCAGTTCGGTCTGATCCCTGAACTTATTCATGTTAATGTTCAGCGTTAAGTCTTTCAGCGTACCGTTCTGATAAAATCCCTTCCCGACAACATTGACGAAATCCGGATAATATTTCTGAACCGCTGAATTAAATGCGTTAAATTTGTTGGAATCCAGACTGTATTTCGACGAAGCATAGGTGGACGGGAAAAGCACATGGTCCTCATTGACCGCTGTCCAGCCGCCGATCGACGACGATCCCGCGGCTACCGTGGTCCGGTCAAAAAAGTTTCCCGAAACCATCGAGTACGGTGCGGCATCCATGTACAGAGTCAGCAGGATCGGAACCTGCTGAAGGCCACTGACACTGCGGATGCGCTGAATAATCTGCTGCGCATGCGCCCTTCCCCATGCCCGGACTGTAGAAGCATTGAGCGGCACGGAAATCGGGTGGATCAGCTTCTTGCTGTCCATGATACTGTCCGAGTAGACCGAATTTAAGGAAACAGCGATGGACACACCGCCAAGCGCGTATTTTCCGTTACTGCCCTTTTTCAGATAGTCCTGTTCCAGCACATAATTAAGATATTTTGGGCTGCTCTGGGACTGGGCCACGATGTCCTTGCCCTTACCGAGCGGAGGGTTCAGCCCGGGAAGTGTTTTCCCGCCCTGGTTTTTCGGTTCCTGTCCCTGCCGATAGAGCATCCCGTTGATATCACTTATTTTCAGATACTGACCACTCTGAAAAACATATTGATCCGGGCTGAAAACGTTCTTCGACAGGTTCATCAGGCCAACTTCCAGCTGATCGCTGTCCACGAGATTGGTCACTCCGTACTGGATATAGCCTCGGTTCGTGTCGTTCGCCAGCGGGCGGAGCATCTGATATTCCTTGCTGTCCACGCCGGGAACCAGTCCGACTGTCTCCGTTTTCCCGTTATTTTTATTCACAACACTATTTGTTGACGTACTGTTAAACCAGCAGCCCGACAGAACCAGCTGCAGGCTGAGCACGGTTGCGACAGCCGCGCCCATTTTTTTATATTTCAATCAGGACCCCTCCTCAATCCTTGAGCGCATCAAGAAACTGCGCTTCGTCCCATATCTCAATGTTCAATTTCTGCGCCTTAGTTAGCTTAGATCCGGCGGCCTCGCCTGCGACAACAAGATCTGTACTGGCGCTGACACTACCGGTCACATTGCCGCCGCGCTTTTCAATTTCATTTTTCGCCTCGGTGCGGGTCATTTGCTCCATTTTTCCGGTTAATACAACGGTTTTGCCGTTGAACGGTGAGTCAGGTGTCTCCGTTTCATCCGGATCCGGACCGAGATAAGCCATATTCAGGCCTGCGGCTTTTAATTCGGCCAGTAAAGCGGATACTTCAGGTTTGGAAAAATAGGTGATGACCGAGTCCGCCATTTTTTCCCCGATCTCATCGACCGCCGTCAGTTCATCAAGGGCCGACGAAGCCAGCCCATCCATTGTTCTGAAGGCACGTGCGAGAATCTGAGCCGCTTTTGCTCCGATGAACCGGATCCCCAGGCCGAAAAGAAGTCTCTCAAGAGAGTTCTGTTTGGAATTTTCAATCGCCGCAAGAAGATTGGTGACCGACTTCTCGCCCATTCTTTCCATGACAATCAGATCATCAAAGCTTAATTTATAAAGATCGGCGACGTCGTGAATCAGATGATTTTCAAACAACTGAGTAATCACCTTTTCGCCCAGTCCGTCGATATTCATCGCATTGCGGGATACAAAATGGATCAGCCCTTCGCGGATCAACGCCGGACATTTCGGATTGATACAGCGGAGCGCGACCTCTTCTTCCAGCCGAACAAGTGTGCTGCCGCATTCGGGGCAATTTCCCGGCATGGTGAAGGCTTTTTCGCTGCCCGTCCGCTGCTCCGCGAGTACATTGACCACTTCAGGAATGATATCTCCCGCTTTGCGGATGACGACTCTGTCGCCAATGCGCAAATCTTTTTCCCGAATCAAGTCTTCGTTATGAAGCGACGCTCTTCTGACCGTCGTTCCGGCAACCTGAACTGGCGAGAGAACGGCGGTCGGTGTTACCGCGCCGGTCCGGCCGACACTGATCTCGATATCTTCAAGTGTCGAGACAACCTCCTCTGCCGGGAATTTGTAGGCAATCATCCAGCGCGGCGATTTGACGGTGTGCCCAAGTTGCGCCTGCTGCGCCATGGAATCCACCTTAACCACAATGCCATCAATGCCATAAGACAGTGAATCGCGCTTTTCCGTGTATTCTTTTATGTAGTCAAACACTTCCTGCATCGTTTTGCACCGGCGTGACTCCGGGTTAACTGGTAATCCGAGCGCCTTGATGGATTCGAGCAGTCCGTAATGAGTTGTAATTTTTTCCCTGTCGAATTTTCCGGAACTGTACAGGAAAACAGCAAGTCGCCTCTTCGCAGTAATCTTCGGATCCAGCTGACGGAGGGACCCTGCGGCCGCATTGCGCGGGTTGGCGAATGGGACCTCCCCGTTCCGGCGCCTTTCCTCATTCAGCTTTTCAAACGATTTTTTGGGCATATAGCACTCGCCGCGCACCTCGATGTCCTCATCATCCGGCAGCCTCAGAGGGAGTGAGCGAACCGTACGAAGATTATTCGTGATATCTTCGCCGGTCGTTCCGTCACCACGAGTCGCCCCAAGCACAAAGTGCCCTTTTTCATAGGTCAGAGAGATTGCCAGCCCGTCAATTTTCAGCTCGCAGACGTATGTGACGTCATCTCCCACTGCCTGGCGGACGCGGCGGTCAAAATCGAGCAGCTCTTCTTCACTGAAAACGTCACCGAGGCTGAGCATTGGGATATCATGTGTCACCTTATTAAATTCTTTGAGCGGTTCCCCGCCGACGCGCTGAGTCGGCGATTCGAGTGTCACCCAGTCCGGATGCTCCGCCTCAATCGCGATCAGTTCCTGCATCAGACGGTCATACTCGCTGTCCGGAACGCTCGGATTGTCTTCCACATAGTATTCATAACTGTATTTATCCAGTAATGCGCGCAGATCACGAACATGCTGAGACAGATCGTTTTCCATGTTCCTCTTTCTCCTTTTTAAAAGGAATTTATCGAAAGGTGTTCAGGCCCCACATAAGGCCCTCCCAAATCGCAAAATCATACTTTTTCAATCGGTGCAAACGCTCCGAGGAGCCTTTTCAGTCCGACGGGGCTTGGGAAAACAATGTCCAACTCGACACTGTCTCCGCTTCCCTTTGTGCTGACAACCGTTCCTTGGCCCCACTTTTTATGCAACACTTTGTCTCCCGCACGCCATTCCTCATTACCAGTAGCCTGTTTCTTAAGCATCGGCGCCGGATTTTTGTAGACGGACGCAAAACGGCCGGCGAACGGCGACGCCGATGATGAAAGGCCGGCAAAACGAGTGGTCGCCGCCTGGTGTTCCGGTTCCTCAACATCCAGAAGTTCTTCAGGTATCTCTTTAATAAAGCGCGAAACTGGGTTGGTCACCGTCTGACCGAACAGCATACGGATCTGGGCCGATGTCAGAAAAAGGCGCTGTTTGGCGCGGGTAATACCCACATAGGCGAGACGTCGCTCCTCTTCCATCTCTTCCTCATCATCCAGGGCACGTGAATGTGGGAAAATACCTTCTTCCATGCCAGCCAGAAAGACAACCGGGAATTCCAATCCTTTCGCTGAGTGCAGCGTCATTAAAGTGACCGCGTCCTTGACTGATGTATCATCCTTTTCATCCACATCCGTATCAAGGGCCAGTTCTGTCAGAAAATTGGTCAGTGACTTGTCATCATGGGAAGCCTCGAATTCCTTGGTCACAGACAGCAGTTCATCCAGGTTTTCAAGACGGCTCTCTGCTTCAATCGTCCGTTCAGCCTTTAAATCTTCGCGATAGCCGGATTTATCAAGCACCTCTTCCACCAGATCGGTGACCGACAAAAATTCCTGCATTTTCGACCAGTTCAGAATCATCTCGGAGAATGCTTCCATTTTTTTTGCCGTCCGCGCGGCAATCCCTGTCTGATCAATTTCGCCGATTGCTTTCATCATTGACAGATCGGCGCCGATCGCATAATCAGCCAGTTTGTCCATGGAAGATGCCCCGATGCCGCGTTTGGGTTCGTTGATCACACGGGCCAGGCTGATCTCGTCATCCGGGTTGGACACAAGTCTGAGATAGGCCAGAACATCTTTTATCTCCTTACGGTCGTAGAATTTGATACTCCCGACCATCCGGTATGGTATATTCGATTTGACCAGTGTCTCTTCAATCACACGGGACTGGGCATTGGTCCGATACAATACTGCCAGGTCGGAATACTTGAACCCATCCTTAAACAGTTCCCGCATTTTTCCGGCTACATAATAAGCTTCCTCGTGCTCCGTTCCCGCCTTGTAATACGCAATTTTCGTACCGTCCGCATTTTCGGTCCACAGATTCTTTGGTTTCCGGTTGTGGTTGTTCTGAATCACGTGGTTGGCGGCGTCAAGAATCTTTTTCGTCGAACGGTAATTCTGTTCGAGTTTAATGACGGTTGCATCCGGATAGTCTTCCTCAAAGGAAAGAATGTTATGAATGTCCGCGCCGCGCCAGCCGTAAATGGACTGGTCCGAGTCACCGACCACACACAGATTTTTGTAACGATCCGCCAGCATGTGTACGAGCAAATACTGGGCGCGGTTTGTATCCTGGTATTCATCGACGTGAATATACTGAAACTTTTTCTGGTAGTATGCCAGAGTTTCCGGCATCCGTTGAAAAAGGTGCACCGTCGTCATGATCAGGTCGTCAAAATCAAGCGACTGATTCTGCAGCAGGCGCTTTTCATAGTCTATGTAGACATCCCGCACGACTTCGTCAAACGGGCCCATCGCCGTTTTTGCGAAATCCGCTGCTGTCTTCAGCTCATTTTTCGCACCGCTGATCCGCCCGAGAATGCTGCGCGGGGTAAACTTCTTCGGATCCAGATTCTGATCCTTCAGAATATGCTTAACGACAGACTGCTGATCCGTCGAGTCAAGTATTGAAAAATTGCGGCTGATGCCCAGACGGTCAATATCCCGCCTCAGAATGCGCACGCACATCGAGTGAAAGGTAGACACCCAGACGTCATTGACGAGCGGACCGGCAAGTTTTTCAAGCCGTTCCCTCATTTCCTTCGCCGCTTTATTTGTAAACGTGATCGCCAGCAGATTCCATGGCGCCACGTCTCTTTCGATCATCATATAGGCCATGCGGTGCGTCAGCACACGCGTCTTCCCGCTCCCCGCGCCCGCCATAATCAAGAGCGGTCCCTCATGATGCCTGACCGCTTTTAGCTGCTCCGGATTAAGTCCTTCAAGCAGTTCCTGTGAAATACTGTCCATGGTACCACATCCTAATTCTAAATGAAAAATTGCTCAGTCACTTGCTTCATTTCAGCCTTTCGAGTGTCATCTGATAGCCATCATTACCAAAATTGATACAGCGTTTAACACGCGAAATCGTCGCCGTGCTGGCACCCGTTTCTTCTTCAATATGATGATAGGTGTGACCCGCCATCAGCATTCTCGCCACTTCCAGTCTCTGAGACAGCGACTGGATTTCTCCCATCGTGCACAAGTCGTCAAAAAAACGGTAACATTCTTCACGATCCTTCAGTGTCATGATCGCGTCAAACAGCTGGTCAAGCGCTTTGCCTCTTAATTTATCAATTTGCATATTCGTCCATTCCTTTCCTGGATACATGCTGTTTCATAGGTTCAGGGCTTTCATTTCCCGGGTTTTTTCATTTTTTACAGCCCGCCGCAGGAATCAGGGTCGCTCGCATGACATCGTACAACCCTTTTGGCGTGATACGGATATAGGGCAGATGGGTGGATGACAGGAAGGTCAGGCTGAAGAACGGATCGCCGAACGTATAACCTGTCCTCCGGAGCGCGGCTTCAAACTGATCTGCTTCCGCGATCAGACGCTCCATCGGAAGCCCGGACATGCATCCAAGCAGAGGCAGCGCCAGCTCCGCCACGGTTTCGCCATTTTCCACAATCACTAGACCGCCACCGATTTTTTTCAGACGGTTAAAAGCGGTCACCATATCCGCCTTGCTTTTTCCAATCAGCAGGATATCCCCGGTTGTTGAAAAACTTCCCGCAAAGCCGGACAGGTTCCGTGCGAAGCCGCGCAGATAAGAATTGACCCGCCATTCTCCTTTTCGGTCTGCCAGTGTCAGATAAAGCGTGTCATCGGGAAGAACGCCGACTCCGGTATCCGCCCCCAGTTCAAAGGGACGAGTGATCACATCGTTTACCATGTCCAGACCCGTTGTTGACCCACCATTAAGATCCCTGGAATTCAACTGAAAATCAAGCCTCAATTTTTCAAGATTATCCGTCAAATCATATTCTGAAAAAGCGTCTTCAATCCGCTCACCGTTTCGACGAATCCATTTCCCTCTTGAAAGCACCGAAACCGGGCGCGGATCAGACGGATTTTGAAGAAAGTTGATGCTGGCAATTCTTCCCGGCGCGATATGGCCGATCCGATCGCCCAGATTGTAGTGGGACGCGATATTGCTAGAGGCCATCATGTAGGCATCAATGGCGGGAACCCCGACGTCAAGAGCGATCCGGATCAGATGATCCGAGACCCCGTCTTTGAAAAAGGCCGGTGTCGAGCCGTCCATGTTCAGGGTCACATGGTCGAAGTCGTGAATACCCTCATCCAACATTTCTTTCAGAATATCCGGCAGGTCCGGACGGATTGACGAGTAACGCAGGGAGACCGTGTAGCCAAGTTTCAGCCGTGTGATGGCCTCTTTGCCCGTCATCGCCTCATGGTCGCAGTCCGCTCCAAACAATTTTAGCTGGGTCAGTGTCCGCTCCGAGGCTCCTGGCAAATGGGATTCAATCGGTTTCCTCAGGAGCTTCGTTTCGCGCATCCACGAGAGGATCTGATCATCGCCATGGACAACCTTCGGCCAGCCGGTCAGCTCCCCGCCCTGAACCACAAGCGGGTGATTCAGCCACGCCTGCATCCGTTTTTCATTGAAAGGGGAATCAACCACTTCCGTCTGTGAATCATAGCGGCACCACCAGTAAAAAAGTGCGGGTAGCTGATCCAGATGGTCCATCACCCTGAACGATTCTTCGTCACTCAGACATCGGAATAAAATGGCATTGTCACAGATCAGTGTCGTCGTGCCCAACGGCGCGGCATAGGCTGCCAACGTCTGAGGATTATAGAGCTGTCCGGGATGGATATGCGGTTCAATATACCCGGGAACAAGCGTGAGTCCGGAGCAGTCCACTGTTTCCGTCGTCCCGTCCGTTTTCGCAGGCAAACGGTCGCCCACATAGACAATCCGGTCCCCGTCAATCCAAATATTCGCCTGTTCCCAGGATTTCAGATAGGTATTCAGATAACGCGCATTCTTCAGCACCCGTGTCGGCGCTTCGCTTCCGCGGATGACCGCCGCCTGGCGACGCATCTGGGAAATCGTCCAATAATAATCCCTGACCATGTTGCTCTCCTCTTATGATTGTCGCACACTACTCCATGAAAGTGCTCCTTTTCATCTTACAACAATTCCGGCGGGGGATAAAGTTAAAAAATCATCTGGACGATACCAGCTTCATGTTTAATTTTTTTTGAAAAATCAGCCGTATATTATTTCGGAAACAGCGGGGGTATGCTAGGCTTTAAATAGATCCGATTTTGAAAACAGGAGCAGTGTCCGCATGAATATATTATGGGATTTTGACGGTACGCTTTTTGATACATACCCGGTTTATTCGAAACTGATGAGTCAGATCCTGGGTCCTGAGATCCGTGAAGACGAAATTTACGCTCAACTGAAAATATCTTTTACGCACGCGTTCGACTACCTCGATGTCTCTGAAACTCAGGCTAGGCGCTTTTTCTCCCTGTTCCGGGAAACTCCGGCGCAGGCGTTCAGGCCTTTTAGAGACGTGGAGAAAGTCCTGAATTTTGCGGATGAAAATGTGATCATGACGCATAACAACCGGACCGATCTCTTTAAAATTTTGAAGCTCTATGGATTTGAAAAATATTTTGCCGACGTGGTAACCAGTGACGATCACTTTCCCAGAAAGCCTGACCCCGCTTCATATATTTATCTCAATGAAAAGCATGCCATTGATCTTGTTGTAGGAGATCGTCTTCTGGACATCATTCCCGCAAAAGCCATCGGCGCAAAAACCTGTCTGTTTCAGAATAAGGAACCTGGTGCGGATTTTTACCTCGATGACTATCAGGATTTTTTCATAACGGTCCGGTTATAAGGATGCAAAAAAAAAGCGGAGCGCCGGATTTTCAGGCACTTCGCTTTTTTTCTATTTTTATTGGGCAGCAGTACCTTCACGTTCGGCCAGTGTCTGATCAATATAGCCTTTGATCAGTTCAGCCGAGGCATTAAATGATTCCTGCTCTTTGCCGCTTAGGTGGAAGTGCAGGATTTCCTTAACTCCGTCCCTGCCAAGAACGATCGGTACACCGGCAGCTACATCTTTCTGGCCATATTCGCCCTCTAGAATTACTGACGCGGGCGTAACGTTGCGCGCATCATTTAAAATTGATTTGGCAAAGAAAGCGAGCTGATTGCCGATACCGAACTGTGTGTTGCCCTTACGTTTATGGATTTCCCAACCAAAGTGGCGGGCTGTATCTTCAATTTTATCACGGTCTAATTTTCCGAAACGGTCACTGTTCTCCGCCTCGTATTCGTCAAGCGACTGGCCACCGATACGGACATGGGACCAGGCCGCAATCTGGGAATCGCCGTGTTCGCCGACCATATACGCGCTGATACTGCGCGGATCAATGCCGCCGAGTGCTTCAGAAATCTGACGGCGCAGCCTCATGCTGTCCAGCGCAGTGCCTGTACCGATGACCTGATTCTTCGGCAGCCCGGACAGATGATAGAATAAGTACGTGATAATGTCGCACGGATTCGTCGCGATGACATAAATGCCTTTGAATCCGGCTTCGCGCAGCTTCGGTACGATGTCATAAGCAATGGCTGCCGTCCCTTTCAGCAGTTCGAGGCGAGAACCCTGCGGAATCTGCGACCTTTCCGTTACGGAAACAAGAATAACATCACATTGTGCCAGGCCTTCCAGCGGCACCTCAAAAACGCGTGTCCGCGACGGAGTAACTTCGATGCTGTCGGCGAAATCCCAAGCCTCACCTTTCGCACGTTCACTGTCAATATCCGAAATGTACAGCTCGTCTGCAATGTTTTCATGCAGAATGGCTGATGCCGCCGCCTTGCCGACATTTCCAATTCCAACAATACCAACTTTTCTGACTGTTTCGCTCACAAAGATCCTCTCCTTATGTTTTTGTATACCCTTTCTATTTCTCTATTGTGCCGTTATTCTACACCTTACAAATTTTTCAATCAAGGGAGCCATGGAAATTAATAGATTAACCAACCACTTTCGGGGGTTTACCAGCCACTTTCGGGGGTTTACCAGCCACTTTCGGGGGTTTACCAGCCACTTTCGGGGGTTTACCAGCCACTTTCGGGGGTTTATGAAGTTCTGTCAAGAAAATGGACACTTAAAAATGAACTTTACTGTGCTTCAAAGCCTACCGCGCTACGCTTGGTCTGGCTTCCGTCATGAACAGTCCCAGAGCCGACTATTCATGACGGAACCC
>NZ_SRJD01000009.1 GCF_004684935.1 Sporolactobacillus shoreae
CTTTCAGGTTCACCGCAAGCGGTGCTACACACTTCTTTCTTTCCTTCGAGTTCCACTCTATTCTCCGAAAGAGAGTCATCGTTTGATGTTGTCTGTGATTGTCGCATCGCTCACACCTCCTCTGTTTCTGAGAGTACTATTGTTCAGCCCTTCGTCCTGTTGGACTACTATGGCATCTGCTGACTTCTTACAGTTCACCGAATCATCACTGACTCAGTTGCTTCTGTGGAAAGTTGCTTTCCTCTTGTCGGAAGCCCCTGTAAGATCTCCCCGGGTAAGAACGACCGCTTTCCTTCCATGTGACTGCTGCATTTACTGGTTGAGGTTCGGGCAGTATTGGATTTCACCTTGTTTGGCAGGCTTATCCGTCTCAAGTCAGCCTTCGTATGCAGTTCTTGTTCATCAGTCCAGAAGTTTGCCTCCGGCTTCCTTCAGATTCCACCTCACGATGGACACCCTTGCCCTTAGCTAACAGTTCCTACTGCCAAGCCTGTAGCGGACTTTCACCGCCAAGCTGTCGTCCATGCCGGGCGCACCAAAAAAAGCAGATCGATCAGGATCCGCTTTTTTAACTCAGTCGTTCATATTTTACTTTATTTTTAATGGCTCCAGCTGCTTTTTAATTTCCTCAATCGGTACACCTGCTTGCAGCAAAGCAGAGGCAGTATATGCACTTTCGATAAACGCAGTGTCAAACAATGTTATCTCTTTGTCTGTCACTTCTTTCACCATTTCCAAATTCATCTTGGAGCTGCCCAAGTCATAAAAAGCGAGAATTTTACCCGACTGATTCGCTTCGACAGCCGCTTGGACTTTATCAAAACTGCTTCCAATTCCGCCGTCGTCAGTGCCGCCTGCTGATGTGATGGATACATCGCTGGCCACTTCTTTAAGCAATGCCGTCAGACCTTCAACAATTTCTGAAACGTGGGATACAAGCAGAACGCCGTATTCACTCATAACGTATCGCCTTCAATCAACGTTTCAAACAAATAGCCGCTCGACATGGATCCGGGATCAATGTGACCGATCGAGCGGTCACCAAGGTAAGAAGCGCGTCCCTTTTTCGCTTTCAGGGGTTCTGTGTCTTGAACTGCCTTTTTTATGATATCCGCGGAAAGTTTGTTGTTCTTCAGAGCATTGACAACCGGTACCCAGACATCAACCATCGTCTTATCGCCTGGTTCAGCTTTGCCGCGCTTCTGAATGCCATCCGAACCCGCCTGTATGATTGACGCTAAGTCAGACCGATCCTCGCCTGCCTGTTTGGCCATGGCGATTAAAGCGGAGCCATACAACGGACCTGAGGCTCCGCCGATTTTGCTGAGCAAAGCCATAGCGGCTGTTTTAAGGACATCCTGGATACTGTCAAACGATTTGTTACTCAGGGCTTCATTCATCGCGGCAACGCCTCTCGCCATGTTGGCACCATGATCCCCGTCACCAATTGCCTGATCAAGTTCACTCAGATAGTCCTTATTTTTCTCAACTTTTTCAGAAAAAAGATTGAGCCATTTGATCGTACTTTCAACAGTTAACATGCTTGATCCCTCCTTACCAAGCCGTTGTCCGAGCCGGCGCATTCAGCCAGTCCAACCAATGGTCATCCTTCAGTTGAATTAATGTCAGGGAGAGACCTGCCATATCAAGCGAGGTCATGTAACTCCCGATTTTTCTGAATGGCAGCTCAATCTGCTCGGACTTCAGAAGCTGAGCCACGTCATTTGCAAAAATATACTGCTCCATTAAAGGTGTCGCACCAAGTCCGTTCACCAGAATTCCATAACAATCTCCCGCCTTCCATTGAAAGGCCTTTCGGAGTTGGTCGGTTAGCTCCTCGGCAATTTCTCTTGAGGGCTTGATCGGTTCCCGCCGATAGCCGGGTTCGCCATGAATACCAACTCCGTATTCCATCTCGTTGTCTTCAAGCTCAAACCCTGGTTTTCCAGATTCCGGGACAGTACCTGCTGATAACGCCACACCGATCGTCTTGATTGACGGAATCACCTGATCAGCAAGCGCTTTCAATTCTTTCAATGACAGACCCGATTCTGCGGCTGCACCAATGATTTTATGAACAAGAATGGTTCCGGCAACACCGCGTCTCCCGGCGGTGTAGGTACTGTCCTCGACGGCTATATCATCATCGACGACAATGTGATCAACCTCGATCTCGTCCATTGCCGCCAGTTCTTCAGCCATTTCGAAATTCATGATATCTCCCGAATAGTTCTTGATGACCAAAAGTACACCCGCACCCTGATCCGCCTGTTTGATCGCTTCTAGGATCTGGTCAGGTGCCGGTGAAGTGAACACCTGCCCGCATACGGCTGCCGCCAACATTCCCGGTCCGACAAAGCCGGCATGCGTCGGTTCATGACCGCTACCGCCTCCGCTGACAAGAGCAACCTTCCCCTTAGACAGCTGTTTATTCAGGATAACATTTGTTCCCGGAATGCGTTCGATCAGATCTTCGCTTCCGAAAATCAGCCCGTCAATCATCTGATCCACGACATCTTCCGGTTTATTGATGATTTTTTTCATCTGACAACACCCCTCTCGCTCTTCCCAAATAACAATACACCTTAATCTTAATGTGTAATCGTTTACAAGTCCATCTCTATAAACCTTATTTACACAATTTTAAAGAAAAAAGAAAAGCAAAAATATTCCCGGACAAAAAATATCCGGGATCATTGAAAATTATGAGATGACCTGAAAGCATTCAGTTTAATCCAGCCACTTTTTCACGTTAATCCCTTTAGGTAACCCCACACATACATCAGACAGGGCTTAAAGATGCGCTATTCTAATACTTTCCTTTCGCAGATCAAAGGTTGTCGACAAACCGCTTCACACGTGTCATGGCTTCCTGCAGCTGCGCCATAGACGTAGCGTAGGAACAGCGGACAAAGCCTTCCCCTCCTGCCCCGAAGGCATTGCCCGGAACAACGACGACTTTTTCAGTCTGAAGGAGTTTTGTTGCGAATTCTTCCGAACTGAGTCCGGTCGATTCAACGCAAGGGAACGTGTAAAACGCTCCCTCCGGGTTAGGGCAAGGCAGCCCCATTTCGTTCAGCGATTGAACAATAAAGTTACGTCGCTGGCGGTAACTTTTTCTCATTTCTTTGACGTCCTTCCGCCCGGATTTCAGGCCTTCAAGTCCGGCATATTGAGCCATAGTTGACGCGCACATGATGGCGTATTGATGAATTTTCAGCATGCCCTTGATGATTTCTTCAGGACCGCAGACGAATCCAAGACGCCAGCCAGTCATAGCCAAATCCTTTGAAAAGCCGCTGACAAGGATCGTGCGTTCCCGCGTGTCGTCCAAAGCGGCAAAACTGGTGTACAATTCATCATAGACCAGTTCGGCATAGATTTCGTCAGAAAGAATCAGCAGATCATTGTCCTTGGCCACAGCAGCGACTTTTTCCATTTCATTTTTGCTGAGCATGGCCCCCGTCGGATTATTCGGCGAGCAAATAAGGATGGCTTTAGTACGGTCGGTAACCGCCTCTTCCAGCTCTTCAGCCGTCACCTTGAACTCATTTTCCCTCTTCGTTTGTACAATAACGGCAACTCCGCCAGCCAGCGTTACGAGCGGCGCGTAAGAAACAAAGCAAGGCTCGACAACCAGAACTTCATCTCCGGGATCAAGAATCGCCCGCAATGCAATGTCAATCGCTTCGCTTGCGCCAACAGTCACGATGATCTCCGAGTCCGGACTATAGGTCACGCAAAAATAATTTTCGATATACTTGGCGATCTCTTCCCGAAGTGCCGGAAGTCCGGCATTTGCGGTATAGGACGTATAGCCGTCTTCCAGTGAAAGAATCGCTGCTTCACGCACATTCCACGGGGTGACAAAATCCGGTTCCCCAACACCCAGTGAGATCACACCTGTCATTCCGGCGGTTGCATCAAAAAACTTCCTGATTCCGGACGGCTGAAGGTTTCTGACATGTTTCGCCAGATAGCTCGTTTTCAGTTCCATCACGGTGACACCACAATTCGTTTATCTTTATCATTTGAATCATAGATCGTTCCGTCATGCTTATACTTTTTCAGTACAAAATGTGTTGTTGTTGAGATAACGCCATCGATTGTTGAAAGCTTCTGAGTGACAAAATGGGCGACCTCATTTACTGAATGTCCCTCTACAACAACGGAGAGGTCATAAGTCCCGGACATCAAATACACCGACTTGACCTCACTGTGCCGGTAGATCCGTTCTGCAACATTCTGGAAACCGACATCTCTCTTCGGAGTTACCTTAACATCAATCATTGCTGTCACGCCTTGATGGCCGTCAATTTTAGTCCAGTCAACAAGAGAGACATAACGGACGATCACATTCTGATCTTCAAGCTTCTTTATAATCTCCCGTGTCTGTTCGATACTCAGATTAGTCATTTTGGCGACATCTTCGTTCGTCAGACGGGCGTCTTTTTCAAGAATTTCCGCAATTTCAATTTCAGTAGCAGTCAGTTTCATCAAATCTCTCCTCTCAGGCTCACTGTTCATAAGAACATTACAGTTATTATATTACTTCATGAACGGTGTGAAAACGTTAAATTAAGAATATATTCATATACAAGTAAGAAGCTACCGTTCTGGCCAGATTTGAAAAAGCCTGTTTCTGAAGGGACAACTTGCCCCGTGCCTAACCCGGAATAATATGTAAAAAAGCGGAAAGCCGTTTACAGGAACAGCGGGCAGATATGGGGGAAGTTTTGATGAAAATAGGTGTGATTGGCGCCGGGTATGTCGGTCTGACCACTTCAGCCGTACTTGCTGATCTCGGTCATCAGGTGACTTGTGTGGATTTTAACGAAGGAAAAATTGCAATGCTTCTGAATGGAGAAATTCCCATTTATGAAGAGGGACTGGCTGAACTCGTTGTTTCAAATACCAAGGCCGGTAGATTACTTTTTTCAACTGACACGGTGTCCGGAATCGAGAACCATCCGGTGATCCTTATTGCCGTTGGGACTCCACCGCTTGCAAATGGAAGTACAGACCTGACTTTTATTAAAAATATCGTTGAACGAATTGCAGCACACGCGCATTCACATAAAACGATTATTACAAAAAGTACTGTCCCCCCGGGAACAAATGAATGGATCTGTCAGGTGCTGACTGAAAAAGGTCTTGATCCCGGATCTTTCGATGTGGTTTCAAATCCAGAGTTTCTCAAGGAAGGAACGGCTGTTCATGACTCCTTCCATCCACACCGCATTGTTATTGGTGCGAAACGAAGGGAAGCGTCCCTTTTGGTCCGCTCGCTCTACCAGAAGATCAAAGCACCTGTCATTGAAACAAATCTGACCGGAGCCGAGTTGATCAAATACGCGTCCAATGCTTTTTTAGCTACAAAAATTTCGTTTATTAATGAAATTGCGAGAATCTGTGACGCCTTTGGAGCGGACATCAAAGATATCCAACGCGGTCTGTCAGAAGATCCACGGATCGGTAAGTATTTTCTTCAGGCGGGGCTTGGCTACGGAGGCTCGTGCTTTCCAAAAGATCTAAGTTCACTTGTGTCCGCGGCTTCAGAGAAGGGACGGGAACCTTCACTACTGCTCGCTGTCAGGAACATCAATGAAACGCAGGCTGACTTTTATCTTGAGAAACTTGAAAGCAGTCTGAAAGATTTGAAGGGGAAACAAATCACAGTCTGGGGTGCCGCTTTTAAGCCGGGTACAGATGACTTGCGCAGCTCGCAATCCGTTAGGCTTATAGAAAAATTAATTGATCATGGCAGCAGTATCCATGTTTATGATCCAGTAGCCAAACTGAACCGGGCTGATGTAACCAGTCACAAAGATATGTACGATTCTGTAAAAAATTCGGATGCCCTCGTTCTTGCTACAGAATGGGACGAATTTAGATCACCCGATTGGAACCGCGTAAAAAAACTAATGAGAGGCACGCTATTTCTTGACTGTAGGAATTTTGTGGATCCCGGCATTGTCCGGTCGTATGGACTCATCTATCAGGGGGTGGCCCGTCAATGAGAATATTGGTTACCGGAGCAGCAGGATTTATCGGTTCCCATCTCTGCGAACGGCTGCTTCAGGATGAAAATCATCAGGTTGTCGGGATCGATGGCCTGATTAACGAAAAGAAGCTCCGGCTGCGCAATCTAAACCATCTGATTGAATTTGAAGATTCTCGCTTTCAATTTTACCCGATTAATCTTCAAACGGCCGATCTTGACCCATTGCTTCAGGATGTGGATGTCGTCTATCACCTCGCCGGCATGCCTGGTGTCCGTTCCAGCTGGGGAAGCGACTTCAATCAATATGTGGAAAATAATATTCTCGCTACCCAGAGACTTCTGGAAGCCTGCCGCGGTCGGAGCCTGAAGAAGTTCATCTACATCTCGACTTCTTCGGTTTACGGTGAAAAGCATGGAAAAGTGCCTGAATCCTCAATTCCGCAGCCTCTCTCGCCCTATGGGGTCAGCAAACTTTCAGGAGAGCACCTCTGCCGTGTCTATTATAAAAATGAGGGCATCCCAATTGTCATTCTGCGCTATTTTACAGTATACGGCCCCCGTCAGCGCCCGGATATGGCGTTCCATCGTTTTATCCGGAATATTATAGAGGATCAGCCCGTTCCGGTTTATGGAGACGGGAAACAGACTCGGGACTTTACGTTTATCAGTGACTGTGTGGAAGGCACCGTCTCTGTCCTCTACGCGAAAAACGTGATCGGCGAAACAATCAATATCGGCGGACTTGAGCGCGCTTCTGTTCTTGAAATACTGACCCTTCTCGAAGGTTATTTTAGAAAAAAGGTAAACATAAATTTTTCCGGGGAACCCAAGGGTGAACCGAAACATACATGGGCGGATATTGACAAAGCAAAGAATCTGTTAAACTATCAGCCCAGAGTTTCCCTGAAAACAGGTTTAGCCAAAGAAATTGCGGATCTAAAGCATTTATATAAGGAGCACAAACCATGAAGCTGGCATTTGTGTGTACGGAAAAGCTGCCCTCGCCAGCCATCAGAGGCGGAGCCATACAGATTATGATTGACGGAATTTCACCCTATCTTTCTTCCAATAATGACTTGAGTATTTTCTCAATCACCGATCCTCAACTTCCCGATCATGAAATAAGAGATAACGTACATTATCTGAGATTTCCTAGAAAGAACTATTCAGACCTGGTAAAGTCCGAATTGGCCCGTCACGAATTTGATCTTGTCCATGTGTTCAACCGCCCTGTGTATTTATCCCAATATAAGGCTGCCTCTCCCAAAAGCCATTTTGTCCTGAGTCTGCATAATGAGATGTTCAGTCCGAATAAAATTAGCTCTCAAATGGGTCACGCTGCCATTGGAAGTGTTGACAAAATCATGACCGTCAGCCGCTACATTAGTGAAACTGTAGTAAGCCGATTTCCGGAAGCCGAATCGAAACTTGAAATTGTCTATTCGGGTATTGACCTCGGCCTGTTTCATCCTTCGTGGACCATCGAAGGGAAAAAAATCCGAGACACTTTGAGGCACAAATGCCATCTTGAAGACAAAAAAGTGATCCTTTTTGTCGGAAGACTAAATCCTGCCAAAGGTCCGCATTTGTTAATCAAGGCGATGAAACAAATCATTGAAGATTACCCAAATGCCGTTCTTGTGATTGCCGGGGGTAAATGGTTCAGTGATAATGGGATGAATCAATATGTGCACTATTTACGAAAACTTGCTAAACCCTTGGGTAATCATGTGTTTTTTATGGGGTACGTTCCCTCCCAACATATTCCTGACTTATTTGCTATGGCCGATCTTTTCGTCTGCAGCTCACAATGGCAGGAGCCGCTGGCACGCGTTCAGTATGAGGCGATGGCTGCCGGAATACCGATCATTACAACCAACCGCGGCGGAAACAGCGAAGTCGTAACTCATAAGCAGAATGGCCTGGTGCTGAACAATTATCAATCGTCTGGAGCCTTTGCAGACGCAATTGATTTTTTGTTTTCAAACGGTTATGCAGCTAAAATGATGGCTCATAATGGACGAAAACAGGCCGCTTCTCTTCATCAGTTCAGTCAGGTCGCCAAACGTCTTGAAAGTGTTTACTTGCGGGCTTGCCAAACTCATGAAGAATCTTCCACAAATTTTCAAGCGGAGAATCTATTTTGAAGATAGAGTGTAAGAGAAAGTGAATGGAATGCTAAGAAAAACCGGGCAAAAATCGCCCAGTCCTAAAAACCCGTGATATGCATTGTTTTGCCTTCTTCCGGCGACGCTTCGGTTGTTCGCTTGCCGCGGGCGATCCGTGAGCCTCCTCACTCGTGACCCTCACTGTGGGGTCTCACTTGGCTCGCTGTCCCGCAGGCGTCTCGCACCTCCGTGTCTGAGTCCAAATGTATATTCAGCAGATTGAGTCCATCGATCATTTTTTCTTATCTTTTAAAAAAGGAGGGCCGTGAACAGCCTCCTTTTCCATCTATTCAGAATCCTTTAATGTAAATACACTAAGTCTCTTTGCAAGCCATGGTTTTGCCGGAGGATTTTCACTGATTATATAATCATCGGCGGGTGCTTTTTCTTCCGCAGATGGTTCTTTCTTTTCCTGATTTTCACTTTTCTCAGCCTTTTTTTCGTGTACTTCCTCTTTTTCAGTTGGTTCTACTGTTACTTCATTCAAAGATCCATCTTCTTTATCTTTAGGAACATTGTCTAGAGAAATTGAAACCCGGCGATCATCCGATAAAGAAAGCTCGGTTAATGTGGTTTGCGGCACTTCGGGTGGGGAAAATGTCTCTTTCTGGATCCCCTCCTCCGGATTGTTCAGTAATTTTTCATACTCAGCGGCACTCCACCCCATAGAACTAGGCGGGGAAAAGCGGTATTCGCCAAGATCGACTTTAGGAATGTCGATTTCATCAAGGTCCACTTGTTTTGCCAACTAATCAGCCCCCTTTATGACACGAAGGTTCTTATCAAACTGATCAAGAAAAGCTTGCTTTGATTCCTCCACGGAAATCACATTGCGGAAATTCATCAGGTATTTTTCATCACCCCATGATTCTTTTTGCCCCAGGAAGTATTTGTGGGCCATCGCGCAGAACATGTGAGGAAACTTTAAATCCGTCCACAGAACACTGTATTGGGTTTCAGTCAATGGATTTACCTGATCGTAAGCGCGAAGCATCCGGCATGCCAGATCCTGATCCCATACCGCCAGCTTTTTCATGATTTTGTTCAGAAGAATTCTTAGATCTCTTGCCGGGAGATCAATCGTGACGGAATGCAGATCTTTCATAAATACCTGTTCATTTTTTAAGATCATTCGGGCCATTGTGAAATCCTGTTGACAGAACATGCCGGATTCAATCGTTTCGTGTGTCCACTCTGCCAGTTCCTGGGAATTCAGTTCGTTGAGCGCCGCATACCCACGAGTCAGCATTTGATCGACATGTTCCAGAAAAAGCCGTGAAAATTCATCACCCGGGTCATCCTGGGCGAGCTTCTTATTATCTTCCAGTTCCTGAAGCTTCCATCGATACAATTTATGCCATTTCCCGGTACGTGTCCGCTTCTTGCTCCCATCGACAGGGATATAGCCCCTTGAAGCCAGATGGAATTTTGCCGCGAAGGCCATCGCCTGGGTCATGTGACTCTGATCATAGTAAAGGACCGGATCCCCCTCATGCGCTTCATATAAAATATAAATATGATCCCCACCGGATAAGCAGAGTCCCCCGCTCCGGGTCGGAATCAGTTGTGCAATTGGGAGACCGTTATTCTGCAGATGCCAGTGTGCTCCCGCGATGAACAGCATCCGTTTCGGGTTAATGTATTCCTGACGGAGAAAAAAATTCCCGTTCGCTGTTCCTATCAGCCACTTTGATCTACCACTTCGCGATGAGAGCAATTTTATAGTTTCGGGCTTAATCGGATAGTAGCGTAAAACTTTTTCCAGATCTTCGTGATTCTTTACGAGACTTTCCGCGTATTTTTCTTTGTTCAAAGGTTTACCTCCTTTTCATGTGTCTCACATTCAGGCGTTCTGATAAGCATCAAGCAGGTTTTCTGCCACGCGTTTCCAGCCATATTTTGTTTCGGCAAGACGCCTTCCATTTCTGCCCAGTTCTTCCCGCTTCTGCACGTCGCTTAGCAATTCGTTGATGACACGGGCGTATTCATGGGGATGATCAAATTCATTAATGATGATCCCATTTTTTCCGTTATCAATGACTTCTGTATTGCCTCCTCGATTCGTCGTGATAATCGGTAGTCCGGCTGCCATCGCTTCATAATGAACACGCGCCAGTGGTTCCTGCCACTGCGAACTGCAGACAAAAAGATCAGACATGGTGTAGAAATAAGGAATAACCTGCGGCCTGACAAATTTGATAAAAGTCACATGTTCCGGATGCATTGCGCCAAGTGTATACAGATGTTTCACGTAGTTATTAACCTGATCATCGCCAAACCATTTGGAGCCGACAAAAACAAACATCGCGTCCGGATGTTCCCGCGCTATTTCGGGTATCGCCTGAAGCAGTATATGAGGCCCCTTCACCTTGCTTAACCGTCCGACAAACAGAATGACTTTTTTCTTTTCATTTAATCCTGCCTTTTCACGCATCACTCGTCGGATTCTTCCGCCTTCATCCGTCCAAGCTGGATGATAGGCATTCAGATCCACTCCCGAGTACACGGTTTCGATTTTTTCGGCGGCATCAGGAAATCTTTTGCTTATCGTCTGCCGGATAAAATCGCTGACTGTCACTATTTTTGAAACGGCCTGAATACATTTTTCGCCTTCTTCTCTGGTCATTTTGCTTTCTGAGAACATTTCATTATGGACGCTGAGCACGAATTTGCTGTCCGGTGACGCAGCTTTCAACCTCTCAATCCATGCCGGGCGATTACATAAATGAACAATATTAAAATGATGAGCCTCCAACTGCTTTACCAGACCTGCCAGGTAATCAGCCTCATCAATCCGGATATAGTGAACGCCATTTTTCGTTTCATTCTCCGCCAGACTGGAATCCTTGATTGAAAAAACAGTGACTTGGTGGGATTCTGCAATAATCTCTGCCGACGACTGAAGATAGATCTGGATGGCACCGCCCCTGATGGCCGGAACAGGCAGTTTTTCTGTCGCAATCATCGCAATATCCATAAGACTCCTCCTTTCATTACGCGTTATGAATATGCCTCATCAATTATGATACGGGCAACTTCCGGTTCTTGTGCGAAGTCACTTTTATCTAATAAAAAACGGGCTGAAAAACTAAGTTCATCCGCCTATTTATCGATTCCGGCTGGTTTAGATTGGCACATACCCTGCTGCAGCCATAAATTAGCTATATAACCCTGAACTGGAGGGAAAGTGATGAACAAACCGAATGCACCACTTCTGACCTTTAGCTCGATTGAGCTGAAAAGTACTGATCTGGGGGCTGAAGCGATTAAATCTGAGCAGCGCAACAAGAACTCTAACTACGGAAAAAAATTGAAGGAAAAGGAGCTTCGATCAGAGGAGCAAAAAGATAATGAAGAAAAAGAAGAAGCAGAACTAAGTCCGGAGATGGTTGAAAAACTGAAACAGCTGGCCTCTTCCATGATGGATAACTGGGATATCGCCGTACAGGAGATTGAACTCATTCAGGGCGGACAGATGGCGATTGTCTGGAAGCTGGCCACCGAGCGCGGACCGCTCTGTCTTAAACGTATCCACCGCCCGGAAAAAAAGGCCTTATTCTCCATATACGCGCAAGATTACCTGGCGAAAAAGGGATCCCGGGTTCCCGGAATTATTCCGAATAAAGAAGGAAACCTGTATACGAAGCAAGGTCCGTTTCTCTTTGTTGTTTACGACTGGATTATCGGAAACCCATTTGATTTAACCTTACGTGAAGATCAGGAATGGATCATGAAGGGTCTGGCTCAATATCATTTGGATTCTGTCGGCTATATGCCCCCTGAAGGGGTTCCAGTGTTCACGAAGCTTGGAAAGTGGCCAAAACATTATACGAAACGCTGCCAGCAAATGGAATCCTGGAAACTGATTGCTGAAAGTATGCCGGATGACCCCTTTTCACAGCTTTATCTAACTGAAATCGATCATCACATTGAATTTGGAAGAGATGTGTTGAAAAAGCTTAATGCATCCTATTATCCGGAGTGGGTTTCAGAGTGCAAGACAAAGCCCAGCCTTTGCCATCAGGATTATGGAACGGGCAATACACTCCTTTCGGAGGATCAGATCTGGATTATTGATCTTGACACAACCACATTTGACCTCCCCATTCGCGATTTGAGAAAAGTCATTATACCCTTGATGGGTGATCAGGGAGAATGGGATCAGGAACTCTTCGACACGATGCTTTCTGCCTATGAAACGGTTTCACCACTGACCGATGATCAAAAGAAAGTAATGTTTACTGATATGCTCTTCCCATACGAACTATATGAAACAGCGAATGAAAAATATGGGAGGAAGAATGAATTGGTCGTGGAAGAATTGATGCACGCCCTTGAATACGAGCAGCAAAAGAGCGATAAGATAACCAGTTTGATTAACAATCTTAAATAATACTGAGGAGATCAAGACCCGTTTATGAGTCCTGATCTTTTTATTATTTGGAAAAATATTTTTGATGAAGTATACTGAGGAACAGAAAGAACGTTTCAAGTTAGCAAAAAACGGATGCAGGACGAGACCCCGGATTTACTATTTCACGCGGAGGAAGAGATCATGAAGCTTGTAATTGTCAGACACGGTGAAAGTGAATATAACAAATCCAATCTTTTTTCTGGATGGGAAGACATAGCGCTGACTGAGAAGGGCATTGAGGAAGCGAAAGAAGCGGGACGACGAATCAGGCAGACTGAGATTCAATTCACTGCCGGTTTTACTTCCGTCCTCAAGCGTTCAATCAAATCCATGCAGTACATACTCGATGAGATCGGCCAGGAATGGCTCCCAGTTGATAAAACCTGGCGTTTGAATGAGCGGAGCTACGGCGCACTTCAGCGTCTGAACAAAGCAGAAACCGCCGACAAGCGGGGTCACGAACTCGTCAATAGATGGCGGAAAAGCTATGATGCGCTGCCCCCCATGCTGGAAACCGACGATCCGCGTCATCCTTGCCACGATCACCGGTATGCCCATGTCGATCCGCGTCTTCTTCCCGGTGGCGAAAGTCTGAAAACAACACTTGACCGCGTGCTGCCTTGCTGGAGCGATCAGATTGCCCCCCACCTTATGAGTGGCGAAAATGTCTTGGTTGTCAGTCACAGGAATACATTGCGCGCTCTGGTTAAGTATCTGGAAAACATCTCGGATGAGGCTATTATCAAGGTCGATATCCCGACGGGTATCCCGGTGGTCTATGAATTTGACGAAAAAATGGGCATCGTATCAAAACAGGAGTTATCGGCTGCCTTTGATCCACAATCCAATGCAGAAGTTTCTGCGAATTAAAACCTGCGAACCATTTTTCCAGATGACACCTCCATTTTAAAGAAAGTAAGGAAACACCGACTTAGAGGACTAAAGTCGGTGTTTCCTTATTTTCATGTCAAAAAAGGAAAATAGTCCCTTTTTCAATCTTGCCAGGATCCTATAATAAGGTTAAATAATCTGGAAAAGAGGCGATGATTCATGCCAATAGCTCAGGTAACAACGGTTATTTCAACTGGTAAACATCTGACTAACAGCTACGGGCAGTTGAACGCTTTAAGGCAGGAAAAACATTCGCTGCTCAATAATATTCAAACGCTTCAGCACGAGAAGAACTCTAATACGACGAACGAAGCCATCAGCAATATTCAGGCAAATATCGTTTCTGTAGATCGTCAGATTAACGATCTTCAGCTAAAAACAGCCGGTCAGAATGAAGAATCGCCACAACTGTTATCAGGTGTGGACCGCGTTGATATCAGTAGTCAGGCTCGAGCCCTTTATCACTCAGTAAATTAAAAAGGCTTCCAGCCGAATTGTAAAGGCGGAAACCCTCTTTCTATTTTGATGATGAATTTAACCGGGTTCAGGAAAATAACTGATCATCCGATGGACAAAGTGATCCAGCCACTCATAATCACTTTGAGTGCCATGGAAATTTGTGCTGAACGTCATCGCTTTGCAAAAGGTAGTTACGGCAATCTGAAAATATGGCTTGTATTTCACTGAACCGGAGATGTAAGCATCTATAGGATCTAATTTGCCTAATTTTAAACTTTCCTTATCCAGGATACCTATATTCGTCAGACCATTCAACGGTATCCTGTATATTTCGGGGAATTTTTTCTTTGCTTCCTCAAGCGGCAGCGTTTCGTATGCCTTTTCCAACTCCCAATAAACTTTCAGTGGCTCCAAACTTTCCTTTTGTTCATCCATCACCCTTTTTACTAAGGACAGTGACTCATCAAAGGATATCCCGCTCTTTCGTGGAACCGCACAAATGATATTCGAGGTTAAGTTACATATACCAGGCAGATAGTCCTTGGGAAGAAAGGCACGGATATTGACTGGGCAATCGAGAACGATTCTTTCACCCTTCAGCGCATCTGACAATGCACAGATATAAGCGGCAAATAACGCATCATTAATCGTGGCCCCGTGTTCCTTCGCATAGTTTTTTATTGTGTTAAACCGTTCCGCGCTGACTCTGTGTGTGATGATGAATGGGTTGTCTTCATTACCCGTCAATGGAAGATGATCAAGGTCCGATTGCGGAAATGAATGAAGCGTGGCGTTCAATATTTCCTGCATTTGTTGACCCGTCATATGATCGAATACCTGATGTATGCTTCTGTTCTCAGGACTTGGCATCTCAAAAGGGAGTTTATCGACTCCCGGATGACCCTCAAAGAAAGAATAACATTTACTGAGGAGATACAGGTAGTCTCTGAATCCCCCACCATCGCAAACCATGTGGTTCAGCACAATAGCCAGACTGTCCGATTGTTCATCCCGGATGACCGTGATGCGGATCTGCGGGCCCGCCTTTTCATCAAGCTTAATAACCAGATGATCATGAATCGTCTGATTCCGGTCGTCTGTATAGACGACTTTTATCATATCCTCAGCAGTCCAACCAGCCTCTATCCAGTCTGCCTTCTGAGTATTCTCCTCAAATCTGCAGGAAAGAAGCGGAACTGCCTGAAATGTCGCTGTCACTGCCTGTTTCAACAGACCGGTATCCACATGACCCTCATAGTGAATGGATGCGTGTAAATAATGATCATTTCGCCTCTTCTGTCCAGAGACAAAATGTTTGATATCGGCACTTTCCGCAGGGAATATTTTTTGCTGCCCGATTTCTGTCATATAAATCATCTCCTTCTTATTGATCGGTTTTGATCAGCCTCAACCTGAGAAAGTCGGTGGCATCTCAAACTTGATTCTTATAATTTTCTGAAAGCGCGTCTTTCTGCATACTCGACACAGGTCGGACAAATAAAAATAATTTTCCCTTCATCATTTCTGTATTTTCTCATCCCCTGTTTCTTCTGACGACAAAGGGCACACCGTTTTTGAAAAGGAAAAGAATAAGATGTCCCGGCTGCCAGCCTTTTCAGCCAATTCATGATTCTCATCCCCTCTTACAAACACCTGAATTGATATTATTATAATTTGTAAAGGCCGTCACTTACAAATGATCGGAACTCAAGACTGTGTAAAAAATATAGCGACAAAATCATCTTCATCAGATGACTTTGCCGCTTTAATGGAAACTTAACTCGCAGTCAGTGAATCAGGCGAGATAAGCCTCCCTAACCTGCTGATTGGTCAGAAGCTCGCTGCATGGTCCTTCAAGGACTATGTTTCCAGTCTGGATCACATAACCCCGATCCGCAAGCTGCAGCGCCTGAAACGCATTCTGTTCAACAAGCAGGATTGTCATACCCTCTTTGTTCATTTCCTTAATAATATCAAAGATCTGCTCTACGATGATCGGGGCGAGACCCATGGAAGGCTCATCCAGCATCAGAAGTTTCGGCTTCATCATGAGCGCACGCCCGATGGCAAGCATCTGCTGTTCACCCCCGCTCATTGTTCCACCTTTTTGCTCAAGTCTTTCCTTAAGCCTGGGAAAGTATCCGAAAACACGCTCCATCCGTTCAGCAATGATACTCTTGCTTCTTTCGGCAAAAGCGCCGATCTGAAGATTTTCCCGGACGGATAGTCTTGGAAAGATACGCCTTCCTTCAGGAACCTGAGCAATACCTAAATGTGCATTAACATGCGTCGGATTCTTTGTGATATCTTTACCGTCGAATAAGATCGAACCTGTTTTGGGTGTCACCTGTCCGCTAATCGATTTTAACGTGGTTGATTTTCCGGCACCGTTGCTTCCAATCAGTGTCACAATTTCGCCCTTGTCTACATAGAGGTTGACCCCTTGCAATGCCTGTATCTTTCCGTAAAAGCTCTCAATATGCGTTAGTTCAAGAAAATGTTTGGACAATTCATCAGCCAAGGCTGCTCGCCTCCTTTCCGAGGTAAGCCTCAATTACTCTTTTGTTATTCCGGATATCGTCAGGTTTCCCGGATGCGATTAACTCGCCATGGTCGAGCACATAAATATAATCAGAAATTTCCATAACCAATTTCATGTCATGTTCAATCAGAATGATCGTTACGTTAAGCCTTGTTCTCATGTCATGAATGAGATCGGTTAAGCTCTTCGTCTCTTTTGGATTCATACCGGCAGCAGGTTCATCAAGCAGTAAAATTTTGGGCTGTGAAGCTATGGCCCGAGCGATTTCAAGCCGGCGCTGTGCGCCGTACGGAAGATTTCCTGCGCTTTCATTGACAAAATCTTCAAGTCCCACGTATTCAAGTATCTTATAAGCTTCGACTTTTGCCTGCTCTTCCTCTCGCGTGATCGCTGGGAGATGAAGAAGTGTCCCGACCCAATGGCTTTTAAGACGCTGGTGCATCCCGACGAGAACATTTTCAAGAACTGTCTGTTCGCTGAATAGTCGGATATTTTGGAATGTGCGGGTAATTCCAAAATGGCACACCTGATGTGGCTTAAGCCCTACCAGTGACTTACCGTTAAGCAGAATATCACCGGAAGTGGGTTTGTAAACGGCCGTAATCATATTGAAAAAAGTTGTCTTACCTGCACCGTTTGGACCGATCACGGCGGTTATTGAGTTCTTTTCAACACTCATGCTGATATCTGATGTTGCGGTCAGACCACCAAACTTTTTGGTCAGGTTTTTGATTTCCAGGATATTCACGATTCGGATCCCTCCACTTCGGGGTCATCCTTGTATTTATTCTTTTCAGCCGCCGCTTCTCTTTTTAATTTCGAAACATTAAAGACCCTGTTTTTGTGCGGTATTAGTCCTTTTGTTCGGTAAAGTGCGAACACAACCAGCAAAATACCGAAAATGAAACGCTGCATTTTTGCCGGTGAAAGCGCGTCAGGAACTGAAATCACTCCGGATGCGCTGAGTTGAGTCAGCGTATTTGAAATATCAGTCAGCACCTGGTTATTTAGGATGATCACAACAGCGGCACCCAGGATAACGCCCGGAATGCTCCCCATCCCGCCAAGGATAACCATAACCAGAACGATTGTTGATTCAAGATAAGTAAAACTTGACGCATCAATATACATTTGCTTAGCTGCAAAAACAGATCCCATCATGCCGGAAAAAGAAGCACCAATAGCGAAAGCGGCAAGTTTTGTCTTGACCAGGGGAATGCCCATTGCCTGAGCCGCAATTTCATTATCCCTGACTGCTTTCCATGCCCGACCGAGTTTTGAATGTTCGAGCCGGGTGGCAATATAAATCGCAAAAAGGAAAATGACCAATGCGATGTAATAGAACTGACTTGCATTTTGAATAGCGATACCAAACAATCTCGGTGGCTCAATGGAAGGAATACCCATTGGCCCATTGGTGATATTGATTGGTTTATTCATGTTGTTGAGAACGATCCTGATGATTTCCCCAAAACCAAGGGTAACGATAGCCAGATAATCCCCTTTAACACGAAGGACCGGGATGCCAAGGAGGATGCCGAATATCGCCGCTATGATAGCTCCGATCGGGATAAACAGCCAGAAAGTGTCTCCCGGCAACGGGTAGTGGCCAAAAGGCATAAAGTGATTCGCCTGCGTACTTCCGAAAATGGCGTATGTATAGGCGCCAACAGCGAAGAAAGCGATAAACCCTAAATCAAGCAGCCCCGCGAACCCAACAACAATGTTCAGCCCCAGTGACATAGCCACATAAATCAAAACGAGTGTACCAACATCCATAAAGGATTGATAGGAAGAGCCCTGGCTTGCGGCAAACGGTACGAGAACAGCTATAATCAATAAGCCCAGGGCCCATTTGATTTTTATGTTCAGCTTCAGGTAATACAGTATAAGTAGCGAAAGCAGAAGAATCAGAAATGCGGTAACAGAGTCAGAGAGCAAAAACAAACCAAGTGTCGTCAGAACGACGTAAGCTGCAAAGAAGATGATCTGGCCAGTTGTATTGTCGGCAAATTTTTCAAACCAGGTTTTTATCATATCGCTTACACCTTCTCCACTGCAGCTTTTCCGAACAAGCCCTCAGGTTTGAAAATCAGGACAAGTATCAGGATAATAAACGCGAACACATCTTTATATCCTGAATCCATCGCATTATTGGTAATGATCGACAGATTAGCCGCCGCAAACATTTCGAGCACACCAAGCAGAATACCTCCGAACATCGCGCCGCGGATATTTCCGATACCTCCTAACACGGCCGCGGTGAACGCTTTTATCCCCAGAATAAAGCCAATATATGGATCTATTGTGCCGTACTGGATCAAAAAGAGTACGCCCGTGGCGCCGCCAAGTGCGGATCCGATGAAAAAAGTAACGGAGATGACCCGATTGACATTAATGGACATCAGTGAGGCCGTTTCCCTGTCCTGTGCGACAGCACGCATAGCCATGCCCCACTTTGTCCGGTTGACAAAGATATCAAGAGAAATGAGCATAATAATCGTTACGATGGAGACAACGAGAAATGAACTTTGGAAAGTAGCGTTGTTAAAAAAGGGAAAAACAGAATGGACATTCAGCACAAATCGGTGCTGGAACATCGGCGGAGCCGTTAAAATATAATTTCCGGTTTTCAATTCAGCAATAAAACGGACTGCATCTTCCAGGATGAAGGAAATACCGATTGAAGTGATGAGCGCGATCAGCTTCGGTGCATTCTTCCTTCGGAGCGGCCGGTACGCCACTCGCTCGATTCCCACTCCCAGAACTCCTGTCACAATTGCCGCAACAAGAATAATGATGATAAAAAGAATCAAGCTTGGCACAGAAGACATGAACCCGATGCTCAGCAGGAAAAACAGCATCCCTGCTCCGACAAAGGAGCCGGTCATGAAAATATCACCGTGAGCAAAGTTTATCAATTCTAGAATTCCGTAGACCATGGTGTAGCCGATGGCAACGACTGCGTAAATAAAACCCAGCGTCAACCCATCCACCAATACCTGGGGCAATGTTTGAATAATTTGCTGCAGCATTTATTTTCACCTCTTACTTTCTAAGTTATTTCCGTTTACTCAACAGAAGAAACCGGACATATTTATTGTAAAAACTTCTAAAAGGGTATAGCCAAAATATCCATACCCTTTTAGAACATGCCCAATTGTGACAACAGAAAGAAACATTTTCAGATTGCCCTTCTGTCAGAAGATCCGGTTAATCGGTTCCCTGACAACTTGTTATGAGCCGAATATATTATTGTTTTGTAATTTCTGTCTGTTCCGTTGCAGGATACGCAGCTTTATCGAATTTAAAGATGTAAATCTTGGCGAATTTGTTGTCGCCTTTCGAATCAAAGCTTACCTTTGTTGCAATGCCATCATAGTTCTGAACCCCACGGACTGCTGTCGTCACTTGTTGGCGTGTTGGGAGCTTTCCACCGTTCTTATCGATTGCGGTCATGAGACCCTTCAAAAGCACTCCCGCGCTGTCATATCCATATGCTGAATAACCTTCAACATTTTTGTGGAATGTGGCTTTATAGGAATCCGCAAATTTACGCCCTGTCGCGGTTTTCGTAATATCACCAACAACAGTAGAGAAGTATACATTCTTAACTGCACTTCCGGCGATCTGAACGGTAGTGGAAGAATCCATGCCGTCACCGCCCATGATCGGAATATTCAATCCCTGCTGGCGAGCCTGTTTAATGATCAATCCACCTTCAGCATAAACACCACCGTAGTAGATCAGATCCGGTTTCGTGGCTGCTGCCTGACTGATGACACCGCTGAAGTCTTTTTCACCGACTGTAATGCCCTGGTATCCGAGAATAGTAGCGCCAAGCTTCTTGGCTTCATCTCTGAACGCAGATGCGAGCCCGGATCCGTAAGGTGTCTGGTCCTGAAGAATAAAAATCTTTTTAGCTTTAAGTGTGTTCACTGCATAACTCGCACCGGCAGGTCCCTGGAAGTCGTCACGGGCACAAATTCTGTTCACTGTTTTCAGACCTCTGTCGGTAACTGCTGTTGCTGTATTTGCCGGCGAAACCATCGGGATGCTGTTTTGTTCATAGACCTGAGATGCGGGAATCGCAACCCCTGAGTTCAGGTGTCCGACAACACCGAGAATTGATTTGTCAGCAGCGATAGCCTGAGCGTTGGACACGCCCTTCTTAGGATCAGCCATGTCGTCATATGGCGCAAGAACTAATTTAAAACCTTTTTTGTTAAATGCTTTCTGTTGGTCGTTGAGGGCGAGCTGAGCGCCGTTTTTAATGGCTTCGCCAAGTGTCGCACTGCCTCCGGACAGAGGTGTTTGTGTTGCGATTTTTATTACTGTCAATCCGCCACTAGAACCTCCAGATTTAGAGCATCCAGCGATCAGGCCAACAACTAGTGCGATTACTGCGAATAGTGGGATAATTCTCTTTAGTTTCATTATAACCCTCCTCTTTTTTAAAAGCGGTACTATTGAGACGATCAGTTTTTTATGTAGGCCTCACCACCCGCCCTCTATTTTTTTATAATTATCTGATTTACCTTGCAACTCTTAAAAACAATAATAATTACTTATGATGTCATAGTCATTATCTATGTCAGATTATCTTTCATATAAAATTTATTTTGACAGGCTCCATTGTCTCAATATACGCTTTCAAATCAACAAAATCAGACTTTTTATGGGCAATAAAAAAAATCAAATATTTCTTAATGAAATATATTTTCTTTATCTGAAGAAATATAAGCTCTTCCAACTCTCATTCCAACGAATCTATTGAATGATCAGACCACTTTGAAAGACGAAACCATACTCTGGAGGTTATTCGACACGTAATCCAGGTTACCAGTAATCTGCTTCAGGCGGACAATTTCGTCCGATACTTGGGCAAGGAGATCAATAGACTGTTCACTACTGCTAGCATCCTTCGCCGTTTTTTCATTGATTTCATCCGCAGTTTTGTTGATGCGGATTACCACATCATCGACATCGCGACTTTCGTTATTTGTGATGCTAAGCAATGCCTCCATTTTCTCCGCAATTTCTTTGATATTTCCTGAGATGTAATTGAATGTGTCGATCGTATCTTTTATCTTTTTAGTAGAATCCTTGACCTTCACATCAGTCCTGTGGATCTCTTCTAAGGTGCTGTTTGTTTCCCTCTGGATGTTTTCTACAAGCCCGCCAACAGACTTGGTCGCCTTCTCAGTCTGTTCCGCAAGTTTCGATACCTCTTTGGCAACTACAGTAAAGCCCTTGCCCGCTTCACCAGCCCTCGCTGCCTCAATTGTTGCATTTAATGCAAGCATCTGTGTCTGCTCGCTGATTCCGGAAATGGTGGTCACAGCCTTGGTAATTGCTTCAGAATGTCTGTGAAGAGTTTCAATATGATCCAGGGTTCCTGTCATCGTCGTTTCAAGTTCATTTATCTGAACCAGAGCAGCTGATGAAGTCTCATTTGCCAATTTCGTGCGGCTGCTTGTATCCTCTGTTTTGGAGGTCACCTGATGAATTAAAGCACCCATCTCCTGGATTGCTGCCGAAAGATTATTAAAATGATCGCGCGTATCCTGAAAAATACCGTTCTGCTGTTTTGCTGTTGTCACCAGGCCATAAACAGTGCTCCCGACGGTCTTCATGCTGTCTGAGATCTGATTTGTCATCCCGGACACCGTTGTTGCGGCGCTTTTAGATGCTTTTGCCGAACTTCCTACACGTTTGACCATTGTCATCTGATTATTGATGAACTTGTTGAACCATCTTGAAAGTTCACCTATTTCATCATAGGAACTTTTATCCACTCTTGTTGTCAGGTCACCTTCACCTTCCGCAATCTGATGAAGTATATCGACAGTACGGTTAAGCGGACCAACCACGAGCTTTTTGGTGAAAAAATAGACGGCGAATGAGAGCAGCAGCCAGGTGACTGCTGAGCAGATAATACCCGCGTTGACAGAGTAATGGAAAGAGACACCATTGGCAGCCACAGCAAGCGCGAAACCAGCGGAGAAATAGGAAGGAAGACGTAAATTCAGGCTTTTGAAATTGTAAATTTCAGCGATGTCGCCCTCACACATCATCCCCCAGACTTCATCAGAAAAAGGCGGATGTATCAGTGTACCCTTCCCCCCTACCAAAATGTGCCGGTAGTCCGGATAACCTGGCCACACATCCAGATTACTACCGTTCTTCATAGTCAATTGGACACCCTGGTGAAGATTTCCCGTCTTCGGATCCGTGAACCGGATTTCAAACTCAGTATGCCGGTCAATTTTAACAGCACCCCACTTGCCGGTTCGGACACCATCCTTCAGGTTATCTCCAAGTGTGAACGTATCGTCTTCAAAACGGCTTCTGGAAATAGCGGTACCCGGAAGAATCGGCCGGTCCGTTTTAACCATAAAGAGATAGTTGTCTCCGGAATCTTTATAGACATGGGTATCTTCATCCTGTATCACATTGCTCATACTGTCATTGAGCACGCGGCCGAGAAAGACTCGTTCGACACCTGCGCCGTTGGCTGTCGGCAGCGAGAACATCAGAGTGACTTCGTCGGCAAAATGCTGATCGGAACAATCAACGTCAAGTGTTCTGCTATCTTCATATGGTCCGTACATTAAGCGTTTATTTTCCATGCCCTTTGAATAATTTGGCAGGTCAGCCATCACATCTCCGTTATGTTTTTCTAATGTTGAGACGATCACTTTTCCCTTCTCATCAAGAAGCAGAAATTCAATAAAATCGCTGCTTTGTTTCAATTGCGCTTTCATAACAGCAGCTATTTCACTGCCTCTCTCATCGTAGCTGAAAGCAATTTGATTCGCGTTTTCAAGTTCTACCCAGCGATCACGAAACCAGTTATCCAATGCTTTCTTTCGGCCATTCGAAATCCCTTCAAAAACTTTTTCATGATGACCTTTAAGTTTTCTGTTTAATGCATGCATGATATGTAAGTGAGACATGCTGATCCTCCTTGCTGACGATTTTATTGAGAAAATGAAATATTTATGAACTTAAATTTCATTATAAGGGAATTTGAGGGAAAAAAGAGCACTTTTTTATCGAAATAAAGTCCTTATATTTAAAATTTTCTGCCGTATTACTTTCCATTCGACAAAATTCTGAGGTGAAGCCATTAAGCTATGGTCCCCCTACTGCATATTTAGTTGATTTTTAATAAAGCGATCGTGGCGGCTGGTCTGGGAGAAAAAAAGAGTTTATAATGGGAATACCAAGTTAACCATGGGGAGAACTGATATTGTGCCTATAAAAATACCGCAGGGACTTCCGGCGAGAGAAGTTCTTGAAAAAGAAAACATTTTCGTGATGGATCATGACCGGGCTGTAACCCAGGATATCCGTCCACTTAATATATTAATTTTAAATCTGATGCCTGAAAAACAAAAAGAAGAGACGCAACTGCTCCGACTGCTCGGAAATACGCCTTTGCAGGTTAACGTCACTTTCATGAGAACAGCGACACATGAATCGACGCACACCAGCCACCTTCACCTCGATCAGTTTTATAAGACTTTTGATGAGGTCAAGAACAAAAAATATGATGGTCTGATCATCACAGGTGCACCGGTAGAAAAACTGCCGTTCGAGAAAGTGGATTACTGGGAGGAACTAAAAGAGATTATGGCTTGGTCAAGTCAAGCGGTCACATCCACTCTCAACATTTGCTGGGGAGCTCAGGCGGCGCTGTACTATCATTTCGGAATCAATAAAGTACTTCTGCCGAGGAAACTTTCCGGAATCTATAGCCACAAAGTGCTGGACCCTAATGAAAAATTACTACGCGGTTTTGACGATATTTTTACAGCCCCCCATTCACGCTATACTGACCTTGATCAGGAGGAACTGGCCGGACATCCGGAAGTCAGAACACTCGCGTGGTCAGATGAAGCGGGTGCGTTTATACTCATTGCTGGAAAGGGCAATCAGATCATGATTACCGGTCACTTTGAGTATGATACTGAAACGCTCGCAACGGAATACTCACGTGATCTGAAGAAAAAGATTCATCCAGATCTTCCGGAACATTATTTTCCTGAGGATGATCTGTCTAAAAATCCTGTGAATAGCTGGCGTTCACACGCCCATCTACTTTTTTCCAACTGGTTAAATTACTACGTCTATCAGGAGACGCCTTACAAGTGGGAATAAATCAAAACTAGACATCAATCTAGAAAATACAGGACCGGAAGAATTTCTTCCGGCCCTGTTTCTATTTAATATACATTAATCATCATGCTTTGCTGTTCAGCCATGCATGGTCTTTATCATGGAGGCTCTCTTCGATCGTACCAACGACATCTTCCTCGACAAGTATTTTCGCCTGCTTGATTGCAGCGAACACAGCCTGACTTTTTGCAGCACCGTGAACCTTAATAACCGGTGCTGCAAGTCCGAAGAGCAACGCGCCTCCGTACATTGAGTAATCCATACGTGTTTTGATCGATTTCAATTTGCCATACATCAAACCCGTCAACACTTTTGTATAAAGTGATCCGCCAAGCGTCTCCTTTAGGAGCTGCATCAAAGACATGGCAGTTCCTTCAATGCTTTTGAGAACAAGATTTCCTGAAAATCCATCGGCGATAATCACATCGGCGGGACCCTGAAGCAATTCACGCGACTCTACATTTCCAACAAAATTGAGCGGTGCTTCACGCAACAGCTGGTAAGCTTTCTTCGTCAATTCATTCCCCTTCCCCGGTTCTTCTCCGATATTAAGGAGTCCGATACGAGGATTCTTCCGGTGCATCACTTTTTCTGCATAAATCGAACCCATTAATGCGTACTGGAGCAGATTTTCCGGCTTTGTTTCGGCATTCGCGCCTACATCAAGAAAAAGAAATCCTTTATTTTCATGAATGGTCGGGAGGGTCGGTGCAAGTGCCGGCCGGTCAATACCCTTGATTCTGCCCACACCGAAAAGTCCAGAGGCCATCAGAGCCCCGGTATTCCCGGCTGAAATCGCCGCAACACACCGCTTTTCTCTGACTTCCTGTACCGCCAGCACCATTGAGGCCTGTTTCTTTCGGCGTACAGCCTGCACCGGTGCATCCGTTCCTTCAATTTTTTCCGTTGTGTGAAGAATTTCAATCTGTTTCTGATTGCCAACAAGCGACTCAATTTTGTCACGATCGCCAACTAAAACAAATTGCAGATCAGGAAAAGCCTGTGCCGCGCGGATCGTTCCCTCAACAATAGCTTCCGGTGCATTGTCGCCGCCCATTGCGTCAATCGCAAATTTCATTTGACTTTCTCTCCTTTTATATTAACGAACATAATCTACTTGTTGTCCCATCGAATATCTGAGGCATCCGCCTTCAGTGAGGCCGCGCCTCGATTCATTACTTTAACACTTATTACGTCTTCTGTCCAAATAAGTTTCAAATCTTTTTTAGTTCCGGTTCAGGCAGGCGGTGATGGCTCCTCTCCCGCCTGTCGGCAAAGTAATAGACCGAAAGCGGCCACCACAGTACTGCAAAAATGGGATAAACTGCCCACAGAACCTGTGGGGAATATATGGAGTTGATGGCGGAAAAATACGCAATAACTAATACTGAACCGCTCACTGCGTAGACCATCGTATTTCTTGCCAGCCAGATACTTAAAGGCCACCACAATATGGCAAAAATGGGATTGATCGCCCAGATGATCTGTGGTGATGTGATGAGATTGACTACGGTTAAAAATATACCGATCAAAACTGATCCCGCGATGGCCAATGTCTTTGGTCTGTGCGCTAACAAAAGAGCAAATGGCCACCAAAGCAAAGCAAATGTTGTAAAAATACTCCAGGGAAATCTCGGTTCAAAGAAAACATTCAATCCAATATAATAACTGATCAGACTAAGTCCACCTATAACGGCGAATTTGCGTGTCAGGCTCTTCTTCCCGAAAAACATCATGACCGGGCCTGTCACTAAAGGCGCTATAAGATATATTACCCATAAATAATGCGGCGTTTCTATAATATTCTGAATGAAGAACAGCAGCATCAGCAAAAGGCTCATTATAAGGACATAGAGTTTCTGCACCATGCCTTTTCGGAGAAGCCAGAAAACTGGAGAAAGCAAGATAACCGTGCAATAAACAGACCAGAGCAATGAGGTATCTGTAAACAGATTAACCGCTATTAAAAAGACACCTGTCAGAACACATCCGGAGGCGATAAACCCAATTGTTCCCCTTCTCATGATTTGTCCTCAACTTTTTTCCGGTACCAATTATAAAACATAGACAGCGGCCACCACGCAATGGCAAAAGTCGGATAAATGAACCAGATAACGTGGGGGGTATAATAGAAATTAACAAAGACCGACAATGCAATAACCAGTAAACTGCCCCACATTGAGAAACCAAGATTCAAACGTGCCATTTCCTGCTTCTTCCGGGTGGAATTTTCGGGTAAGTCAAGCTCTTGCTTTATTTCATTTATGTCGCCAAACTCTACTATAACTTTGTTGATGGCATCCTCCTGAGACTTTCCCTCCTCTTCTATCAAGTCAGCTACTTTTTCTTCCAGATCGCGAAGGATTTCTTCCTTGACCCGCTCCGTCTGCTCGCTGTTCGGGATATCTTCAAATGCTTTGTCGATGTACGCGTTTAATCTTTTCACTCGTCGGTTCCCTCCAAAAATGTGTCCACAATTTCTTTAACTTCCCGCCATTCATTAACCATTTCATGCAAATAAGCCCGCCCAAGGGGAGTAATTGTGTAATATTTTCTCTTGCCGCCATGTGTCCGTTCCCCAAAATAGGAATCGATGAGCTGTTTTTTTTCAAGTCTCTGGAATACTGCATATAGTGTAGCTTCTTTAATCTCAAATTTGCCTGCTGTCCATCGGCTGATGGTTTTTGAAAGCTCATATCCATACGAATCACCTTCACGCAGCAGGCGCAGGATAATCGAATCCAGATGGCCTCTTAAAATGTCGCTGCGAATAAAATTACCCCCGATCTTCTAAAGAATGTGTTCCTGAAAATTACTCTATCTGATGAAGTAATAATATCATTTATTACTCTACCTGTCAAAGTAATTTTTTTAAAAGGGCTATGTTAAAATTATCTGTTGTTTTTCGCTCCAATCAATGGAAGGGCAAAAACAACATTGAATTTATACATAGCCTAAAAAAGAGCCTCTTGCCCCTTTTGGTTGAAAAACACTCCGATGATGAATTCTTTCGGACATCGTGTGATCATACGGTCCTGGTTTCTACTTTAATAGTGAAAGAGCCTGTTTCATTTTTTTTAAGATCCTGATGTATAAGTGAGCACGGAATCACGATAGAATCTCAGGCTGAAAAAGAATAGCCGTACAATCATCCCCTCAAAAGTAAATGAGTGAAAGGTCTGTCTCCCAGAGCCCCATTTTTGTCACAGCGATGCGCAGGCATGAGCAATGACGATGAAAAAAATCTACAATGCAGCTCTGGCCTATCTTATTGCAGGTATCTACTACCGTGAAATAACAAAAGCACTCAATTTTACAGGGATCACCCAACTTTCAGTCCTTCATACCCATCTCCTGACCCTTGGCATGCTCTTTTTTCTTATTCTGATTCCGATCGAAAAAACTTTCTCACTGACCCGAAGCCGATGGTTTATAGCATTTTTCTGGACGTATAATATTGGCGTCATCTGGACCATCGCTTTTATGGTCGTCCATGGCACATTAGCCGTTCTGAACCAGAATGTCGGTCCGGCTCTTTCAGGACTTGCCGGAATGGGGCACATCATCCTTACAGCCGGTCTGGTCCTATTCTTTATTGTTCTCAAAGGCCGGATTTTCGAAAACGAAAAACAGAGCTGATTTCACTTGACTGCAGCATAAGTTTTCGACTGTATATGTAAAAGAGCCGGATCGGCAGATTGACTGTTGATCCGGCTCTTTAACTTATCAAAACCTACTTAGATATCATTTATCGTAAACAGGTGTGCAGGACTCCGCATATTTCGGATTCTGTCCCAGTGTCAGTCCAAAGAACAGACTTTTGATCTGCTTGCACACTTCACCTTCATGTCCGGTGCCAATCTCGCGGTGATCCACTTCGACGATCGGTGTTACTTCCATGGCAGTTCCGCTGAAGAAGACTTCATCAGCCACGTACAGTTCTGACCTCGAAATACTTCTTTCTTCAACTTCAAGACCCATTTCTTCTTTGGCGAGCTTCATCACCAGGTCCCGGGTGATGCCTTCAAGTATGTTATCGGAAGGCGGCGGAGTCACCAGTTTGCCCTTCTTGAACATAAATATGTTTTCGCCTGAGCCTTCACAGACATGATCGCCATCCGTAAGGAAGATGGCTTCATCAAATCCGGCGCGTTTTGTCTCCAGTGCAGCAAGAGCCGAGTTCATATAAGCGGCCGTCGCTTTTGTACGTGGAGGAAGCTGGTTGTTCGAAATACGCTTCCAGGAAGTGACACCGACACTCAGTTCCGGTTTTCCGGCATATTTATTGAGCGGCTGGGTATAGATTACAACCTTGGCGTCTTTTCCGTCCAGCGTCGGTCCGATGTCCAGCGCGTCATTATAGACAATCGGCCGGACATATGTAGTCGTGCGGCAATTGTTAGCTTTCAGAAGATCGACCGTCCCCTGAATAAGTTCGTCAACCGTCAGATCAAACTCAAGATTCACTGTTTTAGCCGACTGTTTCAGCCTGTCATAGTGCTCCTTAAGCTTGAATCCGTAAAGCTGCTCATTTTCATCATCCCAATACGCGCGGATGCCCTCGAAAACGCCCAGCCCGTAATTAAACGCTTTACTACGGACACTGATTTTTACATCGTCCTCTTTAACGATCTTTCCCTGATAAAAAACAAATGACTCTGACATGTAAACTCCTCCTTGTTTTTGCTTCAGTCGGCAAATACCTGCGGATGACCGGGCGATCTGCCCATCGTCCCTCTATACGCATGGGTCTCTATGCAAACAGGCTCTGCCTTTTTTTGTATTCCTATCATAACATAAAAAGGCAAGCACATTTTGAAAAAAATCTAAATATTTTTCATAAACTGATTCATTAAGAAATAGTAAGCCGTCCATCAAGGATTGAAGAGCCCGAACCTTTTGTCTGGCACTGCCTTCGCCAGGATAAAATCAAACGGTTTAATACTGACGGTACGGTTGAAAACGCTGAAGACGACATCAGAAAGATCATCCGAATCGGTTTCATCATTGAGATGACCCGCAACAAGTGTCTCTTCCTCGGAAGTAACATTAATGACGAGTACTGTCGGACCGGCCGTCGAACCGTACCGGATAAATCCGAACAGATTTCCTGAAGAAAATGGAAGATAATCACCCGCCTGCAAATTTGCATCTGCTCTCCGTGCCTGAATCGCTTCACGAAAAAAAGATTCTGTTTCTCTATTTTCTCGTCCCCATGGGAAAAAGCGTCGGTTATCCGGATCTTTTCCCCCGGCGACACCTGCTTCATCGCCATAATACACGCAGGGGACACCTGGGAGCGTCATCAGAAGCCAAACGGCGATTCTGAGTTTCCGCAAATCACCGGAGAGCATTGTCAGTATTCTTTCCGTATCATGAGTGCCAATATTATTCATATTGGCAAGAAAAGCGTCCGGCGGGTAATTTGATTTCATGGTCAGGCTCAGACGGACAGCCAGTCTCGCGTCAATTTTTCCATGCAGTAAATCCAGAATCATCGTCCTGAAGGGATAATTCATCACGCCATGAAGCATGCCGCCTTCCAAATAATGACGTCTTTTTCCGTAAGCCATTTTATTTGAAGCGTCTTCCCATACTTCACCAATTAAAACTTTTTTGTCACCGGCGGAACCATGCCGCTCAACCGCAGAACGGATACCCGCAATAAAATCGTCGGGCAGTTCATCGGCAACGTCCAGCCGCCAGCCGCCGATCCCTGTTTCTGTCCAAGTGTCGACAATACTTTCTTCAGACTGATAGATAAATTTTCGATAGCGTTCATTTGTTTTGTTGACTGCGGGAAGATCACTGATATTCCACCAGCAGTCATAGCTGTCCGGAAAATGTCGGAACGAGAACCAGTCATAATACGGAGAGAATTTATCATTGAATGCTCCTCCCTCCCCATAGTGCTTAAATCGGTTAAAATAAATGCTGTCAGCGCCGACATGGTTGAAAACACCATCGAGAAGGATATGGATTCCTAACTTATCCGCTCGGGAAATTAACTTTCGGAAGGTTTTTTCGTCACCGAACATCGGATCAATTGTTCTGAAGTCGGCAGTATTATACTTATGGTTACTGCTTGCTTCGAAAATCGGACTCAGATAAAGAACCGTTATACCAAGGTCATGAAGATAGTGGAGTTTGTTAATGACGCCTTTCAGGTTGCCTCCATAAAAATCCCAGCGGACAATATTTCCTTCATGATCCCTAATATAATAGGGATCATCTTCTTCCGTCGCATAGATAAAAGAGTTCTTTTTCGGCTGTTCAATGATGTGATTACGGTTCCCGTTATTAAAACGGTCCACGAATATATGATAGATGACTCCGTGGCAGTACCAGTCTGGAGCCGGATCACGAAATCCGTAACCCGTTAGCTGATACTGTCGGATTTTTGACGGATCATTGTACAAGAACCCCCTGCCTCCGTAGTCATCCTCAGCTCTGCCATAATAAACTGTATGAGTAACGCCACGATCATCCTTAAATTCAATTCTGAAATGATAAAAGTACAGCCCTGCAGGTTCAGAGGTTGAAAATTTATTCTTATAGATATGTGGATTGTCGCTGCTTCTGAACATTTCCTGTTCTCTTGATGGCTCACCGTCTTTGTGTGCGACAAGCATGACGTGCAAAGTATTTTTATAGTTAACTTCAATTGAGAAATAAACGCTCTGTCCGCACTGGACGGCACCGAAGGGACGTCTGAATTTCTGAGACCACGAATTAAAATAAACCGGTGACGCTTCCATATTCTAAACCTTCTTCCCGGTAAAAAAATGAACATGAATTATTAAGAGACCGCAACAAATCGAGGCACCTGACAGAAAATTTTTTCAGACATCCCATATATCGTTCGCATATTGACGTACCGTATAATCCGATGAAAAAACACCAGCGCCTGCAATATTAATCAGGGCCATTCTTTGCCATTTAATCTGATCGCGGTACAGATGATCAATTTTTTTCTGAGCCTCAACATAGGCCTCAAAGTCTCTCAAAACAAAATATTCATCGCCATATTTCACCAGAGAGTCAAAAATATCCCAACCTTCTGCTTCAGCTCCTTGGATTGTCCCATCTGTCAGCGTATCAAGCACGCGCTTCAGTATGGGATTATTCTCATAATAGCTCACGGCATGGTATGATCCGTCGTGGTAGTATTGATACACTTCTTTTTCCGTCAATCCAAAAATAATAATGTTTTCAGATCCCACGCGCTCGCGGATTTCCACATTGGCTCCGTCGAGAGTGGCAAGCGTTACCGCACCATTCAGCATTAGTTTCATGTTGCTTGTCCCTGATGCCTCTTTGGAAGCCAATGAAATCTGCTCACTGACATCCGCAGCCGGAATAATCCTTTCAGCAAGAGATACACCATAGTTCTCCACAAAAACGATTTTAATTTTGCCCTGGATTTCTTGATCATTGTTGATAAGAGTCGCGACGGAATTGATCAGTTTTATTATTTCTTTCGCATACGTATAACTGGGTGCCGCCTTTGCTCCGAATATAAAAACTCTCGGATAAATATCCGCTGTGGGATCATCCTTTAAATTCAGATAAAGCCTGATAATATTCAGCAGATTCAGCAGCTGCCTTTTATATGCGTGAAGCCTTTTGATCTGTACGTCGAATATTGCGTCCGGATTAATTTCAATGCCCATTGTTTTGAAAACGTAGTCAGCAAAACGTGCTTTATTTTCACGTTTGATCGCACCCAATTTGAGTAGCGTCGTTTCATCGTTGCGGAAAGCTTTCAGCATTTTAAGTTCGGTCGGCGTAGCCTCCCAGTCATTCCCGATTTTGTCGCAGATCATGTTGCTCAGTGGTTCATTGGCGAGCATCAGCCATCTCCTCTGAGTAATTCCATTCGTTTTATTATTGAATCGCGACGGAAAGATAATGAAAAAGTCATGAAGCACCTTTTCTTTCAGGATCGCTGTATGCAACTTGGCAACTCCATTAATGCTATGACTGCCAATGATAGCCAGATGCGCCATTTTGACATGTCCGCCCTCAATGATCCGCGTCCGCTCAACAATCTCTTTTTCAAACAATGTACTCATTTTTAGCACATAGCGTCTGTCAATCTCTTGAATGATTTGATAGATTCGAGGCAAAAGTGTGCTGATCATTTCAATTGGCCATTTCTCAAGAGCTTCAGACATGATCGTGTGATTTGTATAACTCATCACATTAACTGTCACATTCCAGGCATGTTCCCAGTCCATCTTTTCGTCATCAAGAAGAAGGCGCATCAGTTCCGGAACGCAGAGCGCCGGATGTGTATCATTGATATGCATCGCCACTTTTTCCGCCAGGTGAGTCATATCCAGATTCATTTTCCGATAATGGCGCACAATACTTTGCACGCCTGCGGAAACAAAAAAGTATTCTTGTTTCAACCGCAGCAGCCTTCCATCATAATTTGAATCATCGGGATACAGCACCTCGGAAATCGTTTCAATCCGATCCCGCTGCTGAATGTAAGACCAGTAATCACTGCTTTCGTCTTGAGGAGGCATTTCGGCAGACCAGAGCCTCAATGTATTTACCGTTTCGTTTTTGAATCCGATAATAGGGGTGTCATAGGGAACCGCCAGTACCCGCTGATCATGTTCGTAATGGGGGATCAGATAACCGCTCTTTGTCTTTTCCATCCAAACATGGCCATAAAAGCTAACCGTCACAGCCATGTTTAATCTTCTTGTTTCCCATACATTGCCGTTTTGAAGCCAATTTTCAGGTAGCTCAACCTGATAACCATTGACAAACTTTTGTTTAAATAATCCGTACTTGAACCGGATTCCGTTCCCATGCCCGGGAATCTCGCATGTGGCAATCGAATCAATAAAACAAGCGGCTAACCGACCAAGCCCGCCATTGCCGAGGCCAGGGTCTGGCTCAACCTGCTCCAATACCGAGAGATCAATACCTAACTCTTTTAGTCCCGTACGAACCGTATCCAGAATATCCAGATTCAGAAGATTGCTTTTTAGCATTCTTCCGAGTAAAAATTCCATTGAGAAATAGTAGGCCTGCTTTTTCTTTTTATCCAAGTAGTGCTGATTTGTTTTATTCCATTTTTTCGAGCAATAGGATCTCACAAGATTGCCCAGTGCCGCGTATTGTTCTGTTACCGCTGATTGCGCAACATCCATAGAATAAAGCTCTGTCAGCATCCGTTTGAAATCATCCTTGAATTTCCGCTTTGACAGTTCCATGCCCGCACCGTCCTTTATAATAAAATGCCCGGCACAGCCTAGCCAGCCGGGCAGATTGCTGCCTTGATTCATTCGTCATGCAGGAACACATCTGTGAACAAAATTCAGGTTTGCCAAAATTCACAGGATTAAACCATTGAATGGATTGATGGCCGATTGGCTGCCTTATGGAAACAACGTAGGGTGATAATCTGTTTTCTCGTCAATTCGATCAGAAGTATCCTCCACTATGGGCAGTCCCGTATTTTCCTCGAGGATTCGGCTGATCACTGAATTTTTCTCAATAACAATCGGTTTATCTTTCGTTCCGATCAGCTTTGTATTGGCTTCAATCCTGACCTGTTTATCAAGAATGACATAATGCAGTTCGGCCCCGCTGCCAACATAGCTGCCCTGCATCACAAGGGAGCTGTCCACAGTCGCATTTTTTTCCACTGTCACATTCCTGAATATAACGGAATGGTTGACCTCTCCTTTGATCACGCAGCCATTGGCAACCAACGAATCCCTGACATCGGATGTGTCAGAATAATAGGTTGGCGCTTCATTTTTTACCTTCGTATGGATCGGCTGACTGCCTTTCAACAGAGCTGTCATATTCGCCTCCTGCAGCATATCCATATTGGCATCATAGTAATTTTTGACCGAATTGATATTTTTTAAGTATCCCGTATATTCGAAACCATTCGTCGGCAAATTGACGATGGCCTGGTGCAGCACATCGTTTAGATTGCAATGCTCATTTTCTGCGACGACATTGCGGATCATTTTCATCAGCAACGTGCTCTTTAATAAATATATTTCCATGTTAATCAGGGCTTTATCTTCCGAGTGGCGCAGCGTACACGATCTCAGCCCCTGAACCAGTCCGTCTTCACCAATGGTCATACAGGACATTTCTTGATCACTTTCAGTCAGCTGATCCATTGTTTTGTAAACAACCGTAATATCGGCACCCTGCTCGATATGGTTGCGCAGCACAGCCTGAACATCAATGTTGCAGAGCATTTTTGTCCCCATCACCACCGCATATTCAGCACCTGATTTTTCGATAAACTCCATGTTCTTGAAGTAATTATAGATGTCTCCGTCCATCAGTCTTCTCTGCCCGTTTCCAGGATCACTGGTAATTGAAGAGAAAAAGAACAGTCCGCCGTGAATACTATCCATTCCCCATTCCTTGCCGCTACGGACATGATCGTAAATTGAACGGAGACTGTCATTTAGGAACACGCCAATCGTTTCCACGCCCGCGGTGGTCAGATCGGACATAGGAAAATCAATCAGACGGTATCGGCTGCAGAAAGGAAGGCTGGCAATAGGACGCGAAAGGGTCAGTGGATATAAAGCCTGACGGTGCTCCGTCAGATTCAGAATACCGCAGATTTTATTCTTCCTCATCAGTTAGCCCCCCCACTACTTCGTTATAACCCACTACTTCGATCTCTTGATCACCGATAACCTGTGCGTTATCAGCGAATACCGCATGTTCTCCGACAATCGCATGTTCAATGGTCACATTTTTGCCAATGACCGTGTTTGACATAATAATTGAATCTTTGACCTTGCTATTCGCTCCGATTTTTACATTCTGCGAGATAATGGAATGTTCCACTTCACCAGCTACATAACACCCATCAACGACCAGCGATTCTCTCACTTTTGCGGCCCCGGTCAGGTAATGGGGCGGCGCAACCGGATTCTTTGAATAGATTCGCCAGGATCTGTCACGAATGTTCAGCTCGTGGTTCGGATCGATGAATGCCATATTTGCTTCCCAAAGGCTTCGGATTGTTCCTACATCCTTCCAGTACCCGTCAAACGCATAGGCAAACACATTCTCTCCATTTGCAAGAAAAGAGGGGATCACATTTTTGCCGAAGTCATCCATGTTCTGCCCTGTGGCGTGACTCTCAGTCAGGTATCGGCGCAGTACTTCCCAATTGAAAATGTAGATGCCCATGGAAGCGAGGTTGCTTTTCGGCTCTGACGGTTTCTCTTCAAAGTCAATGATTCTGTCCGTGTTATCCGTATTCATGATTCCAAACCGTGATGCTTCCTCGAAAGGTACCCGAATTACAGCCACAGTCGCTGTTGCTTTTTTCCGTTTATGGAAATCCAGCATGTGCTCGTAATCCATTTTGTAAATGTGATCGCCTGACAGTATTAGCAGATAGGTGGGATGATGACTGTCTATATAGCTGATATTCTGGTAAATCGCATGCGCCGTTCCCTCAAACCATTTTTCACCGTCAAGGCTCGAATGTGGCTGAAGAATCGTAACTCCGCCCTCCTTGTTGTCCAGTCCCCAATGCGAGCCGTTTCCTATATGGCTGTTCAGCTCTAAAGGTTGGTATTGGGTAACAACACCAACTGTCTTGATTCCAGAGTTTGAACAGTTACTCAGTGAAAAATCAATAATACGGTATTTCCCACCAAACGGTACTGCAGGTTTGGCAATAGTCCTCGTCAGTTTACCAAGCCTTGATCCCTGTCCGCCCGCCAAAATCATCGCTATAACTTCATCATTCATCGTTTCTGGAAAAAGGTTGAGTGACGGCCTCTTTCCATTCACCTCCTCTGCGCGTTAAAGAACCACAATACATCATATGACAGTGACATTTGATTAATAAATGTATGAAACATTTGAGATTAATTTATTTAGTATAAAAGAAAACATTTATTCATTTTAGAAAACGCTTACACATGTATTTTCAATCTTCTTGAAATTTGACGAGTCGCCCCAAACCCTTTCGCTAAACGAAAACAAAAAACCAAAAATACATTTTGTTTTCACTATTATTATAGTATATTTTTAGCGGTTTCAGGGGAATATTTATAAAATTTTTCTGAATTTTTACATATAAAATATTGGAATTTGAATTCGGCTTTTTTTGATCACCTCAACTGTTCATAGAGTGCTTTATACTCCCTCGCGGAAGTCTCCCACCCAAAGTTCATCTGCAAAGCACGCTCAACAAGGTCGTACCACGTGTCAGGCTTGTGCCTGTAAAATCCCACAGCACGGTTGATGGTGTACAGCATATCATGTGCATTGTAGTTGGTAAAACTGAATCCGTAGCCTTCGTCAGTCAGTTCGTCATAAGGGACGACTGTATCTTTAAGGCCTCCTGTTTCTCTGACAACAGGCAGACTCCCATAGCGCATCGCAAGCAGTTGACCAATTCCGCATGGTTCAAACTTTGACGGCATCAGAAACAGATCGGAAGCGGCGTAGATTTTTCTAGCCAGTCCGTCATCAAAGTAAATGTTTGCGGAAACCGCTCCAGGATATTGGTGAGCCAGTGAATGGAACGCGGATTCATAATTCTGCTCTCCTGTCCCAAGGAGGACAAACTGAACATCCAGGCTCATCATTTCATGAAAAACACGCAGAACAAGATCAATCCCTTTTTGCTCGGTAAGTCTTGTAATCATCGCAATCATTGGTCTGCTGTTATCCACAGGAAGGCTGAGCTGTTCCTGCAGTTTCTTTTTATTGACTGTCTTTCCGACTGAATGCGTGTAAGGGTTAGATAAGAAGCTGTCGGTCTCCGGATCATAACGATCCCGGTCAATTCCGTTGACAATTCCCTGAAGCTTATTGCCGCGCCATCTTAAGAATCCATCTAGCTTTTCTCCGAAATAAGGAGTCTGAATTTCCCGCGCATATGTCCTGCTCACCGTGGTCAGACAGTCCGCATAAGCCAGTCCGGCTTTCATATAACTGACGCATCCGAAAAATTCAAGCCCATTTATGTTATAGAAACTGTCATCGAGATCAAGAAGTTCTTTCAGAACATTTCTCGAGTAAATGCCCTGGTATTTCAGGTTGTGTATGGTATATACAGTCCGGATATTCTGATAAAAAGGATTATCCTTATAGTGCCAGCTTTTCAGTAAAGCACAGATCGGCCCCGTCTGCCAGTCGTGACAATGAATCACATCTGGTTTTTGTGCCAGATAGGGCAGTGCATCAAGTACTGCCCGCGAAAAAAAGGCGAACCTTTCTCCGTCATCATAATAACCGTAACATCCATGACGTTTAAAGTAGTATTCATTATCCAGAAAATAATAGCGGATGCCCTCCGCGTCAATATACTTAATCCCGCAGTATTGTCTCCTCCAACCCACCATTACGTCAAAGTGCGTGAGAAAAGACATCCTTCCCTTTAATTCATCGGACATATCTTCGTATTCAGGCAAAATGACGCTCACCCGGACATTTTCCCTCACAAGTGCCTTAGGAAGTGCGCCGACAACATCTCCAAGACCTCCTGTTTTTATGAATGGTACACACTCAGATGCTGCAAACAGGACTTGCATCTCTCTTTCTCCCTTCAGCTGCCAGCCTGCGTACTCAATCTTTTTCTGCTAAAACCCGGCTGCGTTTTTTTGTCTGTTTCATATAAATTGAGAATCCCAGAGGCGGAACCGTCACTGCCATGCTGAACAGCTGATTATGATATGGATTGGCAGATGCAACAATCGGTTCTGTGTTCAGCTGTCCTGATCCACCGAATTCTTTTTCATCACTATTGAACATTTCCAGATAGTTCCCTTCAGAAGGCACACCAATTTTGAAATTGTGATAGACGTGTGGCGTGAAGTTGCAAATAACGATACAATAATCGCCCTTTCGTTTTCCTTTTCGGATAAAACTGATGATGCTCTGCTCAGAATTATTCGGATCAATCCACTCAAAACCCTCCTGTTCAGGATCAAGCCGCCAGAGGCAGGACATTTCCTTATATAATTTGTTGAGCCGTGTTGAATAAGTATAGAATGCCCGGTGTGTTTTGAAATCAAAAAGGTTCCAGTCAAGCTGCTCCAGATCCTTCCACTCGTCAAACTGAGCAAATTCGCTGCCCATAAACAACAGCTTTTTTCCGGGATGTGTCATAAAATAACCATACAGAACACGGAAATTGGCAAACCTTTGCCATTCATCCCCCGGCATTTTATTTAGCAGCGACCGTTTCCCGTAAACAAGTTCATCATGCGAAAAAGAAAGAATAAAATTTTCCGAATAAGCGTACAGCATTGAAAAAGTGATCAAATTGTGATGGTATTTCCGTTCAATCGGATCAAATTGCATATACTTAAGAATGTCGTGGACCCAACCCATATTCCATTTATAATTAAATCCAAGGCCACCCTGATCCACAGGAGCTGTAACCAGTGGATAATCCGTGGCTTCCTCGGCAATCATCAATGCGGAAGGAAATTTGATAAATACCGAAGCATTCATCTTTTTCAGAAACTCAATAGCTTCGAGATTTTCATCTCCGCCAAATTTATTTTTCACTTCAAAAGGAAGGTCACCATTGTGATTCAGATAAATCATTGAAGAAACGGCGTCAATCCTAAAGCCGTCCACATGATAAATATCCAGCCAAAAACGGGCATTGGAAATCAGGAAACTGACAACTTCATTTTTTGTAAAATCAAAATTATAGGTCCCCCACTGCGGTCTGTCGGCAAGCTTAGGATCGATCGGTTCATAAAGGGGCGTCCCATCAAATTTTCCAAGTCCATGAGTGTCGCGGCAAAAATGGGCCGGTGTCCAATCGAGAATAACACCGATTCCCTGCGAATGGCATGTATCGACAAAATACATAAAATCTTCAGGGTTTCCGAATCTGCTGGTCGGCGCAAAATAGCCCGTTATCTGATAACCCCAGGAACGGTCGTAAGGATGTTCCATAATCGGCATCAGTTCAATATGAGTAAAGTTGTTTTTCGCAACATAATTAACCAGTTCATCTGCGAGTTCCCTGTAGGTAAACAACTCACCATCCTTTTTCTTCTTCCATGATCCGAGATGGCATTCATAGATAGACATCGGCCGGTGATAGGTATCCGTTTTTTCTTTTTGTTTCATCCACTGATGATCCGACCACTGATACCTGTTCAACCGGCTCGTCATTGAAGCGGTGTGGGGACGAACCTCAGCAAAGAAGGCATAGGGGTCGGCTTTCAGTACAATCGATCCGGAGAGCGTCTGTATGGCGTACTTGTAGCGTTCTTTTTCTCCAAGAGCAGACACAAAACCGGTCCACACCCCAGAATTTTTAACCGCAGCCAGCGGATTTTTTGAAGCATCCCACTGATTGAAGTCACCTACTACTGAAACATTCAGTGCATGCGGTGCCCATACGGTAAATCTAAAACCATCGTTTTCTCCGCCAACTTCGTAATGAGCACCGAATACTTTGTAGCCTTCATGCAGTGTCCCTTCATGAAACAAATAGAGATCGGATTCGGTTGGATACTTCTGTGGCATGCTTTCAACGGTCATCATGATTTCACGCCCTTGTTAATTATTAATTACTAAAGTATTTCGCCGAAAAACAGCAAGTTCCTTCATGAAATTTACCCCAATTTTGCCAAAAATAAAAATTATTCTTTTGCACATAAATAAAAAAAGATCCTCACCTGAAGCGTGAGAATCCATAAATGACTTACACCTTATCGACTAATTTTCCAAAGCCTCATCCTTCAGATTTGGCCAATTTTATCTCGTTTTTTCCCAATACGCTGTGGTGAAACCCATAACTGAAATAAAGAACGAGTCCGAGTACGAACCAGATAATAAATCTGACCCAGGTTATTCCGGTCAGGTTAATCATTAGGTACCCGCAGGAAAGAACAGCCAGTACCGAAACAACGGGTAAAAAGGGCACTTTGAACGTCCGTTTCAGATCCGGCTGTGTGATTCTTAGTACAGCAACTCCAATTGCGACAACGATGAAAGCAAAAAGCGTACCGATATTTGTTAATTCCGCCAGTTCGTTAAGAGGAATGACTGCTGAAAACACTGTAGCCATCAACCAAGTCAGTAAAATACAATATGTTGGCGTTTTACTTTTTTTCGTCAGCTTGGAAATCCCCTTTGGCAGCAACCCGTCACGGCTGATTGCGAAAAACAACCGTGTCTGTCCATACATCATGACGAAAAGAACGGTGGTGATGCCAAGTATTGCGCCAAGCGAAACAAATCCCGCAACCCAGTTCTGATGAACAAAACGCAGCGCGAAAGCGACTGGGTCGCCGACATTTAATTTTGTATAAGGAATCATGCCGGTTAACACTGCTGATACAGCTATATATAAAACCATGCAAATGCCTAATGAAGTAAGAATGCCGATCGGCATATCTCTTTGAGGTTTTCTGACTTCCTCAGAAGCAGAGGAGACAGCGTCGAAGCCAATGTAAGCCAAAAAAGCGGTAGCCGCCCCCTGCATCACACCTTTTAGTCCATAGGGCATAAAGGGCGACCAATTTGAAGGCCTGACATAGAATGCACCGACAACAATAAATAAAAGAACAACACCAATTTTGACAATGACCATGACGTCATTAATACGGCTGGATTGCTTAACACCCGTCAAGAGTACTGCCGAAAGAATCAAAACAATGAGGACCGCCATGACGTCAACGTAAGTGCCGTTTGCCGGACTGTACGCACTACTGATCACCTTTGGAAGACTGATTCCAAATCCCCTGATCAGTTCCTGAAAATATGCTGACCAGCCACTTGCCACAACGGAACAGGCCAGTCCGTATTCCAGAATAAGATCCCAGCCAAGAATCCAAGCTAATAATTCTCCAAAAGTGGCATAACTGTACGTATAGGCACTTCCAGAAGCAGGGATCATCGCCGCAAATTCAGCGTAGCAAAGAGCGGCAAAAGCGCAGGCGATTCCTGAAAATATAAAGGAAAATATAATCGCCGGCCCAGCACCCTTCGCAGCAACAATTCCCGTCATGACAAAAATGCCCGTTCCGATTACGGCGCCAACACCCAGCATCGTTAAATCAAAGGCACCTAATGCTTTTTGCAGGCCGTTTGTTCCCCCAGTCTGCCTCATCATAAAATCCATGGATTTCTTTCGAAACAACTTCATTGTAAAACTCTCCTTCTGTGCGTATATCTTTGTCTTTCAACCTGATAGGAGGGACGCTCACCACTATTTTCTATTTTTATAAACAGTGACGAATTTTCTGATATTTGTCTAGCCATTCTATCTGTCTGCCTTCATTCCTATCAAGTTGTAGGTTACATTCTACAAAAAGAGACATATTTTGTAAAGGTGTCTTTACAGCCTCGTCTATTTCGACAGATTCTGCTCATTCGTTCATTCTCCAGTCTCCATTAACAAATCATTCCAAAATAGTTTAGTCAACGAACTCCTGATTTAAACCCACTGGCTTTCAGCCAGTAGATCCGTTAAGGACTCGATGGCACTTTAGTGGCCTTTGGATTTTAGCTTTTCATCTTTTCAGACCGGCTTTAGCCGGAATAGCGACTTTAAGTCGCAATAAGAACCCCTGTACTTTAAGTGCAAGGTGGTTCAGAAATTACCCTATTTAGCAGCAGATCTCAGTCAAATTTTCACAAAAAAATGACTCACATAAGGTGAGCCAACACGAAATTATGGCAGATTAATAGTCAATTTGCGAGTCTAAAAAATCTCATTGATCGCATTAACAGGCTTATTCCAACGCATCTGAATCAGATCGGATTTGACAAGTTTCATGCCGTACGCGTCAATCCGTTTCATAAATTGTTCCGGAATTCCTCCATAGAACGAATCGCTCAGTGAGAATGGCACTGGGGCATCACATTTTATTTTTGCCAGCTTTTGCGACAGACGAAGCATCTCGAGATCTGAAGCAATTTTCTTTTTTTGTCCGTTTGGCAACAGATCCAGATGCTCCAGAATGGAGTCAATTGAGCCAAACTCTTTGACCAGTTTGAACGCTGTTTTCTCGCCAATTCCATGAACCCCGGGATAACCGTCACTTGAGTCTCCCATCAATGCTTTGACATCAATAAATTGCCCGGGTGTTACACCAAATTTTTCCGAAAAAGATTCCACCGTGAAACTACGGTAGTTGCCATACCCCTTCTGAAGCAGACTGACTCCGATGTGATAGTCGAGCAGCTGCAAAAGATCGCGGTCACCAGTGATTATTGAAACATCTGCGTCGTCCTGCATGTTTTTGGCAACAGTCCCGATGCAATCATCTGCCTCAAACCCGGCCATGCCGACGTTTCGTATTTTAAAAGCCGTTGTCATTTCTTTCGCAAGATCGAACTGCGGTATCATTTCAACCGGAGGGGCGGCGCGGTTAGCCTTATAACCGTCAAACATCTGATGTCTAAAGGTCTTTTTCCCCATGTCCCAGCAGACAGCGATATGCGTCGGGTTTCTGCTTTGAATGGCGAGCAGCAGATGTCTGAGAAAGCCCTGGACCCCATTAGTCGGTAGCCCTTGATTATTGATCATGAACTGGCCGGTGGGTGCTGTGGCGTAAAATGCCCTGAACAACAGCGCCATTCCGTCCACAAGAAGCAGTTTTGGTCTGTCAGTCAAACGATCTCCTCATTTCTTACTCCGCATTTATTCATTAATTATAACATGTTCTTTTCGGAGGTGAGGAATCTGAGGAGCCGGGCAGTGGTGGCTGTTATCTGACGTGAACAGTCACACTTCCGACGCCCTGATCAAAAGTTGCCACATAATCACCCTTCTGCAGTCTTTTGGGGAGACAAAATGTTCCTGTTGATACTGTCGTCCCCTTTTTTACCGTGGTGCCTTCTTCCCCGAGTTTTTTTACGAGCCATTTCAGGGCATGGAGTGGATTGCCGAGAACCTCCGAAGACAACCCCTCCATTAATTTTTTGCCGTTAAAAGTCACTGAAGTTTTTACAGCAGCCAGTTTCTCAAGGGTAAGCTTAGGCGCTGTCGGTCCTACGACCACACGTCCGCAGACAGCACTGTCGGAGATCACAAGGTTCAGTGGCAATTTGGGAAACCAGTCTTTAAATCGTGAATCCGGAATTTCAATTCCCGGAGCGATCGTCGTTTTTTTCAGCAAGGTCTCTTCATCATCCTCCGGAGAGAGGTCCTCCGCTGCAATAAATTCAAGTTCAAGTTCAATTAAGGGCTCATTCAGATCTTCAAGCTTTACTTCCGCCTCATTCTTCAAAACAGAAGGAGCGACAATTTCACCATAAAGAGGTGAATCGGAATCAAAAAGATCCTGTGTCTCCTTGCTGGTCAAGCTTATTTTATAACCCTTGACTGCGTCGCCCTTCTTGTCATTAAACGCGTGCTGAACATCATAAGCCACTTTCTTTGTCGATACCTCTTCTTCGTAATCCTGCCAATTTAGCGGACTATTCTGTAAATAAGCGTTGTAAAGCTTTTCGGATAGTTCTTCAGTCTCTGACATAACTTCATTCTCCTCTGTTTTTGTACTTTTTCTTTTTTTCTGTGACTTCTATTATAGTTTCGGCTTCGAGAGTGTCAACCCATCGACGGCCGTCTCCATTTTCATTTTTTGAGGTTTTCAATTTTTCTTAAAAGCGATATGCTAGATTTACCTGCTCAAAGTTCTGAAATGTTTTTCAGATTAGCGACAAATTTATTTCATGGGGTGTCTGAGATTGTACAAAAGAAATATTGTTTTATTCATCATTTTCCTGATTATCGCTGCAATTTCTCTTTACTTCGCCAACAAGGCGCTGGTCAATCTGGATCATTCAGGACAAAAAAATATTATCCAGAAAATAAGGCATCAGGATCGTACAGATTCAGGAAAATCTTCAAGTATCATCGAGTTGCAATTACCACCAGCTGAAACTATTTAATACTGGAAAGCGGGATGATCGATGAACGGGGACTAAAAGTTGTTAAGATAATAGTAAGATTTTTTGTAGGCAATCAAACAAATTGGGTGATTTAAATGTCAGAGAAGATCATGTTTCACATTCAGAATCTGAAGTACAAAGATGTATTACGAATTAAAGAATTAGACATCCCTGAAGGCGGACTGACTTGCATTATCGGCGAAAGCGGAAGCGGAAAGACAACACTTCTGAAAATGCTGAACCATCTAATCAGTCCTGATTCAGGAGATATCGAAGTTATGGGGCGATCAGTTTTTAAATGGAATCCGGTTCAGTTAAGGCGAAAAATCGCTATGCTGTCGCAGTCACCGGTCATGTTTCAAGGGACGGTCAGAGACAATCTTCTCATTGGCCTACATTTTGCGGAGAAGCCTGCTGCCCCTGAGGATAAACTGGCTGAAATGCTGAAGTGGCTGAACCTGCATATTTCTCTCGATGCCGACAGTGAATCACTTTCAGGCGGTGAAAAACAGCGGGTTGCTCTTGCCAGAGTACTGCTTACTGATCCCGCTGTTCTTCTTCTCGATGAGCCTTCCTCGGCTTTGGATGAAGAAACAGCAAGGGCCATATTAGGCAAACTAAAAGACTACGGAGATAGCCAGAAGAAAACGATTATCATGGTGACGCATTCTTCGGATCTTGTTCGAAATTTTTCTGAAAACACGATAAAAATAGAGCGCGGACAATTTGCCGAGGAGGCTGAAAAAGATGCACAGCAATGATCTGACACTCTGGCAGCTTGCCTCAGCTTACGTCTTTATTCTGATCTTGCTATTTATTGTGAAAGTAAAAGGTATTCACCGCGAAAAGGAAATTCTGATTTCATCCATTCGGATGACCATCCAGCTTATTATTGTCGGGTATATCCTTGCCTATGTTTTTGCGAATGCGCACCCACTATTCACAATTCTGATACTTATTTTCATGCTGAGCTTCGCTATTTATAACATCTATCAGCGTGCGAAGCTCCCTCTCAGCCCAGCACTTAAGAAAAAAATTGCGCTTTCTATGGCGGTCGGAGTCACGGCAACACTAGTTTATTTTGTTCTTGTGACACTCAGTGTGTCTCCATGGTACAACCCCAGATATGTTATTCCCATCGCCGGAATGATTATCGGAAATACTATGACAGGTGTATCACTTGGTGTCAATACGCTTCTGGAAGGCATGCAATCAAAAAGAAGCCTTGTGGAGACTGCTTTAATGCTGGGTGCGGCGCCCGGAGAAGCATCACGTCCAATCATCAATCAGGCGTTTGACAGTGCAATGCTACCGACCATCAATTCTATGGTCGGCATGGGGATTGTGTTCCTTCCAGGTATGATGACCGGACAGATCATCGGAGGCGCATCGCCGCTGATGGCCATTCGCTATCAAATCGCTGTCATGCTCGGCATTGTCGGAGGGGCGTCACTCACCGTCCTCCTGTTCGTTCAAATTGGCTATAAAGCCTTTTTCAACGATAGATACCAGCTCAAGCAAATATCGACCGACAAGAATAAAGCATGAAGTTCCTGTAAAGAAAATTTGGCGAAGCTATGCCCCTTCGCTCAGGGTAATCTTTTGTTGCGAAGGCCAGATGGTCTAGTATCGAACACCCTACAGGATATGCCACTCTGTTCGGCCCTTACACTGATATTCCTTGAAATCTCATACTGAATCACAAAAAAAGAGCCTTCAGGCTCTTTTTTCGCTCTTACACTTGTTTCGCAAAGTTCAGTCGTTTATTTAAGAGATAAAATATTGGTGCGCCTATCGCCATGACGGCGAATTCTCCGGCGGCCACATACAGCCAGGCCAAGAGGAACGGTGTATTTCCTAATACACCGATTATGGCCAATTCCCACGCGATGATGCACATCGTGAGAGAAAATGAAAGAATATTGATCACCATTCTGAGTTTAATATTTTTTACAAATCTCGAACACACAATAGTTGTCAGCAGCGCAACGACTGACTGACCAGTCCCGAAAAGTAAATCAATCGGACCATTTGGCGAAAAAAGATTAGCTATAATAACACCGCCAAGGATACCAATAAAAAATTTTTTGTTGAAAACAATCAGATGATTCAGCATTTCCGAAATACGGAATTGTGCCAGTCCATATGCGATGGGTGAGGAAACAATGACCAATACCGTATATAATGCCGCTACCACGGCATTGATAGCAAAGAATTTGAGTTTCAAAATAGGAAAGCTCCCCCTTAGTTTTTTGATAGACGTGGGATGGTTTCGAACCACGTGAGCTCAATGCTCAAACCACTACAGTTTATTACAGTTTTAAAAAAAGTCAATATAAAAAGTCCGTATCTGAAGAGGATACGGGCTGATTCAATAAGTGTCATCTTAATTTTCGCGGTTGTTTGCCATGGTAATCATCAGAATGAAACGTACCAGTTCAAGAGCAGATACCAAAGCGGCTGCTACGTAAGTCATGGCCGCTGCGGACAAAACTTTTCTCGCGTCCTTCTGTTCATCGGATTGAACAATTCCCAGTGTAACAATCTGTTTGAGTGCCCGCCCGGAAGCATCAAATTCGACCGGAAGCGTGACAAGCTGGAACAATACAGCCGCGGCGAAAAAGATTACACCAAGCGTTGCCAGCTGCATCGCACCGAAAATAAAACCAGCGATGATCAGAAAATAGGACAAATTGGAACCCAGATTGGCTATCGGGACCAAAGCGCTTCGGATCCTCATAAAAGTATAATCCTTGGCGTCCTGAATCGCGTGGCCGACTTCGTGGGCGGCGACTGCCGTCCCCGCAATTGAAGCACCATGATAAATATCTGTTGACAGATTCACTGATTTATCACGGGGATCGTAATGGTCGGTCAGGGACCCGGGAACTTCACGGACTGAAACATCGTACAGACCGTTATCATCAAGAATTTTTCTCGCTGTCTGCGCACCTGTCATACCGGTTGAATTCCCGACTTCCGCATATTTAGAATACGTTGACTTTACCCGCATCTGCGCCCACAGAGGGATCAACAACAAAACCGCCATATAGACCAAGTATTGTATCATGCACATTCCTCCATGAATGTCTTTATAGTCAATTTTAGTCAAACTTAACAGACTTGTCAAAGAAAGATCATCATAATGTCACATACTGATAACCTTATTTAAAAGCAAAACGTCTTTCCGTATATTTTTTCCATGATACATAACAGAGCGATAAGATCAAAAAACTGCTGATAATTGCAATTAAAGGAATCATATTGTTGTTCCCGCTAGGAGTGTTCTGACCGAACACACGACTCATGTCAATTTCGATCAGATTGAGTTGTTTCATCCTCACTTTATCGTTCACCGCAGTAGACCGGCTATTTTCAAGACCCGTCACCGCTTGATTGATCATTTGAACTTGATCATTAGGGCCATCAATAATCAATGACGGATAAATGACCGCATACAAGTCAAGAAAATCATTCAGCCGGCCTTGAAAATCAGCCTGATCACGCGTGTCAATCGCCTGTTTCATCCCCATGACAGTGCTGAGAACCTGATCTTTCATGTCTTTCCACAGTGGTGCTCCCCCACCAGTCAGCGCATCGACACAAAGCCGCAACGAAAGAGCGTTTTCGTGCATCGCCTGGCTGCTCACATCCGAGTCAAGCTGAAATCTGAGCTGCAGAGCATCGGCTTCTACCGTCCGCCAGTCTGGTTCTGAATAAACTGGCATTAATGCTTTCCACTTTTTATCAAAAGAAGACAACAGACTTTTCGCAGCATCTGTCTGATTTGCGTCTGTATATTGTAAGATCCTGTCTGTGAGATCTGTAAGTTCCTGATTTTGGGTCACATGCTTTACCGGACTTTCAGTATTTCCTTGTACCGGCCATGCAATGATGAATATCAAGATAAAGGCAACTGCTAAAAGCCCGACTTTCATGGCATGTCCTCCTCCGTTTTCCTGATAAAACTATATGTTCTGGAAATACGGAGTAGACCAGTCCTAGAATCATTTTGGATCATGTATACGGATACAAAATGGTTTGTCTTAAACCTGTTATCTGACGGATTCACCCGTTATCCCGAGCGCTCGAAGCTTCTCGGTTAATTTATAGAAAGCAGTCTCATCCCCATCATCCAACGCCTGATTAATTGCCGTTTTCAGTCTCTCTTCCGCATATGCTTTTTCCGCTGCTCCGGTCGCAGCTTCTGCCGCACTTCCAAAAGCGTGATGAACAAAGCGGGCGGCATTCGGACCTTCTTCCAGTACCACGAAATATTCAGGACTTCTGATGACCGACGGTAGATTAACCTTGATATAAACATTATCTGCCTGATTCAACCGTAAATCATGAAAAGTTTTCTCAGGATCATCCGTGTGAACCGAATCCTTGGTATATTCAAATCCTGAGGGTGTTTGAGAGGTGGCATCAATTTCAATGGCCCGTTTGCATCCGAAAACATTATCCACAAAATGAATAAGCTGAAGCAGCTGCTTATTACCCATCATGTAATTCAGAAGCCAAATGATTTCACGATCTTTAATCACTTGCTGATTCAGAAGCCATTTTATGAAGGATTTCTTCTGCACAGTCGATACTGTTTGTTCCATTGAATCACCCTCCCTAATACCGGATAAAAATGAGTTAAAGATCCTTATATATTATTCTCTGTCGATTCTGCATCGTCCTGCTTCAGCCTTTCAACAAAAGAGGCTAGATCCTGATTTTCTGGACTAAGCCGCGAAGCTTTTTCAAGTAATCCAATTCCTTTTGCTGTATCGCCCATTTCGCGTAAATATTCACCATATTCCTGAAGAAATTCCGGATTTTCCTCAAATTCATGAGCGCAGCTCGCATAGTACTTCCGCGCTTCACTCAGCTGATCTGTTTTGTTCAAAGCGGTTGCCTTGAACCAAATCAACATTGGGTCATCCAGTTCCAGATTCCCGAGCAAGTTGATCATCCCCTCATAATCCTCATCCTGGGATTTAAGTTCAATCAGCCTTGTAAGTGCTTCTGTGTTCTCGGGGTCTTGTTCATACCATTTTTGAAAGTAGCGGGCAGCTTTTTCGGGTTGATGAACTTTTACAGCAAGATCCCCCGCTTCCTCGTACAGCCTGTCATTGTATTGATCCTGCTCCAATCCGGCCTCAGTAATTCTGAGTGCCTGATCGAGATCGCCTTCGTGCTCGTAGGCATGCGCCAGAACCGGATACAACGTACTGTAGCCTGGGTCAAGGTTTCTTAATTCTTCCAGTGCCCTTATCGCCGTTTTAAAGTGTTCAATCCGAGTGGCCGTCACAGCATATCCAAATAAACCGTCAAGTGTCTTTTCTTTTTTCAACCCCCTGCGGTAAACCTTCATTGCTTGCTCAAATTCCCCGCACAAACTGAGTGCCTCTGCCAGCTTTAGTGTAATGTTCTGATCCTTCAAAGTGCTGTCATCCTGTATTTCACTTAAAAGATCCACTGCCTTCAGCGCTTGCCCGGTAGCTAGGTACAATTCGCCAAGAGCCAGCATAAGGATGGGCTCCCCCGGTGCAATTTTCAACGCACCGATCAGTTTATTCTCCGCAACCTCATTCAATCCCTCTAACTGGTATAAATCAGCCAGCATCACTTGAGCGCTCAAATAATTTTCATCGAGTACATGAATTTTCAGAAGATAGTCAATCGCTCTGTTTTCCTCATTTTTATCAATAAGCAAATCAGAAATTTGGAGCAAGAGTCCGCTGTCGTTTGGGTATCTTCTAAGCAGAGCTTCATAGACGTGCTCCGCCTCATCGATGAATCCATATTGCTGATAGACCGAGGCCGCGCCGAATAAAAGGTCGTCATCGGCATGGTTCATCAGGTCTTCGAGTATTTTCAGGCCATCGTCAGTCTGACCACTCTCAAGCAAAGCATTTGCCGTTTCTAATTCATTCATCAGAATACCTCCAGAATCTCTTGTCACACACCGCACCTATTATAACTTTGCCTAACTTTATCTTAACCAAGTTGTACGGCAACATCAATCATTAAGCCCAATACAAATATACTCTGTGCCTTCAGCACAGAGCGACTAAGAATGCCGGGTTTTCAGCCACGGACGCTCAGGTATTTCCGAAATCAGATCCCTGAATTCTGATAAAGAGATGCGCGATTCCGAGTTGCGGACTTCATCAGGGCCGTCCTATTTTGGGGCCGGATTTCTCCGTGAATAACGGTGAGAAGTGAAATGGATTTTTCACCTGGAATAAACACTTCACCATACACTTATTCCTTTAAAACTTTGTAGCTCCCCAGGCATCAGAAATCTCATTGATAGGATTCCCCAAATATTGTTTTCTTGTAAAAAAAGGTTTCTTCGGATCTGAGCCGGTACCTTTCCGGGTGGAATATTTGCTCTGTACTCCCGACAAATAAAATTCCCCCGTCTTTTAACGATCCGCCCAGTTTACTGTAAATAATGTCTTTTCCTTCATCTGTAAAATAAATCAGAACATTCCTGCACACGATCAGATCGAAACTGCCCGGTGCCGGATCACTGAGCAGATCATGCTGAACAAACCGGATAGATTTCTTAAGTAGCGTACTGACTGAGTAAAACATTCCGTCTTTTTCAAAGTACTGTTTGAGCATATCCGGTTGAAGCGGGGAAACAGCCCTTTCGAGATATCTTCCCTCACTAGCTTTTTGCAAAACCTCTCTGTCTATATCGCTGGCGGTGATCATAAATCGATCTTCCGGAAAATATTTTCTGAGCAGCATCGCAAGAGAATAGGGTTCTTCCCCTGTCGAACAGGCCGCACTCCAGATTGTAATCTGTTTTTTTTGAGCGGCGAGTTTCTTAATTTTCTCCTCCAAGATATCCCATCTGGACTGGTTTCTGTAGAATTCGGTCACATTGATCGTCATTCTGCTTAGAAATTCATTCAGTAGTTTATCAGATTTCTTCATCTCAGCCATGAGGGCATTAAAATCAGGCATATTTTTCTTAACTCTGAAGGTAGTCAGACGACGTTTCATCTGTTCTTCTTTGTAAAGGGAAAGATTGATTCCAGTCAGGCGGAAAAACAGTGTTTTAAATTGTCCGTAGTCCTGATCACTGCTGCTGTTCATTTTTCTTCACCTGCTAATCACCGGCCTGCCGTTAAATTCGGATGAAAAAAATTATTACTTTCTGACCAGTTCGTCTTCACTGAAAAAAAGCCGTATCTCACGTTCCGCGCTCTTAAGAGAATCTGAACCGTGGATCACATTGCGGTTCATCCGTGTAGCGAAATCTCCTCTAATCGTTCCTGGAGCAGCCTTTTCAGGATCCGTAGGACCCATCATCAGTCTGGCAAGATTAACGATGTCATCTCCCTCCCAGACCATAGCGAAAACAGGTCCGGATGTCATAAAGGAAATCAAATCCTGATAATAGGGTCTTCCCTCATGTTCCTGGTAATGCTTTTCGACCAGATCTTCAGGAAGCACTATGAATTTTCCGGCGACCATATGAAATCCCTTTGATTCAAGTCTTGAAATAATACGTCCGATCAGTCCCCTTCTGACTGCATCCGGTTTAATCATCAAAAAAGTCTGTTCCATTATCCTGAAACCTCCCCTTAAAATTATTTCTTTTCAATGACACATCCAATTTGTTTCTGTAAAAAGAGTTTCGTCATCAATCTATGAAGTTATTCATTGTGAAATGCGAAACATAAAACTGCCGCAAGCGCTTGCTGAACACACCGGATGACTTAATATTTTCTTGTTCCCACATATTCTGCTATTTCCTGCAGCGAATGCGTCACGCGAAGTTCTGGAAGTTCATGCAGCTTAGCAATGGCTTTTTTGAGGTACAGGTCACTCAGATTCTCAGCCATTTGAATTGCATCAGAATTTCTGATTGACTCAACCACCGACTGCCACTCACGCTCTGTTGGATGATTGGATTCAAGAACAGAAACAACAGAGTCATGGAGCCTCCTGTCTTGAAGCGCATAGAATGCGGGCAACGTTATATTACCGTTCCTTAAGTCGCTGCCCGCCGGTTTTCCAAGCTGTTTCTCTGTACCTACAAAATCGAGGACATCGTCAGTTATCTGATAACTCATACCGAGAAAATAGCCAAAATAGTATAGCTTTTTGGAAACGAAATCGCTGCATCCTGAAGCAAACCCTCCTAACTGACAGCTGAGAGCCATCAGAATGGCTGTTTTTCTTTTTATACGAAGCAAATAACAGCGCAGGTTCTGTTTCCAGTTAAAAAGGTATCTGATCTGATCAATTTCACCGAGACTCAAATCCCGAATCACTTTAGAAATCACCTGATGTGCTTTGGGATGATCGAATTTGGAAATAAGCTCTATGGCTCGAGCAAAAATATAATCTCCGGTATACATCGCCACGCGGTTGTCCCACTTCGCTTTTACAGTGGGCTTCCCCCTTCTCAAATCGGAATCGTCCACCACATCATCATGAACGAGAGACGCCATATGTATCAGTTCAAGGGTCACCGCGGAGTCCATTACCTCTTTTCTTTCCGGATCGCCGTACTGAGCAGCAAGTAGAACAAGCAACGGCCTGATTCTTTTTCCTCCTGCCCTTAGTAAATCAAGGGAAGCCTGATTGAGAATCGGATGTGGTGCTTCAAGAGAATATTCAAGCCTTTTTTCAATTATTTTTAAATTCTTTTTTTGTTCTGCGTAAATTTGCGCCAGAGTCATCCATTTCACCTTTCATCCTGCTCCGGTTATCCATTTCCTGGCAGCAGTCTTTTCGTTTCTGATGTCGCCGCCATCCAGTCATTTCCGTTCGTTTATTTTATTGGCTTACTTGCCCCGTGAATTGCGGCGATACCGCCCATCAACGCTTTCACACGAACCTTCTCAAATCCCGCCTTTAGGAAAAGCTCTGTCAGTTTTTCACGGTCAGGAAATTTACTAGCGGATTCATTCAGCCAGGCGTATTCTTTGTAACTCCCGGCAAATATCTTTCCAAAAAGCGGCATAATATAACGAAAATAGAAATAATATAGCTGCCGGTATACGGGTATTTTCGTCTGTGATGTCTCCAGACAGACAATTTTCCCACCAGGCTTTAGAACACGGCACATCTCACTAAGTACATTCTGATAATCTGGCACATTCCGCAGGCCAAACCCGATCGTCGCACGGTCAAACGAATTGTCCTCATAGGGTATTTTCATCGCGTCCCCGTTAACAAGCGTCACATTATCAAGCTGCGCCTCTTCTATTTTTATTTTTGCCACTTTCAGCATATTATCACTGAAGTCAAGGCCAACGACATGCCCTTCTGAGCCCACAGTTTTCGCCAGTGATAAGGTCCAGTCGCCTGTACCGCAGCAAACGTCAATGGCTTTATTGCCTGGTTGGGCATCAACCACCGCGTCAGCTTCCATACGCCAGGATTTGTGTCGGTTAAAGCTGATCAGCGAATTCATCGCATCATATTTTTTATAAATCGTCTGAAAAACCCGATGGACTTTCTCGTGCTTTTCTTCCTGTTCGTTCATCTCCAAGTTATCCCTCTTCCACCATGCACCTGCAGTAGTTGTGCATCTGATCATTAAGGTAAGCCAGTAGATCCGCTAGCTTACCGGTTTGTTTCTCCGCCTTTGCGGATGATTTCCTAAATCGCTCTGCTGAACTCAGAACTTCTTTTTCAATATTCTGCCTAAATTGATGGGGATCGCTTGTCAGCTGCTCCCTCAGATACTGATTCAGAAAAGACTGCAAAGTTCTTGCACTTGCATCCCGGCTCTCACCAACGAGTTTCTTAGCCAGAAAAAAATCGCTGAGAACGGGGATCCAGCTTTTCAAACCCAGTTTGGATGCGATCTGTGACACGAGAGCACTTTCTGTTGAACCAAGTGCTTCGATTGCCTGTGGCCAGCCGAACTCTCTTTTCGGATAATACAACCTGCACTTTTCAATATTAAAGATCTGAATGGCCTGAGCCACCCATTTCACAATCCGTGTGTTATTATTTCTTGCAAGAGAATAATAGTAAAGAGCACTGTAAAAGTCGCCGGACAGCGCAGTCAGCTGTCTTCTCTTTATATCATCTTTCATTGACAGTTTCGCGACAGTCATCGTCTCATGTGTTGAAAGCCCGACTTCAGCAATCATAACACTTTTAGCATAAACACCTGCCATTTCTCGATTCACTTTAGTCTGAAAAAGCATATAATAAACCAGAAGCTTGTCTTTATCAATTGAAGGCTTCGGCAATATACTGTTTACATAAGGGTGAGTGAGATCATCCATCAATTGCTTATATATGATGCCAACTTCTTGTTCGACAGACATGACGATCCTCCACTCTGATCATTGCGTGATGCATTTTTTCTGTCTGTTAAATGAATCTATCCCTGTCTCCGTTTTACCCGGCATTAATCGTTCCATGCTTGGTTTGAATGATAGCCTTTCCATGGACTTTTATTGCCGATGTATGTTCTGTGAACTGGGCAATCATGACCTCACCCTTGTCAAGTTTCTCGGTATGGAAAAATCTAGTCTCCGCTCCCCGTGTAAGGCCGATAACATTCACGCCATCTTCTTCAGCCTTGATCACAAAGTAATCGCCAAGAACTTCTTCATTTTTAATATCCATAAAAAGTACCCGCCTTCCAGCAATAAATAGTCAATGGTTTATCAGAGAAAGCGCTTCTGCTCTAGCCGTCGCGTCCGTCTGGAAAATCCCTCTTACAGCTGAAGTAATTGTCCTGGCGCCGGGCTTTTTGATCCCTCGCATCGTCATGCACATGTGTTCGGCTTCAATCACCACAATGACACCATAGGGGTGCAGCGTTTCAACGATACTGTTGGCAACCGTTGTCGTCAACCGTTCCTGAAGCTGCGGCCTCCTTGCAACTGCTTCCACTGCTCTTGCCAGCTTGCTCAGGCCTGTCACCCGGCCGCCTTTAGGTATGTACCCTACATGTGCTTTCCCGAAAAAAGGGACGAGATGGTGTTCGCACATTGAGTAGAATGGAATATCTTTCACAAGAACAAGTTCTTCATGGGCTTCATCGAAAGTTTTAGCCAGGAAGGTCTTAGGATCTTGATTCATGCCTTGAAATATTTCATCGTACATCCTGGCTACCCGCTGCGGAGTCTCTTCCAGCCCCTTGCGGTCCGGGTCCTCCCCGATCGCTTCAAGAATCATTCTGACGGCCCGTTCTATCTTTTCATGGTCCACACTCACAGCCAGGCCTCCAATGCCGCAATTGCCTGAAATAACTGCTATGAATTTTAAGCTCAGGTGCGTAAAACCATTCGCCGTCTTCAGGCTTTATTTTTACTAAGAAATCGTAAATCAGTATAAAAAAATTCTAGCATAGTAAAACTGAAAATGTAAAGGAAACTCAATAGCGGAGCAAATATGTATTAATGTGTAAAGATTAAATAATTAATAGAATCCAGATTACTGAAATGGGACATGATTTAACCCGGTATCAAAAAAGAGCCACCACATGGATGGCTCTCGCTTCCTTACGTCCTATGTATCGTCAGATCATTGGACGGCTTCTTTTAGTGCTTTTCCTGGCTTGAAAGCCGGAACCTTACTTGCTTTAATTTCAATTTCTTCGCCTGTCTGAGGATTACGTCCCTTACGAGCGCTCCGCTCACGGACTTCAAAGTTGCCAAATCCAATCAGTTGAACTTTGCTGCCATCCTTTAACGTATCAATGATCGTTGACAGGACGGAATCAACCGCTTTGGTAGCATCTTTCTTCGACAGTTCAGCAGATTCTGCAACTGCAGTAATCAATTCAGTCTTATTCAACACTTTCACCTCCTTAAAAAGGAATGCTTTCCTTTTGTGCTGAAAGAACATCAACAACGCTTATAATATACGAAGTGATGGAAGAATTCAACAGCTTTTATTAAAATATTACCATATTTGATCTTTTTAAACCCTGTAATTGCAAAAAAAGATCAAAAAAAGGAAAAGGCTTACAATTCAGTATTATCAAGTCGTTCAAACATCTTGTACTAGAGGGCAGCCAAATAAGGGATCCCGGCATAGGATCCCTCAAGTATATTACATCTGTCATAGAGTCTTCCTTTAGAGAATGATGGCAATCAGGCCGCCTGAACCTTCGTTTATGATTCGCTCAAGTGTCTCCTTCAACTTATATCGTGCATTCTCGGGCATGAGCGCGAGCTTTGCAGATATGCCCTCTCGGACAATTGAATTAAGCGATCTGCCAAAAATGTCTGAATTCCAGATGGACAGCGGATCATCTTCAAAGTCCTGCATCAGATAGCGGACCAATTCTTCACTTTGCTTTTCAGTTCCGATAATTGGTGCGAATTCAGATTCGACATCAACTTTGATCATGTGGATCGAAGGGGCCACAGCCTTCAATCGGACACCAAAACGGGAGCCCTGCCGAATGATTTCCGGCTCATCCAGACTCATATCGCTTATAGAAGGGGCGGCGATCCCATAGCCGGTCTGTTTCACCATTTTCAGCGCTTCTGACACCTGATCATACTCCCTCTTTGCATGAGCAAAATCCTGCATCAGCTGCAGTAAGTGGTCTTTCCCTCTGATCTCAACGCCCACGATCTCCTTTAGAACCTGATCATAGAGGTTATCCGGGGCGAACAAATCAATTTCCGCAGTACCTTTGCCCATCTCAATACCGGACAACTGCGCGTTCTCGATAAAGTCATACTCCCCGAATGAGCCAACGACACGATCCACATCACGAAGACGTTTAATATCTTTGACCGTATCTTTCACCGCATCCTCATAGCTCTTACGGAGCCAGTGGTCCTCTTTCAGTACCATTACCCAGCTTGGCAAGTTGACGTTAACTTCGAGAACGGGAAACTCAAATAATGTCTCACGGAGAATATTATTGATGTCATGCTCCGTCATGCTCTCCACACTTTGCGCCAGAACAGGGATATCGTATTTCTCTGCAAGTTCTTTACGCAGTGTTTCAGTATCCGGATGATAAGGATGTGCCGAATTAATAATCAAAATGAAGGGCTTGCCAACTTCCTTCAGTTCATCGACAATCCTTTCTTCCGCCTCAATATAGTCTTCCCTTCCGATTTCGCCGATCGACCCGTCCGTAGTGATGACAACACCTAAAGTGGAGTGCTCCTGGATCACTTTTCTCGTGCCGATCTCCGCTGCTTCCTGGAAAGGGATTGGTTCGTCATACCAAGGGGTGTGAACCATACGGGGGCCATTCTCGTCTTCAAATCCTTTTGCCCCTTTTACTGCGTATCCAACACAGTCTACAACGCGAATGTTCACTTCCAGTCCGTCCTCAACTGTAACAGTCACCGCATGATTGGGAACAAATTTAGGCTCAGTCGTCATAATTTGCTTACCGGCTGCGCTTTGCGGAAGCTCATCCTGGGCCCGTACACGATCCGCCTCATTATCAATGTTCGGCAGCACGATAAGTTCCATGAATTTTTTAATAAATGTTGATTTTCCTGTCCGAACAGCCCCGACAACCCCAAGGTAAATATCTCCGCCTGTTCTTTCAGCAATGTCTTTAAAAATATCCACTCGCTCAAGTTTTTCCAAAGTTTGCACCCTCCCGCTCCTCCTTCTATCGATGACGCCCGGTGATAGTTCTATGCATATTGACTTTGTCCAATGATTATGCCAGAAAATTAACCGAACCGTGCCGCTATCACGTCGATTTCAGCTGGCTGCCTGTACGAGGCTGCCTTTCCTTTTAAAAATATTGTCCGAATATGAAAATATGACTCTTTCAGTCAGGAAAACTTTTGAATAGAAAAAGCGGGAGAAAACGGAATCGTTTTCTCCCTGCTTGACTAAATCCTCCCACGCCATACATCTCTTGCAGAATGACTGACGCACGCTATAACGTATGTTATTTCGATAACAATTGCCGCTGACGTCAGCCCATCGTTACTGTTTTGGGCCAAACATTTTGGACAGAGAAGAGAAATTGCCAGGCACATTGCCCGAAGTAATTGCCTTGACTAAGGCCTCCTCTTTTTCTTTAGGTACGGTGACACCAGCCGTTTTTCCGATACGCGCAATCAATGCCCTGACAACCTCAGGGTTGCTAAAATCAGCATTAGAAACCGAATTGGCAATGGCAAAAACGTCTTCTTTCTTCATCTGCGTCTTCTTTTCGATATTATCAAAAAAAGGATTATTCGAATTCAATGAGCGTCCTCCTTTTCTCCTGCATTCCCTACATCGTATGCGGGAAGGAGAGCAGCGTGCTCAAATCCTTAAGATTCGCTCCACTTTTTGTCTTGCAGGCTTTCAGTCAGCGCAGCAATCTCATCTTTCTTGTCGCGTCCCATCAACTCATCCACGGCATCCTTGGGCAGTTTTTCTTCAAACAGCACACGATATATAGCTTCCGTGATCGGCATTTCTACCTTTTCTTTTTGAGAAAGCGCGAAAGCGGCTTCCGCGGTGCGCACGCCTTCAACGACCATACCCATTCGAGCCAGGATGTCCCGAAGATTCTGACCTTTTCCTAGCATGTTTCCTGCACGCCAGTTTCTGCTGTGCACACTCGTGCAGGTTACAATCAGATCCCCCATTCCTGTCAATCCGATAAAAGTCAGAGGGTGCGCCCCGAGTTTTGTGCCAAGTCTTGATATTTCAGCAAGTCCCCTTGTAATCAGCGCGGCTTTCGCATTGTCACCATATCCGAGTCCATCTGAGATTCCAGCCCCAAGTGCAATAATATTTTTCAATGCACCGCCAATTTCCACACCGATGATATCTTCGTTTGTATACACTCTGAAATAGTGGTTGAAGAAAATATCCTGCGCTTCCTTCGCAGCCCCGTTATCCTCTGAGGCGACAGCAACAGTTGTGGGGTGACGGAGAGAAACTTCTTCAGCGTGACTTGGCCCCGAGAGGACCACCACTGCCTTCCGCAACTCCGGAGGAATTTCCTCTTTAATGATTTCTGACATTCTTTTAAATGTGCCAGGTTCTATTCCTTTTACACCATGAATGAACAGTACTGGGTGCTTCAACAGTCCCTTGATTTTTCCGAGCACTTCTCTCATTGATTTGGCAGGGACCACGAGCAACACTGCATCTGAGTCTTCAAGAGCTTCAGCAAGACTTGAGGTGCCTTTCACTCCTGCCGGAAGAATAATGCCCGGCAAATACTTCGAATTGATATGCTTGTTTCTGATTTCATCCGCCTGATCTTCACGGTGACTCCATAAACTTACAAAATTGCCGTTATCGGCGAGTACCATGGAAAGCGCCGTTCCCCAGCTTCCCGCGCCAACGACTGTGATTTTTTTCATTTTGTCTGTCTCCTTCTCGAAAAATACGTGCGGAGAATCTTCACGCTGTCGGATCATGCCTGTGCATTTTTATGCCCAAGCTTATTCTCGTTCCCATGAATCAGACGTACAATATTAGCCCTGTGCTGAATATAGGCCAGCAACGCAATTATAAAAGCCGCAGTCAGTACACCCCAGGAGTAATGTCCGAAAATCCAGCCCAGTAAAGGGGTAAATAAAAGAAAGAAAAGGGATCCGAGCGACACATAACGGGTAACTGCAATAATCAGGATTGTTGCCAGACCGGCAATTAATGCAAAGAGTGGAAAAATCATAAAAAAGACACCAATTGTCGTTGCTACCCCTTTCCCACCTTTGAAACCGAAATAAACAGGAAAGTCGTGTCCCAGGATCGCAAGGAGGCCGGAAACAACGATCGCCCAATCCGGTAGCCCGAATGCACGCGCGATCAGTATGCAGGCGATACCTTTCAACACATCAAGCAGAAGAACAACAACAGCCGGTCCGGTACCGAGAACGCGCATTGTGTTTGTCGCGCCTGCATTGCCACTGCCTGTTTTTCGGATATCAATCTTCTTTATTTTTTTTGTGATCAGATAACTGAAACTGATTGATCCAATCAGATAGGAAAGAATAAACGACACTACCGTTAACACGGAAAAAGCACCCCTTTATTTTTCATTTCGTTTTCTTGACAGGATTCTGATGGGTGTCCCGACAAAACCAAATGTTTCTCTGAGTCGGTTCTCGAGATGCCGTACATAGGAAAAATGAAGCAGTTCCGGTTCGTTGACAAACAAAACAAAAACCGGGGGCCGCACTGCCACCTGAGTCGCGTAATAGATTTTAAGCCTTTTCCCCTTATCAGATGGAGGCGGTGTCATCGCCACAGTATCCATGATACAGTCATTCAGCACACTGGTTTGGATCCGAAGACTGTGATTTTCAGCGACCTGCTGAATGACGGGCAGGAGCTGAGGAATCCTTTTTCCAGTCAGAGCGGACAGGAAAACAATTGGTGCATAGCTTAGGAACTGAAATTCATCGCGAATTTTTTTCCTGAACTTGTCCATCGTTTTCTCGTCTTTGTCAACAGCATCCCATTTGTTGACTACAATAATCATCGCTCGACCTGCATCGTGCGCGTAACCCGCAATCTTCTTATCCTGTTCGATGATCCCTTCCTCGCCATCGATCAGTACCATAACCACATCGGCATCCTCAATTGCGTGCTGGGCGCGCAGGACGCTGTACTTTTCCGTTTTCTCGTACACCCTGCCCCTTCGCCTGATTCCCGCCGTATCAACAATCACATAATCCTGTCCATCACGGGAAAAGGGGGTATCAATCGCGTCTCTGGTCGTTCCAGCGATATCACTCACAATAACGCGTTCTTTTCCCAGAATGGCATTAACAAGAGAAGATTTTCCAACATTCGGGCGCCCAATCAGAGCAAACCGAATAGCACCTTCGTTTTCCTCTTCTCTCATGTGCTCCGGAAATTTACCAACAACCTTATCAAGAAGATCCCCGATTCCAAGTCCGTGCGCTCCGGATATACCCTGGGGATCCCCTAGTCCAAGCGCATAAAATTCGTACATCTGATCTCTCTGGGCATAGTTATCCAATTTATTAACACCCAGAACAACCGGTTTTTTTGAACGCCGCAGAATCTGCGCGACCGCTTCATCCGCATCTGTCATACCCGTTCTGCCGTCCACAATAAACAGAATGACATCCGATTCGTCGACAGCGATTTCCGCCTGGGCACGCATCTGTCCCAAGAGCGGTTCATCACTTATTTCAATACCGCCCGTATCAATCACATGGAATTCATGGTTAAGCCATTCGCCATGCCCGTACAGTCGGTCACGGGTAACACCCGGTCTGTCTTCAACAATCGCCGTGCGCCCCCCCACAATCCGGTTAAAGATTGTTGATTTGCCAACATTTGGCCTGCCGACGATTGCTACCGTTGGTTTTGACATTTGAAACCACCTTCTTTTATTAATAAAAGAAACCTTCCCGTCTTCCGGGAGAGGTTCATCTTCGTTTAAAAATCCTGCTCAGCCGGGCAACTTTTCCAACACGCCTGACTCCATTGTTCACAAAGAGGCATGTATCATTCTTATTTGAGCGGTTGGCTCATGTTTTTCAGCGGCTGTTACTTCCTTGGATGTTCCATCGAACTTATCTTATCAAAAAAAGCAAACTCGCTCAACGAGGATAGAAAAGTGTATTGTGCGCAAAAAAAGCGAGAATTGGGGAAACAGACGGTTTCCCCAATTCCCGCTTCATAAAAAAACAAAGTTGATTATTTATACTTCTTCAACTGATCGCCAATCATATCGCCAAGTGAAAATCCGGATGATGAGTCATCATCGTCCGGCTGGCTGTTCTGGGAAGGAACAGGTGCCTGGTTGACAGGCTCTGCTTCTTCAAGAGCCTTGATGCTGAGGGATACCCTCTGATCATCAAAGTCGGCATCCAGAACCTTGACTTTAATGACCTGCCCCTCCGAGAGCACTTCATCAGGAGTCCCAATATGCGCATGGGAAATCTCTGAGATATGGACAAGTCCTTCTACTCCCGGAATCAATTCCACAAATGCACCGAACGGTACGAGACGTTTCACTGTTCCTTCAAGAGTATCCCCTGGGTGAATCTTATCCTTCGCGGTTTCCCAAGGCCCAGGTTGTGTCGCTTTTATTGAAAGGGAAATCCGTTCACTTTCGGGGTCAACCGCCAGCACTTTGACCTTCACTTTATCACCTTCGGAGACAACTTCGGAAGGTGTTTCGACATGATAATACGCTAGCTGTGAAATATGCACCAGACCGTCGACTCCGCCGATATCAACGAATGCTCCGAAATCTGTCAGACGCTGAATTGTGCCTTCAATCACGTCGCCCACATTGATTGATGCCAGCGTATCTTCTTTCTTTTTATCTGCTTCTTCATCAAGAACAGCCCGATGTGAAAGAATAACCTTTCTTTTTTCACGGTCAAGTTCAACAATTTTAACATCCAGAGGTTTTCCTTTATAGTCACTGAAATCCTCCACAAAGTGGCGTTCGACCAGTGAAGCCGGAATAAATCCGCGTACACCGAGGTCGACAACAAGGCCACCCCTAACTACATCCGCGATCTCAACGGAAAATGTTTTCTTTTCATTATATTTTTGTTCGAGATCGTCCCATGCCTTGTCTGCGTCCACTTCACGCTTGGACAAAACAAGTTCGTCATCTTCAAGTTTTGTGACCTTCACAGTAACGTCATCACCTTCATGCAGCAGATCTATGACCTTCTCGACATGCAGGCTGGACAGCTCACTGATGGGGAGAATGCCGTCAACTTTATATCCAACATCCACTAACGCATGTTTTTCTTCAACTTTTGTAACTTTCCCGTTGATAACGTCTCCTACTTTGAGTGCATCAAATGATGCCATTTCATCCTTAAAATCTTCAACCATTCTCCGGGACCCCCTTTAGATAAACAAAACACGAAATACCCTACACATAACTTCTTACAAATAGAGCATTTTGTCAAGCAGATGAACTCATTGAAAGCCCTGTCACTGCTGCCGATCAAGCAGTTCCTGAATATGCTTCATAATAACTGCGCTTGCTTCAGATGATTTATTGATTTGACGTTTCAATAAATCAGAATCAATAGGCGATCCGAAAACAACTTTCATTCTTTCTCTGAAACCATAATGCCCGATGATCGCACATGGAATGATAGATGCGTCCGTTTTCAGAGCAAAAAAGCCGGCGCCTGAGAGGCCTTGACGGAGCGGTGCGTTCGGATTGCGGTGGCCTTCAGGAAAAATTAACAGAGCGTGCCCATTTCTTAGCAACTGCATCGCCGTCCGTATCGCACCCCTGTCTCCCGAACCGCGTTTTATCGGGAAAGCCTGTAAGTGTCTGAGTAATCGGCCTAAAAAAGGAATTTTGAAAAGTTCTTCTTTTGCCACAAAACTTAAACTGCGCTTAATCAAAATTCCAATAAGAGGCGGGTCGAAATTAGACAAGTGATTGCTGCAGATCAATACCCCTCCCTCATTGGGAATGTTTTCGACTCCTTCAACCGAAATTCGAAAAAAAATTTTGTAAAAAGCGTACACGATCGGTTTGCCAAACGAGTAAAGGCTCAAAGGGAACGCCTCTCCTTCACGATCCGAAGTATCTCGGAAACCACTTCTTCAATAGAAAGCGATGTTGTGTCCACCTCTATAGCGCCTTCGGCCTTGACCAGCGGGGATACAGCACGTTCAGTATCCATTTTATCCCTTAGAGCGATCGCACTTTTCAATGCCTCTATAGAGGGATTCATCCCCTTTAACTTTTCCTCTTTATACCGCCTGACTGCACGCTCATCCACAGACGCCTTTAGAAAAATTTTCACCTGGGCATCAGGAAGAACGTGCGTCCCGATATCCCGGCCATCCATGACCACATTACAACTTTCAGTCAGCCGTCTCTGCCTGCGAACCATCTCGGTCCTGACCTCCTGAAATGAGGATACCAATGATACCTGTGCGGATACCTCAGGATAGCGGATACGCTCTGTAACATCGTCACCGTCGACAAGCACTCTCTGGCCGTTTTCCCCTGTAAGCAGATTGATCTCAGTCCTGTTCAGGAGCTCAAGTAATCCGGCACCGTTATTCAAATCTGTCCCGGTTTTGAGAGCTTTATACGTCAGTGAGCGGTACATTGCTCCGGTGTCTATGTAAACATACCCTAATTTTCCTGCTACAATTTTAGCCACTGTACTTTTCCCTGCGGCGGCCGGTCCGTCAATTGCAATTTGAAATAGCCTCTCCATCTCCATTACTGCCCCTATCTCTCTTATCATCTTAATCAGAACGTTTTTTATCCATGAAAAAGGTTTAACATATATAGGTCAAAGATCTTTTTCAATGCTGATGGTCCATTTCCCATTCAAGCAGTTTTTTTCGACTCTCAAGCTGTTTCTCGAAGCAAAACCTGATAATCGGCTGGCGTTCTTTTTCATTGTCGATAAAAAATTCAATAGACGCCTTCTTTATATGAGAGAGTTTGTCTATAAAAATCCGGACAATTTCCCCTTTTATTTTCAAATATTGATTTCTACTTGAAGATGATGCGAAGCAAATCCACATATCGACTGTTTCCCCTTCGCTGATTTCTGTACCCTCCGGCAGCAGGACCAGCACCCCGCCACCTCCGATATCGCTTGTCAGCGTGACAAAAGGTCTGAAGAGATTGTCTGAGGAATGAACGGCGATATCAAGACTGGCGTCCACCCTGACGAAATTTCTCCTCTGAATCCTCTCAAGACCCTCTTCTCCTTCATACTTGAGAAGCATTAACGGCACATTACCCGGTACACGATGAAGAAATTCCGTTCTGAAACGAAACACATGATTGTCGACAACATAATTAGCCATCATCAGAGCTCCATTCAAGAAAATTGCTGTTTTTCCTGTTGTTTCATCAATCGGGTAATCAATCAGGATTTCATTTTCTCTCAGTTCAGCAATTTTGCAACGGAAACGCTGCACACTTCCATTATCCTCTGTCAGTTCAAGAATCAGGGTTTCTCCGATCTTTAACAGCACGCTCAAGCCCCCGCATTCGTGTTATTCCCGGAAACGAATCCGAGCCATACGGAAGCAGGCAGGCAAAAAGAACTGCGATCTTCCAGCAATTATTATACATGAAAAAAGGAAAAGAAAAAAATGATTCTTTTCCCTAATTTCTCAGCAATTCGACTTTTTCCTGATCACCATTCCGGGCGTTCAGCAGCAGACGGTAAGTATTGTCACCTTTTGTGGCGAAAAATTCATAACATAAAACATTTTTAAGAAGTGAGTTTTGAAAAACAGCCAGATTTGTTTCCTGAATCTTTAAGTCCTTATTAATTTGCCTCCTCACCTGCTGTTCGGAAAGTTTCGGTTTCAATGGTGCGCCCTCACTCTTGTTGAACAGAAAATCCGTCTGATCAAACGCAAGGATATCCCCATTGTCTAATGCCACCTTTATTTTTACTGATGCTGGATAAAACCGCACATTTCCTTTTTTCAACACGTAAGTCAACACGGCCACGTTTTGATATTGGTCTCTTTTTGTCAGTTGCATTCCCATCATCCGGTGTTGTTTTAAAAATAAGGACGATCTTTGTACAGCATCAAATAAACTTATTTCTTCCTTCGTCACATTGCGGCTGGAAATAAACCAGACCACGTGTCCGCCTTTTTTCGTAACCGCGGCTGCAACAGGTTTTCCGCCAGCCGGATTTAAAGTGATGTCATAAAAATCCTCATTTGACCCTTTGCCGGTTTCACTTATTCTTTTAACTCGGGCATTATCTAGGGACAGCCATTTTTTTAAACGGCTGACTGCTTCATCTTTGGTTATTTCAGGTCCTGTCATCTGATTGAATTTCTTTTTCTCCAGCACCATATTGCGTGGATTTTCCGGGCTGAAACTCTGTGTATAGTCTGTTGCCTGTCCGTCAATCCGTTTCAATCCGTCGATAACCTGGTTATCCTGATTTTGTTTCTTGCCTTTCAGCGCCCACTCAACATCCATCCATCTTAAATGATGGGACATCACTTGACCCTGCACTTCCCTCAAACCTTCACTGATTGTCTTGGATTCCCGGTACAACTTCTGAAGGGTTTGATACTCTTTTCCAGAAAGCTTCCGGTCACTGCTGGATTTAACACCGGAGTTATAGGTGAATTCCCCAACGTGTGCTAGGAATTCATTGGTCCGGTTAAACGGGAGAAGGGTCAGCGGAAGTTCATTCGCCGCCGCATGTGCCAGTGCGCTCAATCTCCACGTCTCAACCAGCTGCGGTCTCATCGTATCACGCGACTGCATGGCGAGGGACATTCCGAGCGACTCCTCCAGTGAATCCACATAATACGCCAGCTCGTGGAAGGACTGCTGGTAGTGATTTTCGGCATGAATGGTTACGAGATTCCTCAATCGATGCTCCTGAAAACCCCAAAAAGCCAGTGCAAGAATGGCTACGATGGCGACAGCTCCAAAAATGAACTTATTGCGTCTTCTCATCTACTCATTCCCCCCCTCATTTGCAGAAGATATGCTTTCCAATTTTCTGAATCTGCGGCCGTGTCCAGATCCAGGCGGAGGTTGCCGTGTCAGGATTAAAATAATACAGAGCGCCCTGGGAAGGGTCCCATCCGTTAATCGCATCCATTACAGCTCTCTTCGCCGTCTCATTTGGGGTCAGCCAAATCTGTCCGTCTGAAACTGCAGTGAACGCACCAGGCTGAAAAATCACGTCCGATATATTGTTGGGAAAGCGCGGATCGGCGACCCGGTTGATAATAACCGCTGAAACAGCGACCTGCCCGATATAAGGCTCCCCTCTGGATTCTCCGTAAACCGCGTTGGCCATCAGGTTAACATCGGCTTTTGTATAACCCTGAGGAAGATTATCAATCGTATATTTTCCATTTGAAGATGGTAGTTTGTTCCCTCCCGATGATTGACCGCCACCCGAAGTATCCGACTTTCGGGAATCCTTTTTCACCTGCTGGTCGAGTGGAATCCCGCCATAATAAGTAAATGTGTTTCCCTCCTGCAGATTCTGGTAAATATAGGCTTTATCAAACTTTGATGCATGGATCAATTTTTGCTTGGTCGATGTTCCGGCCTGTCCGTCTACAGTGAGTCCGAATTGTTCCTGGAAAGTGCGCAGCGCCCAATAAGTCCCATATCCGAAATGACCATCAATTTTTCCCTTATAGAAACCGCTGTACTGAAGGCGCGACTGCAGTTCAATGACATCGTCTCCGGAGGCGCCCTGCGTGATGACCTGAGATGAAAAGGCCACCGCGTGCTCCGAGTAGATCAGGAATCCGGACAGGGCCAGCAATATACCCAGTACATGAATGATCTGATGCTTTTTCAATCACTATTCCTCCTCATAAACATTCCACCGCCAGTGTTGAATCCACCGCGCCATTTAAGCTTCTTTTCTCCCAGAAATCATGCTTATATTGCCAATTATCAGCCGGAATATTCACAGATTTTATGGATAAAGAAAATTTGCCGATTGACAGGCTTTCAGGCACAGCCAAACGGCATAACCGCGCTTACTTCGTTCGTCTCATTTTTATAATGTCTATAGCACAATAAGGGCAGGAAAAAGAAGTTCACTTTTTCCTGCCCAATCATGTCTAACATTTTTTTATGCTGCCATATCTAAATCCAACCTCGAAACCTTACTTTTTCAGCGAGTCTTTGGATCCCGTTCAAATAAGCAGCTCTTCTCATCGTCATGTTCCGTTCTTCCGCAGTTTCAGCGACCGACTGAAAAGCCGCTCCTATTATTTGATGGAATCTGCGGTCTACCTCTTCATTAGTCCATATGTTTCCCTGCAGATGCTGAACCCATTCCAGATACGAAACTGCCACATCCCCTGCACCCGCAAGAATTTCAGGCACCAGTAGGATGTCCCTTGCCGTCATTGATTCGGCTGCATGTTCGGACACAGCTCTCCCGGTTCCTTCAATGACTATCTTCGCCTTAATATTCTCCTCATTTTTATCAGTGATCTGGTTTTCAATTGCTGCCAGTATAAGTAAATCACAGGGTTTCTCGAGAAGTTCCTGATTCGTTATGGTCTGTTCAAAGAGCTTAGTCACTGTCCCAAAACTGTCCCGGCTGTCGAGCAATTCATCGATATCAAGACCTTCAGGAGCATAAAGTCCACCATAAGCGTCTGAAATTCCAACAATCCGAATCCCAGATCTGGAAAGTGACTTCGCGATCAGACTCCCAGCACTTCCAAAACCCTGTATTATGATTTGAGCATGATTAAGATTAATTTTTTTAAGCCTCGCAGCCTCCTTGACAACAACAGTGATGCCGTCTGCGATCGCTGAATCACGTTTGGCGAGTCCTCCAAATATCAACGGCTTTCCTGTAAAAAACGTAGAGAGACCTTCCGGATGGATCCTGCTGAATTCATCCATCATCCAAGCCATAACCTGAGAATTCGAACTCGCGTCCATCGCTGGTATATCTTTGTCCGGGCCGATGATCGGTGAAATTTCTCGGATATATCCTCTCGCCAGCCCTTCCATCTCACGAAAAGAAAGTTCCCTTGGATCACATATTATGCCGCCTTTCGCTCCTCCAAAAGGGAGATTAAGAACAGACGATTTTATTCCGTTCCACATAGACATTGCCTGAAGTTTATCTACCTCTATATCAGGATGAAAGAGCACCCCTCCTTTTGTCGGACCGGGTGCGTCATTATACTGAACCCTGTAACCGGTAAAAACGCGTGTCCCGGTTTGATCCAGTTTCACGGGGATTTTTACTTTAAGAATTCGCTGCGGTTCCTCAAGATAGCGGATCAGATCCTGAGCATAACCAAGTTCCGTTAATGATGAGCGAACCACAGCCTGTACATAATGAAGAAGTTTTTCCCTTGGTATTATATCTCCATCGGTTTTAAAACTTTCTGATGCCAAAAAAATCATCCCTTCTGACTAGGAACACTGTTTCCATTTTTGTTTCCTGCAAAACAGAAAAAATGAAGACTGCAGGACATGAACCGCGCATAACTCGCATAAAATGAATTTGTGCTTGCGAAAAAGAGCTGCAAAAAAAATCCGCACCATCAATTGTGCGGAGTATTAATAAAATATTTGTAAATATCGGAAATAGCCCTATCTTTGATCAAACATTTACCATATTCTTCAAGACGATGGACTGTCATTGTTGACGTATTGCCGAACTCCGCAAGTAAAGCGATCAGTGTTTCAAGATCGGTCTCACTGTCAAATTCCTCTTCTTCAAAGTATAAATAATATTTATGTTCAAGCTGGTAAAGGCTGCCATTCTTTATGCCAAGATCATGAAGTGTTTTCGAGAGTGTGATGATATCCTCAAACTGATTAAACTGATAAAGCACATCCTGGCTCTCATCCATGGTGACCTGCATCTGAATGAATTCATCATCATCGAACGCATCGTCACTTTCCGAATCGCCATACGTCCGGCCTCTAGATACGATCACAACCATACCTTGCGCCGGCAGCGAAAATATCTCTACATCAATGGGACCGTTTGCTTCAAAACCGAGTTCGTCATCGGCCTCAAGCATCATATCACGAAAAAGCTGCTCCACTCTCGGCAAGTCGTGCCACATATCTTCTTTGGAAATGCCACGTTCTTTAAGATCGTCAAAAGTCAGGAATATCTTGATTCTGTCCCCGTTTAAACGTTCCAGTCGCATCGCAAACACCCTCCTTGCCACCGAGCCCTATCTCTCTGAACTTCCGAAGACCCTTTTCTTTTTAATTATATGTTTTTTAACGTTTTCGGTGTCTCACGGTTTGCCGTTGTAACAACCGCAAATTCAGAGGGCTGCAAATTTATATACGATTCACTTAAGCGTAGTATACAACGCAAACAAAAAAAAGTACATGCTTTTAATTGATCATGAACTAATACACTGCGCACCAATCATGTACCAGTTAATCCCCGATATTTTCAGTAGACTATTTTCTCCACCCGCACCGGCTTCATATTTTCGTACTAGTGACAAGCTCCGGGGCATATAAAAATCATGTTAATAGTAAAAGTGGTAAAGAGAGGTGCACATATTGCCCACATACAGAAAATGGTTTTACCCATTTATCAGTCCCTTTGACCCGTGTCCCCCGCTCACCCCTGTCAGCTACGAAACACCTGTCCAGCTGTATCTCGGTTTTCAGCCTGCCGGGATGGAGCAATTTTCTCCTGTGCAGGCGCTGGCGCACGGGACACTTTGGCCCGGCCTTTACACACCATATACTAATCCGTATCTTGAAAAAAGAAGGGAGGTTTAAAAAAATGGCTGATCCGAATCAGCTTCCAAACAATTACTATGAGGATCTGCGGGTTTTACAGGCTACCGATTTTACACTTGTCGAACTGACGCTTTATCTGGATACTCATCCCGATGATCTGGAAGCGCTCAAACAATTCAATTCGGCAGCGCAGAAAAGTACCGGACTCCGCGACGCATTTGAAAAGCAATATGGTCCGCTCAGGCAATTCGGCCACAGCTATTCCGCGTACCCGTGGCAATGGAACAAAGTTCCGTGGCCCTGGCAGGTTTAGAAAGAGATGGAATGCAACCTGTACATTTCCCGAAAAAGAATCAGGAGATGAGTTCTCATGTGGTATTATGAAAAGAAACTCCAGTATCCTGTCCGTGTCAGTACGTGCAATCCGACGCTCGCAAAGTACCTTATAGAACAGTACGGGGGCGCTGACGGGGAATTGGCGGCCGCCCTTCGTTACTTGAATCAGCGCTATACGATACCGGATCAGGTCATTGGGCTTCTGAACGACATAGGTACCGAAGAGTTCGCCCATCTGGAAATGATCGCAACAATGGTCTATAAACTTACAAAAGACGCCACACCTGAGCAGTTGAAAGCAGCAGGACTGGGCGCGCATTACGTAAATCATGGTAAATCGCTTTACTTCGAGAATGCCGGAGGTGAGAGTTTTACCGTCGCGCATATCCAGTCCAAGGGGGATCCGGTCGCAGATCTCTACGAAGATATTGCCGCAGAAGAAAAGGCCCGGTCGACTTACCAGTGGATCATTAATTTATCAGATGATCAGGGACTGAACGACTCGCTCGGATTCCTGCGTGAGCGCGAAATCGTTCATTCACAGCGTTTCCGGGAAGCGGTCGAGTTAATCAAGGAGGACCGGACAGAGAAAAAGGTATTTTAATTTTAGGCTTTGTTAAACTTGTCTGTTGTTTTTCGCTTCATGCGCTCGCTTTCCTCTTCAATCAACGGAGGGGCAAAATCAACATTGAATTTGAACATAGCCTAATTTTAAAACAAACATCCTGCTGCATGAAGCGCAATGCAGCATTTATTGTTTTTTTTTACTTGAGCTTTGTTAAAGAACCATATTATTTTTTGGCAGGCTCGTGAAAAATCCAGTTTGGCAGCAGCCACAGAAGTAACAATAAAGTTTAACACCTTATATTTAACAGGATTAAGCTTCCCTCCCTCTATTTATAGAATAAGTTAATATCCATCTCTTTAAGAAGATACTGCATAATTTCGTATCTTCCGGATCCGTCAGGTTCTTTTGGCCAAAGTTCCCATGCTCTGTCAATCATCTCTTCACGCAGTTCATCAAAGTCATCTTCCGCATCCTTAGCTTCTTTTTGCGTACGCATATAAATGAACAGAATCAGTAATCCCGATACACCAAGCAGCAAAACCTCGGGTTCCCTGACCATTAGGTTCAACCCGTGCAGTGAAGCCATACTCCTCCCTTCAAATACAAGTAGATATAAAACAAAAGCACTGTTTGTCAAAATCAGAAAAAAACCGGTTACAGACCGCCTTTTTTTCCAATGATTTTCTTTTAATTTTCTCTTTTCCAGTTCCTTAAGGATTTCATATGCCAGAGCCGGAAGAGCCCCTTTTTCCCGCAGTGTATCCAGCGACACATAGCCACCCCCTCGGAATAAGCTATGCGCTGGAAACCAGATTTAGGACAGCCACTCTTCAGAGTGACACGCTCAGCTATCAGGCTCAACCTTTTCACACGCGAGGAGCCTGTCCAGCCTTTTTTTCCAATCCACTTCGATGCCCGAATTGTTCAGCGCCGAGTGCTGATGGCTAAGAAAATCGCCGATTTTTGCACCACATCGGTCACAGCACAAATCAGGCTTTGTTTCCAATTTTTCACCAAAATAGCTTAGGCATGATACTCTTCGGCATCCTTTTTCTGAGATCCAGGAACGCATCCGCGCCAAATCTTTCATTTGAACAGATCGGCGATTTTCTATCAGCCGTATACAGTCATCATAAAGTAAAGCAACTGGCCTCCCGGAGCTTTTGGTTATGAACTGTTCAAGAATAAACCGGGCCGCCGTTTCACCCGCACCCATAATACGGATCACATCAATGAAACGTTCTGAATCCTTCGGCAGCTGATACTCGCCCTGATCCAACTGATTCAGAGCAAATTTTAAAATCGATGGGGAAGGGTAATTACTGTCGATAAAAGCTTCAGGCAGCCGATCATCTGCCGGTGAATGAAGAAGCACAGCAAGACCCTGACCACCATCCCTCGCGGCTCTTCCCACTTCCTGAAGGTAGGCATTCATCGTGCTCGGATAATGAAAGTGAACAACGACGCGAATATCTGCCTTATTAATACCCATGCCAAATGCGTTCGTACAGCAAAGAATGTCGAGTTCACCGCTCAGAAACTGATTTTGAATTTTTCTCCGGTCTTCGGGTTCCATACCGCCATGATAGAAAGCGGTACGGAATCCCAGTCTTTTTGAGATATCCTTGGATAACTTTTCTGACCATTCCCTGCCGGAACAATAGATGATGCCCGGGAATTCCACTTTTCCGAGCAGTTCAATTAATTGGTTTGTTTTGTCCTCACTGTTTTTCGCTTCAAGGACGATAAACGAAATATTGGGTCTGTCGACGCTCATCAGGAACTGCTGCGCCGACTCCAAGTGAAGATAGCGGACAATATCCTTCTTGACTCTCTGATCCGCAGTTGCTGTCAGAGCGAGACAAACAGGTGAGCCAAGCCGAATCCTGATCTCAGCAAGATGCAAGTAGTCCGGACGGAACTCGTGACCCCACTGGGAAATGCAGTGCGCCTCATCGACGACAAACAAAGAAATCGGCACTTTCTCAAGGGCCCTCGAAACACGAGGCTGCCTGATCATTTCAGGTGAAATGAACAAAAAGCGGAGCTGCCTCAGCTGGGACAGCACACGCTTTCTTTCCTCAGGGTTAAGCATGCTGTTCAGCGTGCGTACCTTGTTCTCTCCCAGACGGCGGAGTGAATCCGCCTGATCCTCCATAAGAGAAAGAAGAGGTGAAACGATAAGCACCAGACCGTTCAGGATGTATCCGGGCAACTGATAGCAAAGTGACTTTCCGCCCCCGGTTGGCATCATGGCGAAAACATCCTGATGCTTCAGCAGCGCGTTGACAACTTCTCTTTGCCTGTTTCGAAATTCCGAATAGCCAAATACTTTGTGGAGTACTTCTTCAGCCTTCGCCATTTCTTGATCGATTGGTCTGTTCCTGTTTTCTGGTTTCTGCAGGGCATCCAATTAGTTCCCCTCTCTTTCCACTGCTTCTTTGGCTAGAGCCAGCCGGATTTGAAAATAGGAAGCCTGGTCACGGAGTTCTTTCTTTATCGGCTTAAGCTGTTTCGTGTGCAGTCGGGTCGCGGATTTGATGATCATCTGATTGACTGAATCAGGCAAAAAGGAAGAAATATTAAAACCCGGAATTTTCAGAGTCAGTTCAATGATATGATCTTCTATGGTTCCATGGGAGAGCTGTCTCTGTTCAGTCAATTTTTCAAAAGTTAAGCCTTCTTTGATTAAATGATATGTCTCCTCAGCCGAACGCGAAAGATCATTCCGTTTTTTACTCATCAGACGGGCTAGGGTCGGAAAATCGGAAGGTATATTACTGACCGTGTGCAGCAGACGACGAATGGCAGCTTTTGAAAAGACGTGACTTTGGTAAGTGTCAATTTTCACAGCTGATCCTGTCTGATCCACTGTCAGGCCAGGCATACCGTATCCGCTTAGCTGAAGGCACAATATGTCGGCCTCAGTCACAGGCATTGTCTCAAGAAGGCTGTATAGTTCCTCATACAGTGCGCAGGCCAGATCTTTCCTTCTAGCGCGAGACCCAATGATAAAACGTCGGACAGCTTCTGTTATACCGGCACGGTGTGAGACCGGCAAAAAAGAATGACTGCCATGGATCAGTTCGGACAAGGTCTGAACGCACAGCTGCAGTTTAAGCCAGAAATCAGTTTCCATTCTCACATTTTCGGTATACTTAAGATCCTGAGGGAAAGAGTGACGATCGGCTAGTTGCGACAACGTATCTATTCCAGATGGGGTCAGGGCATATTTCTCGTGATCTCCATTTAACTGGCTGATCCAGCCCTTTCCGAGGCAGTCATCTGATAGACTTAATAAATGTCCGCGTTCTAACATGTCGAATGTGTGATACAGAGGTTGAATATGAAAAAACGCGCAGTCCTGAATTGCTTGAACAGACTGTCTGCCCTGTAATATATGAATGATCCCTGAGAGCGTCCGTTCTCCGTTAATCTGACTAATCAATTTCAGCATTAAATAATATCGAAATGACACATGCATTCCTCCAGATTTCAATTGTAAATAAAGAAACACGCCATGCTGAAAAGACTAGTTTCAACTTATATTTTATCTTTTTTAAAGAAAACTTTCGATAATTTTTCACACCCTTCGTTATTGAAGAGGTTGAAATCGCAGCTCCTGTTACCTACAATTAGAAAAGTAATGATAGCGGATGAAACAGTTCATAAAGGGGAGTTTTCAGATCGTGGAAAAATATATGATTGTCGATAAAGAAACCTGCATTTCCTGTGGTGCGTGTGCCGCATCAGCACCGGATCTGTTCGATTACGATGATGACGGTCTCGCTTTCTCTCTCCTCGACGGCAATAAGGGAGACGTATCGGTACCTGATGAATTGCTTGAAGATCTCGCAGACGCTTACGACGGTTGCCCCACTGAGTCGATCAGAATCGGAGACCAGCCGTTTCATGGTTCTCCAGATAAAGTAGCTGAAAACTGATTAAGCAGAACGAAACAAGCTTGCCTCCCGGGCAAGCTTGTTTCCGTTTATTAACTATCCTAATCCCCGTTATCAGGCAGACTGAACTGAAAAGTTGTCCCATGTTCCTTCCTGCTATTGACACTGATTTCTCCGCCATGAGCATCGATAATATGCTTCGCGATAGCAAGTCCAAGCCCAGTCCCTGATTTTCCTCTCGTTCTTGCCTTATCTGCTTTATAGAACCGTTCAAAAACAAAGGGCAGATCTTCCTCAGCTATTCCGGTTCCTGAGTCCCGGACTTTAACAGAAAGTTCACCCGATTCCAGATGAACGCTGATATGGACCCATCCCTCTTCAGAAGTATGACGTATCGCATTATCTATGAGATTAGTCATAACCTGTTCCACTCGATCGGGATCAAAGACGAAGCAATCATTTTCTCCAGCGTCGGTTTCCAGTTCAAGTCTGATTCCGGTTTTCTCTGCCAGATTGCTGAATTTATTCACCGTGTGGCTGAAAAAGTCAATCAGGGGGACATCCTTTTTATTTAACTGAAAGTGCCCCGCTTCCAGCTTTGCAAGATCCAGCAATTCATTGACGAGGCGTCCCAGCCTTTTAGACTCGTCAAGAATAATCTTTGCCATGTCTGTTTTTTCCTGATCCGTCTCTGCGATCCCGTCAATAATCGCTTCACTATAGCCCTGGATCATTGAGACGGGTGTACGGAGTTCATGACTCACATTCGCGACAAAGCCTTTTTTCATCTGATCAATATGCTGCTCTTCAGTCATATCACGAAGTACGGCGACCGCGCCCCTGATTTTCTGACGGCTATAAAGGGGTGTGAGAATCACGACCCAAAACCTTCCCTGAGTAGTCACATTCTGGATTTGCTGTTTTCGTTCGCCCGACGCACTTAAAAGCATTTCAGTCAAGATTGAGGGAGATCTTGCATCATCATGTTCAAATGCCCAGGATCGGACAAAAGCGGTCGCCGGAGGGTTTTTTGCTTTAATTCTGCCATTTTCGTCAAGAAGGACGACCCCGTCTGCCATATTATCAAGTATTCCGGCCAGCTGTTCTTTTTCCTGGTTGAGAGCCGTCATATTCGCTTTCAAATCATCTCTCATTTTGTTGAATGCTACGGCCAGATCACCAACTTCATCCCTTGTGACGACAGGAACATTAATATCAAAATTTCCGCGGGCTACCTGAAGAACCGCTGTGCGCATTCTACGCAAAGGGGCTCCGATACGGGTGGACAGAAAAAAGGCAAAAAAGGTCGTCAGAATGATCGCTATGCCTGTACTGATATAGATCAGCTTTTTAGATTGATCGATCGCATTTTGAGCGATATTCAGCGTCTGAAATATGTATAGGGCGCCATTTTCACCTAAACGGGTATGAACAGGCAGGCCAATGATGATCATCTTTGCCGGGGTAGTACCGCCATTACTAAAAGCGCCTTGTTTTTCCACAAATTTGCCGGAAACAAGGGCTTTATTTAATACCGGATCCGATTGAAAGAAATGGCGGTTTAATCTAGGAAATCCTTTGTCGGGTGCAGAAAACCAATAGTCCCGATTGGTTACCAAGGCGCTGCCGGCTGAGTAGACCCCGGAGATATCCGAAATAGAATTGAGCGCCGTACGCCTGTCTCCGCCATTTTCGATCAACTGCACCGATTTGGTTCCAATTTTGTGCATTTGAAGTTCAGTCTGATGCAAATTACTGTTTTCAAAAAATTGTAAGAGCAAAATGGTCAGAAAAACAAGCGCTATGGCAACGATGGCAATAATCGTTGCCCAAAGTTTTGTAATGATGCCGCGCCAAATCATCCGTTACTCTCAACTTCTATTTTGTATCCAACGCCCCAAACTGTGACGATCATGTTGGCAGCTTCTTCCGATATCCGGTTCAATTTTTCTCTCAAACGTTTTACATGTGTGTCAACTGTTCTGAGATCCCCGAAAAATTCATAGTTCCAGACATCCTTCAGCAATTGTTCACGTGAGAAAACCTTATCGGGATTTTGAGCAAGATAGTATAAGAGATCATATTCTTTTGGGGTCAGATTAACCTCCTGATTTTCTACTTTGACCCGGTGTGCGTCATGATCAATCATCAGATGCGGAAAAACAAGTTCATTTTTGGAAGTTGTCTCTGTTTCCAAAAATTTGGTCTTGGATGACCGCCTGAGCAGAGCCTTCACCCTGAGTACAACCTCGCGCGGGCTGAACGGTTTTACAATGTAATCATCCGTTCCAACTTCAAAGCCTTGAACACGGTTTGCCTCTTCACCTTTCGCAGTCAGCATGATGACAGGGGTCGCCTTGAATTCACGTAGTTTCTCACAGACTTCGATCCCATCCATTCCAGGAAGCATCAGATCAAGAAGAATTAATTCGTAATCTTTGTCAAGTGCTTTCTGAAGCGCTGTCTCACCATCTCCTGCCTCATCAATCTGATAATCTTCCCGCTCAAGATACATTTTTAATAACTTTCGGATTCTCTCTTCATCATCAACAATTAAAATTGCCGCTTTCTTCTCAATCATCCAATGATCCTCCCGTCAGCCATATCGTTCTCTCTCTTAACTTCCTTATGATGGAACAAAAACAAAAAACCGATCTAATCCCATTCGGCCCGATTTCAGATAATGTGTCAATCCTATGTCTTATTTTATACAATTTCTTAAAAAAAAACATCTTTCCGATTTATTTAACCCAATATTAGTTTTCTATTTTGTTGAAATAGACCAAAAAAACATCGAAGGTATCATCCCTGGTTCTCGCGATTGGCCAGATGATAAAGAGTTTTTACTTCATGCGGCTTGAGTGTTCTGCTGTCACCGGGATGCAGTCCCGTCAGGCTGAGAAAACCATACCGCTCACGTTTCAACTTTCGCACATGCAGATGAAGCGCTGAAAACATGCGCCTGACCTGCCGGTTCCGCCCCTCATGAATTGTGATCTGAACCGAAGCTGTTCCCTTTTCACTGTCACTGGCGACAAGTCTTACTTTTGCCTCCGCCGTCATTCCGTCTTCAAGTTCAATTCCTGTGGCAAGTTTCTTTAACTGCTCGGCCTTCGGAATCGGATTGATTCGTGCTATGTATGTTTTATCAATTTCAAAACGGGGATGCATCAGACGATTCGCCAGTTCTCCATCATTAGTCAGCAGTATCGCGCCCGATGTATCATAGTCAAGGCGTCCGACAGGGAAAATTCGCTGAGGAACATGTTTAAAAAAATCAACGACTGTCGTCCGTTCTCTGTCATCGGTGACGGAGGAAATAACGCCGACAGGTTTGTAAAATAAAAAATATACGGGAAGCTCCTTATCGATCGGGATACCATTCACAGAAATCTCATCCTTCTCCGAGACTTTTGTGCCAAGTTCAGTAACTGTCCGGCCATTAACTTGAACCATACCGGCAGTAATCAATTGTTCAGCCTTTCTTCTTGATGCTACGCCTGCCTGCGCAATCACTTTCTGTAGTCGTTCCATCCTTTCACCTCAAAGTTATCATAACGCCGTCAATCGCTTTTCTCAAGTTTCAATATTTGTTCACTACTTTTGGATTAGTTTCCTTATTTCTATGCGAATCCAACATTCTCCCGCGCTTAAATTATGCTCCGAAAATAAGCGTCACGATCACCACGGAACAGATCACGCCAACCGCGTCGGCAAGCAGCCCTACCTTCAGTGCATCTCCGATCCGGTGAATCCCGACGGCCCCGAAATAGACGGTCACAACATAAAACGTGGTATCTGTACTTCCCTGCATAACCGATGCCAGCCGGCCGATGAACGAATCGGGTCCGTGTATCTTTATCAGTTCGGCCATCAGTCCTAGCGCGCCTGTGCCGGAAATTGGTCGCATAAGGGCAAGAGGAACAACCTCCGCAGGCATCCCCACAGCGGAAAGAAAGGGTTCAATTGCCCTTATCAAAGCATCCATCGCTCCCGACGCACGGAATACTCCGATGGCTGTCAGCATGCCGACAAGAAAAGGCATAATGGATACAGCAAGCGAAAATCCATCTTTTCCTCCTTCAACAAAAGTTTCATATGTTGCTGTTTTTCTGAAGGTTCCGTAAAGAAGAATGACAGCAATCAGGATAGGAATCAGCCACAGGGACAGTGCTGTCATAAAGGCCATATTATTTTTTCTCCTTCCGCTTACGTAAATAATAAAAAATCCGATCAATAATTAAGGCCGACAATGTAGTACAAAGAGTGGCCATAAGCGTTGGCCCGACGATGTCCGCTGGCGAAGATGATCGGTATTGCATTCGAATGGCAATCACCGTTGCCGGGACTAATGTCAGCCCTGAAGTGTTCAGCGCAAGCAATGTAATCATCGATCTGCTTGGCTTATTAAGCCCTCCATTCAATTTCTTAAGCTCCTGCATTGCTTTAATCCCCATCGGTGTTGCAGCGTTGCCGAGCCCGAAAAGATTGGCAATGATATTTGAGAGAATGTAGCCCATTGCCGGATGGTCCGGCGGAACTTCCGGAAAAATACGACGCACTACAGGTTTAAAAATAAATGAGAGCTTCTCAAGCAAACCGGATTTTTCTGCAATTTTCATCAATCCAAGCCAGAATATGAGAATACTGGCCAATCCGATGCACAACGTCACAGCGTCAGTTGCTGATTTGAAAATGGCGTTATTCACCTGTCCCATTGTTCCACTGAAGGAGGCATAGACAATCCCAATACAAAAAAGGGCAACCCAGATTATATTGATCATGAAAAAGGCTGCTCCCTTCCGGATACAATGGACTCAAGCAAGCCGCTGAAAATTTTCCAGAATGCTCTTTTTTTCTTTCCCGTAGACTTGTAATATACCGGGATCGAAGCAATCTGTTTCTGGTCCAGCATAATCTGAAGATCACCTGCAGGTTCGGGCGGTATCCATTTTCTGTCATCGGGCTGGGCCTGAACCAGTACCAGCTTCTTGCTGATATTGGACTGCTCGTCCCCGGATAATGGAACAAAAACAGACCTTTTTATATAGAGATGATCCTGGTAAAAGGGATCAGTATCGGCTTTTAACTGCCCGCTGCGTGCAACCAGTGTCAGACTATAAGTTGAAAAGCCCCATTCAAAAAGGTTTGCGTGATCACGCCAGTCATCCCCGTCATTCAGCGTAACGGCAATAAGCGACATTTTACCATTGGAGGCAGTAGATATGAGCGTACGACCCGATTTTTTAGTGAATCCCGTTTTGCCGCCGGTTGCGAACTTGTAGAGCCGAAGCATTTTATTTTTGTTATTCCAGACTCGGATTCCTTCCTTATTCGTTGCCCCGGCGCGATAAGATCGGGTGCCAACGATTTTCCGGAAATCTTTATTGTCCATGGCGTATCGTGTCAAATTGGCCATATCGCTTGCCGTTGAATAGTGATCCGGACTGTCAAGACCGTTGGGATTGGCAAAGTGTGTATCTGAAAGACCCAATTCCTTTGCCTTTTCATTCATCATAAAAACAAAGCCCTGCTCACTGCCCGCAACTCCTTCAGCGATAGCCACAGATGCATCGTTCCCTGAACGCAGCATCAGGCCATATACAAGGTCACGCAGGGGCAGCCTTTCCCCCGCTTTCAGATAGATGGAAGAACCTTCAGCTTTGATCGCCTGATTGCTGACTGTCACAACATGATTCATTTTCCCGGATTCAATGGCCAGGATCGCAGTCATCACTTTTGTAATGCTTGCGATCGGAAGCTTTTCATGACTATCCTTTTCATAGAGCAGACGGCCTGATGATTGTTCGATCAGCGCAGCGGATTGTGCTGAAACGGAGGGCTCATTCGCCCGCACCGATCCCGGAAATACAGTCAATCCTAAAGCAGTGCAAAGCAATCCGATCAGCGAACTTTTCAAGATACGTTTCATGGGATGCCCCCTTGTCCTATCGCTAATACAAGCTTATGCAAGGATAAGAGGTTTATGAGCCAGTTATTGAGATGTTGTCAAGGCGTCAGGCTGTTAATTGATGTATTCTCAAATAAAAGTCCCGCCCATGGGATCTCTGTATGGACGGGAAGCAAAATGAAGCGTTTATAGGTTATTTACTGTTTCTTTATACTTATCGTAGAAAAGATCATAAGCGTCAAGCTGCTCGTTAGGCTGTTTCACAGCCTCAATAAGCGGCGGCATTTCATCAAGCGAATGGAGCCCGAAGTAATCAAGAAAAGTTGAAGTGACACCATATAGGATGGCTCTACCAGCCCCTTCAGCACGTCCGACCTCCTTGATCAACCCTCTGACCATCAGGGTTTGCAGTGCCCGCTCTGATTTAACCCCCCTGATTTCATCAATTGTGATTCTGGAGACGGGCTGTTTGTAAGCAACAATTGCCACAGTCTCAAGTGATGCCTGCGAGAGCGGCGATGATTTAGGAATGGCTGCAAATTTTTCAGCATAGCCCGCCATAAATGGCTTTGTGGTAAGCCTGTACCCGTTTGGAAGGTCAGCAACCATCAGGCCGCAAGCATCATCGTTCTCAAAATCGGCTTTCATTTTTTCAATTGTATCTGTAATATCCCGAACCGGACAGTCTGAAAGCACTTTGCTGATCTGATCCAGTAACAATCCTTCTTCCCCAGTCAGATAAAGGAGTCCCTCAATAATTGAACGCATTTTCTCCGGTGTCAAGTAAAGCAGCCCCCTTTCCCAGACTGACAAAAATATCCGCAAAGTTCCGATCCTGTTCGCAGAATACAGCATCTTTTTTCATTAATTCCAGTAACGCGAGAAAAGTCACAATAATATGTGCGCGGTCTTTTTTTGTAAATAGCAAATCAAATCGCAGCGGATGTCTGGCCCGTTTCAGATCCTCTAGAACTCTGTTCATCTGCTGCCCAATCGGAAGAACCTGCCGATCGATCTTTGTATCAAGCGGCGTCTCAAGTTTCTTACGAATCAGCATTCTCTGAAATGCTCGCATCATATCATGAACGGTTGCCCGCTCGGATTTCGGAATGGCGGTCACGTCTTCTCTTTCAAATTCGCTTAAATCCTCCGGCTGCTTTGAGAATAGCAGGAGTCTTTCCGACTCACCGGAGCGCAGGGATTGCGCGGCCTCTTTGTACTGTCGGTATTCCAGAAGCTGCTGCATCAGCGTCTGACGCGTTTCCTCGGGATCCTCATAAGGTTCATCAGCCGCCTCGTCATAAACCTCAGGTTTCGGAAGCAGCATCCTGCTTTTCATCGCGATCAGTGTTGCGGCCATCACCAGATATTCACTGGCAACGTTTAGTTCCAGTTTCTGCATATTGTGGATAAAGTCAAGATACTGATCCGTAATTTCTGCAACAGGAATATCATAAATGTCTATCTCCAGCGTCTTGATCAGATGCAGAAGCAAATCAAGAGGCCCTTCGAAGGCATCGATTTTTACTTTATATTCCAAAAGCCATCCCCCTGGGTATGGTACAATATGCCACTATCATAGCATAGAACAGGCATTCCGTGAATCCGGGTATCATGCAGCTACATTTTACAACACACACAATGGAACAAATAAAAACAGGAAACCGATTATTTTTCGGTCTCCTGTTCCCCCTTCTCATGAAAACAATTATCAAAATAAGATTTGATCGCTGCGGAAGGAGTAATATCAACATCATTTCCAAGAATCGGCTGAAGCGCGAGCAGCATTTTCTTACCAATTCCTTCTGCCCGGTACGATGGGTTAACACTGATGTGTTCTACAGTGGCTTTGCCGGGATCTTCCATGTGAATCCCAATAACACCGAGAATGTCTTCCCCATCTTTCCATAAAAATAGTTGCCAACTTTCCTCTTCCTCATATTTCCTGACGGTCTGAAGAAGCATCTTGATTTCTTTCTCGGAGGGAACATAAGAAAGTAGGCCCATAGCAATCTTTTCATAATTCTTTTTATAGCGAATAAGCATTTTTAACCCCTCATTACCATGATAAGAACAGGAATAAAAATAAATCACAGCACTGAAAAGCTCTCACGTCCTATATTATAACCAATAGAGAAAAAATGTGCACTTATATGTCAGAATCGTGTTTCCCTATTGATACCCCTGTCTATTCATGTGAGGAGAACATTTTAAGCGGTTGATCCATACGTATCAGGTCGTCATAGCTTTCTCTGCGGACCACTAACTGGCTTTCACCGTTTTCCACAAAAACAACAGCGGGGTTCGGCAGCCGGTTATAATGGCTGGCCATAGAATAACCATACGCGCCGGTACAAAGTACTGCCAGAATATCACCGGCCCTGCACGACTCCGGCAGATTCGCTTTCTTTATCAAAACATCTCCGTTTTCACAGCACTTACCGGCGATCGCAACCGATTGATCAGCCGGCTCGTTTGCCCTGCTTGCGCAGAGCGCCTCGTAGTGCGCCTGATAGAGTGCCGGACGAATATTGTCGGCCATGCCCCCATCCACCGACACGTACTTACGTATGCCGGGGATATCTTTTAATGCCCCGACTGTATAAAGCGTCGTTCCTGATTCACCGACAATGGAACGGCCCGGCTCGATCCATACCGCAGGAACACTGAGGGCCCGTGCTTTACACTCTTCGGTAACTACGGCAACTATGCTGTCAATATAATTTTTGACCGGCAGGGGATGGTCTTCCTCCGTATACCTGATGCCAAATCCTCCACCAACATTCAAAACCTGCATTGAGAAATCAAACGAACGTTTCCACTTCTCTGCATAACTGAAAATAACCCTGATCGCCCTTACAAAACCTTCAGTCTCAAAAATCTGTGAGCCTATATGGCAATGAATACCTTTCAGAATCAGATGCGGAGCCTTCAAAGCAAGCTGAACAGCCTGATCAGCCATTCCATTATCAAGATTAAAGCCGAACTTTGTATCATCATGCCCGGTCATGATAAATTCATGTGTATGCGCTTCAACCCCGGGAGTAACTCTTAGAAGAATTTCCATCTCCCGTCCTTTTGCCGCGCACAAATCTTCAAGGCGTTCCAATTCATAAAAGTTATCAACGATGACGTTGCCAATGTTCGCGTCAAGGGCCAATATCAGTTCGTCGTCAGACTTGTTATTTCCGTGAAAATGAATTCTTCCGGCTGGAAAACCTGCTTTTAAAGCGGTATATAGCTCCCCGCCAGAGACTACATCGAGGGAAAGTCCGAATTCATTGACGAGCTGAAGAATCGCAATCGTCGAGAACGCTTTGCTTGCATAAGCGACCTGCCAATCCATTCCGTTGTATGCTGCAAATGCCTCTTTATACTGGTTGATTCTTTCTTTGATCAGTGCCGTGTCATATACGTAAAGCGGGGTACCATACTCACGAGCAAGTTCGACCGTGTCCACCCCTCCGATGACAAGATGCCCTGAAGCGCTGATCGTCTGTGTTCCGCGCACCAAAAATCTCCCCTTTCAGAACTGTTACTCTCCATCTATCAATCAATCGTAACTCACAAAAAGTGGTGACCTTCAGAGGATGCTAATCAGCGACGCAAAAAAGCCTGCACACAAAGTATACAGGCCGGAACGTACACCCAAAGCCCGAGAAGTGCTCCACCGCAAGTTCATGCAGTGACAGTCTGCAACCTGTTCAGCTGCAGCCCAGCGCGTCGTTTCCGGAAAAAGCGACCGCTTCGGCAGGTTGACCTTTAGGGAACGATCCTCGCTCTTCCTGGCTCCCGTCCCTTACTTTTTCGCCCTGCTCCTCTTATCTGCTTGAAGGATAAAATTTATTTGTAGTTTAGCATGATTCGTATTCAATGACAAGTGTCACTTGGATTTGCTCTTTGCCGGCTGACGGTATTTATCCAGCGGGCGCACGATACTCGGCCGAAGAACTGATGTCGGAAGCGCCCTGCGAATCAGAATATTATAGAGTCCTGTCGGATTGAACGGGATAAACGGCCATAGATAGGGTGTGTTCAGGTTCATGACATGCGACAAATAGATAATAAATAAAGTGACAGCAAGCATAAATCCCGGAACATGTAGAAGCCCTACAGCAAGAATAAGCGTCAATCTCACAATTTTATTGGCCAATTGGAGTTCGTAGCTAGGTGTCGCAAATCCCCCGATCGCAGCGACAGAAGTATAAAGGATCACCTCGGGAATGAATACCCCTGCTTCTATGGCAATCTGTCCGATCAGAACGGCAGCGATCAGGCCGAGTGCAGTTGAAAGGGATGTCGGTGTATGAATCGCCGCCATCCTCAAAGTTTCAATGCCAACTTCCGCAATCAGAATCTGAACAAGCAGAGGTATATTATAGTGTTTGCTATTCGGCCCTATGAAGCCGAGCTGTTCCGGAAGCAGATGTTCTTGGACAAGTAAAAGCCAGAGTGGAACGAGGAATACCGATCCCAGCACAGCAATAAAACGCACCCATCTCAGCAAAGCTCCCGACGCGGTCACCTGGCGATACTCTTCCGCGTGCTGAAGGTGGTGGAAGAGTGTCGTCGGCAAAATCATCACACTGGGTGAGGTATCGGTAATCAGAACGACATGACCTTCCAGTATATGCGCGGCCGCGACATCCGGACGGCCGGTATAGCGGACAAGCGGAAATGGATTCCAGCCTTGCTTAAGAATAAATTCTTCAAGCGCATTGTCAGCCATTGGAATTCCGTCAACACAAATCGACTGAAGTTCTTTTCTCAAGGTTTTGAGCAAACCCGGGTTGGTCACATCTTTCAGATAACAGAGACTAATGTCTGTTTTTGAGCGCTCCCCGATCTGCATCATTTCACTGCGGAACCGTGGATCCCGGATGCGGCGCCTGATCAAGCCGGAATTTTCAATGATGTTTTCTGTAAAACCATCCTTCGAACCGCGAACAACCTTCTCAACATCCGGTTCCTGCGGCTGCCTCCCGGGATAGTGTCGTAAATCGATGCTGAAGCCGGCAGTTTCACCATCGATGAGAAGAACGATACGACCCGTGAGCATTTTATCCACCGTATCATTGATTGTCGTGATCTCTTCGACCTGATAGTGGACAAGATGCTGCTTAATTTCCTGATATACGTCTATTGTATGCTCATTATTATTGGACAGACGCATGAATTCACGCATCATCATGGCAATGATTGTAGAATCCACAAGGCTGTTTGTATAATAAATTCTGCATTCGCGGCCGAGTATCTTAATGATGCGTTCCCCAACATCGAAATTTTTCGGGCCGATATCAAGAATTTCACTCATCTGTCTTGCGTTTTCCTTGATTTCCTGATCAATCTTTTTAGCAGCTTCCTTAGGCATGCTCAAATCCCCCGCTTTTCATAAGCACTTATCCTTTTGGTTTAAAAAAAAGAGCAACAAGGAAGCCAAACAAAATCGCCGAAGTAATGCCCGCGGAAGTCAGCTTGAAAATACCGATGGCAATACCCAGATAACCATGTTCATGCCCTTCCGCCATCGCCCCATGAAGCAGGGAGTGTCCAAAACTGGTAATCGGGACAGTAGCCCCCGCTCCCGCAAAATTAATCAACCAATCATAGATCCCGAAAGCGTCAAATAAAGCTCCCAGTACAACAAAAGATGCAACAACATGCGCCGGCGTCAGCTTGAAAACGTCCATCAACAGCTGTCCAATGACACAGATTGCTCCCCCCACAAGGAAAGCATAAAGAAAAATCATTTCTTTTCCTCCTTTGCAGATTCAAGAACAACTCCATGAGCAACGCAGGGAATGGTATCCTTTTGTTTTGGTGTCGCGCTATTCAAGAGAGCCCCGGTCGCTACCACAAATACTCGTCTCAGCGAACCCTCAGCCAGCCTTTTAAAAAGATAGCCGTATGTAACGACCGCCGAACAAGCACACCCGCTTCCACCCGCGTTGACCGGTTGATCCGGGCTGTATATCATCAGTCCGCAATCCTGATGGATCTTACCGATATCGAGGCCCTTCTCAAAAAGCAGCTGTTTTAATATAGGGGAACCGACACTGGAAAGATCACCGGTGACGATCAGATCGTAGTCCTCAGGTTTACGACCGGTATCCTGAAAATGCGTCCAGATTGTGTCTGCAGCTGCGGGTGCCATTGCAGAACCCATGTTATTTGCGTCTCCAATGCCCCAGTCAATGACCCTGCCAATTGTCGCTTCAGCCACTCTGACTTTTCCAGGCTCCTTAGTCACGATTGCTGCGCCCGCACCAGTTACGGTAAAAGTCTGAGTTAGGTTCATCGGTCCGCCATATTCAGTAGGATAACGGAATTGGCGTTCTGCAGTTGCATTGTGACTGCTGACCGCGCACAGTACATTGTCCGCGTAGCCGCTGTCTACAAGCTGCGCACCCGCAGCCAGTGTCTCCATTGAGGTTGAGCAGGCACCGAACATACCGATAAATGGGATCCTGTTTTCTCTGGCAATAAAGTTTGAGGTCACGGTCTGATCCATTAAATCTCCGGCAAGAAAAAGATCCATGTCTCCCTCCTTTTTTCCCGCCTTCGCCAGACAAAATGAGATGGCTCTTCTCATCAGAGCACGTTCCGCCTCCGTCCAGTTCTTCTCACCGCAGTCCAAAGCACCGTACTCTTTGTCAAAACTGCCTGAGAGAGGTCCTCGCGACTCCAGGGGACCGACAACGGTCCCTGTTGAAGCAAGATAAATCGGATGATCAAAGCGCCAGGTTTGCTTTCTCAATTTACTCACCAGATATGTCTCCTTTCAGAAAAACTGTTCAATAAATAGCCGGATGATGCCAAGGACAGCCGCCGAGACCACTCCGAAAACAATGACTTCCCCCGCCAGCGAGAAAAGGTTGGTGGCAATGCCCAGGACAATGCCCTCGCTTTTATGTTCCAGCGCGGCGCTTGTAATCGAATTGGCGAAACCAGTCACTGGAACGATTGAACCTGCTCCGGCAAACCGGGCGATCTTATCGTAAACCCCAATCCCCGTCATGAGAGCCGCCAGAAGAATCAGAGTCGCCACGGTCGGATTCCCGGCGGATTGTTTCGTGAAATGAAAAAAGTGAATATAAAATGTTTCCATAAACTGGCCGGCGAGACAGATCAGTCCGCCCGACAGAAAAGCGCGGACACAGTTGGCCGCATAAGGTATTCTGGGCTGAAAAGGTTTAATATTTTCACTGTAATTTTTTGGATCATTAAGCATCAACTCTGCCTCCTCATCAGTCTGCTAAAGGATAGTATCTGCCATATATCAAAAAATATTAAGGAAACTCGCTGATTGGCAAGCCTTCAGGTTCAATCAGAGGCATAAGTAATGCCGAAGATGGATCATTTGCCAGGCAAAGGGCATGAATAAAAAAGAGACTGCCCGCAGAGACAGTCTCTTTTTTATCTGAGATCTATGGAACAATTATTCAGCCATCTGGCTTTTTATTTCTTCAAGGATTTTCTTCTCCAGTCTCGAAACCTGCACCTGAGAGATACCGAGCCGGGCAGCGACTTCGGTCTGTGTCTGATCCTTGAAATAACGCAGATAAACGATCAGCTTTTCACGGTCATCCAGCTGCTCTACAGCATCCCGGATAATCATTTTATCAAACCATTTTCCGCTTTCGCTGTCAGATATCTGATCAAGAATTGTGATCGGATCGCCGTCGTTCTCAAAAACAGTTTCATGAATAGAGGATGGCGAGCGGATCGCTTCCTGAGAGAGTACAATCTCCTCGGGGGATAATTCAAGCGCGTCTGCCAGCTCGTTGATTGTCGGATTACGCCCCAACTTTTTTGAAAGTTCGTCCCTCTTTTTTCTGGCTCTGATTCCAGTTTCCTTCAATGAACGGCTGACTTTGACTGCTCCGTCATCGCGAATAAATCGCTGAATCTCACCAATGATCATTGGAACCGCGTAGGTTGAAAATTTCACATCAAACTTAAGATCGAACTTATCAACGGATTTGAGCAGACCAATACAACCAATCTGAAACAAATCGTCGGGTTCATAGCCACGATTGACGAATCGCTGGACAACGGACCAGACGAGTCTCATGTTCTTTTGAACAAGCCGATCCCGCGCATCGCGATCACCGGACTGGCTTTGCTTAATCAGTTTTTTGACTTCCCTGTCATCCAGCAGCTGCTCTCTTGCTCCAATTTTGTGATCAAGCTCCATATGCATGCCTCCCTACTTGCATGCCGCTCTGTTATGACTGACTTCTTTAGTCATCAGTATGGTTGTCCCCTTGCCGACTTCGGTTTCAATGGCCACATGATCCATAAAGTTTTCCATGATCGTAAAACCCATTCCTGACCTTTCCAGTTCGGGTTTTGTCGTGAACAATGGCTGCTTGGCCTGCTCTACGTCTCCAATCCCGATTCCGTCATCATGAATCCTCAGGCTGACTGTGCCATCTTCCAGTTTCACATTGATTTCCACTTTTCCAGTACCACTGTTCTCGTACCCGTGAATGATACAGTTCGTGACTGCCTCGGACACAACCGTTTTAATCTCAGTCAGTTCGTCCAGTGTCGGATCAAGCTGGGCAACGAAAGCCGCTACGGCCACACGGGCAAATGACTCATTTTCACCAAGTGCAGAAAAAGCCAGTGACATTTCGTTTGTCATTCAGGCCACCCCCAGCGTATGAAGTGCATATTTCTCGTCAGACTCAAGCCGGATAATTTTAAACATCCCGCTCAGTTCGAATAACCGGTGCACAGCAGGCGATATCGAGCAGACGACCATTTCGCCGCCCAGTCCAGCTATCTTTTTGTACCGACCGAGAATAACGCCGAGTCCTGAACTATCCATAAACTCCAGGCTCCCGAGATTCAGCAGTATATGCTGCACCATTTCTTCATCCATCAATTCATTGACCCTGGTACGCAGTTCATCTGCCGTGTGGTGGTCAAGTTCCCCCTCGAGCCGGATGCAGAGCACACCATTTCTGACTTCCAGATCCATTTTCAAACTCATTACAGATCTCTCCTCCCCTGATAAGGAACTACCGTCTTTTCTCAATTAATAATCTAATAATATAGGTCTCGTCTTTCAGATTTCTTCTTCTGAACTCAGGTTTCCTGCATGTTGTCAAAACTAGTGTTTATTCGGCAAAATAAGTGATTCCGCTGACTTATACTTGTGTCCTCAACCTGCTTTATTTGGTGAGGAGCGACGCGGAAACTCTTTTAAATAACTGCCACCATGAAGCGCGATTGACATTTTCCCTGACAATTAACGGGGTTTTTGACAGCAACTTCCCATTTTTTGTGACATTATAGTAACCAACGACTGTTCCCGCTTTGATAGGAGCCTGAAGAGTCCCGTTCACAACAGCTTTTTCCTTGAAACCCTGTTCATTTTCGCCTTTTTTAAGGAGCAGTACTGCCGGTTTTTGGGTAACAATAGGAACCTTGCCGTGATCCCCTTTATTCACATTGGCCATAGTTATCGTTTTATTTTTATCGAGTAGTTTCTTGGTTGTATAGCTGGAGAAAGCCTGATTCATCAGCCCCGCAATCTCCGTGTTCCGTTCTTTCGGTGTTGGAGCCCCCATCACAACAGCTATCACCCGCATTCCGTTTCTTTTTGCCGTCGCAGTTAGACAGTACTTCGCTTCATTAGTGAATCCCGTCTTCATTCCATCCGCTCCCGGATAGGTTTTAATCAATTTATTGGTGTTGACCAGCCAAAATTTCTGATCCGTATTCTCACGGAGGTAGTCCTCATACTTAGATGTGTAGTTAAATACCTTTTCATAGTTGGCCAGTGCGCTTGCCATCACTGCCATATCATGAGCAGTCGTGTAATGGTTCTTTACCGGAAGGCCTGTCGGATTTTCAAAATGTGTGTGTGTGAGCCCCAATTGTTTCGCTTCCTGGTTCATCTTTTCAACAAATGCTTTTTCAGAGCCACTGACAAACTCTGCCATAGCAACGGATGCATCATTTCCAGACGCGATAGCGATGGCCTTAAGCATCTCATCTACGGTCATCGTTTCGCCTGGTTCTAGAAATACCTGTGATCCGCCCATTGAAGCTGCGTGCTCGCTGACACTGACCTTGTCAGTCAATGAAATCTGGTGACTGCTCAACGCTTTAAAAATCAGCAACAGCGTCATCACTTTTGTCATACTGGCAGGTGGCAGTTCCTTATTCGCATTTTTTTGATAGAGAATTTTCCCTGTCTCCTGCTCAATAACAATAGCTGACCTTGCACCGCTGTTATTACTTTCACTCGTCTTTTTCGTTTCTGCAGAAGCAATGCCTGCAGGCACTATTGCTGTGAGCAAAAGAACCATACATATAAACCATGTATAAAATGCCTTCATGAATCTACCTCCTTACGATTATCTTTAATATTCTTTCCATTATCATTCCTTTTATACCGGAAAGTGAGAGGAAGAAAACTAGCCAAACGTTGTTTCTTTCCGTGTACATTCAAATACCCTTGACAGTCTGTGAACCTCTCTCTATAATCTAAATAATTTTGCAAAATGCATCATTTGATTCGATAAAAAGCGAATCAGAGGCAAAGGAGCATGGCCATGCACCCCTTGGAACAATGGATCAGAAGGCATGTGAAAGCCGTCTATTCACCGTATCATGAATTGCTTGTAAGTCTTCACGTTTTAGTTAACCCGGATCACCATCTATCCCGCCTTAATTGGGTCAGGAACGTACATCAGAACATGGACCGGGAAATGGTCGATCAAATTTTATTTTATGGAAAAGTGACAGAGGAATGGTTTTTTGCGATGGACTGCGAAGCTGCATTTTATTCTGACAGCCGATACGTGGAGGAATCAATTGAGAAATGGAACGTAATCAGTGAAATTCAGTTTTGCCGCTTCATACTCGGAAAAAATTATGAACAGAGTACATCAAAACAGAGCAAAGAAGCAAGAGATATCCTGCGCCGTCCTAAGTGGCATCAAAAGAGACTCTACCACCTGCTTCAAGCATACCAAAAAGATTTCTTCGCACGAGAGCTCTATGCGGTTGAGCCCTGGCTCGTAAAAGCGGTGAACAGCTGCAATGCCGGATTTCAAGAAAATCCGGTCGAAACCTTGCGGTCCATTCATCCACGTTTTCTCGTCAAGGAAAAATATATCCAATTTTTAAAAGCGCGAACCTACCAGTTTAATTATTCGGAGCTGAATTCGATCACAATTTTACCATCAACGTTCATTGCTCCCCATCTTCTGATTGATACTGAATCACCTGATATTAAAGTGGACAAACAAGTGATCATTCCTTCATCAGAAAGGGTTGAAGAAACACCCCAGGACCTGTTGCGCGCACTTAAAGCACTGGCGGACCCGACCCGTCTGATTATGGTCCGGGCGATGCTCTATCACCCCTACTGTACACAGCAGCTCACAGAAAAAGTAAAGCTCGCGAAAGCCACCGTTTCCAAGCATTTAAAGGTACTTGAGAAATCAGGGCTGATTCGGAGCGAACGCAGCAGCCATTATGTATTTTATCGTACAAATGCCTATCTTTTAGAAATGCTCCGGGTAGACATGGATCAGTTTTTTGATCAGCCAAAGCTTGAGAAGGAGGAACAAAACTAATGTGGGCGTCATTTTCAGCGACATTTAATCGCCAATTCATGACCATGCGCCGGGCCTATCCATGGTCGTTCTTTATCGGTCATATTTTGGACGGGGTATATATCATTATTTTTGCCTATCTGTCCTACCACTTTATTTTCCAGGGACAATTGAATAAAAATTTTACCTCCTACACGGGAACATCAAATTATCTATCATACGCGATGATTGGTGGCATGCTTAATTCTTTTTCCGTTTCATTGCTTATGATTGTAAGCCGAATGCTGATTACAGAAATGCGTGAGGGGACACTTGAAGCCCTCCTGCTGACGCCCTCCTCGCGTCAGGGCTATTTTCTTGGCGCCGCCGTCCAGGGACTGATGCGCTCATGTATCGAGATGATCGCGATTTTTTCAATTGGCCTTTTCTTCGGATTGAAAATGGTGTCCGTAAACGCTCTGATACTCATCCCGGTTCTCTCTGTTTTCTGTTTTGCCATTTTCTCGCAGGCGCTCGTTCTCGGCAGTTTTATGCTTGTTTTCCGGGATACTTATATTACTCAGAACACCCTCTTTGTCATCATGACGCTTGTCAGCGGTGTCAGTTTTCCACCTCAGTTTCTTCCCGGGTGGCTGCACACTTTAAGCTGTATCATGCCGCTGTCCTATGGACTGAATTTGTTCCGTGGTGTTGTGATCGAGGAACACTGGTCCGGATCTATGACTCAGGATCTCTTTCTGCTTTTTGGACTCGGCGTCCTTTATTTTATAGCGGGCTCTATTTTCATCAAACGCACAGAGAAAACTGTTGTTGAAAAATACTTTGGTTAAAGGAGGACAAATCATGCTCGAAGCAAGGCATCTTAAAAAATATTATACCGTCAAAGAAAAAACCGGGTGGTTTTCCCGGGAAAAGCAGCTGATCCGGGCCGTTGATGAAATTGATTTATCAATCGATAAGGGTGAAATTGTCGGGCTTCTCGGAGTTAACGGTGCAGGGAAAACAACGACCATTAAAATGTTGTCAACCTTGCTGACGCCGACTTCAGGCACCATAACAGTGGACGGAACCAATGTGGTCGAACAGCCTAATCGAATCAAACAGCAAGTTAATATGATCGCTGGCGGTGAACGGATGTTATACTGGCGCCTGACTGCGCGGGAAAATTTAATGTACTTTGGAAAGTTGTATGGTTTACACGGCCAGACGCTCACCGAACGATGCAGACAACTGATCCGTCTTGTAGGATTAGACGAGGCTGCCGACCATCCGGTTGAGCGATATTCGAAAGGAATGAAACAGCGGCTGCAAATCGCAAGAGGTTTGATCAATGATCCTGACTATCTTTTTTTGGATGAGCCAACGCTCGGACTTGATGCACCGGTTGCCCGCCAATTGAGAAAAACGGTTAAGGACTTGGCAAAGGTGAGAAATAAAGGGATTCTACTCACCAGCCATTATCTTGAAGAGGTACAAGAACTTTGTGACAGGGTTTATATTATCGAAAAAGGACACCTGCTTCTGCATGGTACACCCGAGAGGATTATCCAGACAGTGGTGAATATTTTCCATCTTCAGGCTGTTGTCAGCGGACAGTCCTCCGATTCTATCTGGCTGAAGCAGGAACTTGAAAAAAGAAACGTCCAGGTCAGCGTTAAAGATAGTGACGAAGGAAAACTCCTTCATATGACGGCTTCATTTGACATGACTGCCTCTTTTATTGCACTTGTCGCCAAGCAGGGTTTGATTTTAAAAAAGTTGGAGGCTACAAAGCCAAATCTTGAGGACGCAATTATTAAGCTTGCAGAGGAGAGCCATGCCTCATGAATCTATTGAGTATCATATGGGCGGAAGTCAGAAAAAGCCACCGGCATAATTTTAATAACCATCTTGTTTATTTTTCACTTTTTGTCTGGCCAGCTATTTTGTTTATCAATGCCTACTATGCATTTAAACCTTTTAATTTGCAGGCAGGCAGCCCGCTCGCCCGATTTGTTCCATTTGACAAACTTGGCCTTTTTCTAATTACCGGTTATTTGGCCTACATCTTTTTCTGGAGTTTGGTTCAGTCCGCCTGGCAGATGGCTTACGAACGTCAGCAGGGAACACTTGAGCTCCTCCTTCTGACTCCTGTGCCAAGAATTTGGCTCATGTTTGGCAGAGCAGCAGCTAATCTCATCGAAGCAGTCTGGCTGTTTTCGGCTTTTTCCTTATTGATCATTCTGTTCATGGGCGGTGTCCATGTCGCCGAGTGGTGGCTGGTACCTGTCGCCATTGTTTTGCTCGTTTTGTCGGCTGTAATCTGGGGCGGATTTCTAAATATTATTTTCTTATTTTCCCGCGATGCCGGCGTCCTCTATACACTGTTTGAAGCACCCATGGAATTTTTTTCAGGAGTGAGGATGCCTGTGCTTGCGTTTCCCATCTGGGCAAAGTCTATTGCCTTTCTTTTTCCGCTCACCTATGTCTTAACTATTTTGAGAGGTGTTGTCATGGAAGGTAAAACTTTTCGTGACCTGAGCGGTTCTCTAATCCTGCTTTTAGGTGTTTTAACTGTCCTTGTCATTGCATCACTCTTCTTAGTCAGGGTTGCAGAACGGCATGCAAAAGAGACCGGAAATCTGACATTGTTTTAAAACCAGTTCATCGATCCAAATTTTATCTTGCTTATACAAGGTCAACAGGATGTATGATTTTTTGGGACTATATAAAACTGTTTCATGATAAGTTATAAAGCCGCATTCCTGCGCTGTAAAATTGTTTCATTACCAAATAAAGTGATAAAAAAATTGGCTTATAATGAGCAAAAAAAGCGACACAAATCTTCTATGATCGAGGGGACAATTTTGGTGAGGGTTAATTTCTATGATTTGGAGACCATTCCTAACGAAAAATTGAAGTATGTTGTTATTTCTTCAAAAATAAATGATAAATGGTTGTTCGTTAAACATAGAAAAAGAGAAACTTGGGAAATTCCAGGTGGAAAAATAGAAAAAGGCGAATCAGCAGAAAGCGCTGCTAGGAGGGAACTATGGGAAGAAACGGGTGCCAAGGAGTTTTCCTTAACACCCATTTGTATTTATTCTGTACTAAGAGAAAATGACGAATCTTTTGGTCAGCTTTTTATTTCGAATATATCTATATTAGGTGAATTGCCCAAATCAGAAATTGGAACAGTTGCACCATTCAGTGAGCTTCCTGAAAACCTAACTTATCCATCAATACAGCCATTTCTTTTTTCAAAATGTAATTTTTAAAAAAATTTTAGATTTCGTAATACGTGTTTACTGAAAAAAAAGAAACAGCTTTATAGTCAGTCATCATCTATAACCTTTCCTATCGTTCAACCAAAGATACACCATAGATGATTCTCAAATGTTAAATAGAGAGGAACATTTAGATGGACGCGTTAGTTCTTGACTTGGATGGAACACTGTTAAACTCAGATAAAAAAGTCAGCGGAAGAAATTTAAGAGCACTTAAAGAAGTCATAAAGAGAGATATCCCGATGATCATTGCTACCGCCCGCCCCCCGCGATCGGTAAAACAGATGCTTCCCGAAGAAATACGGTCATCAGCATTTATGGTTTATTACAATGGGGCATTGATCGACGGCAAGTCTTTAAATATTCATTATCACTTTTCAATCGATTCAAAGATAAGCACGGACATCATTAAGTATTTGATAGAAACGGAGCCGCAGCACTGTTTGTCGATTGAAGCGGAAGATCACTGGTACAGCTATCAGGATTTGGATTTTACAAAAACGATGCAAATAACAAGCAATCCTGAAAAAATCACTTTAAAAGCCCTGAAAAAAATCAACCCGACAAAAATATTGGTATCGCATCTGGATTCACCTTTGTCACTAGGGAACAAATTGGCCAGTCAGGTCACGATTATAACTACGGATTCAAACCAATTGACACAAATTATGAAGCACAACATATCAAAAGAATTTGCTGTTTCCCTTCTATCTGAGAAGCTTGGGCTGTCTCTCGATCAAGTCGTAGTCTTTGGTGATGACTTCAATGATCTGGGGTTATTTAAGTGCTGTGGCTATCCTGTTGCAATGAAAAATGCCGTACCTGAGTTAAAGCAACTGGCAGCAGAAGTTACTGACTCCAATGATCAAGATGGAGTAGCTAAAACACTGGAACATTTATTGGGTTAGTGCCTGCTTAGACCCATCTGTTACACGGGAATAATAAAAGGTTATTAGGACATTAAGAGCCGTAATGAGAGATGCACCTCCCATTACGGCTCTTTAAGAATTCTTGCCAAATTATATATTTTTCACAATTCCCTTTACCAAAGAAGTGAAATTCTCCTTGACCAGGTCGGCAGTCTCAATAACCTCTGCATGAGACAAAGGCTGATCCAGAATACCGCTGGCCATATTGGTAATACAGGAAATTCCGAGAATCTTCAGCCCCGCGTGGCGCGCGGTAATGACTTCAGGAACGGTCGACATGCCTACTGCATCGGCACCCATTGTGCGCATCATTCTGATTTCCGCCGGCGTCTCATACTGTGGTCCCGGCGTCGCTAGATACACACCTTCCCTGACCTTGATGTCGTACTTTTTCGCTTCTTTCTTTGCCAATTCGATCAAAGAAGGATCATAGGAAGCAGACATATCCGGAAAACGAGGACCGATCTGATCATCGTTTGGACCGATCAGCGGACTTGCACCCAGCATGTTGATGTGATCCTGTATCAGCATCAGATCCCCCGGGGAATAGTTCAAATTAATACCGCCGGCTGCGTTCGTTACAATCAATGTCCGGATGCCAAGTGCTTTCATTACTTCAACCGGGAAAGCCACTTGCTTCAGGGAGTAGCCTTCATAATGATGATATCGGCCCTGCATCGCAATGACTGTTTTTCCTTCGAGTCTGCCGATCACGAATCTTCCTTTATGACCTTTAACTGTAGGTTCCGGAAAATACGGCAATGAATGATAAGGAATGTAGTCTGCATGTTCAATGTCATCTGCCAGATCACCAAGCCCTGAACCAAGAATCAGTCCGATCTCCGGAGCCTGTCCGGTTTGGTTTCGAATTATTTCCATTACTTCTTCAACATGGCTCATTTTCATCTCTCCATTAATATGATTTTGCTTAAAGTGCTGCGCGGGGATGACAGCGTGAGTAAACTTCCTTGAGTTGATGTTTCGGCCGATCCGGAAACCTGCGGGTGACATACGTATTTTCCCGCCCCATAAGTTCATCGACCGACTCAAAGTCCGCTCCCCTTTCAATCAGATGTGCGGCAAGAGACTGCCTGATCATTTCCGGTGAAAACGACGGTCTTATTCCAGCCCGTTCCGCGCTCTGCTTCAGTATCTTCCAGACGCCCTGCCTGGTCAGCTCTTTTTTTTGTCTGTTCAAAAAGAGTGTCTGTTGATCCTGGCCGGTCTTTACTTTATTTCTTACTTCAGTTATGTATACCTCTAATGCCTGTCGTGCAGGTTCACCGATGGGAATGATCCTTTCGTTGCGGCTGGTACCTCCGCAGCGGACAAAGCCAAGAGTGAGGTCCAGATCCTGAACATTCAGACGAATCAATTCAGATACCCGCATGCCTGTCGCGTACAAAAGTTCCAGCATGGCCCGGTCACGTATTCCAATATTCGTTTTCTGATCCGAATGGCTCAGGAGAGTATTCATTTCTTCAATAGAAAGTACTGCCCGCGGCTTATTCTCTGATTTGGGCACTTTCATCGCGATCGTAGGATCTGTTTCCGCAAGATGATTTCGAAGCAAAAAGCGATGGAATCCGCGGACAGATGCTGCTTTTCTCGCAATAGTTGTCGATGAATTGCCCATATCTCTCAGCCAGTACAGATAATTAACATCAGCAAGCTCTGAAACCTCCGACCAGCTGGAGCAGCCTTCTTTTTCCCTTAGAAAAGAGGAATACTGACCAAGATCACTCCGGTAGGCATCCAATGTATTAGTAGATAGCCTGTGCTCATCACTTAACTCAGTCAGAAAATCATTAATCTGTTTTTGCACTGCTTTCATTCCCCGTCTCCCAAGAACTCCAGTAATCTCATAGAAGGACTAATAGACTTTCCACTGTTTTCTTTTCTTGTTTCTTCTTGATACTGTACCACTTGAATGGCACCATTCCCCGGATCTTCATACCGCTGAACATGAGAAAGATTCTGGTCAATCCAGGTTATTCCAACATAAAACACTGTTGTCAGTATAATAAAAAGCAGGAACATCTTCCAAACTATTGGGATCATTCTCAGATTATCTTTCATTAAACAGATCACCTCAGTCTGCATGGACAGATTTTTACTTTGTCCTAAAAGATTATGCGGTAACATGAGGTGAACATGCTGAATAATCATCAGCGCTGCAAATTCGAGTACGAATGAAGATCCTTAAATGTGTTACTGTATCTGTACTTTAACACGTGGAAAGCCATAAACAAAGGAACAGCTTTGTTCCTGCTGTTCCTTTGTTGAAAAATAATGATTTACACTTTTTCCACTTCAGGCTCTGCCTCCAGATTCTGACCGGGCAAGCCTTCTTCCTTGTGCTTCTCAAGGCATCGGTGGCAGATTCCGTGAAAAGTGAGACGATGATCCTTTACCTTAAAGTGCCATTTCCGTTCAACAATTTTTTCTACTTCGCCAAGTAAGTCTTCCTGTATTTCATCCACTGATCCGCATTCAATGCACACAAGATGATGATGAAAATGATTAGCCCCCTCACGGCGAAGATCATACCGGGAGACGCCATCACCAAAATTGATTTTATCCACAACTTTCAGTTCAGTCAATAATTCAAGTGTTCTGTATACTGTTGCAAGGCCGATCTCCGGGGCCTTCTCTTTTACCAAGAGATAAACATCTTCCGCACTCAGATGATCCTGTTCATTCTCAAGCAATACACGTACTGTTGCTTCCCGTTGAGGTGTCAGTTTGTATTTTTGCGCATGCAGCTGTTTCTTAATCCGATTAATTCTGCCTTCCACACAAACCCCTCCCTCTGCAAAACTGTACAAACATGATCAATTTCATTATTAATCTGACAGGAAAATTCGTTCCTTATACTCACAAAAATTATAATCCCAACCGATTTGCGTGTCAATGATAAATATAATGATTATAAAATTGTAATCAATTTATTTTGAGAATAAAAAAACAGCCTGCCCCGCTTTGTTTTAAAAAACTTATGATCAATTATAGTTTATCGTATGTCATATTTTCTCTGGTTGTTCATCAGTTGTTTATCAAAAAATCACGAAATAAATAAGCGGATCAATGCGGGTGAAATATAGGCCTCATAGCCACTCGCAAACGCCACAATGCACCCTGAGATCAATAACAGCAAAGCGTAGCTGATAATCTGCGGGAAAAGGGGTTCCCTGCGCGTCTTGATTAATAATTGCCGGATGATTTTAAGAGAGCAGACGACTGCAACCACTGAGATGAACAAGTCGCAAGGTATCAGAAGCAAATTTTGCGGAAACACACTGACCAGTGCGGTCAGAAAGCCGTTTATCCCCATTTGGCTGACAAGAAATCCAACGGTAAATCCGAGTACCATTCCCTTGACAAAAACCAGTATAAATATGATGGGAAGTCCAATCACAGAAAGGCCGAGTATCCAGATAAGGCCGATATACTGCAAATCATTGAGTAAGCTTTCTCGGAACAGCAATTGAGGGTCGGCAATCTGTCCGTGCGATAGTTCTCCAAAAAATTGTTGCAGGTAATGAAAAAGATCTGTTTTTGTTTCGTAAGGCAGACTATTGACAACAATCGCCCCAAAAATAATTCCCATCAAAAACAATGCAATAACAAAAGTGTACAGAGACCTGCAATCTTTCAAATGAGTTGCCAGTAGTCTGGTGAATCTATTTCCGGACATAAGCAAATCCCCCCGCCAGCTTTCTTTCGGATAAAGTCTATTAACCAGTCTATGATTAACTTCTGAAAGCTATAACAAGGGGATGCTCTATTCTATTGGAAAGAACCAATTTTTATTTTTTCAAAGAGCGCAGCCGCATGTACTGAACCGCGTAAACCGTCTTTGCATCGGCAATCCGGTGATCCTCAACCATATGTTCCGCCTCTTCCAAAGTAACAGCGTAAACTTCCAAAAATTCGTCTTCATCCAGATGCTGCTTGCCGGAAATAAGGGAATGTGTAAAATAAACATGCAGCAGTTCATCTGAAAAACCTGGTGAAGAATAAAATGAAGACACTTTCTTCATTTCCTCACACTGGTACCCCGTCTCTTCTTCAAGTTCGCGCCGGGCAGCATCATCAGGATTTTCCCCGGGTTCCAGCTTGCCAGCCGGAATTTCATAAAGGATTTTGTTCATTGGATATCGATACTGCCTGACCAGAAGAAGTTTACCTTCGTCGTCTGCAGCAATAATTGCAACTGCGCCAGGATGCTTCACCACTTCACGCGATGCACTGCGGCCGTCCGGAAGGCTGACTTTATCTAAAAAAAGATGAACGATTTTTCCTTTGAATATTTCCTTTGATTCAGTCCTTGTTTCTGTCAATCCATCCATAAAAATACCGCCTCACTTTATATACTTTTCAATTTCAACAATATCCGTAATTTTCATATTAAGCAATGATTAATTAATCATAATCTTCCCCCTTTTTTCCGTGACGATATCCTTAATTTGTTCTATAGTTTATAAAGTGCTTTAGTCAAAAAAGAAGAAAAAAATTCTGCTGAGGTTAGATCATGCCTGAACCCAATCCAATCATCAATAATAAAAAATACCCGCTGATATTCGAACCACTGGTCATTTCAAAGCCCTTCCGTGCGCTATGGATCGGTAACTCTCTTTCGGTTTTCGGTTCTTCGATTTCAGGAGTCATCGTACCGATTCTGGTCTATTCACTAAGCCACTCAACAGTTGCCATGGGCCTCATCATGACTGCCTACATGCTTCCGAATGTTCTCATTCTGCCCTTCGCCGGCATTTTTGTCGACAGAATAAATCGGGCGAAGCTGATGAGATCAGCGGACATCATCCGCTGTCTGTTGGCCTTTCTCGTTATGTTACTCGGGTTAGCCGGGCAGCTCACCATCCAAGTGTTAACCGTCATCATGGCTCTTCTCGGATTTATGGATGGTTTATTTCAGCCTGCCTTCTCAGCATTACGCGCCACTGTCTTTGCACCAGAAATCAGAAATTCGGCCAATGCGCTAAATCAGCTCAGTGTCCAGAGCACGCGTCTGTTCGGGCCGGCAATTGGCGGCCTGATTGTTGGTTTTCTTTCTGCCCCGATCGGTTTTGGCATTGACGGTCTGACCTATCTCATCTCATTCATTTGCCTACTTTTTCTCACCAATGAGGGGAGAATCATCAAGACTGTAAAATCTCCCGGAAAAGTCTCCTTTATTCGTGAATGCTTCGGAGGCATTCAAGTGATTATGAAAAACACTTGGCTCTGGGTCACAATAGTGGCGTTCAGCTTTCTCAACATCTGCACGGCCGGAGTTATTGTGATATTGGTTCCCTGGCTGATTAATGTCCACGATGCTTTTCCAGCCTATGTCTATGGATTGATCATGTCCGGAGAAGCGATTGGAGCAGCTCTGGCAGCTTTCATTTTCGGTATGCGCAAGACCTGGCGTTTTCGTGGATTCATCGCTTACGGCGGAATCTGCGTCGTCGGACTCTCACTTTTCTTCATGCCGCTCATCCACCAGGTATCGCTGATCATCGCTTTAATGACTGTCGAAGGCATGGGAATGATGGCCTTCGGACTCGTCTGGGAAACAAGTCTTCAGGAACTTGTCGCACCGGAAGCTTTTGGCCGTGTAGCCAGTCTTGACATGCTTGGCTCCTTTGCACTTCTCCCCGCAGGATACCTTTTTACCGGATGGTTCGCCAAAGCTGTCGGCGGCAGCTTCGCAATGATGATCATGGGCGCTGTCGTTGTCGTTTCTACCCTGCTGATTTTATGTATACCAGGCATACGAAAGTTTGACTGAATGTACTTAGTCATTAATATTTTCCACTCAATCTGGAAATGGGTTCATAACAGAAGCAGTCGGTTTCATGATCATTAACCATCCCGACAGCCTGCATAAAGGCATAGCATATCGTTTGACCAACAAATTTGAACCCGCGTTTTTTCAAGTCCTTACTCATTTTCACAGACTCTTCCGTAAAAGCAGGGATATGGTCATGTGCCTTGTAATGATGAATGATCGGATTTCCCTCTGTAAAAGACCAAATATAATCACTGAATGACTTTTCTTTTTCAATTTCAAGGTACCCTTTGGCATTCACTATAATAGCTTGGATTTTTAGGCGGTTACGGATGATCCCGCTATTACTCATTAACTGTTCCTGTTTTTCTCTAGAAAAAAGCGAAACCTGTTTTGGGTCAAATCCGGCAAAGGCCTTGCGATAACTTTCGCGACGTTTCAGGATCGTAATCCAGCTCAGTCCCGCCTGCATCCCTTCAAGGCAGAGCATTTCAAAAAGCGCTTTGGAATCGTGTAAGGGTCTTCCCCATTCGGTGTCATGATAGGCCAAATAAACCGGATCTTTCGTATTCCAGTTGCATCTGCGTGGTTCAATTTTACTTTCGAGGTGATTCATTGATTCACGTCCTTTTATTTTACACTCAAGTAACCCAATTGAAATTTATTCAATAATTTCAGTTTTGAAGATCGCCTTCATCTGATTCAGAAACATGGCATGCTGGCTGGTGAATGTCGCCATTCCTTGATTATAGGCGATTGTTTTATATCCCCGAGAATATGCTCCGTACGCTGTCAGAAAATCACATATATCTGTGCATACCCCTGTCAGGTGGACCTTTTCAATATGATGTGCTTTCAGGATCTGATCCAAATTTGTTCCGATGAACGCGTCATACTCGGGTTTCGGAACAAAAATGACGCCTTCTTCCTCGCAGTGCGTGTCATACCACTGGCCCAGTTCTCCGTATATCTGTGCCCCCCAGCTGCCTTTCACGTTATGGGGCGGCCACAATTGAAAATGCGGATCATTTTTTTCATGGGCATCCATACAGAAAACCACGAGCTTTTTATCACGGTGAAACTGATCGGCCAAATCAGTGATAAACGGCAAAATCTTCTGGGCAGGCTTTCCCGCAGTCAGTCCGCCTTCATCATCTACAAAGTCATTACTCATATCAATAATCAGCAGAGCTTCATCAGCCATACCGAACACCCCTTTACTTATTTTCTGACCTTACTGTAGCAGGTTTCTGAGCAGATAAAAAGTGACTGCACTCATCGGGCAAATTCATTGCACTCCTTTCGAAATCTGGTATGATAAATTCATTAAACCGATATAAAGAAGGAGTCTGCATCATGAAAGCAATAGAATCTGTAGAAGAGTTTCAAAAAGTAATCAGCGGACCGAAAACAGTCATCATAAAATTTGAGACGACCTGGTGCCCGGACTGCAAACGTTTGAATATGTATGTTGATGACATTGTCAAGGATTTTAAGTTTGAATGGTTTTCCGCGGATCGAGACAAGTTCCCGGATCTTGGGAAGGATTATCAGGTGCTTGGCATTCCGAGTCTTCTCGCATTTAAAAACGGCAAAAAAACGGCCCACCTGAGAGCAGATGATCAATCGCCTGAAGAAATACGTGATTACTTGAAGACCATCGACGCCTAAGAACAGAAAAAATGACCCAAACAAAGGGACCGTTCAGCCATTTACTGAGCGGTCTTTAATTATTAATCATGATTTTATTTTTGGTGTGCGCAATCTGAGTGGCAGTCCGCATAATGAGCGCCTTCGATCTGAATCGTCGAATGTTCCAATTTATATTTTTCAAGAATTTGCTCTACTTTTCTTAGAATATCATCACGATCCGCCTCTTCGGCCACCTTCAGATGGCAGCTTAGCGAATGAAATCCTGAAGTGATTGTCCATACATGAAGATCATGCAGGTCGACGACACCCTTAATGGTGCAGACCTCAAGACGTATTTCGTCCAGATTGAGATAATCCGGTTTACTTTCCATCAAAATATTGACGGATTCTCTGGCCACCTGCCAACCGCTCTTTAATATGATCAGCGAAACAATGATGCTTGCAATCGGATCGGCAAACTGCCAGCCCGTTAAACCGATAATTACTGCTGCTGCAATTGCCCCTACGGAACCCAGCAGATCACCAAGCACATGGATCAACGCGCTGCGAACGTTAAGATTCTCTTTTGCCTCGCCCCGCATTAGTATCCAAGCTACCGCCAAATTAACCAGCATTCCGATTGAAGCGATGACCAACATCTCAGTACTGGCCACCTCTACCGGCCGCGAGAGCCGCAGGAGCGCTTCAATGGTAATCCAGACGGAAATTGCCAGCAGCAAAACGCCATTAAAGAGTGCGGAGAGAATTTCAAATCTTCGGTAGCCAAATGTTTTCTTATTATTTGCGGGCACTCTTGCTCCGACCATCAATGCCGTAAAGCTGAGCCCCAATGAAATCGAATCACTCAGCATATGTCCCGCGTCAGATAACAGTGCCAGACTGTGGCTGTACAGTCCTCCGATGAATTCTACAATCATAAAGCACGTGATCAGAAAAAAACTGGCGAAGAGAGCGCCTTGATTGGCCGAATGGCCGTGATCATGATTTTTGATTCCGGTATCTTTGATACCTTTGGTGAGTTCGGCACTTTCCATGGATGATTCACCCTCGCAATCAATTATACGCATTTAAACTGGTTTATTAAGGCGTATTAGCATTCTAAACATATGAGCAGATATTCATATGTTCAATATGTGGCTTTCTGTCAAAAATGTCAAGGAAAAAATCAGCTTCACAAAGTCCTTTCCGCTTTGTTATACTTTATTCAGATTCCAGTAGGGAGGGAAGTCGCTTTATGCTTTTTTCAAGTATCCACCATTGTGCGATCATCTGTTCCGATTACCATAAGTCCAAACATTTTTATGTTGATCTGCTTGGTTTTACTATTATAAATGAGACTTATCGGGAGGAACGGAAATCATATAAGCTGGATCTGAAAATTGGTAACGCATTTTCAGGACAAATTGAATTATTCTCTTTCCCGGATCCTCCGAAAAGGTTAACCCATCCTGAAGCCTGTGGCCTCAGACATCTGGCGTTTGATGTAACTAATGTCGAAAAGACAACTGAAACATTAAAGCGACTGGGTATTGAAACTGAACCAGTGAGAAAAGATTCATTGACGGGAAAAAGGTTTACTTTTTTCAGGGATCCTGATGATCTTCCAATTGAAATCTATGAAAAATAACAGAGGACGGCATTTACATCACTACGATGTTTAGTGGATGGTAGTATGCGATCCGAATCATTACAGGGAGGATAAAAATGAGTATACATATTGAAGCAGGGCAAGGGGAAATCGCCGACAGCATATTGCTGCCTGGCGATCCGCTGAGGGCTAAATATATTGCAGAAACATATCTTGAAGATCCGGTTCAGTATAATCAGGTTCGCGGCATGCTTGGCTATACCGGATTTTATAAAGGGAAAAAGATATCTGTACAGGGAACCGGCATGGGCATTCCTTCAATCTCCATTTATGTCAATGAATTGATCAGGGACTATGGCGTAAAGAAACTTATACGTGTCGGCACCTGTGGCGGTATCCAAGACGGCATCCACGTTCGCGATGTCATTCTAGCCATGTCAGCAACAACGGATTCAGCGGTTAACCATGCTGTTTTCCCCAATATAGATTTTGCTCCAACCGCTGATTTTGAACTCCTGAAAAAAGCGTACGATATTGGTACGGAACTAGGAGTCTCTCTACGTGCAGGTGGCGTATTGTCAGCGGACGTCTTTTATCGCGACAGTATGGATATCATGAAGAAGTTGGCTGACTACGGCGTCCTCGCTGTTGAAATGGAAACAAGCGCTTTATATACGCTCGCTGCGAAATACGGTGCACAGGCATTAACGATACTTACAGTCAGTGATCATGTGTTTAGCGGGGAAGACACAACAGCTCAGGAGCGGCAGACAACTTTTAATGACATGATCCGGATCGCGCTTAAAACCGCCATTAATTGAATAAAAATTTCCCTAAAAAGATGGGAGGACCAGCCGTTAAAGCTGGTCCTCTTTATTATTATCAGATTTCATTTTAGCAAGAAAGTCATTAAGAATCACACAGTGATTGTTAAGAATATGATCCGGTAGGTCATCGAGTGCCCGGAATTCGAATCTGAGCGATTCTTCGGGGTCCGTCACCAATTTTCCATGATAGTTTTGTGTGTAATAAGCGATCGTAACTGGTTGATACTGATCACCGTTATGAGCAATAGAGAGTCCACGTAATCCAGTATAAACACCCAACAGTTTTAAATTATCAATATGAAGTCCAGTTTCTTCCCGGACTTCACGTTTCGCAGTCTCTTCTGTTGACTCGCCCAGTTCCATCAGTCCGCCAGGAATTCCCCAACAATCTTTCGGAAATCGGCGTTTCTGAAGCAAAATCCGCCCTGCCTCGTCACTTATCAGTGCCGTAGCCCCGACAAGTATCAGAGGTCTGTGTCCCACAAGCCGCCGGATATCTTCAATATATCCCATAATCTCACCCCGATGATAGCAAGTATATCACAGAAATAAATTTCTGATGACTCTTGCACTACGGAGTCTCCCGATTTCAGGCAGTCGCCCTTCTCGGGCTTCGGCTGCGTGCCTGCAGCGCCTTAAGAGCATTAGCCGCCAGCAATCCAATCAGAAGAAATGTAACTTTGCTCAGATACAGATAAGCGGCACCACTGATTAAAGCGGCCAGAATACCAAAGACGATTTGTTCACCGTCTTTGGCTGGAGAAGTTGGCGGATCAGTGAGCATAAAAAATGCAAGGAATAAGGCGGCATTCATATAAGGCATGCGGAGCGCGTATCCCGCCTCGGGAACACCTGCCAGTCCGGCAATCATAAAGAATAAGACGTAGACCGCAAGAAAAGAGAAAACGAGAGGAAATTTATTTATTCTATTCGCCAGATAGAAACCTCCCGCGATCATAAGAACAGCCGTCCAGGCGGGAAGCATCGATAATCCGCTCCACCAGCTCTCCCCGGTAGAAAACAGTGTTGCACTGGCAAGAAGACCGATTGCCGCCGGATTAAAAACAGGCTTTCTCTTGTCCTTGAAAAGATGCTTCATGGCAAGTGCGACAATCGTGGCGAACATCACCAGATACCACGGAACGGCCGACCCTAGTATACCCCCGATAATCAATCCTGTAATGAGCGCTCCATCCGAAAAAAATTTGGGGCGATACATCACATAAGCGATAACAAAATCCATGAACAATCCCGTGCCTACTGAAAGTATAATATTGTTAACTCCTCCGGAACTATTCGGATATGCAAGGCCAATAACAGAAAGTAATAAGATAATAAAAAAGACAATTCCTTTTGGAGATTTAACGAATTTGGTGAAACTAAAGGTATGCTTTTTCTTAGACTGACGTTTCAGCTCGGTTCGTGTTTCCACACGATAATTGCGTGCGGTTTTGGTAGTCGTTCCTAATCCTGCCATGACCATTTCTCCTTAAATTTTTTTGTTGAAACAAATGACATAGATCGGCTGATCATCAAGCAATCGAGATTCATTTTTTCCATCTTCCTAACTCCTGAATCCATTCCCATGACAAATGCCGCTGTTGAAAAAGAGTCGGCCAGCATCGCAAATGGCGCAATCACTGTACAGCTTGCCAGCACATCAGGCGATTGATTTTTATGAGGATCCAGTATATGATTCTCGCCTGGTAAGACAGGGCTCAAACGTTCATAATCTCCTGAAGTACAAATTGCCGCATCGGTGAGACGGATCGTCCCGGCAAGCTCTCTGTTCCGAATGGGATGTCTGATGCCCACGATCCAGGGTTCTCCATTTTCATCAGAACCGGAGGCGTACAGATCTCCCCCCGCGTTGATCAAAAAATTTTTGTAACTGCGCGCATGGAGTTCCTGAGCGGCAAGATCAATCGCCAGCCCTTTTGCCACCGCCCCCAAATCGATGACCATCTGCTTCTTTAATAAAACAGCCTGACGCTTGTCATCAATAATAATGTCACGATAGCTCGTATTTTCAACATCTGCAAATTCAGATGATATTGTTTTACCGGATAAATAATTTTCATTAAAACCCCTTTGTTCCTGTTTTCTTCCTATTGAAGGATCAAAGGCACCGCCCGTTTCGCGCGCTGTTTCAACCGCAAAACGAATGGCTGAATATAAAATCCGGGATACAGATACCCAGACCCCTGTTTGGCTTGAAAGCTTCATTAATTCACTTTCTGGATCAAATCTGGTGCAAATCCGCTCCACCTGATAAAACATTGCGACGGCCTTATCGATCTCCGCGTCAAGATGATCCTTGCTTTCACCGGAAATGATCTGTATCGTTACAACGGTATCCATACAGATAAAACGTTTTTTACAATGCATCGGCATCAGATACCTCCCCTCACCTGGCCGCACAACTCATGCCTTTGCCTGTTGCAATGCCTGAGTCACAGCGGTGACAAAATCATCCGTGCTTTCCGTCGCTCCGGAAACATTATCAACAGAAACATTTTGCCGGGAGACAACCTGCCCGGGCAGTGGATCAATCAGGCTTTGAGGATATGACGTTGTACAATCCGTAATCTGTACATTAGTGATCTTCCCTTGTTTAATAGTCACACTCACCGCAACAGAACCAATTCTGTTCATTCCCTGGCCAGAGAAAGTGCCATCCTTATAACCGGATTTATTCTGCGCCGGCTGACTGGAAGATGCTGTGCTGGAAGAAGCCGTGCTGGAACTTTGGCTGCTCTGATCGGAAGTGTTTGAGCTCGGTTGCGTTTGAACCGGGTTCACGTTTGCCTGAACAGCCGATGAAACAGCAACCGCCTTAGGCTCGGTTACAATATATCCCGCAGTATAAGCAAGTCCGATCGTTGCCGTACACAAGGCGATCCACTTCGGGCTTAGTTTTCCCATAAAATAACCTCCAGTTAAACTGTCTTTTTACTTAACAATCCACAGTCTAGCAACAGAATCTGAAGATTTGCTGAAAAAAGAGCTCCCAGTTCAGGGAGCCCTTCAAGTCTGAATGATTTCGGATATATAGACACTTTACTTACGGCGCAGCTGAATCAATTGATAAACCCGCGTCACAATGACCTTGCAGACAGCGTAAACGGGAATAGCCAGCAACATGCCGATAATTCCCGCCAGGTTACCAGCTACAAGTAAAATACAGATGATGGTCAGCGGATGGACATCCAGCTTTTTCCCCATCACAAAAGGAGAGACCACATTCCCTTCGATTTGCTGAACGACGATCACCCCGACGATGACATAGACAGCCAGAATCGGCTCCTGAATAAAAGCGACAATCACTGCGGGAACGGTCGCTATAAAGGATCCAATGAACGGAATCACGTTGGTAAATAGAATGACGAGTGCCAGAACCAGAGAATAATTAAGCCCAATAATTAAGTACCATATATAAATGAAAACAAAGTCAAAGAGCAAAACGATCATCTGTCCCTGGATATAACCGCTCAACGCCTCATCCATATCCGTCAGAATTTCTTTTGCTTTTTCCCTATGTTCTTCCGGAATAAAATTCATTACTCCGTGAGACATCCTGTCCCCGTCTTTCAGCAGGTAGAATAGAATAAACGGAACCGTCACTATGATCAACATGGTGCCGGTCACAGACTGAGCGATTGACAGAACGTTATTCCCCACAGACGTCACAACTGATGAAAGAGAACTGGAGAACTTACTGGTGATGTCCATATATGAGATACCGTTAAGATTCAGCTTAGAGAACAGTTCACTATTTTGAAAGTTACTGAGTTGATATCCCAACTGATTGATCAGGCCAGGCATGCTTGTAACCAATGACAGAAATTGATTATAAAGAAGCGGCCCGAACCAGAAAATGAGAAAGGCGATGAGCCCGATCGCGATCAGGTAAATGATAAGAATTGCGATAATTTTTGGGATTTTTAAACTGACGAGTCCCCTCACCAAAGGCCTCAAAAGATAATAGAGCAATCCGGAGATTATCAGCGGCGCCGCGAGTGAGGTAAACAGAACACCGATCGGGCTGAGTATAAAGGTCAGTTTTGAACCAACAAGCAAGATCACAAAAGTGATTAAAACCCAAACGGCAAAACGAAAATACCTTGATTTCGGCATGACAATTCCCCTTAAGCATGGATACAATATTAGTTCTGTTCAATAAAATTCTAATACATTAATAGCCATCTGCCAATTAACTAACTTATATTAATTGTAACCTTTTTACTGGAGAATATAACAGAAAAGCAGACTGACACTATTTGGATTCGGGTTCATTAAAAAAAATTCCGGATATATTATCCGGAACGAACCGTTCGCCTATGTTTCATCTTTTTTATTAAGATTAGAGTACGAGTTTAAGAGGGGCTTCCAGATTGGCCTTAACTGCCACAAGAAAGGCCGCAGCAGGAGCGCCGTCAATTGCCCGATGATCAAAAGTCAGGCTTAGCGGGAGCAGACTTCTTCTCTGCAGCTCGTCTCCGGTATAAACCGGTCGGTCACTGATTGTCCCAACACCGAGAATACCAATTTCTGGTGGGTTGAGGACCGGAGTGAAGAAACCAATCCCATAGGTTCCAAGTGAAGTTATTGAGAACGTTGACCCGCTGAGCTGAAGCGTGTCAAGACTACCCTTTCGAGCTGCCTGACTCGCTCTACGAATTTCCCGTGAGATAGCGCTTAATGTTTTCTTGCCCGCATCTCTTATGACAGGTACAACTAAGCCTTCACTAAGAGCCACGGCGACCCCTAGATGAACATCATTAAATGTTGTAATCGAATCATCCTGATAAACCGCGTTCATTTCCTTATGATCAAGCAGGGCATTGACCACTGCCTTGGCAATGAAATCAGTAATCGTCAGTCTAACTTCATCATTGATCACATATGCTTCTCTGGCTTTTTTCTGGAAGTCGATTAGATCAGTGACGTCCGCCGTTGTCTGCAACGTCAGCTGAGCGGTCTTCTGAAGGCTTTCAAGCATGTGCTGAGCAATCACTTTTCTCATGCCGGTCACTTTTTTTGTTGTACCGCCAATTAGAGGCGCGTTCCCAATTTCTTGGACGGAAGGCTGAGAAATCGCGGCTGGCTGACGCTTCATTTCTTCAATTACCGCTGCCACATCAATTTTTGTAATTCTGCCTGCGGGACCGGTGCCGGCTACTTTGTTCAGATCCACGTTTCCCGTTTTTGCCAGTTTTCTTGCCGCAGGTGAAACACGCAGACGCGGTTGGTCTTTTTCAGACAGATCTGGTAGAGAAGGACTTACAACCACATTTGAAACGGTTTCCTTTGTCATTATAGAAGCCTCAGGGGATCCAGCAGATTCGTGACCGACAGACTCCCCCTCTACCCCAATGTATCCGAGCGCCTGCCCAATGGGCACAACCGCATCCACGTCGGCCTCAATATCGATCAGGACTCCGTCTTCAGGTGCTTCAAGATCCTTCTCAATTTTGTCCGAACTGATAGAAACCACCGATTCTCCCTTTTTAACTGAATCACCCGTGCGTTTCAGCCACTCTACAACTGTTCCTTCTTCCATTCCCATGCCCATTTTGGGCATAATTATTTCCGTCGCCATCTTGGCCCACTCCTTTCTGATCAAAAGGAGGAAAACACAGAAGCTGTGCCCTCCTTTATTAAATCAAACTAATCTTTAATTTCATGCCGTTGTAAAAACTTTATCACCGACCATCAAACTGAACGCGTTGATGATTTTTTCCGGTGAAGGCATATAGAGCTTTTCCAGAGGAGGAGAGAATGGAACGGGACTGTGCGGTGCTGTCACCCTTTTGATTGGGGCATCCAGATAATCAAATGCTTTGTCGCCTACAATCGCTGCAATGTCTGTCGCCGCGCTGCATCTTGGATAAGCCTCGTCAACAATGATAAGGCGTCCTGTTTTCTTTACAGAGTTAATAATTGTCTCTTCATCCAAAGGCGAAAGCGTTCTTGGATCAATGACTTCTGTTTCAAATCCCTTTTTCGCCAGTTGGTCAGCGGCCTTTAATGCCGTCAGTACCTGTTTGCCTATACCCACTATGGTCAGGTCACTACCTGCCCGTTTAATTTCAGCTTTGCCAAAAGGAATCGTGTAAAAGCCTTCTTCGACTTCTCCCTTCATTCCGTAAAGTGTTTTATCTTCAAAAACAATGACTGGATCATCATCAAAAACCGCGTTAAGAAGCAAACCTTTCATATCAGACGGATTGCTTGGAACAACAACCTTCAGTCCCGGTATATGTGTGAACAGTGCGTAAAGGCTTTGTGAATGCTGCGCCGCCGCATTGAATCCGGCTCCGTCAATCGTTCTGATAGTTAATGGGACTTTCGCTTTCCCGCCGAACATGTAATGGAATTTAGCAGCCTGATTCATAACCTCATCCAGACAGCTTCCGATGAAATCATTAAACATGAGTTCTGAAATTGGCCGCAATCCCGTTGCGGCGGCTGAGACAGCAGCCCCCATATACCCCGCTTCGGCAATAGGTGTATCAATGACCCTGCCGCGCCCGAATTCTTCTACAATCCCTTTAGTCACACCGAAAACACCACCCCAGGCGCCCTGGTCCTGTAAATGATCAACTTCAGCGCCTCCGGCCACGTCCTCTCCGATTAAGATAACGTTTTCATCTTTACGCATGGCCAGCCGAATTGCGTCATTAATCGCATCTGAATAAGACATTTTTATTGTCATGAATATTCACCTCCGGATTTTTTCGGATGGAAATCAATAGGAGACATAGACATCTGTCGTTACTTGCGACGCGTCAGGAAACGGACTTTCTTCAGCAAATTTGATCGCATGATCTATTTCAGCTTTGACCAAAGCATCAATGGTCTTGATCTCATCTTCGCCAAGCAGTCGATTTGATTTTGCGTAGTTCTGGAATCTCAGAATCGCGTCATCTTCATTAAGTGCCCGGTCCTGGACATCCTTATCTTTATAAGTTTGAGTGTCTCCCTCGAAATGCCCGTAATCACGATAAGTCAGACACTCCAGGATGGTGGGCCCTTCGCCTCTTCTCGCGCGTGCCACAGCATTTCCCGCTGCTTCGTACACTGAGGGAAGATCACGGCCGTCCACGGTTTCACCGACAATTTTATAAGCTTTCGCGTACTCAGAGATCCTGTCCGTTGCCGCGGCATAGTCAAAAGTGGAGGCCTCTCCAAATCCGTTGTTTTCGCAGACAAAAAGAACAGGCAGTTTCCAAATAGCTGCCATATTCACCGCTTCATGAAATGTACCGTGGTTGCTCGCTCCGTCACCGAAGAAGCAAACAGCTACGTCATCCGTTTTCTTAACCTTGGCTGTCAATCCGGCACCGATTGCAAGCGGCAAACCAGCTCCTACAATACCATTTGCTCCAAGCATTCCTTTTGAAACGTCGGCAATATGCATTGACCCCCCCTTTCCCTTACACAGTCCTGTTGAACGGCCGAATATTTCCGCCATCATTCCATCTATGTCACAACCTTTTGCGATACAATGCCCGTGTCCGCGGTGGGTGCTTGTGATACTGTCTTTGTCTGTCAGATGGGCACAGACTCCCACCGCAACAGCTTCTTCACCGGCGTAAAGATGCACAAATCCCGGAATTTCTCCCTTTTCAAAGATTTCATGGACTGCGTTTTCAAACTGCCGGATCTCCTGCATTTTTTGATAGATCCAACTTGCCTTAAGAGCGGTCATGTCTTTTGCGGATGCTTTTTTTTCAGCTTGCATTCTGACTCCTCCCGTCTTATGTGCCTGCATATAAAAAATAAACATGTAAGCGTTTTCTTACACGTTTATGATAGCCTATTCCTATCAATATTGCAAAGCATATCCGGCCGGTACCCATCAGTTATTTGAGCGTGAACCATCGTCCACTGATTTTCTCAACGGCCCATGGCCAAAGCTGATACAGCCAGGCACCGACCCCCATATACCAAGGTAGATTTATTTCCCTTTTTTTTCTGATGACAGCCTCAAGGATTCTTTCTGCAACGTAACGTGCATCAAGCATGAACCGACCGATATTTGCCGTATAGACTCCATCCGGGTCTGCAACTTTAAAGAAGGGCGTTCGAATAGGCCCGGGATTGATTACTGTGACAAAGACACCGTTCTGTTCCATTTCAAGCCTCAGACCATTTGAAAAACCAATCACGGCATTTTTTGAGGCTGAATAAACTGCAGATTTTGGTGTAGCTATCTTTCCAGCAATCGAAGCGATGTTCACAATTTGGCCGTGTCCCCTGCTGATCATCTGCGGGAGCACAGCCTGAGTACAGGCAATGAGACCGATGACGTTAACTTCAAACATATTCTTTATATCATCCGTTTTGGAGGAAACGACGTACTCAAATTTTCCGAAACCCGCGCAGTTAATCAGTACATCGATTCTTTGATATTTTGCGATTATTTTACCAAATACGCTGGCTACCTGATCTGTGTCGCCCACATCAAGGCAAAAACAATCTGAACGGCCATTTGACTTTTCAATTTCCTTTTTAAGACCGTCAAGCTTTTCCCTGTTTCTTGCGAGGAGGATCGTCAACGCTCCTTTTTCTGAGAAAAGAAGCGCCGTTTCCCTTCCCAACCCGCTTGAAGCGCCTGTAATGACTATAATACTGTCTTTGAACATTCTTCCACATCCTCTAATTAATAATTGGAATGTCCCGTCATCATAACTGACCTAATTATAGAGGAACTTGTAAATAAAATGTATCGAAAAATAGTGCAGATAATTGTAAATATAAATGAACTTCTGTATAAAATTAACATAAAAAAGTGTACAAAATGTATCTTTTTGGAAAGGCTTTCAAAAATAAAAGAATATTTTTAATATTTTGTTGTAACTTTTACTAACATGATATGTTATAATTATGGCATCTTAGATGAGGGGAGCAATAGATAAATGAAGGATCTGTCGTTAAGCGCAGACACACTATGGATTTTGATTGCAGCAATTTTAGTTCTTTTAATGCAGGCTGGGTTTGCTTTTCTTGAATCTGGATCGCTGCGCGCGAAAAATGCCGGTCATATTACTGGCAAGCAAATCATCACTCTTGCAGTAGCATCCATCGTCTACTGGGCAGTCGGTTACGGTATTGAATTTGGTACCGGCAGCAAAATTATTGGCTTGAACCAATTTTTCATCGGTGGCGTGACAAACGGTCATGATTCAGCTTTCTGGCTGTTCCAGATGGCTTTCGCAGCTGTTTCTCTGGCTATCGCCTGGGGTGGTTTTGCTGAACGCGCCAAGCTTTCCGTTTATTTCATTTTCGGAACAGTTTTCGTCGCTATTATTTATCCTGTTGTCGGCCACTGGGTTTGGAACGCTGATGGCTGGCTCGGTCTCAATGGTTGGCAGATGCAGGACTTTGCCGGCTCAACAGTCGTTCACCTCCAAGGTGCTACTGCGGCTCTGATCGGTACTCTGCTTCTTGGCCACAGAATCGGCAAGTTCGTGGATGGAAAACCAAAAGCACTTCCCGCACATAATATTCCTTTTGTTTACTTAGGTACCTTCATTCTGTGGATCGGCTGGTTCGGATTCAACGCCGGCAGTACTGTCAGTGTAGGCAACGGCCAGTTCTTTGGCTATGTCGCTCTGACCACAAACCTCGCAGCAGCTGCAGGCGCTCTTGGGGCACTGTTCACTGCTATGATCCTTTCCAAAAAAGCAGACATCGGCGCAATGTGCAACGGTGTCCTCGCGGCATTGGTTGCGATCACCGCTTCCTGTGCTTTCGTTGAACCATGGGCAGCCATCGTTATTGGCGCTGTAGCCGGTGGATTTACTTACTGGACCGCCCTCTTCTTCGAAGCCAAGGGGCTTGATGATCCGATCTACGCAGTTTCTGTTCACGGCGTTGCCGGTGTCATCGGAACCATTTCCACCGGATTCCTTGCAGCACCTGCTCTGGTTAAAATGGCTGGTGTCGGCAAGCCGGGTCTCTTCTATGGTGGCGGCTGGCATCAGCTTGGCGTTCAGGTGACTGGCGTACTGGCTGCATTCGCTTTTGTTGCGGTCGCATCTCTGATTGTTCTTGGTATCATCAAAGCAACCATTGGACTCCGCGTTTCTGCTGAAGCTGAGGAAGCTGGTCTTGATGTCAGCGAACACGGCGCACCAGGCTATGATCTTTCGAAATAATTAATAAAATATCCCAGTTAATCAAAAAGATTCCTCACTATTGAGGAATCTTTTTTTTATCTCATTTTTACTAGAAAAAAACACTTCCAGAATATATTTAGTCTTTCGATTGCCGTACTAAATGAAAAACAGAAAAATCACTAGCCAGATTGCTTTGAGGAAAAATCTGTTTTGCCTCTGCAAGTAGTGCCAGCTGATCCGCTTTTTGATATCTTGAACTCAGATGGGTCAATATCAGTTTCTTTACATTCGCTTTTTTAGCGATTTCTGCGGCCTGAACCGAAGTTGAATGATGATAGTCATGGGCTAATTTCAAGGCATTATTTCTAAATGTCGATTCATGCACAAGAAGATCGGCCTGATCTGCCAGTCTCAAAGCCGAGGCGCAAGGCCGTGTATCGCCGATGATGGCAGTGCGTCTGCCTTTTCTTTTCTGACTTAAAAAATCGGAGGTCTTTAGTTGACGGCCATCTGGAAGAGTCACCCATTCCTTTGATTTGAATTCCCCATATATTGGCCCTGGTTCAACGCCATTCATTCTCAATTTGTCTACGAGCAGCTCGCCAGGAATATCCTTTTCAGTGATCCGGTAACCAAATGATTGAATCCCATGATCAAGCTCGGCAGTTTCCACTTGAAAGTGATCATTTTCGTAAACCGGGCCGTTCTGTCCAATTTCCCTGATTTCAATCGGGTAGTGAAGATGGGTTCCTGACAACTTCAGCGATGTTTCCACATATTCCCGGAGTCCGACCGGCCCGATCAGAGTCAGCAGAGTCTCGGCTCCCTGAAATGAGCGGCTTCCCAGTATACCCGGAAGGCCGAATAGATGGTCCCCATGAAGATGTGTCACAAAGATCGCCGTCAACTTTGTCATCCTGACAGAAGTATAAAGTATTTGACGTTGAGTGCCCTCACCGCAGTCAAAAAGCCATAGATCACCGTCATATTCCGGAAATCCCATGGCAAGTGAGGTTACATTCCTTTCTTTTGCGGGCATTCCCGCCCCTGTTCCAAGAAAAGTAAAATCCATTCTATCCACCCTTTGCTAAATCATCGAATCTATCTTTATTATTTTCGCTCATTCTCCGACGAACCCAGACGCTTTTCTTCAAACAGCGCAGCTGCCGGTTTTAAGGCACCATCCCCAAACTGTTCGTTTAGCTGATCCACCAGATTGATTAATGGCTCCTTTACAGCATCTCGCTCATATGAAAACAGATCAAGCTGTTTGGTAGAGGCGCCAACAGTCTGAAAAGCGGACAAGGTTATTCCAAGAAGGCGTACTGCTTCCCCACTCCAGTTTTTTTTGAAAACCTTCAATGCATTATTTTTAATTTCTTCCTGCGAATATAAAGGCTGAACTGTTGAAAGATGACGGGTCACCGTTTTCCAGTCCTGGTAACGGATCATAACAGTTAATTCATAACTGACAACATGCTCTCTCCTGATCTTTTCAGCAATTTTTTTTGACAGACGATCGAATGTTTCAGAGATGATACTCAGAGAGATTGTATCCCTTGTCAGTGTCACCGAATGTCCGATACTTTTATAACTGTTCCAGGCATCCGGATCCACCGGTCGGTCATCGATTCCGTTAGCATGTTCAAACAGCCGCTTTCCGAAAATCCCGAAACGAGCTGCGATTTTCTTTGAATCAGAGGCAGCCAGATCGCCAATCGTTACAACGCCCATAGCTTTCAACTGTTCTTCAGTTTTCGGACCGATGCCATGCATCTGTCCGATTGGCATCGGCCACAGTATCTCCTTTAGCTCACGTTTCCGGAGAATCGTAATTCCGAGCGGTTTTTTCATATTTGACGCCATTTTTGCCAGAAATTTATTCGGTGCGATACCGATACTGCAGGGCAACCCCAGATCATGCTTGATTTGAAGCTGTATTTTCTGAGCAACTTCCGGTCCGCGGGTATTCTTCAACTGATCACTCATATCCAGGTATCCCTCATCAATCGAAGCTTTTTCAACCAAAGGTGTATATTGACCGAGCAGCTGAAACAACCTCTCAGACATCGCTCTATACTGCACGAAATCAGGGTGCTTGACGATAAGGCCCGGACATCTTTTCATTGCTTCTTGAATAGTCATTGTCGTCCGCACGCCCATTTTTCTCGCTTCATAGCTGCTGGTAACAACAATTCCATGCCGTTCTTCCGGTTTTCCGGCAATGGCAAGTGGCTTCCCTTTCCATTCAGGATGTAGTGCAATCTCAACAGAAGCATAAAAACTGTTCATATCAATATGAAAAATGATACGTCCTCTTTTATTAATCTCTCCCAATAGGATCACCTTACCCGGATTGATGACTGTACGACCCTGATCACTTTTTTGACAGGCTGATCAAGGAAAGTACCAATTCACTTGTCTTCACAAGTTCAGTAATCGGCATTCTCTCTTGAGTAGTATGAATCTTCTCATAACCCACTCCGAGGTTAATCGTCTTAATGCCCTTCCCATTGATTACATTTGCGTCGCTCCCGCCGCCGCTGCTCAGCATTTTTGCGGTTCTTCCGACAGACGCTACGGCCTTTTCAGCCAATTGTACAATTTCTTCTGAAGGGTCAAACCGGTAACCCGGATACATAAACTGAATATCAACATTCGCATGACCGCCCATCTCTGAAGCAGTCTGCTCAAATGCGTCTTTCATAAGCCCGACCTGCTGATCTAATTTTGATCTCTCCAGGGAACGTGCCTCAGCAAGAATCCGGACATTGTCGCAAACAATATTAGTCGCCTTTCCACCTTCAAAACTTCCGATATTTGCCGTTGTGCTTTCATCGATCCGGCCGAGCGGCATTCTGGCGATTGCTATCGCCGCCATCGTTATCGCGGATATTCCTTTCTCCGGTGCAATTCCTGCGTGAGCTGTCCTGCCGAACAAATCTACTTTGAACTTTGTCTGATAAGGAGCTGCGATGACAATGTCACCGACCGGTCCGTCACTGTCGAGCTCAAATCCATAATCCGCGTGAATCAGGCTGGTATCCAGCGCCTTTGCCCCAAGCAGGCCTGATTCTTCTCCGATAGTAATGATGATTTGCAGTTCTGCATGCTGAATTTGGTCTTCTTTAACCACGCTGAATGCTTCGATGAGAGCAGAAAGTCCGGCTTTGTCATCTGAGCCGAGAATTGTCGTCCCATCTGAGACAATATTTCCGTCGATAACCGATGGTTTAATTTTCTTTCCGGGAAAAACCGTATCCATATGCGAGCCAAAGAAAATCGGCGTCCCAGTGACATTTCCAGGCAGTGTGCCAATCAGATTATTTGCTCCGTGACCCGTTAATGCCTTTGCATTATCTTCTTTTACATCAAAGCCAAGCTCAGTAAATTTCTCCTTGAGTAACTTTGAAATACTGGCTTCATTTCCTGTTTCGGAATCCACTTCTACCAACTCAAAAAACGTATTAACTAGCCTGTCTTTGTTAATAAGCACAAAAGTCACCCGTTCCTGCCCTATTTAGCTTTTTCCCCACCGGATCCAAACACCGTCAGGAATCTTTAGTTTATTTTATCATAATGTATGCGGAGAAGCAGTGGTTGAAAAGAGAGCAGCGAACCGTATATAATTTAATAGAGTTATTTGTCACATTTAAAGATCTCTGCGGAAGGAGAATTCCTCTAATTGCAAAAGAAGCTTTTCAAAATAGTGATTTATATTATGATTGCCGCTCTTGTCCTCTCCACAGTCGGTGGGTTGATCGCCGCTACAATCGGTGCGTCCGGTTGACGCGCCGTATTAATTTCAATGAACTAAAGCCATGAATCAGACTGACCATGGCTTTAATTTCTCCTATTATTAATTTCCTTTGTTATTCATAATAACCGTTACTGTCGTTCCCAATCCGTCCTTACTGTCGAGCTGGATTATTCCATGATGCACATCCACAATTTTCTTGACAATTGAAAGTCCCAAACCGTTTCCTCCTTCTGTTCTTACACGTGAACGGTCCGCTTTATAAAATCTCTCAAAAAGGTGAATGCGGTCTTCCGGACGTATACCTATGCCGCTGTCCGACACTTCAAAGATAACATTATCTTTCTGACGGTTCAGTTTCACAGTAACTTTACCCTTTTCCGGAGTAAATTTGATGCTGTTCTGAATTAAGTTCATCCATACCTGGTTCATCAGATCCTGATCCGCTTCGAGAATGACCGGATCCAGTTCAATCACCAAATCAAGGTTTTTTTTGCTCCACTGAGGCTCAAGCGCGAGAAGAACCTCCCTGATCTGTCGATCTGCCCTATAGGTTTCTACATGTATCGGGTGCCGGTTATTCTCAAGCACAGTCAGCTTGAGAAGGTTGTCGCTGAGTTTCGATAATCGGTCGCTCTCGGACTGGATGATCTGCAAATAATGCTGGCGTTTTTCTTCAGGTAAATCCGTGCTTTCAAGCGCCTTGGCAAAACCCTTGATTGAGGTCAGCGGAGACTGGATCTCATGCGAAACATTTGAAATAAACTCCTGACGGACACGTTCCAGCTGTCCCAGTTCCTTTGCCATATAATGCACACTGTCCGCCAGTTGTATAAACGGATTTGTCTTAATATTCGGTCCCGGAGGCGAGAATGGCAGATCCAGATCAACCTCAAAATTACCTTTTGCCATCTGGCGCAGAGCCTGGATAATAGCCTGAAAATAGCTTAACCGTTTGGGCTTATGAAAATATCCGATAATATTGCTCAAAATGCCAAATGAGACGACACCCAGGATGGAACTGGCAATGTGCAGTACAAATGGGTTTAGTGACACATGATAGTATCCCGTAATCAAGCTGATCAGAAAATAGAAAAAGATCCAGAAAAGGCTGAGGACAGAAAATATGGAGAAGATGAACAGAGTTATTTTGAGTTGTCTCATTCGCATTCTTCCAATCTGTAGCCCAGACCGCGAACCGTCTTAATTCGAAATCCATATTTCTCACCTGAAAAACGTTCGCGCAGCCTCTTTATATGTACATCCACTGTTCGCTCATCGCCATCATAGTCGTAGCCCCATATATTTTCAATCAGATCATCACGGGTAAAAGTTCTACCGGGTGTTCCACCCAACATAAAAAGCAGTTCAAATTCTTTCATTGGCAATCTCATCTGCTCAGCCCCTGAAATGATTTCATATGACTTTCGGTCGAGTCGGAGCTTTCCAATATGAATGGTTTGTGAGGCGGAAATTTGGTATCGCTTCAGCAAAGCCTTAACACGTACGACAAGTTCAATCGGTTCAAATGGTTTGACGAGATAATCATCAGCTCCTAATTCGAAACCTTTAACCTTCTGCATCGTTTCACCCTTCGCCGTCAGCATCAGAATAGGAAGTTGCCCGTATGATTCCCTGACTTTTCTGCAGAAGGTCCATCCATCCATTTCCGGCATCATAATATCCAGTACGATCAATGCAATTTGCTCCTGACTCAGAAGATCGAGTGCGACACTGCCATCAGAAGCTTCAATACACGACAATCCCTCTTTTTGTAGAAAAACGGTAACAAGCTCACGGATATTAGGGTCATCGTCGACAATCAGAATACTGTTCATGATATTCATCTTCCCTTTCAGATACTGGTATCATTATAACCGTTCAATATGAACAGATCATGAATGAACAGTTCATCAACTCGTTCACCATGAGCGGAAGAGGCAACAGAGTCAGTAACTGCGGAATGAGCGGATTTGTGAGCAGTCGAAAGTTACCGATGCCAATTAAATCCTGCAGGCAGGCATTGGGATTAAAACAAACATTAGATTTATCTCATAATTAATTAATGGACCCCTCATTAAAGTCCAATGACAAATTAAGCGGCAGCTTGTAGACTGAGAGAGTTATTGCAGTTGGTGTAATAAAAGATATTGGACCGGGTGGGGTTGTTATCAATGAAGACTTTCAGTCAATTAAAGATAAATCTGTTTTTTATCATTGGAAGTATTGCACTGCTTTTATTTACTTTGGAAAGCGTCACAATTGCTCAGAATGTCCACAGAATCGGAAATGTCGATTTTTATTTGATACAGGCGCTTCAGGCCCAGATTAGTCCTCCGAATACCAGTCTAATGATCTCTGCAACTCAGATGGGTAGTCCGGCTATCATAGTATTGCTTTCCGTTCTTCTAGTTATATTCCTGTTTCAAAATAAGCACTATGGGGCGGCAGTCTGGTACACCTTTACTCTGATTCTCGGAGCAGCGATTATCAATCCAATACTGAAAACAATCATCGGACGCCCCCGTCCGATGATTCACCGGATTATATCCGAAACGGGATTCAGTTATCCGAGTGGTCATTCCGTCGCTGCGACACTATTCTATGGCACGCTGGCAGCTCTGACCGTCATTTATTTGAAAAAAGTTTACCTTCAGCTTCTAATAATCATTCCAGCGATCTGTATCATTTGTCTTGTTATGGTTTCAAGAATTTATTTAGGCGTGCATTACCCAAGTGATGTGGTCGCCGGTGGACTGCTGGGAGGAGCGATCATTTGTTTTTCAGGTGGATTTTTTTTATTGTACGGTGATGCACTCCAGAGACAAATAGTTTCCCGTTTCGTAAAGAACAAACATACAAATCAGTCCCGGGGAAACCAAAATGATTTAACTCATGACAGATAATAGCAATCATTGTATTTAAAATCATCTTGAGCTCTTGCGATCCGTATGTACTTTATACTATAATTTCAGAGCGAATCTTGATTATCGAAAATTTCAGTTTGTGTTCATTTTAAAATTGTACAATAAACTAGCTTTGGCAAATAACTTATTTTTTTGGAATGAGGAGTCATCTTGAAACGGCTGTTAAAAAGGCTGGATAGCTGTTTAATTTTAATCGTTTGTCTGTCATTAATCCTAAATCTTTGGGGCATCTGGAACATAAAATTTGTCAACTCCTATTATATGGCCGCAACAGTCAGCATGGTGCAGAATTTCCACAACTTCTTTTTCGCATCTTTTGACCCGGCGGGATTCGTCTCAATAGATAAGCCGCCCCTTGCGTTCTGGATTCAGTCAGCCTTCGCACTGCAGTTCGGTGTCCATGGGTGGAGCGTCATTCTACCACAGGCACTGGCTGGAACGGGTTCGGTGTTACTCATTTATTTTCTTGTGAAACCCTCTTTTGGTGCGTTCAGCGCAAGAATCGCAGCACTGCTGATGGCTGTCACACCAATCGCGGTCGCAGTATCCCGAACAAACAACGTGGATTCTCTATTGGTATTGGTTTTACTCATTGGCACTCTTTTTCTCTTCAAATCTGTCGATCAAAAAAAGTGGAAAAATGTGTGGCTGATGCTTGCTTTCGCATTTATAGGCATTGGCTTTAACATCAAAATGCTGGAAGCCTATTTGATTTTGCCTGCATTTGTCTTTTTTTACCTGATTTCTTCGAAAGAACTTTTCAGAAAAAAACTGCTTAACCTCTTTTTTGCCGTCTGCCTGATGATGGCCATCTCTCTTTCATGGGCGTTCACTGTCGATTCATTTTCAAAGCAGGCACGTCCCTATGTCGGGAGTAGTACGAGCAACTCTGTCACGGAGCTGGCATTCGGGTATAATGGCACGCAAAGGTTAATGGGTCAATCTACCGGACTTTCAGGTGAACGAGAGGCGGAAAGCCCTCAAAAGTCCAATTTTCTAGCTGGACTGACGCGACTGTTCCGGGTAGGCTACGGAACCCAAATCAGCTGGTTTCTTCCATTTGCACTGCTCAGCATTCCGGCGATCTTTTTCATATTAAGAAAAAAGGCACCAAAATCATGGTATAAAGAAAGAATGGGGAGAGAATCTCTTTTTTGGGTCGCTTGTTTCATGCCCGCTTTAATTGTTTTCAGCTTTGCTGGATTCTTCCATCGCTACTATTTTATAATGCTTGCGCCTTCGATTGCTGTCCTGTGTGGAATCGGCTGGCCTGCCATGCTTCAGCGATTCAACAGTCGCGCAGGGCTTAGACCGTATATTTTCCCATTGGCTTTGATGTCGACCCTCACCCTCCAATCTGTTTATGTGGGTTACTATAATGTCCCGTTAGGGTTTCTTCTTGCCTTAACAGGGTTCATTTTATTCAACTACATTTTCTTCAAGAACGAAAAAAAGATTCACTATCATTCAAAACCGAGCAATCATTTTTTTGGGAAAATGGCTGTCCTGGCTCTGCTTATCTCCGCACCGCTTTACTGGTCGCTGACCCCTATGATATTCGGAGGAAACAACACTTTACCTGAAGCAGGGCCTCAGCTGGCAAACCCAAACAGAGCAGGTGAAGTGCCTCAGGCATCCGCCAACGGACAATTGATTCATTATTTATCCACCCATCAGTCGGAGGGCACGTTTCTTTTCGGAACGATTGACGCGCCTACCGCGGCACCATATATCATCAAAACGGGAAAACCAGTGATGGCGATCGGAGGATTTAACGGCACAGACCCGATATTAAAGCCTGAACAACTCGAAGATTTCGTTAAGGAGGGAAAGATTCATTATTTTTATTTTCCTTCAAACATACCTGCTGCTAACTCATCTGTTGCCAAATGGATCAGGGACCATGGAAAACTGATTGACTCTAGTCAATGGGCAGGCGTTTCAGCTCATGAAGTTAAGGGTACGGGTAATCGAAATTCAACTCATACTGTTCCTGGGAAGCTATATGAGTTGAACACCCTCTATCTCTCCGAACGATAATCCAAATTATTAAAATCGCTGGGAAATTGACAGGCATAGTAAATGGGCGGTGTATTTGTTAATTTTGAATACTAGTCCCAATAAATTTTTACTGGCCTAATTAGTGAATCATTTAAACCTGAATTCCCGGAATTTATAACGATGGATAACTTACACCGAGAGCATCATAGAGCGCCTTTTGCTTCTTTGTGAGTTCACCCAGTACCCGTCCGTGATCCGGAGCTTCGAAGCATTCGATGGTGTC